>NZ_PZZM01000001.1:0-600000 GCF_003046175.1 Bosea sp. 124
CCGCATCCAGCCTCCAGACAACGCCACCAGCACGCAACGATTGAGGTCTAACTGTGTTCAGAGCGTGATCGCTCGCAATGTCGATGATCTTGCGATCATCGACAAGGTCGAGCGACACATCCTAGCGAAGCGTCAGCGATACTGTCCCGAGCGGGCTGAGCTTGGTGACGATCTCGCCCTTGCCCGGCGAGAGAACCCCGCCGCAGAGGCTGCCCGTGGTGACGATCTGGCCGGCGCGCAAGCCGCCCATCAGCTCGTCCTTGCGGTTTGCCCAGGCGAGGAAAGGCGCCATCGGATCGCCGTTTCCATGCACCGCCGCCTGGTCGTAGATCGTGACGCCGTTGAGCGAGATGAAGCAGCCGAGCCCGGTCAGGTCGTCCAGCACCTTCATGTCGAGTTCCGGGCCGAGATAGTAGCCGCCATGGCCGAGAGCGTCGGCGAGCCAGAGCGCGAAGGGCACGCCCTGCCAGTTGGCGAGGCGGCTCTCGACGATCTCGATGCCGAGATAGGCCTTGTCGCAATGGCCCAGCAGTTCGGCACGCGAATAGGGCTGGCCCGGCCGCATCGGCACGTCTCTGGCGAGCCTGAGCGCAATCTCGATCTCGACGCGGAGCTCGGCACCGATCGCGCCGTCATAAACGTCTCCCGGCGCCAGATAAGGCCCCGGCATCAGGCCGGCGACGGGCAAGCCGCCCTCGGCGATGGCGACCTTCCAGCCGGCTTCGGCATGGCCGAGGCGCTTGGCGATCGCAGCCTGCACGCCCAGCCCTTCGAGGAAGGACGCGGGAACCGGCTGCTCCGTCATCTCGATCAGGGCCTTGTCGCGGCGCGCGGCAACCAGCGCATCGCGCAGGGTCTCGTTCGTGGTCGGCATGCGTCTCGTCCCCGGCTTCGTGTATCGTTTTGTCTTGATCGATCCGGCCCGCACCCTGCACGAGCCGTGTCCTCGATGCCACCCTGCTAAACGGAGCGGCCGCCCCCGGCAAGGCAGCACCGCCTCACACTCCCGCCACGAGCGGACGGCAGACTGACGTTTCGTGGCGGGACTCAATCAGGGAGCACAACTGCATGACAGCGTCCGAAAACGACCAGCGGATCGACTATGTCGAGTTTAACGTCGCCGATCTCGGCCGGGCGCGGGACTTCTATGCAGCCGCCTTCGGCTGGACGATGACCGACTACGGACCAGAGTACTGCGCCTTCGCCGACGGACGGCTGGAAGGCGGCTTCACCACGCAAGGGACGCCCAAACCGGGCGGACCGCTGGTCATCCTCTACGCCGACGACCTCGCCGCGACGCAAGGCCGGATCGAGGCGGCGGGTGGGCGCATCGTGAAGCCGGCGTTCGATTTCCCCGGCGGGCGGCGCTTCCATTTCAGCGATCCCAACGGCTACGAACTCGCGGTCTGGTCGAAGCCTTGAGCGTGGCGCAGGCAGGTTTTTCGGAACCCCGCCTGCCCTCCCGGGTTGCTCGACCATGCTCCCCAGCGACCATGGAAAGGCATCGACCGCGATGAGACTGCTCCTCCCGATCGTCACGGCAGCCGTGCTCAGCGCCTCCTCTGCCTCCGCGCAGACGTCGCTGCTGCCGCAGGACTTCGCGGCCCAAGCCGCGGTCGCGAACATGTTCGGGGTCGAGTCGGCGACGCTCGCCCTGCACAAGACGAGTTCACCCGAGATCAAGAGTTTCGCCCATCGCCTCGCGAATGATCACGGCACGACCGGCAGCAGCCTGAGGCAGATTACGGCGCGGCGTTCCGACATCGCGCTGCCGGAGCGCCCCGATAGCCGCCATCTCGACATGCTGCGCGATCTCTCGTCGATGCAGGGGCCGGAATTCGACAAGGCCTATGTCGCTGCCCAGCGCGCCGCGCAGCAGGAAACTGTGGCGCTGGTCGCGGCTTATGCCGAGAGCGGTTCAGACCCTGAATTGAAGAGGTTCGCTGCCAAGGCCCTGCCGACGCTGCAGTATCTCGACCGCAAGGCTAAGGCGCTGCCGACGCCGGACTGAGCGGCGCCCGATCCGTTGAACACTTGGCGCGACTAGGCAGGAACGTATGTCAGCCTGATCGTGTCCCTGCCGATGACATCGCTGGTCACAAGGCGAAGCCGCGGCCGGGAGCCGGCGAAAAAGGGCTTGCTGCCCCCCAGAACAACCGGGTGGAGGTAGAGTCGATACTCATCGATGAGGCCAAGTTCGGTCAGGCTTCGAGCCAAGTCCGGGCCGGAAACGGCAATCTCCCCAACGAGTTGTGCCTTCAGCCCACGGATCGTCGCCTCGACGTCGCCCTCGACAAGCGTGGCGTTGGGGCCAACCGATTTCAACGAGCGCGACACGACCCATTTCGGTTGCTTCCGCCAAGCCACCGCGAAATCGCGGCGCTCCGGGGTCCACGCAGGGTCGTCTTCGTCCCAATAGCGCATGATCTCGTACATGCGGCGGCCATACACGCTGCCCGCGAGGCCGCGCACATGCTCTGTCCAGTGGTGAAAGAGCAGGGGATCGGGAGCAAACTCCTGATGATCGACATAGCCGTCCAAGGACTGATTCATTCCGAAGACGATCTTTGCCATCGTGCCAAATCTCCAACCCAAGTTCTTCAAAATAGCGCGACTTGCTGTCGCCCGTCATCGAGATCGGGCACGACCCGCGTGGCTTTGTCTGCATGACGTATAATCAGAGGTCCGCTTGACAGCCGCGCACAGCCCGCCTCCGTTGGCCTTCGAACGAGGGAACAGCGCGACATGCTCACCTTGCGACAGATCGAGGTGATCCGCGCCATCATGATCGCCGGGACGATCAGCGGCGCGGCGAAGCTGCTCGCGGTCTCGTCGCCGGGGATCAGCCGGCTGATGAAGCATACCGAGCGGACGCTGCGGTTGAAGCTGTTCGAGCGCCGGCACGGCCGCTATGTGCCGACGCCGGAAGCCAACGACATCTTCGAGCAGATCAACGGGGTCTACAAGAAGGTCGACGACCTGCACTACACGCTGGCGCGGATCGAGCGCGGCGGCGATATCGAGCTCAGGATCGGCTCGGTGCCGAGCATCTGCCACGTCATGGTGCCGCGCGCGATCGAGAAGCTGAAGCGCAAGCATCCCGATCTGCGCCTCGACATCAACATCCTCAAGATCGAGGAAGCGCTCGACTATCTCCTGCTCGGCAAGGGCGAGATCGCGGCGATGAGCTACAAGCTCGACCATCCCGGCATCGATTTCGTGCCGCTCTCCATCGGCGAACTGCTCTGCATCGTCCCGGAAGGGCATGAGCTGGCCGGGCGCGAGGTGATCTCGGCGGCCGAGATCGTGCGCCACGAGCTGATCGGCATCGATCCGAACGATCCCTATGGCCGGATCATGGCCGAGATCTTCAGCCGGCAGGGGCTCGGCTACGACATCGTCATCAAGGCCCGCTTCGGCACCACGGTCTGCTCGCTGGTGCGCGCCGGGCTCGGCATCGCCGTGATCGACCAGTTCACCGTCGCACATGGCTCGATGCAAGGCATCGTGGCTATCCCGATCGCCGAGCCGACGCAGTTCCAGACCTATGTCGCGATCAAGAACGACAAGGCCCCGTCCCTCTATGCGGAAACCTTCGTGGCCCTGCTGCGGCAGGAGATGGATGCGGTCGTCAGGCCGCGCGCGACCATGGCCGCAAGGACCGCTGGAAAGATAACATCAGGTTAGGTAACCGACACCAATTGGTTATCGCGTTATCAGGCCCGATCGGCCTATTCTCCACGCGGCAACGCCTGCCGAGAAGACGGGCGAGCCCAACAGGGACGAGACGATGCCGGGCATTCCCATCGCCAACCGGACGAAGCGCGTGCTGCTCGGGCTGATTGGCTCGCCGATCGCGCATTCGGCCGCGCCTGCCATGCATGAGACGGCAGCGCGGGCGGCAGGTTTCGCGCTGCATTACCACCTGATCGAGGTGGCGGGTGCGGGCCGCGACGATCTCGTCGCCATGCTCGACGGCGTGCGCCGCATGGGCTTTTCCGGCGTCAATGTGACCTATCCCTACAAGGAGGCAGTCGTTCCGCTGCTCGACGCGCTCTCGCAGGAGGCGGCCGCCATGGGCGCCGTCAACACGGTCGTGGCGCGGGACGGGGTGCTGACCGGCCACAACACCGATGCGACGGGTTTCGCCACGGCCTATCGCGCGCTTAACCGCGATGACGGCGACGCGCCGGTCGCGATCATCGGCACGGGGGGCGTCGGCAAGGCGATCGGCTTTGCGCTCGTCGGCTGCGGCGTCGGCCATCTCAAGCTGTTCGACAGCGACCCCGCCAAGGCGCAGGCGCTCGCCACCCAGATCGGCGCGCGGGCACGCGTCGAGATCTGCACCAGCGTCGAGGCGGCGGCGGCCGGCACGGCAGGCCTCGTCAACGGCACGCCGATCGGCATGCTGCCCAACCGCGACAGCCCGATTCCGGCCGGCCTCATCCACAAGTCTCAATGGGTCGCCGACGCGGTCTATCATCCGCTCTGGACACCGCTGCTCAAAGCCGCGCAGACAGCGGGCGCCATGGTGATGACGGGCCGCGAGCTCAGCATCAACCAGGCCGTCGACGCGTTCACGCTGTTCACCGGCGTGCAGCCCCCGGCCGGGGCTATCGCCGAGGCCTTCGACCGAGCCCTGGCCGCACAGGAGGCGAGCCACAAAGCAGCCTGAGATCATCCGAACGACGAACGACCCGCGACAGCCGGGCGACCAAGAAACCAACAAGAACACCAAGCCAAACCCTGGAGGAGACAGCCTTATGAAGACCCAATGGATCATCGCCACCGCGCTGGCGACCGCGCTTGCCCTGCCGGCCTCGGCGCAGGACAAGGTCAAGCTCGTCGATGTCGTCGAGCTGTCGGGCGCCGGCGCCACCGCCGGCACCAACTGGAAGAACGGCATCGACCTCGCCGTCGCCGACATCAATGCCAAGGGCGGCATCCTCGGCAAGCAGATCGAGATCGTCCACTACGACACCCAGACCAATCCGGGGAACACCCGCGCTGCCGTGCAGCGCGCCATCGACGAAGGCACCTATGCCGTGCTCGGCCCGGTCTTCTCAGGCCCGATCGGCGCCTCGATGCAGATCGCCCAGCGGGCCGAGATCGCCCAGCTCGTCGGCGGCGAGGCGGCCGGACTGACCAAGCAGGGCAACCAGTTCCTGTTCCGCACCTCGCTCAGCCAGACGGCAGCGATGCCCAAGATCGCCAACTACCTGAAGAACACGGTCAAGGCCGGCTCGGTCGCGGTCGTCTGGGTCAACAACGACTTCGGCAAGGGCGGTCGCGACGCGATCATTCCCGAGCTTGAAAAGGCCGGCATCAAGGTCGCTGCCGATGTCGCGACCGAACAGGGCCAGGCCGATTTCGCGGCTGACGCGATCAAGATCAAGAACTCCAATGCCGATGCGGTCTTCGTCTATCTGAACGAGGAGGAGAGCGCTCGCTTCCTGCGCGCCGCCAAGCAGCAGGGCATCACCAAGCCGATGGTCGGCGAAACGACGCTGCTCGGCGCCAAGGTGATCGAACTCGCCGGTGAGGCCGCCAATGGCGTCCGCGGCCATGTCGGGCTGTCGATCGACGCGCCGATCCCGGCCTTCCAGGAGTTCGGCAAGAAGTTCCAGGCGAAGTACAACTACGCCTCCGACCATAACGGCCTGAAGGGCTACATGGCCGTCTACATGGTCAAATGGGCGACCGAAAAGCAGAAGAAGTTCGACAAGAAGGGTGTCGCCGACACGCTGCGCGGCGCAACGATCAAGCCCTCGGACGAGCCCGGCATCCTGATGGAGACCACCATCGAGGAGAATGGCGACCTCGACCGCGAGAGCTTCCTCGCCGAGGTCATCAACGGCAAGCAGGTGATCAACGCAACGCTGCCGAAGATCAGGCCGTAAGGGGCCGGGAAACCGCGACCTAAACCCCTCCCCCTCGTGGGGAGGGGCTCAGGTCGAGCCGCCCTCGCCTTTCTTCAACCGCTCATCAGAAGAGCGAGACCGCCATGGCCGAATTCATTGCCTATCTCATCGCCGGCATCGCCACGGGGGCGATCTATGCGCTCGCCGCGATCGGCTTCACGCTGGTCTGGCAGACCTCGCAGACGATCAACTTCGCGCAGGGCGAGTTCGTGATGTTGCCGGCCGTGCTCGTGCTGCTCGCGATCAAGCTGTTCGGCGCGCCGGTCTGGCTGGGCGCATTGATCGGAATTGCCGCCTTCATTGCGATCTTCGGCATCGGCTTCAAGCTCGCCGTGGTCGATCCGATGATCCGGCATGGCGTGCTGCCGCTCGCCATCGCCACCATGGCCTTGTCGATCATCATGAAGGAAGGCGCCAAGGACGGCTTCTCGGCCGAGGCGCAGAACTTCCCCTCCTTCGTGCCGACGCAGACGATCGAGGTCTTCGGCGCGGCAATCTCTCTGCAGCATCTCGCGATCATCGCCTGCGCCTTCGCCGTCATTGGCCTGCTGCAATGGTTCGTCGGCGGCACGCGGCTCGGCCGGCAGATGCAGGCAACGGCGCAGAACCCGACGGTGGCGCGCATCCTCGGCATCCCGGTCGAGCGCATGGTGCTTTTAACCTTCGTCATCAATGCCGCGCTCGCGGTCGTCGCTTCGGTGCTGATCTCGCCGATCTATCTGGCGAAATTCTCCAATGGCGAGGTCATCGGCCTCTTCGCCTTCATCGCGGCGATCGTCGGCGGCTTCAACCAGGTGCGCGGCGCGCTCGTCGGCGGGCTCGTCGTCGGCATCGTCGATTCGATGGCCGCCGCCTACATCTCCAGCTCCTACCGGCTCGCCGTGCCGCTCGTGCTGCTCGTCGTCATCATCCTGCTCAAGCCCGAAGGGCTGATGGGCCGCAGAGAGGAGCGCCGTGTATGAGCGCGCCCGCAACCCAGCCCGCGACCAACGGGCGCCTGACGGCCTCCCCTCGCCTCGCCCGGCTGCCCGGCATTGCCGGCACGATCGACGGCACCTTTCTCACCCTCGTGATCGGCGCCGCAATCCTGTGGTTCGCGCCGGTCGGGATGGGCCGCTACGGCACCTATGTGCTGTCGCTCTGGCTGGTGATGAGCATCGCCGTGATGGGGCTCAACCTGACGCTGGGCTATGCCGGGCTGAAGTCGTTGGCGCAGGCCGCCTTCATGGGGTTAGGGGCCTATACGACGGCGCTGCTGACGACCAAGGCCGGCGTGTCCTGGTATGCCGCCTTTGCCCTGTCGGGGCTCTTGACCTTCGCGGTCGGCATCCTGCTCGGTTTCCCGGCGCTCAGGGTCAAGGCGCATTACCTCGCCTTCGTCACGCTCGCCTTCTCGACGCTGATCTGGCTGATCCTGCGCAACGAGCAATGGCTCACCGGCGGCGTCTTCGGCATCTCCAACATCAACCGGCCGGATTTCTTCGGGATCAAGCTGTTCGGCGCGCTCGAATTCCACCGCTTCGTCGTAGCGGTGACCTTCATCCTGGCGGTGGCGCTGTGGTGGCTGATCCGCTCACCCTGGGGCCGCGCCTTCACCGCGCTCCGCGAGAACCCTATCCGGGCCGCGAGCCTCGGCATCGACACCCGCGCCTATACCCTGCTCGCCTTCGCCATCGGCTCCGCCTATGCGGGTTTTGCAGGGGCGCTCTATGCGCCGCTGGTCGAGTTCATCGACCCCTCGCCCTTCTCGCTGTCGCAAAGCTTCTTCCTGCTGCTGATGGTGGTGGCGGGCGGGTCCGGCTACCTGCTCGGGCCCTTCGTCGGCGCGCTGCTCGGCGTGGTGCTGCCGGAATGGCTGCGCTTCGCCGGATCGCTTTATCTGATCATCTTCGCGTCCATCGTGATGCTGCTGCTGATCGCCTGCCCGCAAGGGGTGAGCGGCCTGCTGGAGCGCGCCTGGGCGAAGCTCACCGGCAAGCGGGGAGACAGCCGATGAACCAGGTCTCTCCAAGTAATAAAGTTCTGGAAGTCAGCAACCTGCACAAGGCTTTTGGGGGCATCAAGGCGGTCAACGGCGTCTCCTTCTCGGTGAATGAGGGCGAGATTCTCGGCATCATCGGGCCGAATGGCTGCGGCAAGTCGACCCTGTTCAACTGCATTCTCGGCCAGTTGGAGCCAACCGAAGGCAGCGTGAAGCTCGACGGGCGGGAGGTCACCAATATGCGCCCGTCCGATCTCAACCGGCTCGGCGTCAGCCGCACCTTCCAGCTCCTGCAGGTCTTCCCGGAATTGTCTGTGCGGGAGAACCTGATCCTCGCGGGCCAGGAGCATGAGGGCTCGATGCTGTCGCGGCTGTTCGGCGCGCGCGATGCGGGGCTGACGGAAAAGGCCGAGCAGATGATCGGCTTCTTCAAGCTCGGCCATCTGGCGGATGCCAAGGCGGGCGGGCTCTCCTACGGCCAGCAGAAGCTGCTCGATGCCGCCATGGCGTTCATGGCCGGCCCACGCCTCGTGCTGCTCGACGAGCCGGCCGGCGGCGTCAACCTGACCATGCTGGGCGACCTCAAGGAGCGCCTGCGCGCCATCAATGCCGAGCAGGGCGCGACCTTCGTGGTGATCGAGCACAACATGGATTTCGTCATGAGCCTGTGCTCGCGCGTCATCGTGCTGGCCGAGGGCAAGGTGCTGGCGGAAGGCACGCCTGCCGAGGTCAGGGCCAACCCGGCCGTGATCGAAGCGTATCTGGGGCATTGAGGCTCATGAGGAGCACGACGACGGCAACTCCCCTCCCCCTCGTGGGGAGGGGTTGGGGGTGGGGGGCGACCCGCCTGGTGAGCGGTCTTCGGATCGAACGCGCCGGCGGAGGAGTTTTGCTGTCCAGCGATTTACCCAGTCGCTCGCCCCCCACCCCTATCCCCTCCCCACCAGGGGGAGGGGAAGAGCTTTGCCGATCTCGCGCAGTGCAGTCCGAAAGGAGGCTCACGCCATGACCACACCCATCCTCGAACTCGATGGCGTGGTCGGCGGATACGGCGCCATGACCATCCTCAACGGCACCATGTTCAAGGTGCCACGCGCCGCCATCACCACCGTGATCGGCCCCAACGGCGCCGGCAAATCGACCGTGTTCAAGGCGATCTTCGGGCTGCTCAGGGTGCGCGAGGGCCAGATCCGGCTGGAGGGCACCGAGATCACCAACTGGAGCCAACGCAAGCTGCTGGAGGCCGGGATTTGCTACGTCCCGCAGGGGCGCAACATCTTCCCGGAACTGTCTGTGCGCCACAATATCGAGCTGGGCGCGGTCGCGGCGGGTTCGCATATCACGGACATGCCCAAACGCATCGAGGCGGCGCTCGACCGCTTCCCGGCGCTGCGGGCCAAGGCCGACGTGCAGGCCTCGACACTCTCGGGCGGGCAGCAGAAGCAGCTCGAGATCGTGCGTGGCCTGCTGCTCGATCCCAAGCTCGTGCTGATCGACGAGCCCTCGATCGGCCTGTCGCCGATGCTGGTGCAGGAAACCTTCGGCATCCTGATGGATCTGCGCGCCAAGGGCGTCACCATCCTGATGATCGAGCAGAATGCGCGCTCGGCGCTCGAGATCTCGGATGAAGGCCTCGTGCTCGAACTCGGCCAGACGCGGATGCAGGGCCCGGCGGCCGAGATCCTCGCTGACCCGCGCGTCGCGCAGTTGTTTCTCGGCGGCGCACTGACGGAGGCGGCGTGATGGGCCGCCTCCTCATGACGAGCCGCCACCCTACTCCCTCCCCCCGCATGCGGCGGGGAGGGTCAGGGTGGGGGGCCGGAAAGCCGGAGCTCCGTCCTGAAGCGGCTTGCCGAGCGGCACTGCCCCCCACCGCAGCCCTCCCCACCGCAAGCGGGGGGAGGGAGTGGCGTCGCGGTTCCAGCGCGAGAAGGTCGGCATGAGCCCCCGCCTCAACATCGCCCTCGTCGGCGCGGGGCTGATCGGTCGGGCGCATCTCGAACGCCTCGACGCTTCGCAGGATTGTGACTGCGCCGCGATCTGCGACCCCACGGATGGCGCCAGGGCGCTCGCCACAGAACGCGGCACACCATGGTTCGCCTCGATCGGCGAAATGCTGGCCGCGATGAAGCCCGATGGCGCGATCATCGCCACGCCCAACGCCATGCATGTGCCGGGCGCCATCGACTGTCTGAAAGCCGGCGTTCCCGTGCTGATCGAGAAGCCGCTGGCGGAGAGCGTGGCTGCGGCGCGGCAATTGGTCGAGGTTCAGGCGCGCACGGGTGTGCCCGTGCTCGGCGGCCATCACCGACGCCACAACCCGATCGTCAAGGCGGCGCGCAAGCTCGTGCAGGGAGGCAGGCTCGGGCGCCTGGTCGCGGTCAACGCGCTGTTCCTGATCCGCAAACCGGACGACTATTTCGACGTCGCCTGGCGGCGCGAGCCCGGCGGCGGGCCGGTGCTGATCAACCTGATCCACGACATCGACAATCTGCGCTTCATCTGCGGCGAGATCGACAGCGTGCAGGCGATGACCTCGAACGCCGCGCGTGGCCTTGCAGTCGAGGACACCGCCGCGCTGATCTTCCGCTTCGCCAATGGGGCACTCGGCACGGCAACCGTCTCGGACGCGACGCCCTCGCCCTGGAGCTGGGAGCTCTCCTCAGGCGAGAACAAGGCGTATCCGCAGCGCGAGGGGCATTGCTACTTGATCGCGGGGAGCGAAGGCTCGCTGTCGCTGCCCGGGCTCGAACGCTGGCACTATGAGGGCAGGCAAGGCTGGTGGGAACCGCTGCTGCGGGAGAGCCTCGCGGTCGAGCCGCTTGAGCCGCTGGCCGAGCAGATCCGGCATTTCTGCGCTGTGATCCGCGGCACAGAAGCGCCGATCACCGACGCCGCAGACGCCGCGCGCACACTTGCTGTCGTCGAGGCCGTCAGCGAGGCTGCGCGGCGTGGCGGCCTCGTCACCATCGCAGGACAGGCAAGGGCACAAGCTGCATGAACCCGACCTCGATCGCCACCGTCTCCCTCAGCGGAGACCTGCCCGAGAAGCTCCAGGCGATTGCCGCCGCCGGTTTCGATGCCGTCGAGGTTTTCGAGAATGATTTCCTGACCTTCGACGGCGGCCCGCGCGATGTCGGCCGCATGATCGCCGATCTTGGCATGACGATCTCGGCCTTCCAGCCCTTCCGCGATTTCGAGGGCATGCCGGAACCGCTGCGGGCGCGGACCTTCGCCCGGGCCGAGCGCAAATTCGCGATCATGAACGAACTCGGCGCCGAGCTGATGCTGATCTGCTCGAATGTCTCGCCGCAGGGGCTGGGCGGGATCGACCGCGCCGCGGCCGACCTTCACGAACTGGGCGATCTCGCTGCGCGCTACGGCGTGCGCGTCGGCTACGAGGCGCTCGCCTGGGGCCGCCACGTCAACGATTACCGTGACGCCTGGGAAATCGTGCGCCGGGCCGACCATCCGCGCATCGGGCTGATCCTCGACTCCTTCCACACGCTGGCGCGCCAGTCGCCGCTGGGGCCGATCGCCTCGATTCCCGGCGACCGGATCTTCCTCGTCCAGCTCGCCGACGCGCCGAAGCTCGACATGGACGTGCTGAGCTGGAGCCGGCATTTCCGCTGTTTTCCCGGTCAGGGTGATCTTGCCGTCGCCGATTTCGTCCGGGCCATCGCGCAGACCGGCTATTCCGGGCCGCTCTCGCACGAGATCTTCAACGACCAGTTCCGCGCCGGCTCGGCCCGGCGGCTGGCCACGGATGGCATGCGCTCGCTGATCGCGCTGGCCGACCAGACCGCTCCGCATCTGCCGCCGCGCACCGGGCTCGTCGACGTCGAGTTCATCGAATTCGCGCTCGACGAGGATACGGCGGCTGAACTCGCCAGGCTCCTCTCCGCACTGGGCTTCCGCCAGACCGGCACGCATCGCAGCAAATCCGTGACGCGCTGGAGCCAGGGTGGCATCAACCTCGTGCTCAACACCGAGAAGGACGGCTTCGCGCAGTCCCACGCGATCATGCATGGCCCCGGCGTCTGCGCGATCTGCCTGCGGGTCGAGGATGTCGAACAGACCGTGGCGCGCGCCCGGGAGCTGCGGATCGCGGCCTTCGAACAGCCCGTCGGGCCCGGCGAGATGCAGATTCCCGCGATCCGGGGCGTCGGCGGCTCGCTGATCTATTTCACGCAGCCGAAGGGTGACCTCGGCGATATCTGGGACACGGATTTCATTGCGGCGAAGGACGACGCCGCCAAGCGGCCAGCGTTGCTCGGCCATGTCGACCACATCTCGCAATCGATGGACTATGACGAGATGCTGTCCTGGCTGTTGTTCTACACCTCGCTTTTCCAGCTCGACCGGATTCCGCAGCTCGCCATCGCCGATCCGGCGGGGCTCGTCGAAAGCCGGCCCATTGTCTCCCCGAACGGGGCGGTGCGCTTCATCCTGAACGGCTCGCAGGCGACGCGCACCCTGTCGTCGCGCTTCGTCTCCGAGCATTTCGGCTCGGGCGTGCAGCACATCGCCTTCGACGCCCCCGACATCTTCGCGGCCGTCACGGCGATGCGCGCGGCGGGGCTCTCCTTCCTCGACATCCCCGAGAACTATTACGAGGACCTGGAGGCGCGGCACGGGCTCGAACCCGCTTTCATCGACGCCTTGCGCGAACACCACATCCTCTACGACCGCGACGGCGAGGCCGAGTTCCTGCAGGTCTACAGCCATGTCTTTGCACAGCGCTTCTTTTTCGAGATCGTCGAGCGACGCGGCGGCTATTCCGGATTCGGGGCGGTGAATGCGCCGGTTCGGCTCGCGGCGCAGGCCCGGGAAGCACGTCCGGTGACGATGCCGCGACCGCTGCGGGAGCCTTAGATCGTCGCGTTGCCGGTGAAGATTGTGTGTCTTAATTGACGGTCGGCCGCGTGATCGTGCATCAAGATACACATGATCTGGGTCATCGAGACCGCCGTTTTCGCCGATTGGCTACAAGGCCTGCGCGATGTGTCGGCACGTGCCCGGATCGTTGCGAGGGTCCGGCGCGCGCAAGGCGGCAACCTCGGCGATGTGAAGCACTTCGATGGCATCGGCGAGATGCGGATCGATCATGGCCTGGGATATCGGCTGCATTTTATCCAGCGCGGCGCCGAACTGATGATCCTGCTGTGCGGCGGCGACAAGCGCCGGCAGGCGGCGGACATCGCCAGGGCAAGGCAGATGGCAAAGGAGCTTTAGGATGCCTATCGAAACGCGGGAATTCGACGTCCGGAACTATCTGAAGACGCCCGAGGATCAAGCGGCCTATATCGAGGCTGCGCTGGAGGACGGCGATGCCTCCTTCATTGCGGCCGCGATCGGTGACATCGCGCGGGCACGGGGCGTGACGGCGTTCGCCGGAGAAACGGGGCTGAGCCGGGAAGCGATCTACAAGACGTTCAGGCCTGGGGGGAACCCGACGCTCGAGACGCTCACCAAAGCAACCAAGGCCCTGGGGTTGAGATTGGCGGTCGTGCCCTGCTGAGGTCCTGGAGCGCAGCCCTCGCAGCGCAAGCTCTCGACGAGGCGCGCCGAACCCTGACGACATCGGGATCGTCGCGAGGCGATGATCTTCACCGTGTCATATCTTCACCGTGTCATGGCGATGCTGCGGTGCTAGCCTGTGTGTGGCGCGGCAGATCAGGAGCAGGCCATGGCACGCGAATGCCGTTTCAACCGCCGTGACACGCTGAAAGCCGCAGCCGCCCTTGCCGCCAGCGCCGCCCTGCCATCGGCGCTCGCAGCCCAGACGCCTGCCCGCATGAAGCTGCGCGTGCTGGAAACCACCGACCTCCACGTCAACGTCGTCCCTTACGACTATTTCCGCGATGCGGCCGACGACACGGTCGGCCTGGCCAAGACCGCGAGCCTGATCAAGGCGGCCCAGGCCGAGGCCAGGAACAGCCTGCTGTTCGACAATGGCGACTTCCTGCAGGGCTCTTCGCTGGGCGACTACATCGCCTACAAGAAGGGGCTCAAGCCCGGCGAGACCCATCCAATGATCGCCGCGATGAACGCGCTGCCCTATCTCTGCGGCACGCTCGGCAACCATGAGTTCAATTACGGGCTCGATTTCCTCGACAACGGGCTGGCCAAGGCCGAATTCCCGCTGGTCTGCGCCAATGTCGAGCGGATCGGCGGTTATCCGCTGGTCGACCCCTGGCGGCTGTTCGAGCAGAGCTTCGAGGACGAGGCCGGGCAGCAGCATGTCCTCAAGATCGGTGTGATCGGCTTCGTTCCGCCGCAGATCATGCAGTGGGACAAGGTCAATCTCGACGGCAGGGTCGTCGCCAGCGACATCGTCAACGCCGCGCACAAGCATCTGCCCGAACTGCTGAAGGCCGGTCCCGACCTCGTCATCGCGCTCTGCCATTCCGGCATCGCCGGCGGCGAGCGGAAGGGCATGGAGGAGAACGCGGCGCTGCATCTCGCCGCGCTCGACGGCATCGACGTGATCCTGACCGGCCACCAGCATCTCGTCTTCCCCGGCGGAAAGGCCTTCGACAGCATTGCCGGCGTCGACAACGTCAAGGGCACGCTGCACGGCAAGCCGGCCTGCCAGCCCGGCTTCTGGGGCTCGCATCTCGGCATCGTCGATCTCGATCTGGAGAAGCGCGGCGAGCGCTGGCAGATCGCCGGATTCAAGGTCGAGCCGAAGCCGATCTACGAGCGGACGCCGGACCGCAAAATCGTCGCGAAGGCGGCCGCCGAACCTGCCGTGCTCGCCAGCGTCAAGGCCGACCACGAGGCGACGCTGGTCTATATGCGCGAACCGGTCGGCACGACCGCCTCACCGATCAACAGCTTCTTCGCGCTGGTCGCCGACGACCCTTCGGTGCAGATCGTGGCCGAGGCGCAGATCGCCTATGCGAAGGGGCTGATGGCGCAGTCGCCCTGGAAGGACCTGCCGTTGCTCTCGGCCGCTGCGCCGTTCAAATCGGGCGGCCGGGCGGGACCGGCCTTCTTCACCGATATCCCGGCCGGGCCGATCACGATCCGGAACGTCGCCGACATCTATCTCTACCCGAACACGGTGCAGGTCGTGAAGGTCACCGGCGCGCAAGTCGCCGAATGGCTCGAACGCTCGGCTGGCATCTTCAACCGCATCGACCCGACGAAGATCGCCGAGCAGCCGCTGATCGATCCGGGCTTCCCGGCCTTCAATTTCGACGTGATCGACGGCGTGACCTACAAAATCGACGTCACGCAGCCGTCGCGCTACGACGGCAACGGCAAGCTCGTCGCGCCCGAGGCGCATCGCATCGTCGATCTCGCCTTCGCGGGCAAGCCGATCGACAAGGCGGCCGAGTTCATCGTCGTCACCAACAACTACCGAGCCTCGGGCGGCGGCAACTTCCCGGGGACGAAGACGACCGTGGTGCTGGAGGCGCCCGACCTGAACCGCGACGTCGTCGTGCGCTATATCCTCGACAAGAAGACGATCGAGCCGAAGGCCGACGACAACTGGGCCCTGGCGCCGTTGCCGCCGGGTGTCGAGGTCACCTTCGTCACCTCACCCGCCGCGGCTGGCAAGTTGCCCGAAGGGCTGAAAGCGCAGCCTGCGGGCGATGCGGGCGACGGCTTCGCGAAATACCGGCTGCAAGGCTGACGAAGCCGGGCGCGAGCTCTTGCCACCGGAATGCATGGACAAAATTTAACTTTGCGTCGCTTTCGCTCTGATATAGATTAGAATTATTCTAATCAATGATCGGCCTGCTCCATGATATCCACGCCCCAGCCCCTCGCCGCCGCCTCCGTCTACGATCCGGTGGCGCGGCTGCTGCACTGGTCGATGGCGCTTCTCATCGCCCTGGCCTTCGCCATCGGACTGATCGTCGATCTCCTGCCGAAAACCTGGGAACACGGCATCGTCGAAACCCACAAGGTGATCGGACTGGGGCTGCTGGCACTGCTGGGCACGCGCATGGCCTGGCGGCTCGGCCATCGCCCGCCGGCGCCGACCGATCGCTCGCCGCTGGTCGCGCGCGCCTCGGGCCTCGGCCATGCCAGCCTCTACGCGCTGATGCTGGCTGTGCCCGTGATCGGCCTCGTCTATGCCGTCCTGCGCGGTCAGGGACTGGATCTCGGCCTGTTCAGCATTCCGCCGATCACCGCTGCCGCCGCGCGCACGGTGTCACGTCCGGTCAAGGAGATCCACGAATGGGCGGCCTATGCGCTGATCGGCCTCGCCGCACTGCATGCACTGGTGGCGCTCTGGCACCATGTGGTGCTCAAGGATGGCGTCTTGCGCCGGATGCTGCCACGGCCGTGAAAGGCGCGTCCCGGGCCTGCCACCGTCAGGCGGCCCGGGCCGTCTTGAGCACGACCTGACGGAAGGCGCCGACGAGGGCCGCATCGAGCTTGCCGCGCATCAGCAGCAGAAGGTCGAAGGCCTGGTCGGGCAGCATCGGCGGTTTGTAGCTGCGCCGCTCGATCAGGGCTGCATAGATGTCGCAGATCGTGATCATGCGCACGATGTCGGAAATCTCGTCGCCGCCCAGCTTGTCGGGATAGCCAGACCCGTCGAGATATTCGTGATGCGAGCGGACGGCGGCGAGCACCTCGGGCCGGAAGCCGCCCTGGGCCAGCAGCATCGCATGGCCGAGCGCGGGATGGCTGCGCATCACGGCCTGCTCGGCCTCGTCGAGCGCGCCGGGCTTGTGCAGGATGTCGAGCGGAATCCTGGCCTTGCCGATGTCGTGGAGCACGGCCGCCCGGGTCACCAGCCGGCGGTCATCCGCCGAGAAGCGGAGCTGATGCGCGAAGCTCGCCGCAAGGCCAGCGACGAGCATGCAGTGCTGATAGGTCAGATCGTCATAGCTCCACACCACCTGGAGCCAGTCGCCAATGTCGCTGGCGCCGGCCATCTGGTCGATGGCGTCGACGGAAGCATCAACCGCGCCGAGCGGGATCGGCTTCCCGGCGGAGGCGGATTCCAGCATGTCGGCGAGCGACACCGCCGCCGTCGCGAGATGGGCGCGGGTGAAGGCCGCCGTGCCGCGAGCCGGATCACCGCCGTCCTCCTCCCGCAGCAATTGGCTAACCGTCTGCAGAAGCAGGGAACAGGCCGCGTCAGCGGGCAGGACCTCGGTCGCGCCGATGGCTCGGGCCTGGATGGTCGAGCGCGCGGTCATGTCCCGCAGAAGGCAGATATAGGGCGCTCCCCGGCTGCGGTGCCGGGCCAGCGCGACCCGCATCGCCTCGACCGACCGCCTCTGTCCGAGGTCGGCGTCGCTGACGACGATCGTCGGCTGGGTGACGGGACCATCGGTCGCTTGCTCAAGTCCGACGACCGTGCACGGCCCCCAGAGAGCGAGGCGTCGCGCCAGGTCCCGGCTTTCGTCCGGGCGGTCGGTGATCAGAAGCATTCCCGCAGGTTTCCCCGGCCCGGCGTCATCGTATCGCAGGACATGGGACATGGAATTTATGAATTTACTGCTTATTCGGATGCGGCTTCCGGTCGATGCGCTAAGGCGCGATCTCGAAGACCACATTCACGGTGGTGCTGTAGCTGTTCTCGCCGCGCTCGACGGGAACAAAGCTGTCCGCGGCCGCCGCCCGCATCATCTTCGGCATCGGACCCGGCCGGGCCGCCTGTTCCTCGATCGAGAGAATGCGGCCCAGCTTGACGCCCGCAGCATCAGCCAGCGTCCGCGCCCGTCCAACGGCGTCGTCGACGGCGCGCTTGCGCGCCTCCGTCAGGCTCGGCCGTGGATCGTCGTTGACGAAGCTGATGTCACCGCCCTGGTTGACGCCGAGGCCGACGACCTTGTCGAGGATGGCGCCGACCACCGAAAGATCGCGGATACGGACCGTCAAGGCATTGCTCGCCGCATAGCCGCTGATCTTCGGCGTCTGAGGCCTGGCCTGCGGGCCGGGCTGGGTATAGCGCGGCTGGATGTTCAGGCCAGCGGTCTGCAGGTCGCGCTCGGCGATGCCGGCCACCTTCAAGGCGCTGAGCACCTGCTTCATCGCCTCGCTGCTGGCGCCGAGCGCGTCGCGCGCGGTGTCTGCCTCGCGCAGCACCGACAGCGTGAGGATCGCCATATCGGGGGCGATACTGACTTCACCCTCCCCGCTGACGCTGATCCGGGGCGAAGGCTGCGTCGGGCCCTGCTGCGCCATGGCGGGGGCCGACAGCGCCGCAACGGCGCCAAGAAGCGCCGATCCAAGAAACACGGTGGCTACGCGGTTCGACATCGAATGATCCTGCTGCTCTCGTCCCGTTCCGGGCACGCCGAGAGAAGCAGGGCCATCATGTCGAAATTATTGCCGGAGAGTGGCCCTCACCCCTCGACGAGCCGCCTTGCGATGACCTGGGCCTGGATTTCGGCAGCGCCCTCGAAGATGTTGAGGATGCGGGCGTCGCAGAGCACGCGGCTGACCGGATATTCCAGCGCGAAGCCGTTGCCGCCGTGGATCTGGAGGGCGTTGTCGGCCGCCGCCCAGGCGACGCGGGCGCCGAGCAGCTTGGCCATGCCGGCCTCGAGGTCGCAGCGGCGCTCGGCATCCTTCTCGCGGGCGGCGAAATAGGTGAGCTGGCGGGCGATCAGGATTTCCACCGCCATCATCGCGAGCTTGTCGGCGACGCGCGGGAAGGCGATCAGCTTCTTGCCGAACTGGACCCGTTCGCGGGCGTAGCGCAGGCCGAGATCGAAGGCCGACTGGGCAACGCCGACAGCGCGGGCCGCCGTCTGGATGCGCGCGGCCTCGAAGGTCTGCATGAGCTGCTTGAAGCCCTGCCCCTCGACGCCGCCGAGCAGGTTTTCCGCCTTGACCTCGAAGCCGTCGAAGGCGAGTTCGTATTCCTTCATGCCGCGATAGCCGAGCACCTCGATCTCGCCGCCGGTGAGGCCTGCGACCGGGAAGGGATCGGCATCGGTTCCGCGCGGCTTCTCGGCGATCAGCATCGAGAGGCCGCGATAGCCGGCGGCGGTGGGGTCGGTGCGGACCAGCAGCGTCATGATGTCGGCGCGGACGGGATGGGTGATCCAGGTCTTGTTGCCGGAGACCCTCCAGACAGCGGCATCCCCTTCGCCGTCTAGGACCGCGCGCGTGCGCAGGCTGGCGAGGTCGGAGCCGGTGTTGGGCTCGGTGAAGACGGCCGTCGGCAGGACCTCGCCCGAAGCGAGCTTCGGCAGCCATGCCTGCTTCTGCTCCGGCGTGCCGCCGCAGAGGATCAGTTCGGCCGCGATCTCGGAGCGGGTGCCGAGCGAGCCGACGCCGATATAGCCGCGCGAGAGTTCTTCCGAGACGACGCACATCGAGACCTTGGAGAGGCCCATGCCGCCGAATTCCTCGGGAATGGTCAGCCCGAAAACGCCGAGCTCGGCCATCTTCTCGACCACCTCGATCGGGATGTAGTCGTTCTTCAGATGCCACTCATGGGCATGGGGGGTGACCTCGGCGGCGCAGAAGCGGCGCATCTCCGAGCGGATCGCCTCAAGCGTCTCGTCGAGGCCCGGATCGCCGACAGCTGCGGCGCCGTCATCCTGGCTAAACAGGGCGACGAGGCGGGCGCGGTTCTCCGGCGTGTTGCCCTCGGCGATCAACGCCTCGGCCGCGGCCGAACGTGCGGCTGCGATGGCCCTCGCCGGGAGGCCGAGCGCTGCCAGCCGGACGATCTCGCCCTGGCTCATCGGGATGCCGCCGAAGATCTGGGCGGCATATTCGCCAGCGCCGATCCGGATGGCGTAATCCTCAACCGCGCCGTAGCGGTCCTCCGCCCCGAGGCGCTCGCCATAGGCCTTGAGCTCGCGCAGCGCCATGACATAGGTCGCGAGCCAGGACAGGCCATGGGCAGCGTGCTGCTCGGCCTCCAGCAGTGCCGAGGAGATCTTGCCGTCGGCCGTAACCTTGCCGCGCACGGCGGCAATCGCCTCCTGCAGCAGGGCCTCGAAACCCGGCAGCGCCGCCCCGATCAAGGCGACGGCCCCGGCGGGCATCTGCGACGGGGCGGCTGCGGCGTTCGCGCTCATGGTTTTCTCTCCCTTGTTGCGACGCAGCATATGCTGAACGGCGAAGGGACGAAAAGCCGTCTTTCGGGTGAAGCCGGGGTCGCGGCGCTATTTCCGGCTCGCCAGCACGACACCGATGATCGTCAGCGCCATGCCGGCAATCTGGATCGGCAACATCGTCTCGCCGAACAGGAACCAGGCTTCGAGCGCGACCAGCGCAGGGACGAGATAGAGGAAGGTCGCGATGCGCGAGACCTCGCCGCGCCGCAGGATGATGAGGTAAAGCCCGATCCCGCCGAGCGAGAGCGCCAGAACCGACCAGGCCAGGACGAGCGCCATGGTCAGGTTCCACTCGATCCGCATCGGCTCGAGCATGAACGCGAGCGGGAGCGTGAACAGGAAAGCGGCGGCATACTGGATCGTCGTGACGGTGCGCAGGTCGCCCGAGACGATGCGGGCCTTCTGGAAAAAGGAGCCGAAGGTCACCGCGACCATGCCAACGACATTCACCGCCACCGGCAGCAGGATGCCCCACAGCGCCACCGGATCGACGCCGACGAGCTTCGGTTCGAGCACCAGCGCGATGCCGAGGAAGCCGCACAGAATGCCGGCCCAGCGGATCGGCGAAATGCGCTCGCCGACGAGGGCGGGGGCGAGTATGGCGGTCAGGATCGGCTGCAGGCCCGCGATCAGGCCGGAGATGCCGGCCGGCAGGCCATGGCGCACCGCCCACCAGACGCCGCAGAGATAGAGCGCATGGAGCAGGACACCGGCAATGATGCAGTCGAGCCAGGCGCGCGGCGTCGCAGGCCAGCGTGCTCCGACAGCCAGCGAAAGCGCGGCGAGCAAGATCCCGGCGCTGGCGAAGCGGACGGACAGGAAGGTCAGCGGATCGGCGTATTGCGCCGAATAGCCCGCGACGATCCAGCCCGACGACCACAGGAAGGTGAAGATCAGCGGGATGGCGCGCAGGAACAGGGGTGATGACAGCATGGGACCGGCTTCGCGAGCGCGATGCTCTACATGGCTTCCAAGGTCCGTGACAGCGCGTCGACGCCCTCCCGCCATGTGCGGGGTGGCGGGTGAAAGCCCGGGCCGCCTCAGTCGCGGTCGGGCGCTCCCGGCGGGAAGAAGTGGCGATAGGGCCGCCCCTCATCGACGGCGCGCGCGAAGGACGGGCGCGTCAGCAGTCGCGCGCGGTAGGCGCGGGTGTTGGGAAAGGCGACATCGATCTCATGGACCCAGTCGGCATAGAACAGCGACGGCGCGGCAGCGCAGTCAGCCATACCGAAATCGTCTCCGCACGCCCATTCGCGCCCGGCCAGCCTTGCGTCGAGCCATTGATAGGCAGCGTCCAGCATGGCGCGCGCGTCGGCGACGCCATGCGGGTCGCGGTCCTGCGGCTCGCGGATGTGGTCGAAGACGATCTTCTGCATCGGCGTCATGACGTAGTTGTCGAAGAAGCGGTCCATCATCCGCACGGCCAGCGCCGCCTTCGCGCCGGCCGGGAGCAACGGGCTTGGACCGGGATGCGAGAGGGCGAGATGCTCGATGATGATGCTCGACTCGATGACGGTCTCAGGCCCGTCGACCAGCACCGGAAAGCGCTTCAGCGGCCAGAGCGCGGCGAGTTCCTCGCCGGCTTGCGGGTCATCGAGGCCGAGCAGCCGATAGGTGAAGGGCGTGTCGTTCTCGTAGAGAGCGACCAGCACCTTCTGGCAATAGGACGAGAAAGGGTGCGCATAGAGCTGAAGGGACATCGACACCTCGATCGATCGTTACTTTACCGAACGATTAAGTGTTATCGTGCTCCGGCGCAAGCCTGCGGGCCGGCGCCCTATCCCGCCAGGGCCTCCGCGACGTCCTCATAGGTCCGCAGGCCCGTCCGGGGCGAATAGACCAGCACGGCCATGTTGCCGGGCGCATGCTCGTTCTTCCACATCTTGTGATGCGCGAGCGGTATCTTCTCCCATGGGAAGACCTCGGACATGCAAGGGTCGACGCGGCGGTCGATGACGAACTGGTTGGCGGCGCTGGCCTGCTTGAGATGGGCGAAATGCGAGCCCTGGACGCGCTTCTGGCGCATCCAGACATAACGGGCGTCGAAGGTGATGTTAAAGCCCGAGGTGCCGGCGCAGAACACGATCATGCCGCCGCGCTTGGCGACGAGGCAGGAGACCGGAAACGTCGCCTCGCCGGGATGCTCGAAGACGATGTCGACATCTTTCTTGCCGGTGATGTCCCAGATCGCCTTGCCGAACTTGCGGGCCTCCTTGGTCCAGTCGTTGTATTCCGGGCTGTTGACCTTGGGCATCTGGCCCCAGCAATTGAAATCCTTGCGGTTGATCACGCCCTTGGCGCCGAGCCCCAGCACATAATCGCGCTTGGTCTCGTCGGAGATCACGCCGATGGCGTTGGCGCCCGATGCGGCGCAAAGCTGCACACCGAAGACGCCGAGGCCGCCCGAGGCGCCCCAGACCAGCACATTGTCGCCGGGCTTGATGGTGTGCGGGGCGTGGCCGAAGAGCATGCGATAGGCCGTCGCCAGGGTCAGCGTGTAGCAGGCGGCCTCCTCCCAGGCGAGGTGCTTGGGCTTGAGCATGAGCTGGCGCGACTGGACGCGGCAGAACTGCGCAAAGGAGCCGTCCGGCGTCTCGTAGCCCCAGATGCGCTGGGAGGACGAGAACATCGGGTCGCCGCCATTGCACTCCTCGTCGTCGCCGTCGTCCTGGTTGCAGTGGACGATGACCTCGTCGCCAACCTTCCAGCGCTTCACTTTCGAGCCGACCGCCCAGACGATGCCGGAGCAGTCCGAGCCCGCGATGTGGAGCGAGCCCTTGTGGACATCGAAGGGGGAGATCGGCTGGCCCAGGCCCGCCCAGATGCCGTTGTAGTTGACGCCGCCGGCCATCACGAGGAGCAGCACCTCCTCCTCGCCGATCGTCCAGGTCGGGACCACCTCGATCTGGAAGCTGTCCTGCGGCGGCCCGTGACGCTCGCGGCGGATCGTCCAGGCATACATATTCGCCGGCACATGGCCGAGCGGCGGCAACTCGCCGAATTCGTAGAGATTCTTATGCGATGTCGCGGTGGGCTGCGGCTTGGACATGGTCGTCTCTCCCCTGCTTTTGTCCGGCGGCTTGCGAGCCGCCGGAGCGGCCCCAGCGGACTTGGCCACGATCATGCACCTTATGCTGCGGCGCGCCATCCACCCATCGGACTATGATGCAGCGCAAAATGACCGATGGCGAGAGGCGCCGGCCATGCCTCGCGTGCGATCCTGCGGAGTCCTGCGCGATCCTTGCCGAGGCCTGTCCGATGCTGCAGCATCCCCTTAACGGCCGGATGCTATATCATCCGGGCGTTTTTCCGAGGATGTTCCATGCGCGCCCTGATCCTGATGCTCGGCCTGCCGGACATGTCGACACCGCAGCTCGTGATTTTCCTGGCCATCGTCGCGGTCGGCGTGCTGCTGTTCGGCTGGATCTCCGACGTGCTGCTGCGCGACGGCGCCTTCGGCATCATCATCAACGGCCTGCTGGTGCTCACCGGCGCGATCCTCGGGACGCTGCTCTGGCGCAAGCTCGGCTACACGATCGGACATAATTCGGCGCTGACCGTCTCCTTCGTCGCCCTGGCTTCGGGGCTGGTGACGCTGATCGTGCTGAGCACGATCCGCCGCTGGCTTTGAACGGGCCGCCGCGCTCCCAAGCGCCACTCAGGCCGGGCGCTGCGCCGCCAGCATGTAGTTGACGTCCGTGTCGCGTGCGGCCGACCAGCGATCCGTGAAGGGGTTGTAGACAACGCCGGTGCTGTCGCCGAGCTCGAGGCCGCCGCGCTCGATCGCGTCGCCGAGTTCGTCGGGTGTCACGAATTTCTGCCAGTCATGGGTACCGCGCGGCAGCCAGCGCAGCACATATTCGGCGCCGACGATGGCGAGCGCATAGGATTTCAGCGTGCGGTTGAGCGTCGCCATGACGAGGAGCCCGCCGGGCTTCACGGCCGCGCAGCAGGCTGCGACAAAGGCCTCGACATCGGCGACGTGCTCGACCACCTCCATCGCGAGCACGATGTCGTAGCGGGCGCCACCAGCCACCAGCGCCTCGATGGTCTGCTCGCGGTAATCGATGGAGAGCCCGCCAGCCTCGGCATGGGCGCTCGCGACCGCGATGTTGGTCGGCGCCGGGTCGAGCCCCGTGACCTGCGCGCCCAGCCGCGCCAGCGGTTCGCAGAGCACGCCGCCCCCGCAGCCGATATCGACCAGGGTCAGCCCCTCCAGCGCCTTCAGCGTCTTCGGGTCGCGCCCGAAGCGCTCGCAGGCGAGGTCACGGATGAAAGTCAGCCGGACCGGATTGAATTTGTGCAGCACGGCCATCGGCCCCCTGGGGTCCCACCAGGTCTTCGCGATCGCTTCGAAGCGCGCGACCTCCGCGGAATCGATGGTCGAACCGTTCCGGATCGAGTCTTCGCGCTGGGCCGTCGCAGCCATGGTCTTGCCTCCGTTTGCCTGCCTCCGCCCCTCGTCGCATTGACAGGCCGGCCGCTGCCCGTCATCTACACCCGCCCCGCGCCAGGCGCGAGGGTGACCTTTCGTCCCGTTTCGAAGCGGGACCCGCGATAGTCGAGAGCCTCTGGACCGCCATGGCCCGTCTGGTGATGAAATTCGGCGGCACGTCCGTCGCCACTGTCGAGCGCATCAAGAACGCGGCCCGGCATGTCAAACGCGAATTCGACGCCGGCCATGAGGTCGCGGTCGTGGTCTCGGCGATGTCGGGCAAGACCAACGAGCTGGTTTCCTGGTGCAAGGAAGCCGCCCCGCTCTACGACCGCGCCGAATACGACGTCGTCGTCGCCTCGGGCGAGCAGGTGACCTCCGGCCTGATGGCGCTGGTGCTGCACGAACTGGGCCTGCCGGCGCGCTCCTGGCAGGGCTGGCAGATTCCGATCTACGGCTCCGACGCGCATGGCTCGTCGCGCATCGAGAGCGTCGACGGCGCCGGCATCCTGGCCGGCTTCGACCGCAACCGCGAGATCGCCGTGTGCTCGGGCTTCCAGGGCGTGCATGCGCAGTCGGGCAGGATCGTCACGCTCGGGCGCGGCGGCTCCGACACCTCGGCAGTCGCCATCGCCGCCGGCCTCAAGGCCGATCGCTGCGACATCTATACCGATGTCGACGGCGTCTATACGACCGACCCGCGCGTGGTGCCGAAGGCGAAGCGGATGGACAGGGTCTCCTTCGAGGAGATGCTGGAGATGGCCTCGCTCGGCTCGAAAGTGCTCCAGGTTCGCTCGGTCGAGATCGCCATGGTCCACCGCGTGCCGACCTATGTGCGCTCCTCCTTCGATGATCCCAACAATCCCAATCCAGGCACCCTCATCTGCGACGAGGACGACATCGTGGAACAGCAGATCGTCACCGGCATCGCGTTCTCGCGCGACGAAGCCCAGATCACCCTCCGGCGCGTGGCCGACAAGCCGGGCGTGGCAGCCGCGATCTTCGGCCCGCTCGCCGATGCCAACATCAATGTCGACATGATCATCCAGGTCGTGTCCGACGACCAGGCGACGACCGACATCACCTTCACCGTGCCGACCGCCGATTACGAGCGCGCCCGGACGTTGCTGGAGAGCCTGCACGACGCGATCCACTATCAGGCGCTGCAGGGCGCGACCGATGTGGTCAAGATCTCGGCGATCGGCGTCGGGATGCGCAGCCATGCCGGCGTCGCCGCGCGCGCCTTCCGGGCGCTGTCGGAGAAGGGCATCAACATCCGCGCGATCACGACCTCCGAGATCAAGTTCTCGGTGCTGATCGACGCCGCCTATACCGAACTGGCGGTCAGGACGCTGCATTCGCTCTATGGGCTCGATGCGGCGTAAAAGCCGCTCGATTTCGCCTCAAATTCATTAAGGGATTCATGAGACCGTCTTAGCCGACGAATTCCCCGGCTTTGGCGTACATTGTCCCACGATCCCAACCACGTCCCATCCGGTGCCAGACCCGTCGCGATCACGGGCGCGGCCATCGAGAAGCTGCTGCTCGCCTCGGGCGTCGATGCGCTGGCGCGGGATGTGGCACGCTCGCTCCTGCCTGTCGTCATCGCGCAGACGGGCAGCGCCTGTTCCGCCTATTGCGACCATATCGAGCGCTCCGTCGCCGACATGAAGGCGCATGTCGTCAAGCACCGCCAGCCGATCGTGGAGGCCGAACGGCGGCATTTCGAATTGCTGTTCAAGGGCGAATTCGGCGACGACTATGCCGAGGGGCTGAACCGGGCGACGATGACCGAGTTCGGCGACGCCATGGGCATCCGCACGAGGCTGGGCACGGCCTTGCGGCTGATCGAGCCGCTGTTCCAGGAGATCGGCCGCAGGCGACGCCTGAGCAGCCGCAAGGCGATCGCCGAAGCCGCAGCCCTGACCCGCCTGATCCTGTGCGACGCTCTCGCCGCGACCTCCTGCCACCAGCGGGCGAGCCGCATCGGCCTGACCCAGCGCGAAAACGCGCTGCATCTCGCCGCCTCGTCCTTCCAGGGCAATATCGGACAGCTGTCGGAGAGCCTGCGGATCGCGGCCACGACACTGCGGAACTACGCCGCGACCAGCCTCTACCGCAGCGGCCAGGCCGACCGGGAGGCGACGCTGGCTGAGGACGCCGCACGGGCCTGCACCGACCGGATCGATCGCGCGGTGGCGGCGACCAACGATCTGGTCAGCGCGCTCGACCATGTCAGCAGCGAAACGCAGCAGAGCTTCTCGATCACCGGAGAGGCCGTCGCCGACACGCGCGAGGTCACCGAATCGATGGCAGTGCTGGCCGAAGCCGCCGGCCGCATCGGCTCGATCGTGACGCTGATCCAGCAGATCGCGACCAAGACCAATCTCCTCGCCCTCAACGCGACCATCGAAGCCGCGCGCGCCGGACCGGCCGGCAAGGGCTTCGCGGTCGTCGCCAGCGAGGTCAAGTCGCTGGCGCACCAGACGGCCAGCGCGACCGGCGAGATCGCCACGCAGATCGCCCAGGTTCAGTCGGCGACCGAATCCTGCGTCGCGCATGTGAACTCGATCAGCCTGACCATCGCGCGTCTCGAGCAATCCGCGGCCTCGATCGCTAACACCGTGCAGCAGCAGACATCGGCCACCAACGAGATGGCGGCCGACACGACCCAGGCGGCGACGCGGACGCGCGAAGGACTCGCCTCGGCGCAGGCTGCCCGGCACTCGATCGGCGACGTCGCGAAGATGTCGATCGAGCTCGACTCGGCGGCCGTGCAGGTCGAGGCCTCCGCAGGCATGATCAGCGACCTGGTCACGCATTTCCTGGCCAATCTGCGCGCGGCGTGAAGCCGCCTGGCGCCTCATCTCTTCGTCGCTCTGGGAGCCGGCCGCCAGCCATGTTAGCCGTGGACCGGCGCTGCCGAAGCCAGTCTTGTGCCAGCGCCACGGGCCGTTTCCAATGCGTATCGCCGTCCTCGCGGACATCCACGCCAATCGCGAAGCCAACGAGGCGGTGCTGGAGGCCGTGCGCGAACTGGCTCCGGACCGGATCATCCTGCTCGGGGACCTCGTCGGCTATGGGCCGGACCCGGTCTACGCCGTCGAGACCGCGGCGCGGCTCGTCGAGGACGGGGCGCTCTGCATCCAGGGAAATCATGACGAAGCCGCCGCGAGCGACGGCCCAGTCAGGATGACGCCGAATGCGCGCGCCGCCATGATCTGGACAAGGGCCCAGCTCACGCCGGCGCATCGCGGCTTTCTCGCCGGGCTGCCACTGACCGCGGATCTCGGGGATACGAGCTTCGTCCATGCCAGCGCCTTCGACCCGCCGGGCTGGAACTATGTCAGCGATGCCGGCGCCGCCCGGCGCTGCCTCGACGCCAGCAGCGCCGCGCTGATCCTGTGCGGCCACACCCACCGCCCGGCCATCCACTATGCATTGCCCGGCCGGATGCCTGTCCCGTTCACGCCTCTCGACGACGTGCCCGCCCCGCTCTCGGCGATGCGGCGGCATGTGGTCGTGGCCGGCTCCGTCGGCCAGCCCCGCGACGGCAACCCTGCCGCCTGCCTCGCCCTGCTCGACACCGCGGCCCGGACGGTGACGATGGTGCGCGTCGCCTATGATGCACGCGAGACCGCACGCAAGATCGCCACCGCCGACCTGCCGCCCTGGCTCGGCATGCGGCTGCTGGTCGGGCGCTAGAGCATTTTCGAGCGAAGTGGATACCGGTTCGCGTGAAGAAAATGCGCCAAAATAATGAGCTGGGGTATGGGGGAATGATGCAGCGGTTTGAACCGGGCTCCATCATCGACGGCTTCGTGCTGGAACAGCGCCTGCCGTCAGGCGGCATGGCCGAGATCTGGCGCGCCAGCCACCCCTCCGTCGCCGGGCCGCTGGTGCTCAAGATCCCCTTTCTCGATCCCGGCCAGGACGTCTCCGTCATCGTCGGCTACGAGGTCGAGGAGCTGATCCTGAAGCGGCTGAGCGGGCCGCATGTGCCGCGCTTCGTCAACGCCGGGCCGCTCGACCAAATTCCCTATCTCGCGATGGAATGGGTCGCGGGCACGAGCCTCGCCGACACGGTCGCGACCGCGCCGCTGCCGGCGGAGGAGGTCGCGACGATCGGCATCGCCATCGCGGTCGCGCTGGCCGACGTGCATCGTCAGGGCGTCGCGCATCTCGACCTGAAGCCGCAGAACATCATCATCGCAGAGCGCGGTGCCGTATTGCTCGATTTCGGCCTCGCACGCCATGCCGAGCTTCCCGACCTGTTCGGGGCCGAGAGTTCGGGCCCGATGGGCAGCGCTGCGTATATGGCGCCGGAACAGGTCCTGGGCGACAGGTCCGACCCGGCCAGCGACCTGTTTGCGCTCGGCTGCATCCTCTATCAGCTCGCGACCGGCGAGGAACCGTTCGGCCGGCCGGCGACCCTGGCCGGCCTCAAGCGCCGCCTCTATCACGACCCGAGGCCTCCGCGCGCCGTCAACCCCGCCGTCCCGGCCTGGCTGGAGGAGATCATCATGCGCTGCCTGGAGGTCGATCGCGGCCGGCGCTATGGCGAGGCCGGCAAGATCGCCTTCGACCTGCGCCATCCCGACCAGGTCGTCCTGACCCGGCGGCGCGGACAGCGGGCACCGGCCGGCTTCTGGCAGCGGCTGCTCGCACTGTTCCAGAAACGCGACGAGCGCCAGTTGCTCGGGATGCCGGAAGCGGGGCAACGCCGGGCCGGGCCGGGACTGGTGCTGACGGCCGTCGATCTCTCGGTCGGGCCGGATGCGCTCGCCGCCGCCGTCCGGGCCGAGACGGCAAGGCTGCTCGCCGCGCGGCAGGATTCCTGGCTGGCCTGCCTCACCGTCCTGAAGACAGAACTGATCGCCGAGACGAAATATGCCGACGAGACCGGCCGCTCGCTCTATATCGGGCGCCTCGTCGCCCTGAAGGACTGGGCTCGCTCGCTGCAACTGCCGGAAGAGCGCGTCAGCTATCACGTCATCGAAGTGGTCAGCGCTGCGGACGCGATTCTGCGCTACGCCGAGCACAACGATGTCGACCATATCGTGCTGGGCGCCCGCTCCTCCTCGGCGCTGCGCCGACATCTCGGCAGCGTCTCCAGCAAGGTCGTGGCGGAGGCGCAGTGCTCGGTCTCGGTGGTGCGGATGAAGAGTGGCGGCGCGCCGGACGCCGGGGCGCCCTGAGTCCGGGCCGGTTGACCGGGCGATGTGGCGCCGCGACAATGCCCGCCATGTCCGCCGGCCCCGCCTCCTCCGCTCCCGAATTCGACACCGGCCGGCTCGATGCCTTCCTGCGCGCTGCCCTGCCTGGCCGCGCGCAGGGCGCGATGACGCTGGAGCGGATCAGCGGCGGACAGTCGAATCCGACCTTCTTCCTGTCCTATACGGCGGCCGGCACGCGGCTGGTGCTGCGCAAGAAGCCGCCGGGCCCGCTGCTGCCCTCCGCCCATGCGGTCGATCGCGAATACCGCGTGCTGAAGGCGCTGGCGAACTCGAGTGTCCCGGTGCCGCCGGTCGTGCTGTTCCATGGCGATGACGACGTTGTCGGCACGCCGTTCTACGTGATGGAACGGCTGGACGGCCGCGTCTTCCACGACACCGCCCTGCCCGGCGTGGCGCCCGAGGCGCGCCGCGCGATGTATTTCGCCATGGCCGAGACGCTGGCCGCGCTGCACGGCTTCGACTGGCAGGCGGCTGGCCTCGCCGATTTCGGCAAGCCCGGAAACTACTTCGCCCGCCAGATCGCGCGCTGGGGCCGGCAATGGTCCGAGACGAAGACGCATGAGATCGCGGCGGTGGACCGCGCCTTTGCCTGGCTTACCGAGCATCTCGACGACAGCGTCGAAACCACTATCGTCCATGGCGATTTCCGGCTCGGCAACCTGATGTTCGCTCCCGATGCGCCGCGCGTCGTGGCCGTCCTCGACTGGGAGCTCTCGACGCTGGGACATCCGCTCTCGGACGCCGCGTTTTCCTGCCTGCCCTGGCATTCGACGCCGCAGATGTATGCCGGCATCGACGGGCTCGACCGCGTGGGTCTCGGTATCCCGACGCAGGCCGAATATCTCGAGCGCTATTGCGCGGCGGCGGGACGCAGCGAGGGACCCGGCCGGTTCCACCTCGCCTTCTCGCTGCTGCGCTTCGCCGTCATCCTTGACGGCATCGCGGCCCGCGCGAAGGCCGGCAATGCGGCGGCCGAGAACGCCGTCGCGGTCGGCGAGATGGCCGAGAGTTTCGCGCTGCGCGCGCAGGCCGTGATCGACGGCCGCGACTGAAGGAAAACGCCATGGATTTCGCCTATTCCGCCAGGGTCGAGGAGCTGCGCACGCGGCTGCAGGCCTTCATGGACGCCCATATCCAGCCGGCCGACGCCGTCTGGCGGCATGAGGTCGAGGCCGGGCGCTATCCGATGGCGCTGATCGACGGGCTGAAGGCCAAGGCGAAAGCCGAAGGATTGTGGAATCTGTTCCTGCCGGCACTGAAGCAGGATGAGCCCGGCACGCGGCTCGCCAACCTCGAATATGCGCCGCTCGCCGAGATCATGGGCCGGATCTACTGGTCGTCGGAGGTGTTCAACTGCAACGCCCCCGATACCGGGAACATGGAAATCCTGCACATGTTCGCGACGCCAGAGCAGCGCGAGCGCTGGCTGGTCCCGCTCATGAACGGCGAGATCCGCTCCTGCGTCGGCATCACCGAACCCGGCGTCGCCTCCTCGGACCCGACCAATCTCCAGACCACGATCATCCGCGACGGCGACGACTACATCATCTCGGGCCGCAAATGGTGGACCACCGGCGCGCTGCATCCCAACGTCAAATTCTGCATCGTGATGGGGCTTTCGGATCTGGCGCCCGATGCCGATCCACACCGGCGCCATTCGATGGTGATCGTGCCGATGGATGCGAAGGGCGTCAGCGTGATGCGTAACCTGCCGCTGCTGAATCACCATTCTCCAGAAGGCCATACCGAGACCGATTTCGACCAGGTCCGCGTACCCGCCACCAACATCCTCGGCGAGGAAGGGGCGGGCTTCGCGCTGGCGCAGGCGCGGCTGGGCCCAGGCCGAATCCACCACTGCATGCGCTCGATCGGGCAATGCGAGGTGGCGCTCGAGCTGATGGTCGAGCGCGCGCTGCAGCGCAAGGCCTTCAGCCGCAACCTCGCCGATTATGCCAATGTGCAGGACTGGATCGCCGAGGGCCGCATGGAGATCGACCAGGCGCGGCTGCTGTGCCTGCGCGCCGCCTGGATGATGGACAACCTCGGCAACAAGGCCGCCCGCACCGAGGTCTCGTCGATCAAGGTGGTCGCGACCAGATTGCAGACGAAGATCGCCGACCGGGCGATGCAGGTCTTCGGGGCAGCGGGTCTCTCCAACGATACCCCGCTGGCCTTCATCTATAGCTGGGGCCGGGCGCTGCGCTTCATCGACGGGCCCGACGAGGTGCATCTGCGCACCGTCGCCCGCGCCGAGATCAAGAAGCGCCAGCAATCTGGCCACTCGACCTTTGCCGAGCAGGGCGTCCGGATGCCCTATCAGAAACCCGCGCACTGACCGGGCCCCCCCCATGGCCGGCGCGCCGCCCGTCTGCCTGTTCGACGGCGTCTGCGTGCTCTGCTCAGGCGGGGTGCAGTACACGCTGCGGCACGAGCGCGACCACGAAATACGTTTCGTCGCGATCCAGTCGCGCGAGGGTCGCGCGCTCGCGCAGCTTCATGGCGTCGATCCCGACCAGCCCGACAGCTTCCTGTTCATCGAGAACGATGTCGTGCTGCGCAAATCTGAGGCCGTCCTCGGCGTCGTCGCGCATCTCAGCTGGCCAGCAAGGCTGGTTCTCGCCGCCCGCATCCTGCCGCGGTCGCTACCGGACTGGCTCTATGACCGGATTGCCCGCAATCGCTACAGGTTGTTCGGGCGCAAGGAGAGCTGCAGCCTGCCCGACCCCGAACAACGCCATCGCTTCAGCCTGCCGGAGACGCCGTGAGGCGCTTCTGACGCCATCGTGAAGCGTAACGGCGCGCATGGCTGCCGCTCGCGGGCAGGACTGGACTTGGCAGCGGGCAACGTGATGATCGCGCCATCATTCCCTACGGTATCTTTCGGCGAGACCTTTCCATGAGCAAGCTCTTCAGCCCCTTCCAGATCGGCGGCCTCACGCTCGCCAACCGCATCGTCATCGCGCCGATGTGCCAGTACTCGGCGGATAATGGCAATGTGAGCGACTGGCACACGATCCATCTCGGCAATCTCGCCCTGTCGGGCGCCGGTCTGCTGATCATCGAGGCGACGGCGGTCGAGCCGGCCGGACGGATCAGTCCGCAGGATGTCGGGCTGTGGTCGGACGAGAACGAGGCGGCGCTGGCCGGCGTTCTGAAGTCGGTGCGGAAATGGTCGGACATGCCGATCGGCGTCCAGCTCGCCCATGCCGGGCGCAAGGCCTCAGTCGACCAGCCCTGGAAGGGCGGCGCCCAGCTCGGCGTCGAGCAGGGCGGCTGGCAGGTGTTCGGCCCGTCCTCCGCCGGCTTCGAGAGCTATCCCCGCCCGCCGCAGGAGCTGTCGACCGATGACCTCGCCCGGCTGAACGAGGCCTTCGCCACTGCGGCCAAGCGCAGCGTGCGGCTCGGGCTCGACATGATCGAGCTGCACGGCGCCCATGGCTATCTGCTGCACCAGTTCCTGTCGCCGCTTTCGAACCGGCGCGACGACGAATACGGCGGCTCGCTGGAGAACCGGATGCGCTTCCCGCTCGCCGTGTTCGAGGCGGTGAAGGCGGCGGTCCCGGCCGGATACCCGGTGGGAATGCGCGTCTCGGGCACGGACTGGGTCGCGGGCGGCTGGGACATCGAGCAGACGATCGCCTTTGCCAACGAGTTGAAGGCGCGCGGTGCCGACTTCATCCATGTCTCCAGCGGCGGCAATTCGACGGCACAGCAGATCCCGCTCGGCCCGAACTATCAGGTGCCGCTGGCGCGGGCCGTGAAGCAGGCGACCGGCGTTCCGACCATCGCAGTCGGGCTGATCACCGAGGCCGACCAGGCCGAGGCGATCGTCGGCACGGGCGAAGCCGACCTCGTCGGGATCGCGCGCGGCATCCTGTTCGATCCGCGCTGGCCCTGGCATGCGGCCGCCCATCTCGGCGCCCGCGTCAAGGTCGCGCCGCAGTTCCTGCGCTCGCAGCCGCGCCAGTACAAGGAGCTGTTCAGCTAAGCCGGGGACGGCTTGGCTCATCGGCTTTGTCCGAAAACCGCGTTCCAATTTTCGGGCCGATGTTCTAGGACCGCCTGCCACATCATGCTCCAGTTCCTCGCGACTTCGACGCCGTTCTTCGCGGTGATCGCCTTCGGCGCGCTGATGTCCGGGCGGATGGGGCTCGGCCCCGAGGCCATCCGCATCCTCAACGTCTTCGCCTTCTTCGTGGCGGCGCCGGCCATGATCCTGCGCGTGGTCGCGCGCCAGCCGCTCGCCGAGCTCTGGAACATGGCGTTCTTCGGCGCGCTCTCGGCGATCGCCATCGTCGTCCTGCTGGTCGGGCTCGCCGTCGCACGCAAGCTGTTGCGCCTGCCCTATCTCGACGCGGTCTCGCGTGGGCAGGCGCTCATCGCGTGCAATTTCACCTTCCTCGGAATCCCGTTGATGCTGGCTTTTCTAGGCGATGCCGCTGCCGGGCCGATCGCCATCGCCCTGATCATCGACGGGGCCGTGGTGTTGCCCTTCGCCTATGGGCTGCTGGAGGCCGGACGAGGCGACGGCTCGCTCGCCGCCAGTGCCTGGAAGCTGGTGCGCGGCACCTTCTTCAATCCGTTCATGCTGTCGATCCTCGGCGGCGTCGTGCTGTCACTGGGACAGATCACGATCCCCGAGCCGATCGACCGTTTTCTCGGTTTTCTCGGGCCGGCAGCGGCGCCCGCGGGTATCTTCGCGCTGGGCCTCGCCACAAGGCAGTGGAGCCGGGGCGGCTGGCCGCTCGGATCGATCTTGCCGCTGGTCGCCGGCAAGCTGATCCTGCATCCGCTGATCGTCTTCGTGGTGATGGCCTATGTGCTCCGGCTAGACCCTTTCTGGGTCAAGGCCGGCGTGCTCTATTCAGCGCTGCCGATCGCCAGCAACGTCTTCCTGCTCGCCGAACGCGCCGGAGGCGATGCGCGCGTCATCGCGCTGTCCGTCGTTGCCTCGACTGCGCTGGCGGCCCTGAGCTTCCCCATCGCCGGCTGGCTCGTGACGCTCTGGGCCGGCGGCTGAAAGACGAAACCGGAGTCGTTTTGCATGACCGCCTATTCCGCCCTCTCCGCCCATTTCGGCCGCGCCTCGGCGCTCGGCAACGCCATCGGCATCCTGCAATGGGACAACGACGTGATGATGCCGAAAGGCGCTGCCGGCGCGCGGGCCGAGAGCATGGCGCTGCTGCGGGTGATGCATCACGGCATGATCACAGATGAGCGGATTGGCGACTGGCTGGCGGACGCGGACGCGGATGAGGGGCTCGGCGAGTCGAAGCTCGGGCCCTGGGAGCGCGCCAATCTGCGCGAAATCCGGCGGGTCTGGACCGTCGAGACCGCGCTGCCGTCCGATCTTGTCGAGGCCTCGAGCAAGGCGATCTCGGCCTGCGAGATGCGCTGGCGACAGGCGCGGGCCGAGGCCGATTTCGCCGGGCTCCTGCCCTATCTCGCCGAAGTCCTGACGATCCAGCGCGAGATCGGCCGGGCCAAGGGCGAGAAGCTCGGCCTCTCGCCTTACGACGCCCTGCTCAACGACTACGAGCCGGGCGGGCGCTCGGTGAAGATCGACGCGCTGTTCGACGATCTCGCCGGCTTCCTGCCGGACTTCACGCAGGAGGTGCTGGCCGCGCAGGCGCAGCGGCCCCAGGTGCCCGACCCGGAAGGCCCCTTCGCGATCGAGAAGCAGCGGGCGCTCGGCCTCAGGATGATGGCGGCGCTGGGTTATGATTTCGAACGCGGCCGGCTCGACGTCTCGACGCATCCGTTCTGCGGCGGGGCCGACAACGATGTCCGCATCACCACCCGTTATGACGAGGCCGACTTCGCCAAAGCGCTGATGGGCGTGCTGCACGAGACCGGCCATGCGCTCTACGAGCAGGGCCGGCCGCAGGGCTTCCTGAACCAGCCGGTCGGCGCCGCGCGCGGCATGAGCCTGCATGAGAGCCAGTCGCTGCTGGTCGAGATGCAGGCCTGCCGCTCAAGTGAGTTCATCGCCTTCGCCGCACCGCTGATGCGGGAGAGCTTCGGTGGCTCCGGCCCCGGCTGGGAGACCGACGCGCTGTGGCGGCGCTACACCAAGGTCGAGCCCGGCTTCATCCGGGTCGATGCCGACGAGGTGACCTATCCCGCCCACGTCATCCTGCGCTACCGGCTGGAGAAGGCGCTGATCGCCGATGCGATGCCGCTTTCCGAGCTGCCAACCGCCTGGAACGCAGGCATGCGCGAGCTGCTCGGCGTCAACGTGCCGGACGACCGGCTCGGCTGCCTGCAGGACGTGCACTGGCCGAGCGGCGGCTGGGGCTATTTCCCGACCTATACGCTCGGCGCCATGACGGCGGCGCAGATTTTCGAGGCCGCCTGCGTGGCCTCGCCCGACATCCTGCCGGCAATCGGCCGCGGCGATTTCTCCGGGCTGCTCGGCTGGCTGCGCACCAACATCCACAGCCAGGGCTCGCTGCTGGAGACGGATGCGCTGCTGACGCAGGCGACGGGCCGGCCGCTGGATGCAGAGGTGTTCAAGGCACATCTGCGGCGGCGTTACGGGAGCGAAGAGTGAGGGAGGGCGGCGAAGAGGCATGGACCCGACACGCACTCTGCGGGATCATCGCATCATGGTCCGAATCGTTGCCGCCCTGCTCGCCGCTTCTGTGCTGTGCACCGCTTCCATGGCGCTCGCGGCCAATGCCTGCCGGCCGACGCGTGACGGGAAGGACCGCATCGACCCGGCGGGGGGCTGCCCGAGCGGGTATTTCATGCGCGGCGCCTGCTGTGAGTCCTTCAACACCATGTCGCAGCCCAGCGCTGCCGTGAAGACATGCCCAGCGGGTACGGTTGCAAATCTCGGAGCCTGTGTCGCCAAGAAGTGACCGGCGCAACCCCTCACTCAGCCGCGCACATCTCTTCCCCCAGCTTCAGGCTCGACCTCCGCTGGATCTTGTCGTCCTTGGCAAAGAGCTCCGCCAGCCAGTCGACGAAGACGCGGACCTTGTTGGAGAGGTGGCGGTTCGGCGGGTAGACGATGTGCAAGGGCTTCGGCGCCGAGCACCAGTTGGTCAGGACAGGGACCAGGGCGCCCGCCGTGATGTGGTCCTGCACCATGAAGGTCGGGGCCTGGATGACGCCGAGGCCGGCCAGCGCGGCGGCGACATAGCCCGTGCCCTCGTTGAGTGAGACGATGTAGTTGCCCCTGACCTCGATGCTCTCGCGCCCGTTGGCATAGAGGAAAGGCAAGGTGCGGCTGCCGCCCGCCATGCGGTAGCCGACGATGGCATGCTCCTTCTCCAGATCGTTCGGATGCTTCGGCATGCAGTGGCTGGCGAGATAGGATGGTGCGGCGCAGGTGATCGTGAACATCTCGCCGATGCGCCTTGCGATCAGGCTCTGGTCCTGAATTTCGCCGCCACGGATGGCGCAGTCGAGATTCTCGGCCAGGAGATCGGCCGGGCGGTCGCTCAGGCCGAGATCGAGCTGGATTTCGGGATAGCGCTCATGGAAGGCCGGCAGCGCCGGAATGATCACCGCCAGAGCGAGCGAGGCGCTGCAATCGACCCGCAGCCGCCCGCTCGGGCGCGCCTGCGACAGCGCCATGCTGGCATCGAGTTCGTCGATCTCGCCCAGCACCCGCAACGCCCGCTCGTAATAGGCCGCGCCATCCATCGTCACCGTGACGCGCCGCGTCGTGCGGTTCAGGAGTTTTGCGTGCAGATGCGCCTCGAGCTGCTGGATCTGCTTCGTCACCGTCGGCTTGGGCATTTCGAGCAGATCCGCGGCGCGCGAGAAGGTGCCCGCCTCGACCACCCTGACGAAGGCGCGCATGGCGTTGAGCTGATCCATTCCACTCCTCCGCTTCGGTTCATCGCCTTCTGCCTATTATTTCTCTCAGGAAATAATGAATGAACAAAAGAGCCATTTATTGCTCCAACAGTATCTCTTAAATCGTGCTGCATCGCAACACCACAGGCCGCGCCATGCTCGCCACGTCCACTCAGCCCTACCGTAACCCTCGCTCCGTCTTCTGGCGGCAGGAGACGATTGTGGCCGGGTCGACCTCTCTGGCCGCCAGGCTCTACGCCCCGGCCGAGATCGCGGCGCAGGCCGGGCTGGTCGTGCATCTGCATGGCGGCTCCTTCACCGGCGGCTCGCTGATGGAGGGCGAAGCCGTCGCGACGATGCTGGCCGAAGCCGGCGCCGTGGTGCTTTCGCTCGATTATCCGCTGGCGCCGGCGCATCGGTTCCCCGAGGCGCTGGAGGCCGCATATGGGGCGCTCGCCGGCATCGGCAAGAGCCGCGTCCGCTGGGCCGCCAAGCTGGCGCCGCTCTATGTCGCGGGCGAGGAAGCCGGCGGCAACCTCGCAGCCGCGCTCGCTTTGATGGCGCGCGACCGACGCGGGCCGTTGCTGTCCGGCCAGATCCTGCTTTCGCCGATGCTCGACCCCTGCCTCGGCACCTGCTCGCTCCGGGAGGTCGATGCCGGGCCGGTTGGCTGCCACTGGGCCGATGGCTGGTCGGACTATCTCGGTTCGCCCGACAAGGCGGCCCATCCCTATGCCGCCCCGAGCAACGCCTCGCGCCTCGCCGGACTGCCGCCTGCCTTGCTGATCTCGGCGCAGGACGACCCGATGCGCGACGAGGCCGCCGCTTACGCGTCACGCCTGCAGGAAGCGGGTGTGAGCGTGCGGCACCATGTGCAGACTGGGCCGACGCAATGGCCCATCGCCTATGCCGGCGCGCCCGAGAATGGCTCCTGCCTCTGCCTGGCATGCCACCATGTGAGTGATTTCTACGCCCTGACAGCACCGCCCTAGGCGCGCGACCGCGCCTTTCCGCTTTTTGCCTTTCTCTCATCCAAGGAACCAACCCATGATTCAGGGAACGCATCGTCGTGGCCTGCTGGGCGGCGGGCTCGCCGCCGGCGCCTCGCTCGCCACCCTCGCCCTCGCCTTCAACCTGTTCGGAGGCCACGCTCACAGCGACGCGCCGGCCGCCACTCCGGCGGCGCCGCCGGCAACTCCGGTCTCGGTGGCAACCGTCGAACCGCGCGACATCGTCAACTGGGCCGAGTTCTCCGGCCGGCTCGAGGCCATCGAACGGGTCGAATTGCGCTCGCGCGTCTCCGGCGTGGTCGAATCCGTGCATTTCCGCGAGGGCGGACTGGTCAGGCAGGGCGATCTCCTCGTCAGCATCGACCAGGCGCCTTATCTCGCCGAATTCGAACGGGCGCAGGCGCAGGTTCTCGCCGCCGAGGCGCGCGTCGCCCTCGCCTCCGGCGAGCATGAGCGTGGCCAGCAGTTGATGGCCAGCCGCAACGTCTCGCAGCGTGAGCTGGACACCCGCTACAATGCGCTGCGCGAGGCGCAGGCCAATCTGCGCGCCGCGGAAGCCGCCCAGCGGACGGCACGGCTCAATCTGGATTACACCCAGATCCGGGCGCCGATCAGTGGCCGCATCGGCAGGCTCGGCGTCACCATCGGCAACCTGGTCGCGGCCGGCGCTTCGGCCCCGCTGCTGACGACGCTGGTCTCGGTCGACCCGGTCTATGCCTCGTTCGACGCCGACGAGCGCACCGTGCTCGATGCGCTGGCCAGCCTGCCGGGCAGCGAGCGCGCGCTCGACCGGATTCCGGTCCGGCTCGCGACCGCGACCTCGGAGGCCGCGAACTTCACCGGCAAGCTGCATTTCGTCGACAATGGCGTCGATGCGGCAAGCGGCACGGTGCGGGTGCGCGCGCTGCTCGACAACCCTGACGGCAAGCTGCTGCCGGGCCAGTTCGTCCGTGTCCAGATGGGCCAGGCCCGGGCCGAGCAGGGGCTCGCGATCAACGAGCGCGCCGTGGGCACCGACCAGAACAAGAAGTTCGTCTTCGTCGTCGGCGCCGACAACAAGGCGCTCTGGCGCGAGGTGACGCTGGGAGCCTCGAATGAGGGGCTGCGCGTCGTCACCTCCGGCCTGAAGCCGGGCGAGCGCATCGTCGTCAACGGCCTGCAGCGCATCCGCCCGGGCGCATTGGTCGCGCCGGAAGCGGTGCCGATGGCCGAGAAGTCCGAGCTGAAGCGCGAGCCGGCCAAGACCGAACTCGCACAACGCTGATCGATACACGCGTCATTCTCGGGCGAAGCGAAGCGCAGAGCCCCCAGAATCTCCTGCAGGAGATGCCCGGGTCAAGCCCGGGCATGACGGCGCTTTTCACGCAAGACATCCGCTCCAAAGGGGGGCGTGCCATGAACCTGTCCAAATTCTTCATCGACCGGCCGATCTTCGCCGGCGTGCTCTCCGTCCTGATCTTCCTCGCCGGGCTGATCTCGCTGCGGATCCTGCCGATCTCGGAATATCCTGAGGTGGTGCCGCCCTCTGTGGTGGTGCGGGCGCAGTATCCCGGCGCCAATCCGCGCGTCATCGCCGAGACCGTGGCGACGCCGATCGAGGAGCAGATCAACGGCGTCGAGAACATGCTCTACATGTCGAGCCAGGCGACGACGGACGGCGTGATGACGCTGACCGTCACCTTCAAGCTCGGCACCGATGCCGACAAGGCCCAGCAGCTCGTCCAGAACCGAGTCTCGCAGGCCGAGCCGCGCCTGCCCGAGGAGGTGCGCCGCCTCGGCGTCACCACGATCAAGAGTTCGCCCGACCTGATGCTGGTCGTGCATCTGCTCTCGCCCAATAACCGCTACGACATGACCTATCTGCGCAATTACGCCGTCCTCAACGTCAAGGACCGGCTGGCGCGGATCGACGGCGTCGGCCAGGTCCAGCTCTTCGGCTCGGGCGACTATTCGCTGCGCGTCTGGCTCGACCCGCAGAAGGTCGCGGAGCATGGGCTCTCGCCCGCCGATGTCGTGCGCGAGATCCGCGCCCAGAACGTCCAGGCGGCGGCGGGCGTCGTCGGCGCCTCGCCGAGCGCGGCGGGGCTCGACCTGCAGCTCTCGGTCAACGCGCAGGGTCGTCTGCAAAGCGAGGAAGAGTTCGGCGAGATCATCGTCAAGACCAGCCCGTCCGGCGCCGTCACGCGGCTCCGCGACATCGCCCGGCTCGAACTCGGCGCGGCGGACTACGCACTGCGCTCGCTGCTCGACAACAAGCCGGCCGTCGCCGTGCCGGTGTTCCAGGCACCGGGTTCGAACGCCATCACCATCGCCGACCAGATCCGCACCACGATGGAGGAGATCAAGCAGAACATGCCGGAAGGCGTGGACTACTCGATCGTCTACGACACCACACAGTTCGTGCGCGCCTCGATCAAGGCCGTGATCACGACGCTGCTGGAGGCGATCGCGCTCGTCGTGCTCGTCGTCATCATCTTCCTGCAGACCTGGCGGGCCTCGATCATCCCGCTCGTCGCCGTGCCGATCTCGGTCGTCGGCACCTTCGCGGTGATGCATCTGTTCGGCTTCTCGATCAATGCACTCAGCCTGTTCGGCCTCGTGCTCGCCATCGGCATCGTCGTCGATGACGCGATCGTCGTGGTCGAGAATGTCGAGCGCAACATCGAGGAGGGGCTGGAACCGCGCGAGGCGACGTACAAAGCGATGCGCGAGGTCTCCGGCCCGATCATCGCGATCGCGCTCGTGCTGGTCGCGGTGTTCGTGCCGCTCGCCTTCATCAGCGGCCTCACGGGGCAGTTCTACCGCCAGTTCGCGCTGACCATTGCGATCTCGACAGTGATCTCGGCGGTGAACTCGCTGACGCTGTCTCCGGCGCTGGCGGCGCTCCTGCTGCGCTCGCACCATGCACCGAAGGACGCGCTGACGCGGGGCATGGACAAGGTGCTCGGCTGGTTCTTCCGCGGCTTCAACCGCTTCTTCCAGTGCTCGTCGGAGGCCTATGGCGGCGGCGTGCGCCGCATCCTGTCGCGCAAGACGCTGATGATGGCGGTCTATCTCGTGCTGGTCGGCCTGACCGCCGTGCTGTTCCGTACGGTGCCGGGCGGCTTCGTGCCCGGTCAGGACAAGCAGTATCTCGTCGGCTTCGCGCAATTGCCCGATGCCGCCACGCTCGACCGCACCGAGGACGTCATCCGCCAGATGGGCGAAATCGCCCTGAAGCACCCGGGCGTGCAGAGCGCCGTCGCCTTCCCGGGCCTGTCGATCAACGGCTTCACCAACTCGTCGAATGCCGGCATCGTCTTCGTGACGCTGAAGCCGTTCGAGGAGCGTAAGGACCCGTCATTGGGCGGCGCCGCGATCGCGATGCAGCTCAACGGCCAGTTCGCCGGCATCAAGGAGGCCTTCATCGCGATGTTCCCGCCGCCGCCCGTCCAGGGGCTCGGCACGATCGGCGGCTTCAAGCTGCAGATCGAGGACCGCGCGGGGCTGGGCTACAAGGCGCTGGACGAGGCGACCAAGGCCTTCATGGCGAAGGCCGCCGCCGCCCCCGAACTCGCCGGCATGTTCTCGAGCTTCCAGGTCAATGTTCCGCAGCTCTATGCCGATATCGACCGCACCAAGGCGCGCCAGCTCGGCGTTGCGGTGACGGATGTCTTCGACACGCTGCAGATCTATCTCGGCTCGTCTTATGTCAACGACTTCAACAAGTTCGGCCGGACCTACACGGTCAGGGCGCAGGCCGACGCGCCGTTCCGCGCCTATGCGGAAGACATCGGCAAGCTGCGCGTGCGCTCGGGCACGGGCGAAATGGTGCCGCTCAGCGCCGTGTTGAACGTGCGCAACGACACCGGGCCGGAACGCGCCATGCGTTATAACGGCTTCCTGGCCTCGGACATCAATGCCGGCGCCGCGCCCGGCTACTCGTCCGGGCAGGCGCAGGCGGCGGTCGAACGCATCGCGGCCCAGACACTGCCGAAGGGTTTTGCCTTCGAATGGACCGAGCTGACCTATCAGGAAATCCTCGCCGGCAATTCCGCCGTGCTCGTGTTCCCGATCGCGATCCTGCTCGTCTTCCTGGTGCTGGCGGCCCAGTATGAGAGCCTGACGCTGCCGATCGCGATCATCATGATCATCCCGATGGGGCTGCTCGCGGCGATGGCGGGCGTCTGGTATTCGGGCGGCGACAACAACGTCTTCACCCAGATCGGCCTCGTCGTGCTGGTAGGGCTATCCGCCAAGAACGCGATCCTGATCGTCGAATTCGCGCGCGAGCTCGAATTCGAGGGCAGGACGCCGGTCGAGGCCGCGATCGAGGCCAGCCGGTTGAGGCTCAGGCCGATCCTGATGACCTCGCTCGCCTTCATCATGGGCGTGGTGCCGCTGGTGCTGTCGACCGGGGCCGGCGCCGAGATGCGGCAGGCCATGGGCGTCGCAGTCTTCGCCGGCATGATCGGCGTCACCGCCTTCGGCATCTTCCTGACGCCGGTGTTCTATGTGCTGATGCGCAAGCTCTCCGGCAACAAGCCGCTGCGGCAGCATGGCGCCGTGCCGGAGCCGGCGCATCTGGCCGAGGCGGCTTGAGCTCGCCGCGCTAACAGAGCGCCGTCATCCTAGGCTTCGCGAAGCGAAGTCCCGGGATCCAACGAAGGGCTTCGTGCTCGACGATGGATCCCGGGCGGACCTTCGGTCGCCCAGGATAACGGCGTGTTTCAGAGTCTCAAGCTCTGGATCGAGGGCGGCTTACCGCTCGATCATCTTGTTCCAGCGGCTGTTCCATTCCGGGCGCTTGGCATTGATCGCGTCCCAATCCAGCACCACGGCGGTCTTCATGAAGCCGTGAAAGGCCTCGAGCTTCTTCTCGGCCTCAGGCGTCGTCGCCTTCGACCTGGTGTTCGACGGCACGACGTTGCCGACCGCCAGCGCCTTGGACTGCGCCTCAGCCGAGAGCAAATAGGCGGCGAGCTTCTGCGCCAGTTCCGGCTCGGAATTGTTGGCGATGACGCATTGCGCCACCATCAGCACCACCGAACCTTCCTTGGGCTGGGCGTATTCGACCGGGATGCCCTTTTCCTTCAGATTCGCGACGCCGGTCGGGGTCAGCGGGAAGATCGCGGCCTCGCCGGTCTGGACCATCTCGGAGATCTTGGCCGAGTTCGGAATGAACTCGATGACGTTCTTGCCGATCGTCTCGCGGAACTTGGCGAATCCAGGCTCGACATTGGCCTCGGTGCCGCCCTGGATGCGGTTGAACATCAGAAAGGCGTGCAGGCCGAAGGAAGAGGCCGAGGCCGACTGGAACACGACCTTGTCCTTGAACTTGGGGTCGGCCATGTCCATCCAGGAGGTCGGGGCGGCCCAACCCTTCTCGTCGAACATCTTCTTGTTATAGGCGAGGCCGGTCATGCCCATGTCGATGCCGACGGCCATGTCGCCCTTCATGCGGGCGCCCTGGTCGAGTTCGGCGAGTTCGGGGCCGTCCTTCAGCTTCTCGCAAAGGCCGGCCCCGACGGCGCGGACCATGACGCCGTCATCGAGGAACATGACGTGCATCTGCGGCTTGTCCTTGGCTGCCGTCGCCTTGGCGAGGATGTCCGAGGAGGTGCCCGGGACGACGACGACCTTGACGTTGTTCGTCTTCTCGAATTCCGGGAGGACGCCCTGGGTGAAGGTCTTCTCGAAGTTGCCGCCATTCATGCCGATATAGAGCGTCTTGGTCTGGGCGAAAGCCGCCGTGCCGGCGATGAGCGCGAGCGTGGCGACGGCGGCGCCAAGAGCGTTGCGGCCGGAAATGGCCTTGCGACGATCAATCATGAGAGGTCTCCCCTGTGTTGCGGCTCTGAATGGCGATCCGCACCCGAGCCGTCGGCTGTGCGGTCGCTGCGTGAAGGGACTTGCGCAAAGCGCGCGATCGAGAAGGCCTCGATCGGCGTGGTCGTGGCGCCGTCGCGGACGAGTTCGGCCAGCACCTCGCCGACACCGGGCGCGATCTGGAATCCCGCTCCGGAAAAGCCGAAGGCGTGGAAGAGGCCGGGCGTGGTGCCGCTTGGCCCGATTACCGGGTTGCGGTCCGGCATCGAAGCCTCGGTGCCGGTCCAGAAGCGGATGGCCTGGGCGTGGTGCATCGCCGGGAAGAGTTCGGCCGCCTTGTTCATGATGGCGAGCGCGCCTTCGCCGGCAGGCCGGGAGAAATCCGGATCGGCCAAAGGCAAGCCGCGCTCGCCACCGACGATGCAGTTCCCGCGCACGACCTGCCTTGCATAGATGCCGGCGCCCTCCATGCCGGTATTGACCGTCATGATCGGCGCGAGCGGCTCCGTCACCACCATCGAGGGGTAGATCCGGCTGACCGGGACCGGCTCGGCAAAACTTTCAGCGAAGCGGCCGGCCCAGGCGCCGGCACTGTTGATGAGCGCGCCGGCCCGCAGCGTCAGTCCGTCGCCCGCCTCCAGCGCGAAGCCGGCCCCGTTGCGGGTCGCACCCGTCACGGGCGTGTTCTCCAGCACATGGGCGCCGGCCCGGCGCGCAGCGCTGGCGAAGCCGGCCGAGACCAGGCGCGGATTGGCGTGGCCGTCGCCAGCACAAAGCGAGGCGCCGGTGATGTCTCCGTCGATCCAGGGAAAGCGCTGGCGCAGGTCGTTATGGCCGATCAGCTCGAGATCGAGACCCTGATCGGCGACAGCGGTCGCATAGGCTTCAAGCGCTGCCATGTCGGCCTCGCCGCGGGCAAGCTTGAGATGGCCGGAGCGCAGGAATTCGCCATCGATGCCGATGAGGGCGGCCAGACGCGGCCAGATCGCATGGGCGCGCTGCGACAGCGGCAGTTGCTCGCGCGGGCGGCCCTGCCGGCGCACACCGCCATAGTTCACCCCGCTCGCCTGCGCGCCGCAGAAGCCCTTGTCGAGCAAGGCAACGGACAGGCCCATGCCGCGCAAGGCGAGCGCCGCCGAGGAGCCGACGAGCCCGCCGCCGATGATCGCGACATCGACATCGAGGCGCGCGCTCACGACACCGTCTCCGTCTCCCGCGCGGCCGGCTTCAACACCAGCGGTACCGGCTTCAGCGGCGCCTGCGAGCGCAGACGCCCGACGTCTTCGAGGCTGCGCCCCGTCCGGGCTGCGAGCAGTTCCGCCGCCGCTCCGGCGCAGATGCGCCCCTGGCAACGGCCCATGCCGACGCGACTGACGGCCTTCAGCCGGTTGATCTCCGTGATGTCGAAATGGTCGATCGCCCTGCGGGCCTCGCCGGCGCTGATCTCCTCGCAGCGGCAGAGCAGCGTGTCGTCGGCGCAATCGGCTGCCCAATGCGCCGGGAAGGGGAAGGCCGCCTCGAGCACGTCGCGGAAGCGGTCGATACGGGCGAGTTCCGCCTCCAGCCGGGCCGCGCGCTCCGGCGCATGCGGCAGGCCGCGATCCTCGCGGAGCGCCAGTGCCGCCCGCTCCCCTGCCCGCTCCGCCGCGTCAGCTCCCGCGATGCCGGCACCGTCTCCCGCAAGATAGACGCGGGGGATGCTGGTGCGCCCGGTCGCATCGCGCCGGGGCAGCCAGGCGCGGTCACGCTGATCGAACCGGAAGGCGCAGCCGGCGAGATCGGCGGCTTGCGTCTCCGGGCGCAGGGCAAGACCATAGCCGACGCCGTCGCAGACGATCCGGCGCGCGTCGCCGCCCTGCCGCCAGGCGATGCCTGCGACGGCACTCTCACCCTCGATCCGGACATCCTCGACGCCATAATGGATGGCGACGCCGCGCAGGCGCAGTTCGGCGACGAAACGCATCCCGCGCAGGATGATGGCCGGGAACAAGGGCAGGCCCCGCAGCATGGCGAATTTGGCCGAGAAGGGGGCTGCGTCCAGCACGGCGGCGACCTCGACGCCGGCCTTCATATACTGCCAGGCGACGAGATACAGCAGCGGGCCGGAGCCTGCGAAGACGACGCGCCGGCCGATGGCACAGCCCTGCGCCTTCAGGGCGATCTGGGCACCGCCGAGCGTGAAGACGCCGGGCAGCGTCCAGCCCGGGATCGGCAGGATGCGATCGGTGGCGCCCGTCGCCAGGATCAGCCCGTCATAGGTGACGCGGCGGCTCTCGCCCGCGACCGCGATGTCGGCCACGCCTTCGCGCAGGTTCCAGAGCAGAGCCTGGGGCCAGTAGTCGATGCGGCCTGCCAGACCGGCGAAATCGCGATGCAGGGCCTGCGCCTTGCCGGCCTCGGACCCGTAGAGCGCCCTCGCGCTGCGCTCGTCCGGGACGAGGCGCTGGCGGTAGATCTGGCCGCCGCAGGACGGCGCCTCGTCGACCACCAGCGGCCGAAGTCCCGCCGCGACGAGCGCCTGCGCCGCACGAATGCCGGCCGGCCCGGCGCCGACGACGAGCGGCTGGGCGCGCCCGATCACGCGGCCAGCCTCGCTCGCGTGACGATGCTCATGCCTGCGGCCAGCGGCGTGGTGCAGGCGCGCAGGCGTTCGCCATCGGCCAGTGTCACCCAGCAGTCCTGGCAGGCGCCCATCTGGCAGAAACCGGCGCGCGGCTGGCCCGAGAACTCCGTCTGCCGGACGGCATCGGCCTGGCTGAGGATCGCGGTCAGCAGCGTGTCGCCGGCCCGGCCCTCGCAGGCAGAGCCGTCGAGGATGAAGGCGATGGCAGCGTGATCCTTGCGGGCGATGCGATGGAGCAGCGGCATGGCTCTCGCCCTCACTTCTGCCCGACGAGGATCTTGTCGAGGCCGAAGGCGCGGTCGAGGATCAGCATGGCGCCGGCCGTCAGCGCGATCATCAGAGCGGAGACCGCCGCCATCATCGGATCGATCGATTCCGTGGCGTACATGTACATCCGCACCGGCAGCGTCACCGTCTGCGGCGAGGTCACGAAGATCGACATCGTCAGCTCGTCGAACGAGTTGATGAAGGCGAGCAGCCAGCCGCCGGTGATGCCGGGCAGGATCATCGGCGCCGTGACCCGGCGGAACACCGTCCAGTGCGAGGCGCCGAGCGTCATCGCCGCCTGCTCGGCGCTGCGGTCGAGCCCCGTGAAGGCCGCCATCACCAGCCGCAGCACATAGGGCGTGATGATGATGACATGGGTCGCAACCAGCCAGGCGAAGGAGCCGGTGCCGCCGATCAGCGCAAACAGCCGCAGAAAGGCGACGCCGAGCACCAGATGCGGGATGATCAGCGGCGACAGGAAAAGCGCGTTCAGCGCATCGCGGCCGGGAAAGTCGTATCGGTCGATGGCGAGCGCGGCAGGCACCGCGAGCGCCACCGAGATCGTCGCGGCCAATGTCGCCAGCCAGAGGCTGTTGGCGAAGGAGGCGACGAAATCGGGATGGACGAAGATCTCGCGGAACCAGCGCAGCGAGAACGACGTCGTCGGGATCGAGAGCGTGTTCTCGGGCGTGAAGGCGACGAGGCAGATCACCACCAGCGGCGCCAAAACGAAGGCGACGACGAGGCTGTGGAAGATCAGGGCGGTGGGGCCGTTCTTCTGCATGGCGCCCTCCTCAACCCAAGGTCCGGCGGGCGCGGGCCTCGACCATGCGGTTATAGGCCAGCATGATGGCGAGGTTGGCGACGAGCACGATGATGGCGATGGCGGCGCCGAGCGGCCAGTTCAGCTCGTGCATGAATTCGTCATAGACCAGCGTCGCGGCCATCTTGAGCCGGCGTCCGCCAAGCAAGCCGGGAATGGCGAAGGCGCTGGCGGAGAGCCCGAAGACGATCAGGCTGCCCGACAGCATGCCGAGCGAGACCTGCGGCATCACCACGCGGCGCAGCGCCGTGAAGTGGGAGGCGCCCAGCGTCAGGGCGGCCGCCTCGACCATCGGATCGAGCTTCTGCAGCGCCGTCCAGACCGGTATGACCATGAAGGGCAACATGACGTGGACGAGCGCGATCACGATCGCCGTCTCGGTGTAGAGCAGCTTGACGGTGCCGAAGCCGAGCACCTGCAACGTCTGGTTCACCAGCCCGGTCGAGCCCAGCAGCATGCTCCAGCCGAAGGCGCGCACCACCACGGAAACCAGCAGCGGCCCGATGATCACCAGCAGGAAGACCGAGCGCCAGGGATCGCGCATCCGCGACAGGATATAGGCCTCGGGCGCCCCGATCAGCACGCAGATCAGCGTCGTCAGGAAGGCGAGCCGCAGCGTGCGCCAGAAGATGCCGAGATAGTAGCTGTCGGAGAAGACCGCGGCGTAGTGACCGAGCGTGAATTCGTTCTTGATGCCGGTGGTGTGGTCATAGGCGTGGAAGGACAGGATGACCGTCAGGATCAGCGGCAGGACGACCAGCCCGAGGAAGAGCAGCGCGCCGGGGCCGACGAGCAGCCAGGGCGTCGGATTGGCGCGTTTCGCAGCCGGAACGACAAGGCCGGCAGCGCCGATATCTGGGCTTGCGCTGCTCATGCGGCGGCTCCCGCCAGCGCATCGACCTTGAGACTCGCCGGCGCCCAGGAGAGCGAGACCTGCGCGCCCTCGCCCGGCGGCTCCTCGCCCTGGTTCGGCACCGAGACCGAGACGACCCCGACCGGCGTCTCGACGTTGAAGAGCCAGTAGCTGCCGAGGAAGAAACGGGCTGCGATGCGCCCGTCCAGAACTCCTTGCCCGGCCTCGCCCAGCAGGATCTTCTCCGGTCGCAGCGACAGCGCGACAGCCTGCCCGTCCGCGAGACCAACCAGCTCGCTCGGCAAGGCGAGGCTTGCCACCTCCGCACGACCGCCCCGCCAGATGCCCTCGATCCGGTTCATCTTGCCGACGAAGGAGGAGATGAAGGCCGTCGCCGGCCGCTCATAGAGCCGGTAAGGCGCATCGATCTGGGTCATCGCGCCCTGTTCCATCACCACGACGCGGTCGCTGATCGAGAGCGCCTCGGCCTGGTCATGTGTCACCATGATCGTCGTGGTGCCGACGCTGCGCTGGATACGGCGCAGTTCGAACTGCATCTCCTCGCGCAGCTTGGCGTCGAGATTGGAGAGCGGCTCGTCCAGCAGCAGCACCGGCGGCTCGATGACGAGCGCTCGCGCAATGGCGACACGCTGACGCTGTCCGCCCGAAAGCTGGCGCGGATAGCGCTCGGCGAGAGCCGCGAGATGGACCAGCGCCAGCATCTCCGCGACGCGCCTGTCGCGCTCGGGTTTCGCGACCTTGCGCATCTCCAGTCCGAAGGCGACGTTCTCCGCCACGGTCATATGCGGGAACAGGGCGTAGCTCTGGAAGACGATGCCGAGGCCGCGCCGGCTCGGCTTCTCATGGGTGATGTCGCGCCCATCGAGCGTGATGCGCCCGCCCGTCGGCTCGACCAGGCCCGCGATCATCTGCAGCGTCGTGGTCTTGCCGCATCCGGAGGGGCCGAGCAGCGAGACGAATTCGCCCTTGGCGACGCTCAGGTCGACATCGCGCACGGCGGCGAGTTCACCATAGACCTTGCTCAGCGATTGCAGCGTCAGGAAGCCCATCGGCACCTCGAATGCGGGCTCCCGGACATGATCGAACCGGAGGCCGGACTGCGATGCCCCAAGGAGACGCAGGCGACATAAATCCGTCAATCGAGGATTTCACATTGGAGAATTTATATTGACACAATTCTTCCATGTGGAATTTATTTCCTTCCGAGACGCGACTCATTCCGCACAAAATGTCCGAAACTAGCGAACCCCCATCGAGTCTCCAGCGCGCGCTGCGCCTGCTGCGCATCGTGTCGGCGGGCGATGCCGCCGGCATGCGGCTGAAGGACATCGCCAGCGCCGCCGGCTGCGGCCAGCCCAGCGCTCACCGCGCCTTGCGCGACCTGATGGCGGAGGGCTTCGTCGAGCAGGTCGCGGGCGGCAAGCGCTACCGGCCGGCGCTCGATTTCTTCGTGCTGGCCGCCCGCGCCGGCCAGGCCGGAGGCCTGCGCGAACTGGCGCGGCCGGCGCTGCTGCGGCTCTCGGCGACGCTGAGCGACACCGTCTTCCTGCTGGTGCGCAACGGCTATGACGCGGTCTGCCTCGACCGGATCGAGGGCCCCTTCCCGATCCGCTCCTTCACCGGCGACATCGGCGGCAAGGTGCCGCTCGGCATCGGTCAGGGCAGCCTCGCCATCCTGGCGCATCTGCCGGAAGCCGAGCGGGAGGCGGTGATCCGCTTCAACATGCCCCGCCTGCTCGATCGCGGCTTCCTCGACGAGGCGGCGCTGCGCAGCGGGCTGGCGAAGGCCCGCGAACAGGGCTGGGTCAATCTCAACACCGGGCTGATACCCGGCATGGCGGGCGCCGCCGTGCCGGTCTGCGACGCGGAAGGGCGCGCGGTGGCAGCGCTCAGCATCGGCACGCTGGCCGAGCGGCTGCGCGAGGACCGGCTCCCGAACGTCGTCGGCATCCTGCAAACGGAGGCGCAGGCGCTAGGCGCCAGACTCAACCCTTTCGACATGGCGCTGCGCTATCCCTCGCGCAGCCTGAGCGCGGTCGCCGGCTGAAACGGCGCTTCCCCGAGAGCGCAAAACGCCGTAGCGTCACACAACCCTTGAGGGAGATCGCCATGGAAACGATCCTTTCCCGACTGCGCCTCGCCTTGCTGATGATCGGCCTGCCCCTGCTTCCGCCAGCCGGCAATGCGGCTGCGGCGGAGCCGCCGGCGATCAGGCCCAGTGCCGGCCCGCTGCCCGCCGGCGCGGGCTTCGCGTTCGAGCGCAGGACAGAGGACACGCGGCAGTCGCTCAGCGGGGTCGCCTGCCCGGCGATCGCCGCCGCGCCGCGGCTCTGCCTGGCGGTTTTCGACGAAGGCGGCGAAGCGCGCTACCTGACGATCGATGACGCCGCGATTCGCCCCAACCCGAAACGCGTGGTGCTGCGGCCGGGCAAGGTCGAGCTCGATGGCGAGGCCGCCGCGACCGACGGCAAGTTCTACTACATCGCCGGTTCGCACAGCGCCAAGCGCGGCGATTGCGAGGCCAATCCGCAGAGCCGTCACCTGATCCGCTTCATGATCGACCCCGCCACGGGCCGCGGCAAGGAGGACGCCACCGGGAAACTGGCCGGATTTGCGGATACGGGCGCGCTCTGGACCCTGATGGCAGGCCTGCCCGGGCTGAAGGACCATGTCGGCGACGGGATGTGCCTCGGCACCGAGCCGCCGAAGAAGAAGCCGGAACTGCGCGGCAGGCGCGGCGTCAACATCGAGGGGCTCGCCATTCGGGACGGCAGGCTGTTCATCGGCTTTCGCGGCCCTGCGAGCAACGGCACAGCCAAAATCCTCTCCATCGATGCCGAGGCGCTGTTTGCGGGAGGCGATGCCGCGCCGAAGCTCGGCACCATCGCTGTCGGCCAAGGGCGGGCCGTGCGGGACCTGCTCGCGGTCAGCGACGGCATTCTCGTGCTCGCCGGCCCCGACGACGACGACAAGAACGAGAATCGCGGCTGGGTCGTGCTGCGCTGGGACGGCAAGGATGCCGGCGACGCCACCGTCCAACCAACGCCTCTGGCCGCGCTGGACCTGAGCGGCGTGCCATTACGGAACTGCTCGGAAACGATCAAGCGCAAGGACATCAAGCCCGAAGCGCTCGCCGTTCTCGACGACAAGCCGGACCAACCTTATCAGGCGGTCATTTTCTCCGACGGGCTCTGCGACGGCGGGGCGCTGCGCTTCAGCATCCCGCGCTGATCTGCCATGCCGCACGGCTCTTGCCTCGCGGTGGGAAAGCATGGTCTCGAAGGCCAGCCCCCTTCCTGAAGGCAAAGCGTCATGACCGAAACCGCCCCCAAGCCCGCCCCGCGCATCGCGATCACCTATTGCTCGATGTGCCAGTGGATGCTGCGCGCCACCTGGCTCGGCCAGGAACTGCTCTCGACCTTCGGGCAGGATCTCGGCGAGATCGCGCTGATCCCGCGCACCGGCGGCATCTTCCAGATCCATTACGACGGCGAGCTGATATGGGACCGCAAGGCCGATGGCGGCTTTCCCGACTCCAAGGTGCTGAAGCAGCGCGTGCGCGACCGGCTCGACCCCGAGCGCAGCCTCGGCCATGTCGACGGGCATGTCGCGGTGGAGAGCGTCTGACGCCGAGGCGTCATTCTCGGGCTTGCCCCGAGCATCCCGCAAACCAGTGCCTTCTCATCATGCGATTCTCGGGTCAAAGCCCGAGAATGACGCATCCTATCCCGCGGCGCGGCTGCGCGTCGCCGCGATCCAGGCCTTCAGCCGTGCCTCCGGATCGGCGTTGAGGGTGATGTCCGTCACCGCCGCGACGATGTCCGCCCCCGCCTCGAAAACGCCCGGGGCGCGCTCCAGCGAGATGCCGCCGATGCCGACCAACGGGATCGTGCCGATGCGGCGCTTCCATTCCGTGACGCGATCGAGCCCCTGCGGGCCCCAATGCAGCGCCTTCAGGATGGTCGGATAGACCGGCCCCAGCGCGACATAGTCGGGCTGCGTCGCCAGCGCCCGCTCCAGCTCCGCCTCGTCATGGCTGCTGACGCCGAGCCTCATGCCGGCCTTGCGGATGGCGGCGAGATCGGCCCCGTCAAGATCCTCCTGGCCGAGATGGACGAAGTCGCAGCCTTCCTCGATCGCCAGATGCCAGTAGTCGTTAACGACGAGGACGCAAGCCGCGGCCTCGCAGAGCCGCTTGGCGCGGGCGATCTCGCGGCCAGTCTCGACCTCGCTTTTGTCCTTGATGCGCAGTTGAACCAGCTTCACGCCGAGCGGCAGCATGCGCTCCAGCCAGCCGGCACTGTCGAAGATGGGGTAGAAGGGATCGAGCTTCATGCGAGACAGGTCTTTCACGACAGGAACGCCTTGCCCATGACGGGGGTGGAGGGAGCGGCCATGTCGCGGGCTTCGATCGGCTGCGCCTCGAAGGCCTGCCGGCCGGCTGCGATCGCCATGGCGAAGGCCTGCGCCATCAGCGCGGGATCGCCGGCTTTCGCAACCGCGGTGTTGAGCAGGATCGCGTCATAGCCCAACTCCATCGCCTGCGCAGCGTGGGAAGGCAGGCCGATGCCGGCATCGACGACGAGCGGTATGCCCGGGAAATGCTGGCGCAGGGTGCGCAGGCCGTAAGGGTTGTTCAGCCCCCTCCCTGAGCCGATCGGCGCGCCCCAGGGCATCAACACCTCGCAGCCGGCATCGAGCAGGCGGCCAGCGACGACGATGTCCTCGGTTGTGTAGGGAAAGACCTCGAAGCCGTCATCGGTGAGGATGCGCGCGGCCTCGATCGTCCCGACGACGTCGGGCTGGAGCGTGTCGTCTTCGCCGATGACCTCGAGCTTGATCCAGTTCGTGCCGAAGACCTCGCGTGCCATATGCGCCGTGGTCACCGCCTCTTTGACGCTATGGCAGCCGGCGGTGTTGGGCAGTACCCGGACGCCGAGTTCGCGGATCAGCGACCAGAAGGCCTGGCCGGCACCGCCCTCGCCCGCCTCGCGGCGCAGCGAGACGGTGACGACTTCGACGCCGGACAGCCTGACCGCCTCGGCGAGGATCGCCGGCGAAGGATAACGCGCCGTGCCGAGGAAGAGCCGGTTCTTCGGTTCGAAACCATAGAAGTCGTTCATCTCGGACCTTTGCATCTCAGCCCCCTGCATTTCAGCCGCCCTGCATCGGTGCGAGAACCTCGATACGGTCGCCCTCGGCCAGCCTGAGCGCCTCGCGCTGGCGGGCCGCGACGAAATCGCCGTTCACCGCCGTGGCGACGACCTTGCCGGCGTAGCCGAGTTCGGCCAGCGCCTCCGCCAGCGTCGCGGCGGCTATCTCCCGGGGTTGCCCGTTAAGCAGCAGCGTCATGCAACATCTCCGGAATGGCGGCTGGATCGAGCACGGCCTCGGCCGCCAGCCGCGCCATGGCGGGGCTGAGGAGGAAGCCGTGGCGGTAGAACCCGTTGACATGGAGCACCCGGCCCCGGCGCGTCAGCCGCGGCAGGTTGTCGGGAAAGGCCGGGCGGGCATCGACGCCGATCTCGACCAGCTCGGCCTCGCCGAAGGCGGGATGCAGCGCATAGCCCGCGCCGAGCAGTTCCAGCATCGAGCGGGCCGAGATGCGGCCGCGCTCACCGCTTTCGATCATGGTCGCGCCGACCATGAAGAGCCCGTCGGCGCGCGGGACAACATAGAGCGGAATACGCGGATGCAGCAGCCGGACCGGGCGCGACAGCGCAATGTCGCGGCTCTTCAGCAGCAGCATCTCGCCCTTGACGCCGCGCAGATCGGACAAAGCATCGCGAGCCGAAAGGCCGCGGCAGTCGAGCACGGTTTCGGCGGCGATGTCGCCGGCCGCCACCTCGCTGCCGAAATGGATGCGACCGCCCAGCGCCCTGACCTTGTCGGCCAGGCCGGCGAGTGCCAGGCGCGGATCGAGATGCGCCTCGCCGTCGAAGAACAGCCCCTTGCCGAAGCGCCCGGCGAGATCGGGTTCGAGCGCCGCGATCCCCTCCCCGTCCAGCTCGACGAAATGGGAGGTGCGCTGCCCGAAACGCCTGAGCTCGCTGCGGTCGCGGCTCGGCGCCAGCACGAGCGTGCCGTTGCGGACGACACCGCCGACATGGCGCGCCCACCACGCTGCGGCTTCCTGGCCCAGGCGGATCACGGGTTCCTCGGCGCTCTCGCCCTCGCACCACGGCGCGAGCATGCCGCCCGCATGCCAGGAGCAGGCCCGCTCGCCCGCGAAGGCGCCGCGCTCATGCATCTCGACCGTGGCGCCCCTGCCGAGCAGTTCCACCGCGCAGGCGAGGCCGACGACGCCCGCACCGACGATGCCGACATGGACGGGTCTGTCCAGACGTGGATGCGTCTTCGCCATGCCGTTCCCCTTCCCGGGAAGGCAACGGTCATGGCGTGACGAGGCGAGCGACGAGCCGATGACCGTTCCCTTCGCCGGCATTACCCGGATCAGGTTCGATGGGTTGGTGCATCAGCACCTCTCAGCCTCGCGGCACCCCAACGGATGAGTGGCAGTTTAGGGCCCCGAGCCCGACGGGGCAAGCCGTCAGGCCAGCGGCCTGGCGAAGCGTGCGATGGCCTCCGCGGTCGGCGTCGTGCCCGCGCCGGGCTTCTGGGGCTTCAGGAAACAGCCATCGACGACATCGGCCGGCTCCTCGAAGGCGTCCTTGATCCAGGGAATGTATTCGAGGACCGGCGTCGCCTGATGCCAATAGGCGAGATGGACATGGACCTGACTCATCTCGCCGGCATGGGGCGCGACCGGCAGGCGGCTGGCAAGCGCCAGGTCCGCGACCTGGATGTATTCGGTGATGCCGCCGAGCCGGGTCACATCGGGCTGGACGAAATGGATCGCATCGGCCGCGATGAAGGCGCGGAAGGCGTCGAGCGAATAGAGCTGCTCGCCAAGCGCGACGGGGATCGAGGTCGAGCGGGCGAGCGCCGCATGCGAGCCGACATCGTCATACCAGAGCGGCTCCTCGAACCAGAAGATGTCGAGCGGCTCGGCGCGGGCGCAGAAGCGCTTGCAGGTCGGCAGGTCCCATTTGCCGTTGCCGTCGATGGCGAGGGTGACATGGGAGCCGACCGCCTGCCGCACCGCCTCGAGCCGGCCGATATCGATGCCGGGGTCGGCGTAGCCGACCTTGACCTTGATGCGGTGGAAGCCGTCGCGTTCGACCGCCTTGCGGCAGCAGTCGACGAGTTGGTCCTTGGGAATCGAGAGCCAGCCGATATCGGTGTTGTAGGCTTCGAGCCGGGGCTTGCTGGCGCCGCCGAGCAGATGCCAGAGCGGCACGCCGGCCTGCTTTGCCTTGAGATCCCAGAGCGCGACATCGACGGCCGCAAGAGCGAGCTGGGTGATGCCGGCGCGGCCGACCCATTGCAGCGCCGGGTGACGGGCGAGCTTGAGCCAGAGCCGATTCGTCTCGGCCGCATCCTCGCCGATCAGCAGCGGGGCGTAGCAGTCGCGGATGCAGGCGGTGATCAGCCGGTCGGAGGGCAGATCGGCATGGGTGCCAGTGAAGCCATAGCCTTCCAGCCCGTCCTCAGTGACGATCTTCGTGCCGACCACGCCCCAATGGCTGATGCGGTGCGTCGAATCGGAGATCGACCCGCCCGTGACGGGGATATGCAGGATGAAGGGTTCGATACTGGCGATGCGCATAATGGTCCTCCCGGCCTCCGCTCGCCGCGTGAATTGGCTGCGACGGCGTGTTGCCAAGAGTTCGACCACAGGATGCCGGCCGCTTCAACGGCGATGGAGGACGGCTGGCAAAGCCCAATGCGCGGCAAGGGCAGATGGCGGGCGCGGCGCTTCTGGTGGTTCGAAACGATCAATCAGGGAAGTGGCGGAGACGGAGGGATTCGAACCCTCGATACCCTTGTGGGGTATGCTCATTTAGCAAACGAGTGCCTTCAGCCTCTCGGCCACGTCTCCGTTAGACGCTCTATGCCCGATTGCCGCTCGCTTTGACAAGCCGTCGAATGGACATTCCCGCGTGTTTCCGCATCCGCCTCCCGGCCGCGGCGCGATGGCGGCGCAGGTGCTGTCGCAAAGCCGTCAAAGCGACTGGACAGCCCGAGCGCCACCGACTATACCCCGCCCACCAACAGGGATGCGGCTTCACGCTTCCCCGGCGCCCAGATAGCTCAGTTGGTAGAGCATGCGACTGAAAATCGCAGTGTCCCTGGTTCGAATCCAGGTCTGGGCACCATTTCCTTTCCGGCGTTTCGTCCGTCGAGATTCGAGCCTTTGCAGAGCCTTGCGCGTCACCAACGGGATCCGAACGGTGCGCGATACCGACTCCACAGGCTGGCCCGGTGAAACGCCCGCATCATGCGCCCGCCCCAAGTATTCCGGCCGGAACCGTATCGCGGGCGGTCTCAGCCCTTCCCTTGTTCCCTTGGCCGAGGGGAACGATCCCGCACCCTCGGCGTTACCCAGAGCCCGCCAGACGCGGCGCGAAAGGATTTGACATGAACAGGACGTTCCTTGCCGGCATGATCGGCGCTATCGCTCTCGCAGGCGCCGCAATGGCTGCGCCCGCCGCGGCCGAGACGGCGGGGAACCTGCCTGCCGCGATTGCCCATCAGCTCGACAGGCAGGCTGCAGAATTCACGATGACCGCCGCAAAGCAGCGCCGGCTGCTGATGATGCAGGAATCTGCGCGCCAGCAGCGCTACGGGCGTGGCGGCGGCGGCTATGGACGCGGCCCCGGTTACGGGAATCGCGGCGGCTATGGCGCCAGGCCGGGCTACGGTCCCCGCCCCGGCTATGGTTCCCGTCCGGGCTATGGCACGCGTTCGCGCGACGCCCGCGGTTACGGCTACTGATCGCAGGGTTCATCCCTTGCCCGGATGCCCCCGCTGGCAACAGCGGGGGCATCTTTTTTGGGTGCATTTCTTGCCCCCGCCGGCAGCCTTTCAGGAGAGGCGGCGATCACGGATGTCGAGGATGCGATCGCAGACCGCGCGATGTTCGGCGAGCAGCGCCTCGAGCGGCGTCAGCGGCCGGAAGGCGCGGCTGTCATGGGCCTCCTCACCCTCCTCGCTCCACGCATCGATGGCCTCCTCCGCCGCATGCATCTGCGACCCGGATGGCGCCTCGTCGGCGGGCTCGCCGCGCTCCTGCGCGAGAAGCAGCGCGATGCGGCGCCGGAGCACCTGCTCGGCTTCGAGAACGGGCTCGAGTTCATCCCGATAGGCCATCGCTTCAAACCCCATAGAGCGGTCGCTGCCGCCGCGCGCCATCAGGCCTCAGAGCCATGGGGGCGCACGAGCGCCCCCATCCCGCGCAAGTGCGGCGAACCACGGCCAGCGGCCTACTGGATGATGCCGCGCTTGATCATGCCGTCGATATCGCAGCGGCAAGCCGAGCCCACCGGGAGCGGCTGCGTCTGGCAGGCGCCGCGCGACGTCGCGCAGTAGTCGCCAAAGCGCCGGCCGCGCGGCCGGTAGGGCTGCTCGTCATAGCCGTAGCGCGGACGCCGATCGTCATAGCCACGCTCATAGCCATAAGGCTCGGGCTGATAGCGCTGACGCGGCTGGGGCTGGGGCTGGGGCTGGCGATAGCCGGGAGGCGGCGCCTGATAGCGATAGCCCGGCGGTGGAGCCGAGGGGGCATCCTGCGCCACCTGATAATCCTGCGCCCCTGCCGAGGCCACGGACAAAAGCGCCGCAGCGGCGACGGCCATGAGTGTCAGCTTGCGGAACATCCTGCGTATCCTTCTCCCGACACCATCCGGCTGCAATCAATGCGTGGATGGCTGGTCAGGTTCCGATTAGCAGCGCGATCATGAATGAGGGCTGAAACGAAGGCAGACCGGCCTGGCGCCGTCACGCCTCCTCGTCGCGTTCGCGTGGCGGCAGGCCGGTCTCGGTCTCCTCGACCGCTTCGCCGGGGATGACATAGCTGCCCTTCAGCCAGCGGCCGAGATCGATATCGGCGCATCTCGCCGAACAGAACGGTTTGTAGCGCGCCACCGCCGGCTTGCCGCAGATGGCGCAGGGCTTCACCGGGGACGGCCTTGCGGCAGGCGGCGTATTGTCGTTGTCAGTCATATTTGAGCGTGATTCCTCCATCGACGACGAGTTCAAGGCCCGTCACGTAGCGCGCTTCATCGCTGGCCAGGAACAAGGCCGCATAAGCGACGTCCCAAGCCTCGCCCATATGGCCCATCGGGACCTGCGCGTCACGCGCCGCCCACATCGCGTCGATGTCGCCCTCGCCATAGACCTGGGCGAGGCCGGCGGAATGCTCGATCATCGGCGTCTTCATCAGCCCGGGCAGGATCGCGTTCACACGGATCTTCTGGCGGGCGTATTGTACGGCGGTGGTCCGGGTGAGCTGGTTCAGCGCCGCCTTGGTGGCCGAGTAGCTGGCATAGGGCACGCCGGTATAGCGGATCGAGGCAATCGAGGAGATGTTGATGATCGAGCCGCCCTCCCCGCTCTCCTCGAACTGGCGCTGCATCACCGGGATGACATGCTTCATCGCCAGGAAGGCGCCGGTGAGGTTGACCCTGAAGACGCGGTCCCAGACCTCCTCGGAGAGTTCGACGACGCCGCCGACCTCGGCGATGCCGACATTGTTGTCGAGGATATCGATGCGGCCATAGCGACCGAGCGTGCGCCCCACGAGATCGGCCATGGCATCGGCCCTGGTCACATCGGTCTCCACAGCGAAGGCCTGGCCGCCCTCGTTCTGGATGAAGGCGGCCGTCTCCTCGGCCGCGTCGCGGTTGATGTCGGCGCAGATCACCTTCGCGCCCTCGCGGGCGAAGACCGTGGCGGTGGCCTTGCCATTGCCCCAGCCGGGCCCGATCGAACCCGCTCCGGCGACGATCGCGACCTTTCCCCTCAGACGTCCGGACATGCGTATTCCTCCGTTCGGCGCGCCTTGTCAGGCCGGCGCGTTTTGCGGGTGCAGGATCGGGGGTTATCGGACGGGGTGCAAGGCCGGGCGAGATGGACGGGCGGTTCGCGGAACCGGAATATCCGCGAGTCATCGACGCCTGTTCACTACTGAAAAATACTGATAATTTCTTTCGGCGTCGGAATCGAACGCAGCGGCAGGCAGGCGCGCCGCTTCCTTTTCAGGAGCAAGAACCATGAAGATAGCAGCAGCTTTTTCGCTCCTGATGGCCGTCCTCTTCGCCAGCATGCCGGCGGCGGCACAGTCGTCGCAACTGGGCCCGGCCACCGGCACGGTCAAGATCGAGCAGCTTCAGGTCGCCTTCATCGGCTCTGGAGCGATCGGCGGCGGCACCCTGAAATTCCGCGGCCGCTCCTATGGCATCACCGTCGGCGGCCTCGGCATCGGCGGCATCGGCGCCTCGCGCCTGCGGGCCACCGGAACGGTCTACGGGCTAAGCAACGTCAAGGACTTCACCGGCGCCTATGTCCAGCTCCGCGAAGGCTGGGCGCTCGGCGATCAGGGCAAAGGGCGGCTCTGGCTGCGGAACACGAATGGCGTGACCCTGCGCCTGGCGACGCAACGCAAGGGCTTGCAGCTCTCGCTCGGTGCCGACGGGGTGCTCATCGGCTTCAAGTGATTTCCCGACATCCGGCGGCGACGCCGCGGCGAGCGATGCCGCTGCCGGAGGCGGACATTTCCCGGACAGTCGGATGGCAAGCCGACAGGAATGAATCAGTCGCGACAGCCTGTCGCGACTGGCCCTTACCCCACATTCATCCAGCCGAAGCGGACAGGAAAGCCCTCGCCGCCGAGCAGGTTGACCGTCTCGTGCAGCGGCAGGCCGACGACGGCGGTGTAGGAGCCGACGAGCTTGACCACGAAGGAGCCGGCGATGCCCTGGATGGCGTAGCCGCCGGCCTTGCCGCGCCACTCGCCCGAGGCGAGATAGGTCTCGATGTCCTCGGTCGAGAGCCGCTTGAAGCGCAGTCTGGTCTCGACCACCCGCTCGCGGATCGCTCCGCCCGGCGTCACCAGCGCGACCGAGGTGTAGACCCGGTGCGCACGGCCCGAAAGCAGGCGCAGGCAGGCGGCGGCCTCGTCGACGATCTCGGCCTTGGGCAGGATACGGCGCCCCACCGCGACGACGGTATCGGCGGCGATGATGTAGCAGCCTTCGAGATCGGGGCGGCTGGCCGCGCCGATTCGGGCTGCCTGGGCCTTCTCGCGGGCGAGCCGGCGGGAGAGGTCGCGCGGGCGCTCGCCCTTCAGCGGTGTCTCGTCGAGATCGGTCGGCAGCAGCGCATCGGGTTTCAGCCCGGCCTGCTCCAGCAAGGCCAGGCGACGCGGCGAGGCCGAGGCCAGCACCAGCATCGGCCGCCAGCCGGGGTGTTTGGGAGAGGCGAAGAAGCTCAAGGGCAGCCCGATACGGTTCCGGCGGCCGGGACGCCGCGCTGTGCAACAGGCTCTAGAGCATTTTCGGCGATGGATAAATCCGCCCGTTTCGTGTTGCAACAGACGCGGGACATTGCCACGAAAGCGGGCGCGTCATTCACCTTGCGCATAAATAGGGCAGCCCCTCACCGCCTACCGCATTGCACAACGGGTCGGAACCCGCCACATTGCAGGGCTGACCTCGTGGCCGCCTTGCGGATGCACCCATCAGCCAACCTCTCCCGAAGTCCCGGAGTTTCCCAACCCATGGCCCGATCGAGCAGAAAGCCGCGTGCCGCGACGGCCGCGGGAGGTGAAGCGCAGGCGCTCGCCAGCAGGATGATGAGCCTGCACGCCGATGCCGGACTGACGATCGCGATGCGCATGCCGCTGCTGGTGAGAGGCGCGCTCGGTGACAGCCATGGCCAGCGTGAGGCGGCCAAGGCCGTCAGCGAAAAGGTCTCGGCCGTGATGGAGAGTGGTTTCGCTGCCGGTCACGCCACGGCGATGTTCTGGTGGGGCATGGCGCTCAACCCGCTCGCCCGCATCGATCTGGCCGCGGAGGCCGTCAAGGTCGCCCACAGCACGCTGGAGCCGTTCTCGAAGCGCACCAGCGCCAATGTGGCGCGGCTGACCAGCCGCAAGCGCTGAAAGCCGAAGCCTTCAGGCCCGGGTTTCGTCAGGCTCCTTCGGCCGGCGCTTCCAGCGGCTCTGCCGCAGCGGCGGCGTGCTCGCGCTCGAGCTTGCGGTAGCGCGCCACGCTGAGCGGGATCAAGGCGAGATAGGTGATGACGACCAGCGCCAGCATCTCGAACGGATAGGCGAAGAGCAGCCCCGCCACCACCACCACCGCGACGAAGATCGGCAGCACCCGGTCGCGCGGCACGCGGGTGCCCAGCGTCTTGCCGGCATAGCAGGGGATGCGCGAGATCGTCAGGAAGGCGATGAACAGGATATAGGCGCCGACCGGCACCGCGCCGTAATCCTGCACCGGCACGCCGATGAAATGCAGGTAGAGCGGCAGCATCGCGGTGATCGCGCCCGCAGGGGCCGGCATGCCGACGAAGAAGTTCTTCTGCCATTCGGGGCGATTCGGATCGTCGATCATGACGTTGAAGCGCGCGAGCCGGAGTGCCATGGCGCAGGCCAAGGTCAGCACGATGATCCAGCCGAAGGAGCGCAGGTCGTGCAGGACGAAGATCCACAGCACATAGCCGGTGGCGACGCCGAAATTGACGAAGTCCGACAGCGAATCGAGCTCGGCACCGAAGCGCGAGGTGCCCTTGAGCATCCGCGCGAGGCGGCCGTCGACGCCATCGAGCGCGGCTGCGATCAGGATGCAGATCGTCGCCGTCTCGAGCTTGCCCTCGACGACGAGGCGCATCGCGGTCAGCCCGAGGCAGAGCGCCAGCAGGGTGATGACGTTGGGCGCGATCAGCCGGAACGGGATCGGCTTGAAGCGGGCGCGCTTCGATTCGACGCGCTCGGGCTCGAAGGGGGGAAAGAGATCGCTCATGCGAGCCGGAATACGCGGTTTCGGGGGCGGAGGCTAGGTGGCTCTTCCCTTCTCCCCTTACGGCAGAAGGGAAGAGGGGAGCCCCTCAAATCCCGCGGAACATCCGCGGCGCCGGCTCGCTGCCGGCGAAATCGGCCAGCACCGTCTCGCCCGCGAAGGCGGTCTGGCCCTCGCCGACCAGCGGCACGACGCCGAGCGGCAGGTAGACATCGACGCGCGAGCCGAAGCGGATCAGGCCGAAGCGCTCGCCGGTGCCGATGACGTCGCCCTCCTTGACGAAGGGCACGATGCGGCGCGCGATCAGGCCAGCGATCTGGACGACGCCGACGATGCCGGCCGTGGTCTCGATCGCGAGTGCGTTGCGCTCGTTGTCGTCGCTCGCCTTGTCGAGCTCGGCATTGAGGAACAGGCCCGGCGTATAGGCCATCTTGACGATGCGGCCGGGAACCGGGGCACGGTTCACATGGCAGTCGAAGACGTTCATGAAGATCGAGATGCGCGTCATCGGCTCAGCCGGGAGGTTGAGCTCCGGCGGCGGCAGGGCCGAGGCGATCTGGCTGACGCGGCCATCCGCCGGCGAAATCACCAACCCCTCGCGCTGCGGCGTGATCCGGATCGGATCACGGAAGAAATAGCAGATCCAGAGCGTGATGATCGAGCCGATCCAGCCGAAGGGCGACCAGAGATTGGCGAGCACGATCGTCGCGACCAGCGCGATGGCGATGAAGACGTAACCTTCCTTGTGGATGGGCACGATCACCTTGCGGACGGAATCGACGAGCGACATGGCTAAAGTTCCGTGATGTGGCTGGCGCGGTATCCGCGCATGTGGCTGCGACCTGTGGCGGAATGACCTCCGCACGCTTTGGACGCGTGGTGTAGGGGGTTCGGAGCCGCGGGGAAAGGGGTCTGCGGCAGCTTGTCCCTTATCCGCCCGGGCAGTGCTGCACGAGATCGGCGAGTGCGCGCCGGCTCGCCGTGAGATCGAAGGTCGCGGAAGCGGTATGGCCGTTGGCGGCCGGAACCGAAACCACCAGCCGCGCCGTGGTGAGCACGAGTTCCAGCAACGGCATCGGAGACGACAGGTGGATGGCGTGATCGTCGCCGACAACGCCATCGATCGCGCTCAAAGGCCGAGCATCGGGCTGCAGCGCCAGCGTTGCGCTCCGCCGCGTGGGCCCAAAAAGCCGCTCCTCTGTCAACGGAACGAACGCAGCCGAGAGATTGGCGTCGATGCAGCGAATGGCCAGGCCAAAGGGCGACTTCTTGCCGGAGACGATGGCGGCGACGTCCTTACGCCCGCCCACCTTGTCATGAGTGACCACGGCCCAGGATCCGATTGTCTTGACCCCGCTCGCATGGGCGAAGCTGGCGGGCAAGATCAGCGCCACCAGGACACCCGTGAACACGGCGATACGGCGCAAGCTCAACCTGACAATAGACCCGATCATTGCGACAAGGACCCCCTTGGCTTGCTGATCGGCGTCAGGATTTGGCGCCATTCGGATGGAACAGGCCGGTCGATCTCGGCCGGGAAGGCCGGCAGCAACGAAAACGCGAGCGGCTGCTCGCTCTGGAGCACGAGCGTGTCAGCCCTGAGAAGCCGGGCCGAATGACGCGGAACGACAGCCCCGGCAGCGACCACGACACCGCCGGCGCTCAGCACGAAGCAGGAATCAAGAGGGTTCCAAGCTCTCGCCTGTGGCAGGACAGAGGGAGCCTGCGGCGCCGATTGCGCGAACTGCCCGCCCTGCCATCGGACTGTCAAAGCCTCGTCGAGTCGCAGGGGCGCATGGGGAAGCGTCGGCGCAGCGGGCATCGGCCATGCCAGCCCTCTCGGCACGGCGCAGGCCGTCAGGAGGCCGGGGCGGCTCGGCTGCGAGACCCAGAGCGACCAAACCTGCGTCGGTTCAGCGCCACGGGAGCCGACCGCGGAACAGGACACAAGGGCGATCCCCAGAAGTGCCTTCACGAAGCGCAGGCGCTTCCACATCTCGCCCACCGTCAGCCGAAGTCGAGACGTCATGGCTACGGCCCGCACCTGCGAAGTGCAAGGGGACGTCGGCGCCGCTGCGCTTCCCGTGACGATCGGCAGCAGGGAGCCCGTCACAGGCGAAATCCTGCCGATCATCGGCCGATGGAACGGCGGCCGATGATCGGCGCATTGGCGCCTCATTCCGGAGGGAGCATGGCGTCATGATGATGGAAACCGCATCGTGACGACACTCACCGCCCTGGACGCGACGGCGTCGTCCGGTCTGGTGGAGAGCCGGCGGCCGGCGCTGTCGGTGATCGCCTCGCTGCTGCGCAACCCGCTGCAGGCAATGCCTCCGGAGGTCTATCGCGAGAAGCTCGTGCTGGCGAAGACCGGCGGCCGCACCAGCCTTTATGTCTGCGATCCGCCGCTGATCCAGGAGGCCCTGACGAAGCAGGCCGCCTGCCTCGGCAAGGGCGACCTGATCCGCAAGGTGCTCGGGCCGGCGATCGGAGAAGGCCTGCTGACGGCGGATGGCGCGCATTGGCGCTGGCAGCGGCAGGCGGTGGCGGCGGGTTTCCAGCATGAGCGGCTGCTCGGCTTCCTGCCGGCGATGATCGCGGCCGCCGAGGCGACGCGTGAGCGCTGGCGAGCCGGCGCGGCTGCGCTCGACATCGGTCATGAGATGATGCGCACGACCTTCGACATCATCGTAGAGACGATGCTGTCGGGCTCGCAGGCCCTCGATGTCGGCAAGGTCGAGCGCGCGATCTCGGATTATCTAGAACCGACGAACTTCATGTTCGTCTACAATCTGTTCGGCGCGCCCGACTGGCTGCCCTATCCCGGCCGCGGCAAGGCTAGGGCCTCTGTCGGCTATCTGCGCGAGAGCCTCGGCCGGCTGGTGGCGCAGCGCCGGGCCGATGCGGAGCCTCGTGGCGACCTGCTCGACATGCTGCTGGGCAGCGCCGATCCGGAAACCGGCCGGGCGATGAGCGATGCCGAGATTGTCGACAACCTGCTGACCTTCGTCACGGCCGGCCATGAGACCACGGCGCTCGGGCTCGCCTGGACGCTCCATCTGCTCGCCCAGCATCGCGAGCACGAGGCGGCCGTGCTCGACGAGATCGCTCGCGTCACGAGCGACGGACTGCTGCGGCCGGAGCATGTCGCGGCGTTGCCGCTGACCAGGGCCGTGTTCCAGGAGGCGATGCGGCTCTACCCGCCCGCGCCCGTCATCACGCGCCAGGTCGAGGCGCCCTTCACGCTCGGCGGCGTTTCGCTGAAGGAGGGCATGGTGCTTTATGTGCCGATCCAGGCCGTGCATCGGCACGCGCTGCTCTGGGAGCGGCCGGATGTGTTCGACCCCGGCCGCTTTGCGCCGGAAGCCGCGCGCGGACGGCATCGCTATGCCTATCTTCCCTTCGGCGCCGGGCCGCGCATCTGCATCGGCAGCGCTTTCGCCACGATGGAAGCGGTCGCGATCCTCGCGGTTCTGCTGCCGGCGCTGCGGCTGGAACCGCTTTCGGCTGTCGCGCCGGAGCCGACGCTGAAGATCACGCTGCGGCCGAAGCAGCCGCTGCGGATGAGAGCTATCGCGCGCGGCTGAGTTCGGCTGACCTCAGGCGTGCGCGCGATAGCTTGTGAAGCGCCGCGCCGCGCGCCAGGTCAGCACCACGAAGGCGACGAACAGCAGCCCCTCCGAAATCGCGAAAGGCGGCTCCGACTGGGTCGGCGCCAGCGCCCGCAAGGCCGCGACCTTGGAGAACAGCTGGGCCACCAGCACGAAGAGCAAGAGGTAGAAGGTCAGCATCGCCGTGACGGCGTAGGTATGACGCCAAATCCCGTCGAGGCGGCGGGCATAGAGCGCAAAGCCGGCGATCCCGACGAGCACCAGCGAGATCGCGCCGATGATGTGCGAGGGCAGCAGGCCGTTGAAGGGAAAGCCGAAGCCGGTCGCGCTGGTGGCGAAGGCGGTCGAAAGGAAGACGCCGGTCCAGCCCGGGCGGATATGCCCCTTGAGCAGGCCGGCGGCGACAGGGAAGCCCGCCACGATGGCTATGAGGCTGAGCCAGGTGTGGAAGCCCACGAACGTCGTCGGATTGAACATGGTCATCCCCCGGCCCTGCGCGGAAGCCGGAGGCTCCCCTTCGTCAGGATGCAGGAAGCGCGCCGCAGATGCGAGGGGTTTTAGACTGGCCGCCACGAACCGCACCGCACGCCGTCATGCTCGCCCTTGTGGCGAGCATCCACGTCTTGAACACAGGTCTCGACCAGCAAAGACGTGGATGGTCGGGACAAGCCCGACCCTGACAGAAACGGCCGGAGCTTGCCTTACGGCGTCAGCGAGACCCGCACGCTCGGCTCTTCCTCGGCGGTGGCACGCTGGAGGGTCGCCTTGGCCTCGTCGACCTGGCGCTGGCGGTTCCAGAGCGCGGCGTAGATGCCGTTCGCGGCGAGGAGATCGCGGTGGTGGCCGCGTTCCGCGATCAGCCCCTTGTCGAGCACGATGATCTCGTCGGCATTGATCACGGTGGAAAGGCGGTGAGCGATGACCAGCGTGGTGCGGCCCTCGCTGACCCGGTCGAGCGCGTCCTGGATCTCCTTCTCGGTGAAGCTGTCGAGCGCCGAGGTCGCCTCATCGAGCACAAGCACCGGCGGACCCTTCAGGATGGTGCGGGCGATGGCGACGCGCTGCTTCTCGCCGCCCGACAGCTTCAGGCCGCGCTCGCCGACCGAGGTGGCGTAGCCCTCCGGCAGCGACTTGATGAACCGGTCGATCTGGGCAAGGCGGGCGGCCTCCTCGACCTCCGCCTCGCTCGCTTCCGGGCGGCCATAGCGGATGTTGTATTCGATCGTGTCGTTGAACAGCACGGTGTCCTGCGGGACCATGCCGATGGCGGCGCGCAGCGACACCTGCTGGACATCGGCGATGGGCTGGCCGTCGATCAGGATGCGGCCCTTCTGCGGCTCGTAGAAGCGGAACAGCAGGCGCGAGATCGTCGACTTGCCGGCGCCGGACGGGCCGACGATGGCGATCGTGCGGCCCGCCGGCACGGTGAAGGAAATGCCCTTCAGGATCGGCCGCTCGGGGATATAGGCGAATTGGACATCCTCGAAGGTGACCTCGCCGGCCAGCACGGCGAGCGGCTTCGCGCCGGGCTTATCCTGGATCTCGGGGTCCTTGCCGATCAATGAGAACATCTGCTCGATGTCGAGCGTCGCCTGCTTGATCTCGCGATAGACCGTGCCCATGAAATTCAGCGGCTGGTAGAGCTGGATCAGCATGGCGTTGATCAGCACGAAATCGCCGACGGTCAGCGTGCCGGCACGGAAGCCCTGCACCGCCATCACCATCGAGATCGTCAGCCCGGTCGCGAAGATGGCCGCCTGACCGAAATTGAGCCAGGCGAGCGAGGTGTAGGCCTTGATCGAATTACGCTCGTAACGCGCCATCGACAGGTCGTAGCGGGCGGTCTCGCGCGCCTCGGCGCCGAAATACTTCACCGTCTCGTAGTTCAGGAGCGAATCGATCGCCTTCGAATTGGCGTCCGTGTCGGACTCGTTCATCTGGGTGCGGATGGCGATGCGCCATTCCGTCGCCTTGATGGTGTAGGCCATATAGGTGGTCACCATCACCACCAGCACGACGACATAGATCCAGTTGAAGATCGTCAGCAGGACGGCGGTGATCAGCACGAGTTCGATGACGACGGGCACAAGCTGGTTCAGGCCGAGCCGGACCATCTCCTCGATGCCGTTGCGGCCACGCTCCAGCACCCGCGTCAGCCCGCCGGTCTTGCGCTCGAGATGAAAGCGCAGCGAGAGGTGATGCAGATGGCCGAAGGTCTGCAGCGCCAGCGTCCGCACCGCATGCATGAAGACGGGCGCAAACAGCGCGTCGCGCGCCTGGATGAAGGCGGCCGAGCCGACGCGCGCGAGACCGTAGATCACCGTCAGCGCCAGCGGCGCCCCCACCAGCCAGGGCAGCCAGCGCTCCAGGCTCGATGGCGTATCGGCGAGCGCGTCCGTCGCCCATTTGAAGGCGAAGGGCACGCCCATCAGCACGATGCGCCCGAGCACCAGCAGGGCGAAGGCGGCGACGACGCGCTTGCGCAGATCGGCACGGTCCGCCGGCCAGAGATAGGGCCAGAGCGCACGGAAGGTCTCGACGAAGCCCGACCCCGGCTGGAGCAAGGCAGGACGCACGAGGGTCGGCGCCGGTGGCGGCGCGGCAGGCGGAGACATCTTGGGACGATTCCAGGTTGGGGCGCTGATATAGGCGCAATCGCCGGCAAATGCATGTGGGCTGGACGAAGGACGGGATTGCAGCGGCGGCTGCCTTGCTTACGTCCAAAGCCCGGTGTCAGATTGCACCCGGAGCGCCCCAGGCGCGTCACCGGGGAAGAAACAAACATGAAAATTCAACGTGTTGTCGTGACCGGACTGCTGGGTATCGGTGTTGGCCTGCTGTCCGCCGCCCTGCCCGCCATGGCGCAAGGCGCCAAGCCACCGGCCCAGATCACCATCAAGAACATGAGGAGCGCGCCGCTGACGACCTTCGAGATCGCCACCGGCGGCGACCAGCCCCGGCTCGTCGGCAAGATCGCCAAGCCGCTGGCGCCGGGCCAAAGCGTCGCCGTGAAACTGAACAAGCCGGCGGGCTGCAGCTATTTCGTGCTGGCGAAGTTCGGCGACGATGTCGAGAGCGACGCAGAGGACATGAATCTCTGCAAGGACAAGATCATCCGCCTGACGGAGTGAGGATATCGGACGTCATGGTCGGGCTTGACCCGACCATGTCTTGCCGAAGCCGCGAAAGGCGCTTCACGCGTCGAGAGATTCCCGGGTCTGCGCTACGCTTCGCCCGAGAATGACGGGTCACTCACGCCGTCGCGCCGGCCCGCATCAGCTTGTAGGTGATCGAGTCGACCAGCGCCTGGAACGAGGCGTCGATGATGTTGGCGCTGACGCCCACGGTGGTCCAGCGCTCGCCGGTCTCGTCGGCGGATTCGATCAGGACGCGTGTCACCGCGTCGGTGCCGCCCTGGAAAATCCGCACCTTGTAGTCGACGAGGTGCAGGCCCTCGATCAGCGACTGGTAGTGGCCGAGGTCCTTGCGCAGCGCGACATCAAGCGCGTTGACGGGGCCGGCCGCCCCCTCGGCCGCCGAGATCAGCAATTCGTCGCCGACCTTCACCTTCACGATCGCCTCCGAGAAGGTGACGAGCTCGCCCAGGGCATTGTAGCGGCGCTCGACATTCACCTTGAAGCGCTCGACCTCGAAATAAGCCGGGACCTCGCCCATGATACGCTTGGCGAGGAGGTAGAACGAGGCATCGGCGCCCTCGAAGGCATAGCCCTGCGCCTCCTTCTCCTTGACCTCCTCCAGCACGCGGGCGAGGCGCGGATCGTCGCGACCGAGCGTGACGCCGATGCGCTCCAGCTCGGCGACGAGGTTCGACTTGCCGCCCTGGTCAGAAATCAGCACCTTGCGCAGATTGCCGGTCGCCTCCGGCGGAACATGCTCATAGGTGCGCGGGTCCTTCAGCACGGCCGAGGCATGGATGCCGGCCTTGGTCGCGAAGGCGGACGCCCCGACGAAGGGCGCGTGACGGTTCGGCGCGCGGTTCAGCATCTCGTCGAGCGAGCGCGAGACATGGGTCAGCTCGGCGAGCTGCTGCTCGCCGATGCCGATCTCGAAGCGGCCGCGATAGCGCTCCTTCAGCTTCAGCGCGCCGATCAGGGTGACCAGATTGGCGTTGCCGCAGCGCTCGCCGAGACCGTTCAGCGTGCCCTGGATCTGGCGTGCGCCGGCCTCGACAGCGGCCAGCGAATTGGCGACGGCGCAGCCGCAATCGTCATGGGCGTGGATGCCGAGATGGTCTCCCGGCACGCGCTTGGCCACCTCGGCCACGATGGCCCCGATCTCGTCTGGCAGCGTGCCGCCATTGGTGTCGCAGAGCACGACCCAGCGCGCGCCGGAATCGTATGCCGCGCGGGCGCAGGCGAGCGCGTAATCGGGATTGGCCTTGTAGCCGTCGAAGAAGTGCTCGCAGTCGAGCATGACCTCGCGGCCGGCGGCCTTCGCGGCCTCGACGCTCTCACGGATGCCGGCGAGGTTGTCCTCGAGCGGGATCTCGAGCGCGACATGGACATGGTAGTCCCAGGCCTTGGCGACGAAGACGATCGCGTCGGCCTTCGCTTCCAGCAGCGCCCTGAGCCCGGGGTCGTTGGCGGCCGAGCGCCCTGCCCGTTTGGTCATGCCGAACGCGGCGAACTTGGCTGTCCTTGTCGGCTTTTCCGCAAAGAACGCCGTGTCGAGCGGGTTCGCGCCGGGATAGCCGCCCTCGACATAGTCGATGCCGAGCCTGTCGAGCAGGCCGGCGACGGCGCGCTTGTCGTCGAGCGAGAAATCGACGCCGGTGGTCTGCGCGCCGTCGCGCAAAGTCGTGTCGAAGAGATGGATGCGGGCGGCCGTCATCGGTCGCGCTTCAGCTTGAGGCGCAGGATACGGGGGATCACCATGGCCAGCATGACGAGCTTGATCGCGACGGAGAGCGAGCCGGCAGGGCGGATCTTGGGGGTCGGGGTCATCGGATGTGGTCGTCCAATCGGGTAAACTGCCGGAGCGGGCGCTGCTGGAGCGGAGCGTTCAGATCAGCCCAGATCGTGTCGACGATCTCGTCAGGCCTCTGCAGGATGTCCGCATTCCAGAATCGACGAATGCGAAAGCCTTGGGCAACGATCCATGCGTCGCGCTCCTCGTCATAGGCGTTCTCGGCATGCTGGCCGCCGTCGGCCTCGATGATCAGCCGGCGCTCAAGACAGACGAGATCGACGATATAGCGCCCGATCTCGACCTGCCGGCGAAATTTGAAACCGCTGAAGCGGCGATCGCGTAGGAGATGCCAGAGCTTGCGCTCGGCCTCGGTCGGCTCCCGGCGCATGGCGCGAGCACGCCGCTTCAGGGTTTGCCCAAGCGTCGGCGCGGTCTCCCCTTCTCCCCTCGCGGGAGAAGGGGGCCGCGCAGCGGCCGGATGAGGGGGCGCCGTGACGTTTCCGGGGCGTGCGTTTGCGGACGCATCAATGGCACCGTCACGGCGCCCCCTCACCCCAGCCCTCTCCCGCGAGGGGAGAGGGGGTGCGTCGCGGTTCATCGCTTGACCTCCCAGGTCGTTGTCGGCTCGCCGGTGGCAGGATCCTTGCCGTCCTTGAGCGCGATGCCCATGGCAGCGAGTTCGTCACGAATGCGGTCGGATTCAGCGAAGTTCTTCGCGCGGCGGGCGGCGAGACGGGCAGTAACGAGGCTGTCTACCTTACGGTCGAGCTCCCGGTCCCTAACGTCCTGCTTGAGCAATTCGGCCGGCACGCCGTCATGATATAGGCCGAACAGGAAGAGCGCCTCCCGCAGCCTAGCCGCTGCAACAACTTTCCGAGGGCCATTCATTTCGGCTCGCACTGCCTTGGCTAGTGCGTGAAATCCTGCGATCGCCGCAGCAGTGTTGAGATCGTCAAGCAGGGGCTGCACCACCTCCGCGACCTCTCCATCGTGCGCTGGCGCTTCAAAGCACAGCTCGTTCCATTCGAAAAGATTTGATCGCGCTTCGACCAGTCGGTCGACCGTCCAATCAATCGGCTGACGGTACTGCGTCATCAACATTGCAAGCCGAAGTACGCGGCCATGCCATTTCTGGCCGCCGAAGCTCTCCGTCTCCAGCAATTCGTTGATCGTGACGAAATTGCCGAGGCTCTTCGACATCTTCTCGCCTTCGACCTGCAGGAAGCCGTTGTGCATCCAGTAGTTCGCCATGCGGCCGATGCCGGCCTCAGCCCCGAAGGCGCAGCAGGATTGGGCGATCTCGTTCTCGTGGTGCGGAAAGACGAGGTCGATGCCGCCGCCATGGATGTCGAAGACGTTCTTCTGCGGATCGTCGCAGGAGAGCCCGCCGCCGAAGGGCTCGAGCAGCTTCGCCATCGACATGGCCGAGCATTCGATGTGCCAGCCCGGGCGGCCGGGCGTGGCGATGCCGGCCGGCGACGGCCAGCCCGGATCGATGCCGTCGCGGCTCGGCTTCCAGAGCACGAAATCCATCGGGTCTTTTTTGTAAGGGGCCACATCCACCCGTGCGCCGGCCATCATCTCGTCGAGCGAGCGGCGGGCGAGCGAGCCGTATTTCGGCGCCGCCTTCAGATGCGCGACGGCCGGGACATGGAACAGCACATGCTCCTCGGCGACATAGGCGACGCCGCGCGCGATCAGGCGCTCGATGATCGCCTTCATCTCCTCGATATGGTCGGTGGCGCGCGGCTCCTCGTCCGGCCGCAGGCAACCCAGCGCATCGATGTCGGCATGGAACTGCGCGGTCGTGCCTTCCGTGACCTTCGCGATCGCCTCGTTCAGCGGCAGACCGGGCCAGTCACGCGCCGCGCGGGCGTTGATCTTGTCGTCGACGTCGGTGAGGTTACGGGCATAGGTGACCTTGGTCTCACCCTTGCCGCCATCCCAAATGCCCTGCTTCGCCAAATGCTTGAGCAGCCGGTAGAGCACGTCGAAAACGATGACCGGGCGGGCGTTGCCGATATGCGCGTAATCGTAGACCGTCGGGCCGCAGACATACATCCGCAGGTTCTGCGGATCGACGGGAACGAAATCCTCCTTCGTCCGCGTCAGCGTGTTGTAGAGCCTGAGGGTCGGCGACATCGGGAGTATCCTGGCGAACGGCGAAAGCGTGACGGCGGTCCTGGCCGCTGGCCGGGGCGCTTTCTGTCTTTACCGTTTCAGGATGAGGACGTGAGCAGCCGGCCAGCGAGAGCTAGCGGCAAATAATGGAAATCAGGTTGAGGGCCCGCGTCATCGGGAAACGCTTGCCTGCGTGCGGGCTTTGCGTCAAGAGGGCGCCCCAACTTCGCCGCACTGCACCATCAGAAGGCCGGCGCTTCATTCAATCTTAACTGCCGGGAACCATCCTCGCGATTCGAGGGTTGAGCGCCCGTCAGCCACGAGGACACCCCAGAGATGCGCCGCGCCGTTGCCCTGATCGGCCTGTTCGGGATCGTCGGAGCCGGGCTTTCGCTGTCGGTCCTGCCGACCAGCAAGACCGCCGCCGCCCCCAGCGACCAGCGCACCTTCCTGATCCCGGCCAGCGACGGCTACGGCGTCGCCGACTGCCTCTCCAGCAAGTCGGAATGCGGCAAGATCGTCGCCGACGCCTGGTGCGAAGCACAAGGCTTCGCCAGGGCGAGCGCCTATGGTCTGGCCACGCGGGAGGATTTCACCGGGTCACTGTCCAAGGTGAAGGCTGCGCCCGCCGCGGCACCGGAGCAGCCGCTGGTCATCACCTGCGGCGGCTGAGGCCGCTTTCCTACTTGATCCAGTCGGCGCATTTCGGCGCCTCGCCCGTGCCGCCCCAAGGCATGATCGGGACGGTCGAGGTCGAGTTCTGCGGCGAGCCGTCGATCAGCTTGTCCGAATAGACCAGATAGACCAGCACGTTGCGCTTGGCATCGCAGCCGCGCACGATCTGCATCTTCTTCCAGACCAGCGAGCGGCGTTCGCGGAAGACGACATCGCCCTGATCGGCCTTCTCGCGGAACTTGATCGGGCCGATCTGACGGCAGGCGAGCGAGATTTCGGACACCTCCTCGGCGACGCCGAACATGCCGGAGACGCCGCCCTTCTCGGGGATGGTGTAATGGCAGGCGACGCCCTCGACGACAGGATCATCGACGCCGTAGACCGCGAGCTTGTCGTCGGGGGTCAGCATCTTCCAGACGGTGGACTTCCTGAAGATCAGGTCTTCTTGCGCCACGGCCGGCAGCGCCTGAGCCGCAAGGCCGAGCAGGCCGGCGATGACGGCGGAAGCGATGGCATTCATGCGCATGGACGATCTCCTTCGGCGGCAAGGCGCCGCCTGCCCGGATATGGTGGCGGGCGAGCGTGCCCGCCAGATCAGTCTCACGCCGCCAGCGGCTTGAAGGCGAGATAGGCGGCCGCGACCGCCCCGACCGTGCCGAGCAGGAACAGCACCAGCTTGAACTGGGTGAGGCGGCTGGCGAAGGCGACGTCGCCAGCCTCAACCTTCGGATATTTGTCGAGCAGCCTTGCCACAGAGAGGTTCTCGGCGACATCGCAGAGGCCGCCCAGCAGCCAGCCGCCGCCGCAGAGCGCCGCGACCCACCAGGGCTGGCCACGCATCGACAGGCCCGCGATCAGGATCGCGCCAACGATGGCATAGGTGAAGGCGCAGGCGACATCGGCCGGAAGCACCCGGTTGCGATAGCGGGCGCGGTGCGTCTCGCCATACATGGCGAAGAGCTTCTCGACATCGGCGACGTTGAAGCCGTTCCAGTCATTTTCCAGCATGCGCGGCACGCCCTGCCGGCTCGACCAGAAGCCGACCGCCCAGAACAGCACCATCACCAGCGCCGGCCCCCAGACGAAGAAGGCCAGCGGAACGGTCGCGGGATAGAACGGCACGGCGTCGATCATGGGGCGTGAGCTTTCGCAGCGGGCTTCGTCGATGGATGCGGCGGCAGGTTAGCCGCCGCTCCGGCAGGCGCCAAGCTCTCCGACGCAAAAGCCGCCGCGCGGTTCCTTCGGCGACGGCTCGGGCCTGCACGCGCCAACCGCCTCACCCGACATGCGGCAAGATCTCCTGCTCGATCGCCCCGAAGATCGAATGGCCGGTCGAAGTCTTCACCTCGATGCGGATCGTGTCGCCGAAGCGCAGAAACGGCGTGCTGGCCGCGCCCGTCAGGATCGTCTCGACCATGCGCTGCTCGACGATGCAGGCGTAGCCGGCACCGCCCTCGGCCAGCGCACGCCCCGGACCGCCATCGGCGCCGCGGTTCGAGACCGTACCGGAGCCGATGATCGTGCCGGCGCCGAGCCGACGCGTCCTCGCGGCATGGGCCATCAGCGCGCCGAAGTCGAAGGTCATGTCGGTGCCGGCATCGGGCCGCCCGAACAGCCTGCCATTGATCTGCGCCAGAACGGGCAGGTGCAGCTTGCCGCCGCGCCAGGCGTCGCCGAGTTCGTCGGGGGTGACGGCGACCGGCGAATAGGCACTGGACGGCTTCGCCTGGACGAAGCCGAAGCCCTTCGCCAGCTCCGGCCCGGCCAGGTTGCGCAAGCTGACATCATTGGCCAGCATCACGAGGCGGATATGGCCGAGCGCGGCCTGCGGGCTGACGCCCATCGGCACGTCGCCGGTGACGACCGCGACCTCGGCCTCGAAATCGATGCCCTGATCCTCGGCGATCGCATGCACCGCCTGGCGTGCACCCAGCGGCGTATCGGAGCCGCCCTGATACATCAGCGGTTCCGTCAGAAGATTTTCCGGCAGGGCGACGCCACGCGCCTTCCGGGTCAGTTCGACGTGGTTGGCATAGGCCGAGCCGTCGAGCCACTGATAGGCACGCGGCAGCGGCGCGGCGCAATCATGCTCGTGAAAGCGGAAGGAGGGGACCGAGCCGTGCTCCAGGCTCACCGCCAGATCGGCGAGGCGCGGGGCGAGCCGGTCCCAGTCATCGAGCGCGGCCTGCAGCGTCGGCACCACCGGGAAGGCATCGGTGGCGCGCGTCAGATCCTGCGAGACCACGACCAGCCGGCCATCCCGGCCATGCATAAGTGAAGCGAGTTTCATGTCTTTTCATTCCTCGCGCGACACGCCAATAAGGGCTCAACAAGCCCGTGGGAGGAACACCTTATGAAACGTCGCGACTTTTTGAAAACAGGTGCACTCGCCGCCGCCGCCACGCCCGTCGCGATGCCGGCCGTCGCACAGTCGCAGCCCGAGGTGAAGTGGCGGCTGACGTCGAGCTTCCCCAAGTCGCTCGACACGATCTTCGGGACCGCACAGCACTTCTCAAAGCTCGTCAGCGACGCGACCGACGGCAAGTTCCAGATACAGGTCTTCGCTCCGGGCGAGATCGTCCCGGGTCTGCAGGCGCTCGACGCCGTCTCCTCGGGCACAGTCGAATGCGCGCATTCGCCGACCTATTTCTACATCGGCAAGGACCCCGCGCTGGGGCTCGGCACCGGCATCCCCTTCGGGCTGAACGCCCGCCAGCAGCATAGCTGGTGGTATTTCGGCGGCGGCGAGCAGATCGTGAACGGCGTTCTCGACCGCTTCAACGCCTATTCGATCCCCTGCGGCAATTCGGGCTGCCAGATGGGCGGCTTCTTCCGCAAGGAACTCACCGGCCTCGACGACCTCAAGGGGCTGAAGTTCCGTATCGGCGGGATGGGCGGGGCGGTGCTGGCCAAGCTCGGCGTGGTGCCGACGCAGATCGCGCCCGGCGACGTCTACCCGGCGCTGGAGCGCGGCACGATCGATGCGGCGGAATTCGTCGGCCCCTATGACGACGAGAAGCTCGGCTTCATCCGGGTCGCCAAATATTACTACTATCCCGGCTGGTGGGAGGGCGGCGCGATGCTGCACCTGATCATCGGCAAGGAGGCCTGGGCCAAGCTGCCGAAGCACTATCAGGCGATCGTCCAGAACGCCTGCGAGGCGGCCAACAACTGGATGCTGGGCAAATACGACTTTGTGAATCCGGGCGGACTGCGCCGGCTCGTCGGCCAGGGCGCACAGCTCCGGCCCTTCCCGCTGCCGGTGATGGAAGCGGCCCTCAAGGCCGCCGAGGAGTATTACGCCGAGACCTCGGCCAAAAGCGCCGACTTCAAGGCAGGCTACGATTCGATGGTCGCCTTCCGCGGCGAGAACCTGCTCTGGTGGCAGGTCGCCGAGTTGTCCTACGACTCGTTCATGAACCGGCTGAAGGCGCGCTGAGCGGCCGGCTCAGCTTTGGAGGCGGCCAGCTGACCATGTCGACGAAACCGCCCTCTCCCCCGCCGGAGACTCCGCTCCGGCTGGAACAGTTCCTGCCCTACCGCCTCAACGTCGTCGCCTTCCATTCGGCGCGGGCGCTGGGGCGGATCTATGACGCGCATTTCGGCATCGGCATCCCGGAGTGGCGGGTGGTCGCGCAGCTTGGCGAATTCGGCAAGCTGACCTCGCGCGACATCGGCGAACTGGCCCAGATGCACAAGACCAAGGTCTCGCGAGCCGTCTCCGAACTGGAGAAGCGCGGGCTGGTCTCGCGGGCCGAGAACCGGCAGGACCGGCGCGAGTCCTTCGTCGCGCTGACGCCCGCCGGCGAGCGGATCTATGCGCAGATCGTGCCGCTGGCGCTGGCCTTCCAGGCGCGCTGGACGGAAGGAATCGCGACCGAGGAACTCAAGGTGTTCGAGCGCGTGCTCTCGACGCTGACCGAACGCAGCCGCCATCTCGCCGGCAGCTATCGCGAGGACGAGGGCTGAGGTCGCGACTGCCCTCGGGTATCGTTGTGAATCCCCTGAGCCCTCATCCGGAGGAGCCATTCCGTTGGGAATGGCTCCTCGGGATGAGGGCTGGTTAGTCAGAAGAACCGCGCGAGGTTGCGGCGGATGCGGTCCAGCGGAACCTCACCGGCCGGCGGCGGCACAAAGGTTTGCCCAGTGATGGTCTCGAACGCGCGGACATAGACATCCGTCGTCTGTGCGATCAGCGCCGCCGGGATCGGCGGCAGCTCTTCCTTGTAAGGGTCGCAGCGGGCGACCACCCAGTTGCGGACGAAGTCCTTGTCGAAGGATTCCGGCTTCTCGCCGGCCTCGAAGCGCGCCGCGTAGCTGCCGGCCATCCAGTAACGGCTGGAATCGGGGGTGTGGATCTCGTCCGCCAGCAGGATCGTGCCATCCCTGTCGGTGCCGAACTCGTATTTGGTGTCGGCCAGGATCAGGCCGCGCTCGGCGGCGAGCGCCTGCCCGCGTGCGAAGAGCGCCAGCGCATAGCCGCTCACCATGTCCCATTGCTCGCGGGTCAGGAGCCCCTCGGCAACGATGCCGGCGGCCGAAAGCGGCTCGTCATGGCCGCCGTCGAACGCCTTGCTGGTCGGGGTGATGATCGCCTCGGGCAGCTTTTCATTGTCGCGCAGGCCATCGGGCAGGCGCACGCCATACATCTCGCGCAGGCCCTGCTTGTACATCGTCAGGATCGAGGTGCCGGTCGTGCCGGCGAGATAGCCGCGCACCACGATCTCGACGGGAAGAATGTCCAGCCGCTTGCCGATCACGACATTGGGATCGGGATATTCGAGCACATGGTTGGGGCAGATGTCCGCCGTCTTCTCGAACCAGTGGCGCGCCGTCTGGGTCAGCACCTGCCCCTTGAACGGGATCGCGGCGATCGCCCGGTCGAAGGCGCTCAAGCGATCCGTCGAGATCAGGATGCGGCGCCCGTTGGGCAGGTCGTAATTCTCGCGGACCTTGCCGCGATAATAGTTCGGAAGCTCGGGGATGAAGGCGTCTTCGAGTGCCAGAGGCTTTTGGAGCGCCAGAGGTTCGGTCATGTCGGCATCGCCCGGTCACGAAGCCCGCGCGGCGTGCGCGGACGGGGTCCGAGCCTTCTAGACAGTCGGCGCGCGCGCGCCAACCGCTTCAGTGAATTCCCTGCTCGATCAGGCGTGCCGATTGCCCGGCGGCGGCGAATATGGCATGCGGATCGGGCATCGGACCTGCCGTTCGCGGCCTGCCCGATGCCCCTCCATAGTTCCGTCGCGTTTGGCGGGTGTTGTTGCGCCCGAAGGCGAGCCCGCCAGCTTTGGGCAAGGATCGTCAGGCCCAATCAAGACCGGCAAGCAGGTGACGTGATCCGACGCGCGATGACATCGAGACCCTCCTGGCTAAGATTTGCCTCGCCGAGATCCGACTGGCCGAGATTTGCCTGGCTCCGTCGCAGCGGGCGCTTCGGTGCTGTGCTTCTGGCCCTGGCGAGCATGGGCGGGGCGGCGCTGGCGCAGTCGCCGTCCTGCAATGCATGGCGCTCCGAACTCGCCAGCCTGCAGGGCCAGCGCGGCGGCGATCCGCGCGCGGCACAGGCAGCGCAGCGCGTCGGCGCGCAGCTCGCGCAGGCGACGAGCCAGTATCGCGCCATGGGCTGCGAGCGCGGTGGCTTCACCTTCTTCGGCGAGGGCCCGCCGGCGCAATGCGGTGGCCTGCGCGCGCAGATCGGCCAGTTGCAGGCGCAATATGGCAGCCTGCAGCAACAGGGTCAGGGCGGCGCGGTCGAGCAGCGCCGGGCCCAGCTCGCTGCCGCCATCAGCAACAACTGCCGGGCCCAGCAGCGCGGCTTCTTCGAGACGATCTTCGGCCTCGAGCCGCGCCGCGGCGAAATCGATTCGACGCTTCCGGAACTCGATCCCGAGCAGCCGCTCGAGCCCGAAAAGCCGCGCATGGGTGGGCCGCAGACCGTCTGCGTGCGGACCTGCGACGGCTTCTTCTTCCCGCTCGCCAACAATCCGGGCGGTCGCGACAGCTCCGACGAGATGTGCCAGGCGCTGTGCCCCGGCGTCGAAACGCTCGCCTATGGCATGACCAATGGCGGCGACATCCAGAACTCCGTCGCGCGCGCCACCGGCCAGCCCTATTCCTCGCTGGCCAATGCCGGAAAATACCAGCGCAGCTTTGACGCCGCCTGCACCTGCCGCGGCCAGGGCCAGAGCTGGGCCCAGGCCCTCAAGGAGGCGGAATACCTGCTCGACAAGCGCAAGGGCGATGTCATCGTCACCGAGCAGCGGGCGGCCGAACTGTCGCGCCCGAAAGAGGCCAAGCCCGATCCGAAGCGGCGCGGCGCGGCACCGACGGTGCAGCCGGCCGCAGCCCCGGAGATTCCAGACGAGAAGCCGATGCCATCGGAAAATTCCCCGACTTCGGGCACGGAATCGGCCGGTGTCGGACCGAGTTCGGTCGGCGAACGCGTCCTCGACAAGGGCGACGGGCTGAAGCGGGAGACGCGCAGCGTCACAGGCGAGCGCCGGACGGTACGGATCGTGGCGCCGAATCTCGCGCCGAATCTCGGTCCGGCCGCTGCGAGACCATGACAGGCTGAATTTGTTCCATGCCGTGATCGCATGGCGGCAGCGCAAAATTTGTCAGCCTCAACGCTGGACGCATGACTGTGGCGGCGCGATAGAGGGTGCAACCATCAACACGATTGCCTGGAACGTCGCCGGACCGTGCCTGATCGTGCCGCCGTGGCGGGTGCGGGAGAGGCTCTGACGACGCCGGGCCGAGAGGCCGCCATGTCAGAGACCGCAGCGACGACCCATCCCCATCCGATCGAGATCGCCGACGCCAAACGCCGCATCAAGGCGATCTTCGTCGGTTCCGTCGGCAATCTCGTCGAATGGTACGACTTCTACGCCTACACCGCCTTCTCGCTCTATTTCGCGCCGGCCTTCTTCCCCTCGAGCGATCCCGTCGTGCAGCAACTCAACGCCGCGACGCTGTTCGCCGCCGGCTTCATCGTGCGCCCGCTCGGCGGCTGGCTCTTCGGCCATCTCGCCGATCGCTACGGGCGGCGCCTGTCGCTGACGATCTCGGTGCTGATGATGTGCTTCGGCTCGCTGATCATCGCGCTGACCCCGACCTATGCCACGATCGGCTTCGCGGCCCCCGCCCTGCTCGCGCTGGCGCGCATCATCGAGGGGCTGAGCCTCGGCGGCGAGTATGGAGCCAGCGCGACCTACCTCTCCGAGATCGCGGACCCCGAGCATCGCGGCTTCTATTCCAGCTTCCAGTACGTCACGCTGATCGGCGGACAGCTCACCGCCATTCTCGTCCTGCTGCTGCTGCAGAACGTGTTCCTGACGCATGAGCAGCTCGTCGCCTGGGGCTGGCGCATTCCCTTCGTCATCGGCGCACTGCTGGCGATCACCGCCATGTTCATGCGCCGGCACATGCACGAGACCGAGTCCTTCACCGAAGCGAACAAGAACCCAGTGAAGCGCGAGAGCTCGATCCGCGGCCTGATGCGCTATCCCCGCGAGATCGCGATCGTGGTCGGGCTGACGGCGGGCGGCACGGCCGCCTTCTACACCTTCACCACCTATATGCAGACCTTCGTGCGCCAGACGGCCGGCTTCTCCGACATCACCACGACCTATATCATCGCCGGCTCGCTGATCTTTGCCGCCGTGCTGCAGCCGATCTATGGCGCGATCTCCGACAGGATCGGCCGCAAGCCGATGCTGATCTTCTTCGGTGTCGCGGGAACGCTGCTGACCGTGCCGCTGCTGACCACGCTCGCGGGGACGAAATCGCCTTGGATGGCCTTCCTGCTGATTTCAGGCGCCTGGATCTTCGTCGCCGGCTACACCTCGATCAACGCCGTGGTGAAAGCCGAACTGTTCCCGACCTCGATCCGCGCCACCGGCATCGCCGTGCCTTATGCGGTCACAGTCTCGGTCTTCGGCGGCACGGCTCCGGCGATCGCGCTCTGGTTCAAGCAACAGGGGCACGAGCAGTATTTCTTCTACTATCTCGCCGGCGTGATCTTCATCTCGCTTTTGGTCTATTCAACGATGCGCGACACCAAACACGACTCGGCGATGCATCGGCACGATTGAGGACGCAGACTGAACCGCGACGTCATGGTCGGGCTTGACCCGACCATCTCTGAAACCAGTGTCATCTGGTCACGAGATTCTCGGGTCGCTGCTTCGCAGCGCCCGAGAATGATGGGAAAAATCAGGCCGCTTCGCCCGCCAGACGCTTCAGCGCCTTCGCGCGGCCGATCAGCGGCAGCAGGGCCGCCAGCTCAGGGCCATGGTCCTGCCCGGTCAGGGCCTGGCGCAGCGGCATGAACAGGGCCTTGCCCTTGGCGCCGGTCGCAGCCGAGACCGCAGCGGTCCAGCTCTTCCATGTCGTCGCGTCGAAGGGCTCGGACGGCAGCACGGCGGCAGCGGCCTCAGCGAAGGCGGGATCGGCGATCACCGGCGCGAGCGGGCCGCGCACCACCTCGTCCCAGATGCGCACCTCGTCGAATCTGGCAAGATTGCCCCGGATCGCGAGCCAGAAGGCCTCGCCTCCCTCGACGCCGACATCGGTCAGGCGGCCGGCGACCGCCTCATGGGGAAGCTGATGCAGCGTGCGGGCGCTCAGCGTCTCGAGGTCGTGCTCGTCGAACTTCGCCGGAGCGCGCGAGACATGGGCGAGATCGACCAGATTGGCCAGTTCGTCGAGGCTGGCGACGGGCCGCACCGCATCCGACGAACCGGTCAGGACGGCAAGAGCTGCGACCGCGAGCGGCTCGACGCCGGCCTCGCGCAGGCCGCGCAGCGAGAGATGGCCGAGGCGCTTGGAGAGCCCCTCGCCGCTTGCGGTGGTCAGCAGGTTATGGTGGCCGAAGGCGGGAAGCGCCGCACCCAGCGCCTCGAAGATCTGGATATGGACCGCCGTGTTGGTGACATGGTCCTCGCCGCGGATGATGTGGGTCACGCCCGTCGCAGCATCGTCGACCACCGAAGGCAGATGGTAGAGATAGCTGCCGTCCTCACGGATCAGCACCTGGTCCGACAGCGAGGCGCAATCGACATGGGCGTCGCCGCGGATCAGATCTTTCCAGGCGACGATGCGCGGCTCGAGCAGGAAACGCCAATGCGGTTTGCGCCCTTCCGCTTCCAGCTCCGCCTTGTCCTCGGCGGTCAGCTTCAGCGCGGCGCGGTCGTAGATCGGCGGCAGGCCGCGCGCGAGCTGGCGCTTGCGGCGGCGGTCGAGTTCGTCGGCGGTCTCGTAGCAGGGATAGAGCCGCCCCGCCGCACGCAGGCGCTCCGCCGCCTCGTCATAAAGCGCAAGCCGCTGCGACTGGCTGATCACGGCGTCGGGCACGATGCCGAGCCAGGCGAGGTCCTCGGCGATGGCCTCGGCGAATTCGGGCTTCGAGCGGGCCAGATCAGTGTCGTCATAGCGCAGCATGAAGCGGCCGCCATGGCGGCGCGCGAACAGCCCGTTGAACAGCGCCGAGCGGGCGTTGCCGATATGCAGATAGCCCGTGGGCGACGGGGCGAAGCGCAGAAGAGGCGATGCGGTCATGGCGGGGCTTATGGCGCTTTTGCCCCGGCCGGACAATCGCTGCTTGCGGTTCGCGGGCGTGAGGCTGCGCATGACCGCCCGATCTGCGCCTCGCCACCCGTGTTGCAACGCAACAGGTTTCGCAGCTAGAAGGGGTCATTCGAATGGACCCGGTGCAAATCCGGGTGGCTCTTCCGGCCGCCGATCCGCCGGACAACCCAAATGTCGATCAAGCTCGATCCTGCCCCTTTGCGCAGGCGCTGATTGCTCGTGGGTTCTTCAATGTCAAAATTGGCTTCCTACCGCCGCGAATGGTTCTCCAACATCCGGGCCGACATCCTGTCCGGCATCGTCGTCGCCCTGGCCCTGATCCCGGAGGCGATCGGCTTCTCGGTCATCGCCGGCGTCGATCCGAAGGTCGGGCTCTATGCCTCCTTCGCGATCGCCTGCGTCTCCGCCTTCGTCGGCGGCCGCCCCGGCATGATCTCGGCTGCGACTGCAGCCACGGCGGTCCTGATGGTCACGCTCGTCAAGGAACACGGCCTTCAATATCTGTTCGCGGCAACGATCCTGATGGGGCTGATCCAGATCGGCGCCGGTGCGCTCAGGCTCGGGCGCCTGATGAGCTTCGTCTCGCGCTCGGTCATCACCGGCTTCGTGAATGCGCTCGCGATCCTGATCTTCATGGCGCAGTTGCCCGAACTGATCGGCGTGCCGACGCTGACCTATGCTATGATCGCGGGCGGCCTCGCGATCATCTATCTCCTGCCCTATCTGACCAAGGCCATCCCCTCGCCGCTCGTCGCCATCGCCGTTCTGACGGCGCTCGCATGGGGCTTCGGGCTGAACCTGCGGACGGTCGGCGATCTCGGCGAATTGCCCTCGACGCTGCCCGTCTTCGCCCTGCCGCAGGTGCCGCTGAACCTCGAGACGCTGAAGATCATCTTCCCCTATTCGGTCGCGCTGGCCGCGGTCGGCCTGCTCGAATCGCTGCTGACGGCTCAGATCGTCGACGACATGACTGAGACGACGAGCAACAAGAGCCAGGAATGCTACGGACAGGGCGCTGGCAACATCGCCTCGGCGCTGATCGGCGGCATGGGCGGCTGCGCCATGATCGGCCAGTCCGTGATCAATGTGACCTCGGGCGGGCGCGGCCGGCTCTCGACTTTCGTCGCCGGCGCCTTCCTGCTGTTCCTGATCGTGGTGCTCGACGATCTCGTGCGGATCATCCCGATGGCCGCCCTCGTCGCCGTGATGATCATGGTGTCGATCGGCACCTTCTCGTGGCGATCGGTGCTCGATCTCCGGCGCAACCCGCTGCCGTCATCGATCGTCATGGTCGCGACCGTCGTCACCGTGGTCGCCACCCACGACCTTGCCAAGGGCGTGCTCGTCGGCGTGCTGTTGTCGGGCGTGTTCTTCGCGGGCAAGGTCGCGCGGCTCGTCGCCGTCGAGAAGCTTGCCAGCCCCGACGGGAAGGCTTGCGACTATATCGTCCGCGGCCAGATCTTCTTCGCCTCGACAGAAAGCTTCCTCGCAGGCTTTGGCTTCGACGAGCGACCGGAGCGCGTCACGATCGACCTGACCCATGCGCATTTCTGGGATATTTCGGCGATCGGCGCGCTCGACAAGGCGGTTCTCCGGTTCCGCCGGAACGGCGCGGAGGTCAGCGTGCTCGGTCTCAACGAGGCCAGCGCCACGATGGTCGACCGCTTCGGGCAGCACGACAAGGCCGATGCCGGCACCGCGGCGGTGCATTGAGAGCGACGGCGCCCGCAGCCGTCAGAAGTCGAAGCTCTCGCCGCCGCCGCGACCGACGCCCTTGACCAGCGCCGCATCGGGGCTGTGGGCGGCCTCGCCCTTATCGGAAAAGCCGTTGACGATCGGATAGCGCCGGTCGCGACTGAGGTTGCGGCTGGTGATCTTTACCCCCGGCGCGGCCTGGCGGCGCTTGTACTCGGCGCGATGAAGCAAGCGCTCGACCGACAGCACCGTCTCGCGATCCTGCCCGCCTGCTATGATGTCGGCGACGCGCTGCTCGCGCTCGATCAGGGCAAGCAGGATCGCGTCGAGCACCTCGTAAGGCGGCAGGGTATCCTGATCGGCCTGGTCCTCGTGCAATTCGGCGCTGGGCGGCCGGGTCAGGATCGCTTCGGGGACGACGATGCCGTCCGGCCCCTGCGCGCCGGCCGGTTTCCAGCGGTTGCGCAGCGCGGCGAGCCGGAAGACGTCGGTCTTGTAGAGGTCCTTGATCGGGTTGAAGCCGCCATTCATGTCGCCGTAGAGCGTGGCGTAGCCGCAGGACACCTCCGACTTGTTGCCGGTCGTGACCAGCATCCAGCCGAACTTGTTGGAGAGCGCCATCAGGAGTGTCCCGCGTGTACGGCTCTGCAAATTCTCCTCGGTGACATCCGGCGAGCGGCCGGAGAACAAGCCCGCCAATGCGGCATCGAAGGCCTCGACCGCCCCCGCGATCGGCACGGTCTCGTAGCGGACACCGAGCGCAGCCGCGCAGGCTTGCGCATCGGCCAGGCTCCGCGGCGCGGTGAAGCGCGATGGCATCATCACGCAGGTGACGCGATCAGCCCCGAGCGCATCGACCGCCATCGCGGCGCAGAGCGCGGAATCGATGCCGCCCGACAGGCCCAGCACGACGCCGGGGAACCCCGTCTTGCCGACATAGTCGCGCAGGCCGAGCACGCAGGCGGCGTAATCGGCCTCGTCCGCGGCCTCGACCGCAGCGACCGCGCCCGGCCGGCAGAGCCAGCGCCCCGCCTCGCGCACCCAATCCGTCACGACGAGCGCCTCGTGGAAGGCGGGAAGCTGATGCGTCAGGTTGCGTGCGGCATCGAGCACGAAGGAGGCACCGTCGAAGACGAGTTCGTCCTGGCCGCCGACCTGGTTGAGATAGACCAGCGGCAAGCCGGATTCGACGACGCGCGCGACTGAAACATTCACGCGCTCGTCGCCAACGCCGCGCCGGAAGGGCGAGCCGTTCGGAGCCAGCAGGATTTCCGCCCCGGTCTCGGCGAGGCACTCGACGACCTCCTCCCCCCAGATGTCCTCGCAGATCGGCAGGCCGAGGCGAACCAACCCGCGAAACACCACAGGGCCAGGCAGCGGCCCCGGCGCGAAGACGCGCGCCTCGTCGAAGACGCCGTAATCCGGCAAGGCGACCTTGAAGCGGACCGACTGGATGACGCCGCCGTCGAGCAGCGCATAGGCGTTGTAGAGCTGGCCGCCCTCCGCCCAGGGCAGGCCGAGCAGAAGGGCCGGGCCGCCATCGACGGTCTCGCGCGCCAAGTCCTCGCAGGCCCTGCGGCAGGCGTCCTGGAACGCCGGCTTCAGCACGAGGTCTTCCGGCGGATAGCCGCACAGGAACAGCTCCGGGAACATCACGAGATCGGCGCCCGCCTCCCCGGCCCGGTGGCGGGCATCCCGCACCTGTCGGGCGTTGGCAGCGACGTCGCCGACAGTCGGGTTCGATTGCGCGAGGGCAAGGCGGAAGGAGGTCGCGGTCATGGCGGGGCTGTAGCGCGGCCGGCCGGGGCGGGCAACGGCGACGACAGCGGCCCCGTGAACGATCTCGCCGCGGCTTAACCCGGCGTTAGGGTTAATCCCGCATGAATCAGCGACGAGCCGCTCTTGCACGACTGCCGGCCGCCGTTCGGAGAAGCGATCATGCGTACCCGCCAGATCACCGCGATGGGCCAAGGCACCTTGGTCGCCTGCGCCCTCGCCGCCTGCACCCTTGGTGCGATGACGGCCGCCAGAGCCGCCGACTACCCCGTGCTGCGCGGCTCGCAGATCGAAGACGCGCCCCCCGCGCCGGAATATTTCGACGGCAAGGCGAACTGGTCCGGATTCTTTGTCGGCGGCGGCGCCGGCGTCTCCTCCACCAAGTTCGAACCCGGCAACGGCCTGCAGAATCTGGCGAATTTCGCCTTCCGGAACACGCTGCTCGGCAGCGAGGCCAATATGGGATCGCTGGTCAGCAACCTGCCTTCCAAGCGCGACAGCGGATCGACCTTCTTCGGCTTCACCGGCTACAATTTCGCCTTCGGCGACGCGATCATCGGTCTCGAAGTCGATTACACGCGCGCGAACCACGAATACCTGGTCAGCGATTTTATTGGCCGGCGCTTCACGACCTCGGACGCCACCGTCAACGACTTCTCGCTCACGACCCGGCAGGGCGCCGAACTGCTCGACTATGCGACCGCGCGCATCCGGATGGGCTGGGCCTATGGACGGATCATGCCTTATGCAACGATCGGCGGCGCCGTCGGGCGATTCAACACGACCTCGACCATCGACGCGACCTGGCGTTTCACGCGCACGAACCCGGTTACCGGCGTGATCGAGAACAACGTCGTCGCGGCAGGCTATCCGCTTCGGGTCGGCGAGACCAAGCAGAACGTCTACGGCTTCGGCCTGGCCGCCGGCGCCGGCATCGACATGGCGTTGACCGACAACCTGTTCCTGCGCGCTGAATACCAGATCATCCGCTTCGCCGATGTCGAGGGAACCACGACGACGGTCAATACCGGACGCGTCGCCGCCGCCCTGAAATTCTGACCGCAGCCTTCCAGTCTTCCAGAACGAAAAAAGCCGGGGCAACCGCCCCGGCTTTTTGCTTTTCGCGGCGAAGACCGCCTGTTCCTACTCGGCCGCCTCGACCTCCGGCCGCGCCCGGCCGGAGCGCTCGCGCTTGACCAGCTCGGCGACGAGGAAGGCGAGTTCGAGCGCCTGCTCGGCGTTGAGGCGCGGGTCGCAGACCGTGTGATAGCGGTCGTTCAGATCCGCATCGGTCATGCCACGCGCGCCGCCGGTGCATTCGGTGACGTTCTTGCCCGTCATCTCGAGGTGCAGGCCGCCGGCATGGGTGCCCTCGGCCTGGTGCACGGAGAAGAAGTTCTTCACCTCGGTCATGATCAGGTCGAAGGGCCGGGTCTTGTATCCGCTGGCCGCCTTGACCGTATTGCCGTGCATCGGGTCGCAGGACCAGACGACGTTGCGCCCTTCCCGCTTGGTCGCACGCACAAGCGCCGGCAGGTTGTCGAAAACCTTGTCGGCGCCGAAGCGGGCGATCAACGTCAGGCGGCCCGGCTGGTTTTGCGGATCGAGCACCTCGATCAGCTTCATCAGCCCGTCCGCCGTCATCGACGGCCCACATTTCAGGCCGATCGGGTTGCGGATGCCGCGGAAGAACTCGACATGGGCGTGATCGAGCTGGCGCGTGCGGTCGCCGATCCAGATCATGTGGCCCGAGGTGTCGTACCACTCGCCCGTGGTCGAGTCGGTGCGGGTCATCGCCTGTTCGTAGCCGAGCAGAAGCGCCTCGTGGCTAGTGTAGAAATCCGTGGTCCGCATTTCGGGATGCGTCTCCGGATCGATGCCGATGGCGCGCATGAAATCGAGCGCCTCGGTGATGCGCTCGGCCACCTCATTGTAGCGCGAAGAGGCCGGCGCATCCTTGATGAAGCCGAGCATCCAGCGATGGGCGTTGTCGAGATTGGCGTAGCCGCCCGTCGCGAAGGCACGGATCAGGTTCAGGGTCGCTGCCGATTGGCGATAAGCCTCGAGCTGGCGGCGCGGATCGGGGATGCGCGCCTCCGCCGTGAACTCGTTGTCGTTGACGATGTCGCCCTTGTAGCTCGGCAGTTCGACGCCACCGATCGTCTCGGTGGGGGCCGAGCGCGGCTTGGCGAACTGGCCGGCGATACGCCCGACCTTCACCACGGGCGAGCCGCCGGCAAAGGTCAGCACCACCGCCATCTGCAGGAAGAGCCGAAAGAAATCGCGGATGTTGTCGGCGGAATGCTCGGCGAAGCTCTCGGCGCAATCGCCGCCCTGCAACAGGAAGGCCTCGCCGGCCGCAACCTTGCCCAACGCCCGTTTGAGCTTGCGCGCCTCGCCTGCAAAAACGAGCGGCGGAAAGCCGGCGAGCTGCTGCTCGACCGCCCTCAGGGCTGCCTGGTCCGGATAATCCGGAATCTGCTGGACGGGCTTTGCCCTCCAGCTCTCGGGCGTCCACCGCTCCGACATGGGTCCTGCTCCTGACTTGAAACCGCGCTGGTTAACCTCTTTGAAGCGCGAAGGCGGGCCTATACACCCTGGGCGCGGCGAAGGCCACCGTGCCGATCACGCGCCCCGCGCCATGCAGGCCTGCGTTCATGTTTAGCGAATCCTGAATCGTTTCAAGGCGCTGCGGGCGTCGGCTCGCAAACCGATTCCAATCGATGAGAAAGCGATTCAATCGGGTCAGACGGCGATTCAACGCGTTCGGACTTTGAATCCATCGAGGCTGGCGGATCCCGCCGAATGGCTCAGGCCGGCTCGATATCGCTACGCCCGAAATCATCGCCCTTGAACAGCAGTGTGGCCTTGAGATTCTTGGCGGTCGCGTAGGAGAAACAGTCGCCGAGATTGAGGATGCCGGGGCGACCACCGCCGATGCCGTAACGCTCGGCGGCCTCGACCGCGAGAGCGGTGATCGCCATGTCGGGTGCGACGGGCTCAATCGCGGCGACCCTCATAAATTCGTCCACCAGACGTAAGCCCAGCCTTCGATCGCAATTCTTCAGGCGAGCCACCGCACATGCGGCCTCCCAAACGGTGACCGTCGATGCAAAACGCTGCCGCGGCGGCCATCGGCCGAGCCGTTGCGACAGAGCACCGCCGTCAGGCTCCGGCATCAGCATCGCCACGAGGGCGGAAGCGTCGATGACGATCAAAGCTCGCGGCTCTCGCCGCTCAGCTCATCATAGAAGGCGCGGTCCGCCGGTAGCCCGCTATCGGGCATCGCGGCCAACTTCGCATGGATCGGCGCGAGCTTTTCCCACAGCGTCGGCTCGGCAGCCTCGCGCTCGTCCTTTTCGCGCAGCGCCTCGTGGACGATCTCGGTCAAGCCCTTGCCGTGCTTGCTGGCAAGCTTGCGGGCCAATGCCTCGACCTCGTCGTTCTTGATGCTGATGCCCATGGAAGCACCCCATTCTAGATACGTCTCTCAGTATTCTAGAATACGCTCGGTAGGACCTCAACGCAATCGCCCGCCTTACCCCGCCCGCGGCGTCCGCATGGTCACGAGCTCTTCGGCCGCGCTCGGATGCAGAGCGATGGTGCGGTCGAAATCGGCCTTGGTCGCGCCCATGGTGACGGCGATGGCGACGGCCTGGATGATCTCGCCGGCATCATGGCCGAGGATGTGGACGCCGAGCACCTTGTCGGTCTTCGCATCGACGACGAGCTTCATGTAGATGCGCTCCGCCCGGCCCGAGATCGTCGCCTTCATCGGGCGGAAGGCCGATTCGAAGATGCGCAGCTCGTGGCCGGCCGCGGCGGCCTGCACTTCCGACAGGCCGACGGTGCCGATCTCGGGCGTGGTGAACACGGCCGAGGCGATCAGCCCGTGGTCCATCTGCCAGGACTTGCCGCCGAAGACCGTGTCGGCGAAGGCATGCCCCTCGCGGATCGCCACGGGTGTCAGGTTGATCCGGTTGGTAACGTCGCCGACCGCATGGATCGAGGGCACGGTGCTGGCCGATCCGGCATCGACCACGACCTCGCCCAGCGAGCCGAGTTCGACGCCGGCTTCGGCGAGGCCGAGGCCGGCCGTGTTGGGGCGGCGGCCAGTCGCGACGAGCACGACGTCGGCATCGATCGGCGCGCCCTTGGCGCAATGGGCGCGGCGCGTTCCGTCTGAGAGAGCCTCGATGCGCTCGACCGTGCAGCCGAGGCGGAAGTGGATGCCGGCATGTTCGAGCGCGTCGCGCAGGCGGTTTCGGATATCCTCGTCGAAGCCGCGCAGGACGTTGTCGCCGCGATGCAGCACCGTAACCTCGACGCCGAGGCGCACGAACAGGCTGGCGAATTCAAGCGCGATATAGCCGCCGCCGACGACCAGCATCCGCTTCGGCAGGCTCGGGAGATGGAAGATCTCGTTCGAGGAGATGCCGAGTTCGCCGCCCGGGATCGGCGGATCGAAAGCAGGCCAGCCGCCGGTCGCGACCAGGATGTGCCGGGCGCGGATCGTCTCGCCGCTCCTGGCGAGGCGAAGGGTGTGGGCGTCGACGACCGTGGCGCGTTCCTCGCGGATCGCCACGCCGGCGCCGTCGAGCCCCTTGCGGTAGAGGCCCGAGAGACGCGTGACCTCGTTGGCGACGGCGTCGCGCAATGTCGGCCAGTCGAAACTTGGCTTGGCCACCGTCCAGCCGAAACCGGCGGCGTCCTCGACATCTTCGGCGAAGCGGCTGGCATAGACGAAGAGCTTCTTGGGGACGCAGCCGCGGATGACGCAGGTACCGCCGATGCGGTCCTCCTCAGCGATCATCACGCGGGCGCCATGCCCGGAAGCGATGCGCGCCGCGCGGGTGCCGCCGGAGCCTGCCCCGATGACGAAGAGATCGACGTCGAATTCAGCCATGATACCCTCTCACGCGTCGCGCCCTCGTTCGCTCGGGCTGACGCACAGCCATACGGCCGCAGCGGCAAGAGCCGCAATCCACCAGCCCTGCCAGGCGCCGTGCGCGACGGAGGCGATGGCGAAGGCGGAGGCCGCCAACGCCAGTCGCGGAGCCAGGTCACGCGTCGCCAGATGCCGCAGGCGATACAGGAAGGCGAGGCCGGCGAAGGCCAGCAGCGCGGCGCCGACCGCGCCCGTCTCGACCCAGGCCTGCATCGGCGCACTGTGAGGATGCCCGACCGCCAGCATCGGGCGGTGCGTGGGCGAGACCTCGCGCGCGACGGGATGCCGGTCCAGCGTCGAGGAGGTGCCGAAGCCCGAGCCCAGAAGCGGGCGCGCCATGATGGCCTCGCCGAAGCTCAGCCAGATGTCGGTTCGTTCGCGCGTATGCGAACTCGCGAGCTTTTCGTGCAGCGCCGGCGGCAAACTCGCATCGACGAGCCGGCCCGTGACCGGCGACAGCAGCATGGTCGTAGCGAAGCCCAGCGCAACGGCCGACAATGTCAGCCGCGGCAGAACCCGGGCCGCGAGCCAGGTGACCGCCATGATGGCGAGACCGAAGCTTGTGGCTCCGCTATCTGAATCCGAGGCGAGCGCGACGAGCGCGAGCAGGGCGAGGCCGGCGAGCAAACGGTCGCGCGGCATGGCGCCGGGGCGTAAAAGCCCCGGCAGCACGGCCGCCGTGAGGACGAGGCAGGTCAGGGCCGGGCGATTGAAAATGAAGCCCTGCTGCTTGCCGACGCCGAGCATGACCCGCAGCGAGAGATCGCTGGCCAGTTCGGCCATCATCAGGGCAGCCGCCGCGACGAGCGCCCATGCGAGCCCTCGATCCGCCGCGATGCCATGCCGGAACCGGCCACTTGCGACAATCGCCAGACCGCATCCCAGCGGCAAGACCATTTCGCCCCATGCGGCGAGCCCCGGGACCGGCCGATGGCTCCAGGCCAGGGTCACGAGCGACCAGGCGATGAAGGCGCAGAGGCAAAGCCCGACAGCGCCGCGCAGGTGCCCAAGCAGACGCGACAGCAGCGGGCGCCAGCCTTCCGCGACGATCGCCGCCGCGCCGAAGGAGACGGTGGCGAGGCCGAGGACGAGCGGGGCCGAACGATTGGCCAGCCACATCGCCAGCGGCATCAGGACAAGCAACGCCGTGCCCAGCGTCGCCAGCCGAGCAGAGAGGACAGGAGGCAGCGCGCCTTCGGCGGCAGGAACTCCGGGTCCGGGTGAGGCCGTTGTGCTCATCGTCCAGCGCTTACGCGATCATCTCGACAGCGGCCAGTGGCTTGTCGAGATCGCGCGCCATGGTCGTAGAACCAAAGGCCAAGAAGCCGAGGGCCGGGGTCGTTCCGGACGAAATCTCTTGACTCATGATTGTGCAATCATGCGCAATTGACGAGGACGCGCCCTGCCATCAGTGGCAGGCCGACGAACGAACAACGCGCAAAGAAGCCGCGTGCGGAGGAAATTCACATGCTCACATCCATCCTGAAGCGCGGCGCCATCGTGGCGGTCGCGGTGGCCGGTCTCTCGACGGCGGCCTTCGCCCAGCTCGAACTCAAGATCATGGCCCCGGCCTCGCCCGGCGGCGGCTGGGACGGCACGGCGCGATCGATGCAGCAGGCACTGACGGCCTCCGGCATCGCCAAGAGCGTGCAGGTAAACAACGTCACCGGCGCCGGCGGCACGATCGGCCTGGCGCAGTTGATCAACGCCAAGGGCGACGGTTCGCAGCTCATGGTCAACGGCTTCGTCATGGTGGGCGCGATCCTGCTCAACAAGTCGCCGGTGAACCTGTCGCAGACGACGCCGATCGCGCGCCTGACTGCCGAGGCGCTGGTTATCGTCGTGCCGACGGATTCTCCGATCAAGACCGCCAAGGACCTGGCCGAGCGCGTCAAGGCCGACCCGGCCAAGGTGACCTGGGCCGGCGGCTCGGCCGGCGGCGCCGACCACATCCTGGCCGCTCTCTTTGCCGAGGCTGCCGGCGGCGACGCCAAGAAGATCAACTACATCCCGTTCTCGGGCGGCGGCGAGGCCCTGGCTGCCATGCTCGGCGGGCGGGTGACCGCCGGCATTTCGGGCTATGGCGAGTTCGAGGGCCAGATCAAGGCGGGTAAGCTGCGCGTCCTCGGCGTCTCGTCCTCGGCGCGCCTCGCCAATGCGCCGGATGCTCCGACACTCAAGGAGGGCGGCGTCAATCTCGAACTGATGAACTGGCGCTCGGTCGTCGCTCCTCCCGGCCTCAGTGCCGAACAGACCAAGACGCTGTCGGACGCCATGTCCAAGCTGGTGAAGTCGAAGGAATGGGCCGAGATCCTGAAGGCTCGCGGCTGGGACGACGCCTATCTCGGCGGTGCCGAGTTCGAGGCCTTCATGAAGGCCGAGCAGGTGCGCGTCGCCAAGGTCATGACGGATGTCGGCCTCGTAAAGTAACGCCCTCGCATCAACGCGGGCAGAGGAAGGGGGCCGGGAGATCGGCCCCCTTCGCGCCTCGGCACCATTTTCCCTGAACGCAAAGCCAGACGACGGGAACGCCATGACGAACGAGAAACTGGCCCGCGGAGCCGACAGGCCCGCCCTTGTTGTCGGCGTCCTGCTGCTCGCGCTGGCAGGAATCGTCTATTACGACGCCTCGCAGCAGACGATCACCTCGAATTACGGTCTCGGACCGACGGCGATGCCCTATGTCGCCTGCATCGGGCTCGTCATACTGGGCCTGGCGCATCTCTTCGTCGCCTTCCGCGACGGCCTGCCCAGGCCGGAGGCCGCGGACAGGACGGCGCTGTTCTGGATCATCGGCGGCCTCATCGGCCTGATCGCCTGCATCGCGGCCGGCGCCGGCTTCGTCATCGCGATCACCATCCTCTTCGCCTGCACCGCGCGGGGCTTCGGCCGGCGCGCGCTGGCGGTGGATGCAGGCATCGGCTTCGGGCTCGGCCTCGTGATCTTCCTGGTCTTCGCCAAGCTCCTGACCCTGCTGCTGCCGGCCGGGCCTCTCGAACGCCTGTTCCTCTGAGGACCGCCGGCCATGGAAACCGCTCTCTCGCTTCTCAACGGCTTCAGCGTCGCGCTCGAACCGTCCAAGCTGCTGTTCTGCCTGATCGGCGTCTTCCTCGGCACCGCCGTCGGCGTGCTACCCGGCATCGGCCCGGCGCTGACTGTGGCGCTGTTGCTGCCGGTGACCTTCAAGCTCGACCCGGCGGGCTCGCTGATCATGTTCGCCGGCATCTATTACGGCGGCATGTATGGCGGCTCGACCACCGCGATCCTGCTGAACGCGCCGGGCGAGAGCGCCTCGCTCGCGACCGCGCTCGAAGGCTCGAAGATGGCCAAGGCCGGGCGCGGCGGCCCGGCGCTGGCGACGGCGGCGATCGGCTCCTTCGTCGCCGGATTGATCGCCACCTTCGGGTTGGCCTTCCTGGCCCCCTGGCTGGTCGAGGTCGCGATCAAGTTCGGTCCCTGGGACTATTTCGCGCTGATGATCGTCGCCTTCGTCACGGTCTCGGCGACCTTCGGGGATTCGCCCTTGCGCGGGCTGACCAGCCTGTTCCTCGGCATCACGCTCGGCCTCGTCGGCATCGACAAGCTGACCGGCCAGGCGCGCCTGACCTTCGGCGTGCCGGAACTGCTGAACGGCGTCGAGGTGACGACGCTGGCCGTCGGCCTGTTCGCGGTCGGCGAGGCGCTCTTCGTCGCCTCGAAGCGCTTCCGCGACCCTGAGGAGATCATCCCGATCAAGGGCTCGCTGTGGATGAGCAAGGAGGACTGGAAGCGCTCCTGGGCGCCGTGGCTGCGCGGCACCGCCTTCGGCTTCCCGATCGGCGCCCTGCCCGCCGGTGGCGCCGAGGTGCCGACCTTCCTGAGCTATTCGACCGAGAAGAAGCTCTGCAAATATCCGGAAGAATTCGGCAAGGGCGCGATCGAGGGCGTGGCGGGGCCGGAGGCGGCCAATAACGCGTCGGCCGCCGGCACGCTGGTGCCGCTGCTGACGCTCGGCCTGCCGACTTCCGCGACGGCGGCGATCATGCTGGCGGGCTTCCAGCAATACGGGCTCAATCCCGGACCGCTGCTCTTCGCCGAGAAGCCCGACCTGGTCTGGGGCCTGATCGCATCGCTGTTCATCGCCAACGTCATGCTGGTGATCCTGAACCTGCCGCTGATCGGGCTCTGGGTGAAGCTGCTCGCCGTGCCGCAGCCCTGGCTCTATGCCGGCATCCTGGTCTTCGCGACCATGGGCACTCTTGCCGTCAACGCCTCGCCGGTCGAGCTCGGCATGCTCTTCCTGTTCGGCTATCTCGGCTATCTGATGCGGCGCTACGACTATCCGGTCGCGCCGATGGTGGTCGGGCTGATTCTCGGGCCGATGGCCGAGGCGCAGCTCCGGCGCGCCCTCCAGATCAGCCTCGGCGATCCGATGATCTTGCTCGAGAACCCGATCTCGGCGACGCTGCTCGGGCTTGCCTTCATTGCGCTGGTCGCGCCCTTCGCGATGAAGGGGCTGAACAGGTTCAAGGCCGCCGAGGACTGAGGTCCGTCAGCGGCCGGGAACGATCCCGAGCCGGATCAGGCTCTCGCCCGTCGCGGCGAGCGCCTCGGCCGCCGGACGCGGCTCCCAGCCGAGCATGGCGCGGGCCTTGGCGCTGGAGGCATTCTTCCTGCGCCCCAGTTCCGGCGTCGCCGCCTGCCGGGCCGCCGCGCTGAAACGGGCGACGAGACGCACCAGCCAGTCCGGCAGCACGCGGGTCGAGACCTTGTCCGCGGCGGGCCCGAGCCGATCACGAAGCGCCTGCGCGATCTCCTGCATGGTCAGGAAGTCGCCGGCTGTCGCGATGAAGCGCTCGCCGGCGGCGGCCGGATCCGTCATCGCCCGCAGATGCAGATCGGCAACGTCGCGGACATCGACGACGCCGAACATCAGCCGGGGCAGTGCCGCGAGCCGGCCCTCGAGCATGCTCTTCACCAGCAGGATCGAGGCCGACATGTCGGGCCCGAGCAGCGGACCGAAGATGCCGACGGGGTTGATCACCACGAGCTCCAGGCTCGTGCCCTCCCCATCGACGAACTCCCAGGCGGCCCGCTCGGCCAGCGTCTTGGACTTCGGATAGGCAGCGAGGCCGGGCGCGGACGGGTCGGTCCAGTCGCTCTCCGCATAAGGCCGGCTCAGCGGCTTGCCATAGCCGATGGCGGCGAAGGAGGAGGTCAGGACCACGCGCTCGACACCGGCCGCATGGGCTGCCCGCAGCACCCGCAGCGTGCCCTCCCTTGCCGGGCGGATCAGCTCGTCCTCATGCTTCGGCGCGGCGGCCGAGAGCGGCGAGGCAACATGGAGGACATGGCGACAACCCGCCACGGCCTCGGCCCAGCCGGCATCGGCGGTGAGATCGGCCGTCACGATATCGAGACGCGCGCCGGGGTCGATGCCGGCGGAAGCCAGTGCGGCGCGAAGCCCGGCCTCCCGCTGCGGCGAACGCAAGGTGGTGCGGACCCGATGCCCCGCAGCCAGCAAGGCAAGGATGCAATGGCCGGCAAGGAAGCCGGAGCCGCCGGTAACGAGCACTGAACCAGTCTTCATGGGAACGCTCCGGCTCGACATCTCTTAGACGGCACAAGGCACTGACCGGCTCCGGCCCGCCATGGCGCCCGCGGAACGAAAGCAGCCGCCGGCGCTTGGCCCCGGCGGCTCCGTCATATCGGTCGCGTGCGAGACAGGCGTCTCAGATCAGAGCTGGTGGCCGCGCTTGCGCATTTCCTCGCTGAAGCGGTCGAACAGCAAATTGCTGGTCTGCAGGCTCCAGGGCTGGAGCAGCGCGAAAATCTCGTCGATCGCGCGCGGGCGCATCGCATTGTAGCGCTGCCCGACCGGCGATTTGAAGAAGGCCGCCACTTCCCTGAGATCGGCCTCGCTCATGCGCTTGGCGAAGATGTAGGCGGCAGAGGCGATGATCTCCTGGCGCTTCTTCTCGGCCTCGGGGCGGAGCTTCTCGATCACGTCTTCCATGTCCTTGCGGACCTCGGGACGCGTCGTGCCGACGGTCTGGCTGACGCGCTCACGGAACTCGAGATAGATCGCCTCGAAGGACTCGGCGAGGCCCGAGAGGATCACGACATCCCGGCCCGCCTCGAGATAAGACTGGGGAATGTCGGGCTGCGCCGGCTGCGCGGCGGTCTGGGCCTGTGCGGGCATGGCGCCAAGAAGCGCCAGGCTGACGGCCGCGCCGACGAAATGGTGACGGATCATGGCGTTGGCCCCTTCATCATGCGCCGGTTCGCGCATTCACAACTGGATCGCGGCCCGCGCCTGCCTGGCACATCAGCCGCCTGATCGTTTCGGTAACGCCCTGCCGGGCTCGACTCAACCCCGCCCCGCGACCGCATTGGCATCTCGCGGTCTCCATAGAGCATCGATGCGTAAAGTGGAAATCGGTTTTCGCCCGGGACGATGCGCGGCCCCGGCGACGTCATGTCCGCCAGCGGGCCGCGCCCCTTCGGGAAAGGCCGCTATTCGAGCGTTCCGAGAACGGTCAGGCCCGTGCCGCTGGCAAGAATGGCGGCGGTGGCAAAGCCGATGAACAAGCCGTGTTCGACGACGCCGGGAATCACCGCCAGCGCGGCAGAAAGCGCTTCCGGCCGGGTGATGACACCGAGATGGGCATCCAGAATGTAGTGGCCGCCATCGGTCAGGAGCACGCTGCCATCGGGCTTGCGGCGCAAGACGAGTTCGCCCGACGCACCGGCCGACGCGATCGCGGCCAGGACGGCGCGGCGCGTCGCCTCCAGCCCGAAGGGAACGACCTCGATCGGCAGCGGGAAGCGCCCGAGCGTATCCACGAGCTTGCTGTCGTCGGCGATCACGATCATGCGCGCCGAGGCTGCCGCGACAATCTTCTCGCGCAGCAGCGCGGCGCCGCCGCCCTTGATCAGGCGAAGCTCGGCATCGAGTTCGTCGGCGCCGTCGATGGTGAGATCGAGTTCGGGCGTCTCGTCGAGCGTCGACATCGGGATGGCGAGCGCGCGCGCCTGCGCCTCCGTCACCTCCGAGGTCGAGACGCAGATGACGCCGAGACCACCCGCAACGCGGGCGCCGAGCAGGTCGACGAAATGCTTCGCCGTCGAGCCGGTGCCGAGACCGAGGCGCATCCCCGGCCGGACGAATTCGAGAGCGCGCGCCGCTGCGAGCTTCTTCAGATCATCCTGGGTCACGCGCCGAGCCCGCCCATGAGCATGTATTTGATCTCGACGAACTCCTCCATGCCGTGGAGCGAGCCCTCGCGGCCGAGGCCGGATTCCTTGACGCCGCCGAAGGGGGCGACCTCGGTGCCGAGGATGGCGGAGTTGATGCCGACCATGCCGTATTCCAGCTCCTCGGCGACGCGGAAGGCGCGGCCGAGATCCTTCGAGTAGAAATACGCCGCCAGCCCGAAAGGCGTGTCGTTGGCCATGGCGACGACCTCGTCCTCGGTCTTGAAGCGATAGACCGGGGCGACGGGGCCGAAGGTTTCCTCGTTGGTCACCAGCATCTTGGTGGTGACGCCCGAGATCACCGTCGGCTCGTAGAAGGTGCGGCCGAGCGCGTGGCGATGCCCGCCGACGACGACCTTGGCACCATGGCTGACCGCGTCGGCAACGTGGCGCTCGACCTTCTCGACCGCGCGCTCGTTGATCAGCGGGCCCTGGACGACGCCGACATCGGTGCCGTTGCCGACCTTCATCTTCGCGACCTCACCGGCGAACTTCGCGACGAATTCGTCATGGACACCGTCCTGCACGAAGAGCCGGTTGGTGCAGACGCAGGTCTGGCCCATGTTGCGGAACTTGGCCGCGATCGCGCCCTGCACGGCGGCGTCGATATCGGCGTCGTCGAAGACGATAAAGGGGGCGTTGCCGCCGAGTTCGAGCCCGACCTTCTTCACCGTCGAGGCGGCCTGCTGCATCAGGAGCTTGCCGACCGGCGTCGAGCCGGTGAAACCGATGAAGCGCACCGCCGGATGGCTGGTCATGACCTTGCCGATCGCGACCGCATCGCCCGTGACGATGTTGAGCACGCCCTTGGGGAAGCCGGCGCGGATCGCGAGCTCGATCAAAGCGAGCGCCGTGAGCGGGGTGTCGGGAGCCGGCTTGACCACGAAGGTGCAGCCCGCAGCGAGACCTGGCGCGCATTTGCGGGTGATCATCGCGGCCGGAAAGTTCCAAGGCGTGATCGCGGCGCAGACGCCGACCGGCTGCTTTGCGACGATGATGCGCGAATTCGGGAAGGGCGAGGGAATCGTCTCGCCATAGATGCGCTTGGCTTCCTCGGCGTAGAATTCGACGAAGGAGGCGGCGTAGGCGACCTCGCCGCGCGCTTCGGCCAGCGGCTTGCCCTGCTCGGCCGTCATGATCTGGGCGATGTCCTCCTGGTTCGCCATGATCAGGTCGAACCATTTGCGCAGGATGACGGAGCGCTCCTTGGCGCTCTTCCTCGCCCAGGGCTTGAAGGCGCGCGAGGCGGCCTCGACCGCAGCCGTGGCCTCGTCCGCACCGAAGCGCGGCACCTTCGCCAGAACCTCGCCGGTCGCCGGATTGTCGACAGCATCGACACCTTCGCCGATCCAGGCGCCATCGACATGGCACTGCGACTTCAGGAGAGTGGGATCGTTCAACGTGAGCATGACGGGCCTCGATGACGCGAAATGAAGAACTTGGACGCGACGGGAAGAACTTGGACGCGAAGGGATGAATTCGCGTCTGCATCTAGCATGCCGGCGTCACGGCTGACGACCGGCCAGCGGCGCATAACAGCAATAGGTCCTGCGCTTTTGAGCCTGCCCGGCGGCGGATTATTTCGGCGGGCTACTTATTTCGGGGGGCTATTTGGCCTGCGCCGTGCAGACGGTCTTGTCGTCGAAGACGTAGCAGATGCTCATCTCGCCGGTGCGGATGTTGACCCGGAAGATGCCACCCTCGCGCTCGTGGCGGGATGGCATCAGGGCGTAGTCGCTCGGCGGCTGCGGGCCGGCGCCCTCCCCGGCCGGGAAGCAGACCGTCACGCCGACGCCGCCTTCCTTGAGCTGGAACTGGCAGGCGGCGACCTCGCCGGTCGCCTTGTCGATGCGGTAGACCCGATTGAGATCGGTCTGCGGCGCAGGCGCGAATTCGAAAGGCGCGGCCAGGACCGCTCCGCCCAGGGCGAGCCAGCCGCCGAGCGCCATGCCTGCCAATCGTCCGAGGGATTTCAACACCACACCATTCCTTCCGCGAATCGCCGGAACGATAGCACCATTGGCCGAGTGGATGATGTCCCCTCGGCCGCTTGCAAAGCCGGGTCGAAGCGCCTTTAAGCGGGCTCGCGTCACGCTAGGAGAGCCGCACCGATGAGCCTGCCCCCCATCGTCGTCTTCGATCTCGACGGCACGCTCGCCGAAACGGCGCCCGACATCATGCGCACGCTGAACGTCATCCTCGAGCGCGAAGGCCTGCCGGCGTTGCCGCTGGAGCGGGCCCGCGAGTTGGTCGGGGCCGGTGCCCGCGCCCTGATCGAGCGGGGCTTCCGCGTCTCGGGCCAGCCGCTCGACGAGGAGACGCTGGAACGGCTATTCGAGGATTTCCTACTGATCTATGCCGAGGATGTCGCGTCCAACAGCCATCTCTTCGACGGCGTGCTGGAAGCGCTCGATACGCTCGCAGCCGAGGGCTACGCGCTCGCCGTCTGCACCAACAAGCCGATCCTGCACACGCGCCTGATCCTCGATCATTTCAAGATCTCGCAGCGTTTCGCGGCGGTGGCGGGGCGCGACAGCTTTCCCTTCCACAAGCCCGATCCGCGGCACCTGACCCTGACGATCGAAGCGGCCAAGGCCGATCCGGCCCGGGCCGTGATGATCGGCGACTCGCGCACCGACATCGCGACCGCGCGTGCGGCGGGCATTCCGACGATCTGCGTGCCCTTCGGCTATACCGACGTGCCGATCGAGACGCTCGCGCCCGATGTGATTATCCAGCATTTCGACGCGCTGGCCGACGCCGTTCGCCAGGTGATCGGTGGCCGGATCGGCCGCGAGGCTGTGGCGCATTCTTGACGCCACGGCGCGCGCCGACTAGGAGAAGCGCCGGTGCGGGCGACTAGCTCAGCGGTAGAGCACTCCCTTCACACGGGAGTGGTCACAGGTTCGATCCCTGTGTCGCCCACCATTTCCCCCTTCCGCGCTCCGACATCGCCGCTTTCTTCGAGCTCCGCCGGCACTGGCCTGCGGCAGGGCATGCGCGCCGCAGGCGTCCCTCGCCCGCATCGCGACAAGGCCGGGGACAAGCACCCGGGCAGTCTGGCGCAGAACTTGCTGCCCGCCCTGTTGCTGGGGACAATCGACATCCGAATCCGAAGGGCGGGTGATGGACGCGTTCACGATGATCATTCTCGCCTGCGTGGCGGGCGAGCCGAAATGCACCTCTACACGCGTTGCGGAAGTGCAGTTCACCAGCGTCGAGGCCTGCGAGGCACGCATCGACGGCATCACCGCATCGATGACCAGGACGTTCGGTCAGCGGCCAGAGTTCAAGGGTCGCGCGGTGACCTATGATGTGAGTTGCATGAGCCGCAAGGAGCTGCTCCAGACCTTCGGGATCGCCGACCTCGACATCTGAGGCGGCGGCCGAACTTGCTGCCGCGACCATCGCCGCCGGACGTCGACGCTGCGGCGCATGGGCGCTGCCGAGGCCGCCATGTTGCAGGCGCGCAACGCGCCGCATCAAAGCCTGCCTGCTCGCACCGATGTGATGAGCGGCCGATTGCACCGCTGGCATGACTCTGACAGGAAATTGAGGAGATGTTGACTTTTTGTGGTCAGCTTCGTGTCCCGCGCCCCTTTTCGCCGCCGCCCGAGGTCCCGATGAACCGCTTTTTCCGTATGGCCATGTTCACTGGCCTTGGCATGCTTGGCCTTGCGACATCCGCTCGCGCCGAGATCGACCCGCTGACCCGCCAGCCGCTGTTCACCTATGAGGACCCGTCCAAGGCGCAGGCGACTGCGATCCCGCGCGAGGTCGTCTCCTTCAGCGGCAAGTACAATGCCGGCACGATCGTGATCAACACGACCGAGCGCCGCCTCTATCTCGTGATGCCCGACGGCAAGGCGATGCGCTACGGCGTCGGCGTCGGCCGCCCCGGCTTCGATTGGGCCGGCTCGCAGAGCATCACCCGCAAGACCGAATGGCCGACCTGGACGCCCCCGTCCCAGATGCTGAAGCGCCGCCCCGACCTGCCGCGCTTCATGCCGGGCGGCCCGGAAAACCCGATGGGCGCGCGCGCCATGTATCTCGGCTCGACCCTCTACCGCATCCACGGCTCGAACGAGCCGGAGACGATCGGCCAGGCGGTGTCGTCGGGCTGCATCCGCATGCTGAACGAGGACGTGATCGACCTCTACGAGCGCGTGAAGGTCGGAACCCGGGTCGTCGTCGCCCGCTGAGAGGGACGGCATCGTCATCTCGACCAGGGTCGCCCTTCCGGGCGGCCCTTTTTTGTCGGCGATGGCGTCTGGCCCGCCCGGCGGCATCTGCCGGGCGCGCGCGGGTATCCCGAGGAACAGCACATTCATGCGAACGGCTGATCGAAAATGAACCTGGATGATGTCGTCAATGCCTTCGTGCCCGGTCCGCGGGTTCGGATTTCAGGCCGGGCTGACGGGCCGCTCGCCGGGCTGAGCTTCGCCGTCAAGGATCTGTTCGACGTCGCGGGCGTGCCCACCGGCGGCGGCAACCACGACTGGGCGGCGTTCAACCCCGTTCCCGAGCGCCACGCCTGGGCCGTCCAGACCCTGCTCGATGCGGGAGCCGATCTGGTCGGAAAGACCATCACCGACGAGGTCTCGCTCGGCATCCTCGGCGAGAACGCGTTCGACGGCACGCCCGTCAACACCGCTGCGCCGGATCGCGTGCCGGGCGGCTCGTCTTCCGGGTCGGCGGCTGCGGTTGCAGCCGGGCTCTGCGACACGGCGCTCGGCACGGACACCGGCGGCTCGGTGCGCGTGCCGTCGAGCTTCTGCGGGCTCTACGGCATCCGCCCGAGCCATGGCCGGGTCGATGTCACCGGCATGCTGCCGCAAGCGCCAACCTCTGACACGACCGGGTGGTTCGCGCGCGATGCACAGACCTTTGCCCGCGTTTCCACAGTGATGCTGGGCGAGGCGCCCGGCCCGCTGCCGACGCGGCTTCTCGTTGCTGTCGATGCCTTCGGCTTCGCGGATCCGGAGGTTGCCGAGGCGCTGGCGCCCATGGTCGCGCGCCTCGGACGGATCGTCGGCGACGTGCGCGAGGAAATCATGGCTCCCCAGGGCCTTTCGGTCTGGGCCAGGGCCCAACGGACGCTTCAGCCCGTCGAAGCCTGGCAGACCTTCCGGCCCTGGGTCGAAAGCGCCAATCCCCGCATGGCATTCAGCGTCGCAGCCGGGTTGCTCAACGGGGCGCGGATGCCGGAGGCGGATCGTGTCTGGGCTGCACTGATGCGACAGGAAGCGCGGGCGCGCCTGCGTTACCTGCTGCCGCCGGGCACGATCCTGTGCCTGCCGACCACGCCGTTTCCCGCGCCGAAACGCGGCCTGCCCCAGCCGGTCCTGCAAGCGCTGAAGGACCGGATCAGTTGCCTGTGCGCGCAGGGCGGCCTGACCGGCTCGCCGCAGGTGAGCCTGCCCGGTGCGAACGTGGATGGCGCGCCGGTCGGGCTTTCGATCATCGGCGGGCGCGGCACGGACGCCGCGCTCATCGCCGTCGCCAAAGCCATGGAGGCCGCCTCGTGACCGACCTGACACCCAACCTGCCCGACATCGTCGCCGAAGTCGCAGCGCTGTTCGAACGCTACGAGCAGGCGTTGATCGACAAGACTGTCGATGTGCTCGACGCGACCTTCTGGAACAGCCCGCACACGATCCGCTATGCGCTGCACGAGAACGGCTACGGGTTTGCCGAGATCCATGGTCATCGCGTCGCCCGGCCGCCGGGGCCTGGCATCAAGGAAAAGCGGATCAGGCTCGAGATCCTGACGCTCGGGCGCGACATCGCGACGGTGAACCTGGAATTCAAGGTTCGCGGACGAGACCTGATCGGCCGGCAGAGCCAGAGCTGGGTGCGCTTTCCAGATCTCGGCTGGAAGGTCATCTCGGCCCACGTCTCGACCATGGACGGCATACGACTCTATTGAGGCCGGAGCTCATCCGCGCCCTCACCTCTTGCGCAGCGGCTCGCGCGACAGCCCCTGGGCGGCCAGTGCGTCGAGATAGGCTTGCATCTTCGCCTCGCCGGTCTCACCCAGTTCGCGCAGATAGTCCCAGCCATAGATACCGGTGTCGTGCATGTCGTCGAAGGTCAGCTTCACGGCATAGTGACCGACCGGCTCGACCTTGAGGATCTCGACCTCGGCCTTGCCGGGGATGGTCTTCTTCTGGGTCGGGCCATGGCCCTGCACCTCCGCCGAGGGGCTTTCGACGCGCAGCAATTCGGCCGAAAGCGCATGGCTCGTGCCATCTTCAAAGGTGATGTGGAGGGTCCGGCGGTCCTTCGAGAGGCGGATTTCGGTCGGCCAGGACGACATGGCTGGGCTCGCTCACAAGACGTGGTTTAATCGGACGAATGGGGCACTCAGTGACGGCCGCGACAATGGCTGCGCTTGACCTTGATCATTGCCATGCCAATGTCTGGAGGTGATAGCAATGCGGCCCGCCACGCGATCGCGCCGGGGCGGCAACCATGATCAGGGCAGGCGCCGACCGTGCTTCTCGAGACCCTCACGCCGAAAACCGCAGGACCTGGCACGCTTGCGCCCGTGACGCGCGCGCCGCTGACCGACCCGTTCGGCCGCGACATCTCCTATCTGCGCATCTCCGTGACGGATCGCTGCGATTTCCGCTGCGTCTACTGCATGTCCGAGGACATGACCTTCCTGCCCAAGCGCGACCTGCTGACGCTGGAGGAGATCGACCGCGTCGCCAGCGCCTTCGTCGCGCGCGGCACACGCAAGCTGCGATTGACGGGCGGCGAGCCGCTGGTGCGGCGCGACGTGATGAGCCTGTTCCGTTCGCTCTCGCGCCACCTCGCCTCGGGCGCGCTGGAAGAGCTGACGCTGACGACCAACGGCTCGCTGCTGACGCGCTATGCGCAGGAGCTGGCGGATTACGGCGTGCGGCGGATCAACGTCTCGCTCGACACGCTCGACCCCGACAAGTTCCGCAAGATCACGCGCTGGGGTGATCTCGACAAGGTCCTCGCCGGCATCGAGGCGGCCCGCAAGGCCGGGCTTCGCGTCAAGATCAACGCGGTTGCGCTGAAGAGCGTCAACGAGGACGAGATCGAAAGCCTGATGACCTGGTCGCACGGCCTCGGCATGGACCTGACCTTGATCGAGGTCATGCCGCTGGGCGAGATCGAGCCCGGGCGCATCGACCAGTTCCTGCCGCTGTCCATCGTGCGGGCGCGGCTGATGGACACATACAACCTCGTCGAGGACCCCTACCGGACCGGCGGACCGGCGCGCTATGTGCGCGTGCAGGAGACGGGCGGGCTCGTCGGCTTCATCACGCCGATGACGCATAATTTCTGCGAGAGCTGCAACCGCGTGCGGCTGACCTGCACCGGCACCCTCTATATGTGCCTGGGCCAGGAGGACGCCGCCGATCTGCGCGCGCCGATCCGGGCCTCCGCCGAGGATGCCGCGCTGCACCGTGCCATGGACGAGGCGATCTCGCGCAAGCCGAAGGGGCACGACTTCGTCATCGAGCGCCAGGGCGCGAAGCCTGCCGTCGGACGGCATATGAGCGTCACCGGCGGCTGAGGGTGGCCGCCGTCCGGAGTCGCCAGACCGGCGGGCGGGGACGGCGAACGGGCTTTGCGGCTCGCGCCTTGACGCGTCCCTCGAAAGGCTTAACGGTTCCTCGATGGTGGCTGTTGCGGGCGTTCGATGATCAGAGGCTTTCTTCCTCGGCTCAAATCGATCGCAGATGCCGTCTCACGCTTCGTGCAGGAAACCCATATCGCAAGACTGACGATCATGGCCGTGCGGCTCTGGCCCCGGCTGCGGCTGCTTTCCCTCCTGCTCGCGCTGCTCGGGCTCAGCTGTGTGCTTCTGGCCGGATGGTCGGCGCGGACGGTGTTCATGACCCTGTCGCCGGCCTCGCCCAGCGGCATTGGCGCCGGCATCGCCGCGGCCCTGACGGGCGTGGTCATGCTCGAACTCTGCGCCTTCACCATGATCGCCGGCATCGAGGCCGTGCTGCAACTGGCGCATGATTTCGGCCGGCACCGGGCCGGCGCCCTGCTCGCGCTCGCCACGATCCTTGCGGCGGCGGTGGCGCTGCGTGCCCTGTCCGATGGGGCGGAGCAGGGTATGGAAGGCTGGGCCGCGCTTGGCGTCACAGCCGTGCTGCTGGCGCTGACCGGCTGGTTCGAGCGGCGCTATCGCAGGCCGGCCCGGCTAGGCTTCCGGGATTTCCACGTCGATGTCGTCGAGGCCCGGCAGTTCCTGGCGAGCGCCGTCCATGGCGCGTGAACCTGGCCCCGCCGGCGGCACGATCCCGCCGATCACCGCCCATCATCTCGCGGAGGTGGTGCAGGCCGGGCATCACGGCGCCAGCGACGCGCTGGAGAACAACCCGCCGCCACATTCGACCCTGCCCTCGCAGACCGAACTGACCCTGCTGGCGCGGGTCATCGAACTCTTCGGCGCCATCCGGCAGGAGGCGGCCGCCGCTCTGAACAATCTGCATGCGGAGATCGTCGGCCGGCGCGAGACGGTCACACAGGAGCGCTACGAGGGCCGTGTCCGCTCCATCGAGGCGTCGATGCGCGGGCTTTTGAACCGACATGGCGGCGAGCTGGAGCAGCGCGTCTACGATGCGCTCAAGGCCAAGCGCGAATACGAGTACTTCAACTACACGCATCGCCGCACCGCAGATCCCAAGATCGACAAATGGCAGTTCATCCTGCTGTTCCTGATCGTGCCGCTGGCGATCGAGAGCCTGCTCAACGGCAATTTCTTCGCGGAGGCCAGCGAGTTCGGCCTGGTCGGCGGCGCCGCCACGGCCGTGATCATTTCCGCGCTCAACATCTCGCTGGGCTTCCTCACCGGGATGTGGCCGGCGCGCTACTGCCAGCATGTGCGGGCCTCGCATCTGTTCTGGGCCCTGCCCGTCTATGTCGCGCTGATCATCCTGATCGTGATGTTCAACCTTGCCGTCGGGCATTATCGGGAAATGCTGATCGCCACGCCCGATGCACGCTCGCTGCAGGTGCTGCCGCGCATGCTGGAGAACCCGCTCGGGATCACCGAGCTGAAATCGGCAGCGCTGGTGCTGATCGGCTGCATCGTCGCCTTCGCCTCGGCCGTGAAGGGCTATTCCGCGTTCGGCAGCTATCCGGGCCACGGCAATGCCTACAAGCGCTGGCGGCAGCGCTGGAGTGCGGTCGAGGAGGAGCGGCGCCGGCTCGATATCGAACTCCTGCCGGAGCTGGAAATCGTTCGATCCCAGATCGACGGCTTCAAGGAGGATTGCACGCGCGAACTCGGTCGCCTGCAGACATCGAAGGCGACAGCAGACCAGGTGCGCGACCTCTATGTGGCGAGGCTCGCACAACTGCGCAACGCCAAGGATGCCGCCCTGATGCAGTACCGCGAGGCCAATCTGCGCGTGCGGACCGATATTCCACCGGCCTATTTCTCGCAGCAGCTCAACGTCGCCGAAATCGACCAGCCAAGCGAGCTTCCCGAGCATGGCGCGGTCAAGGCCCTGATCGAGGATTTCGAGCGCCAGCTTGCCAATATGCCGGCCCTCGTCGAGGCGAAGCTGCGGGACAGGCTGGCCCTGGTGCGTGCGCTCGATCTCGCCGGGGAAATCGAGCGGCTGAAGACGCGCGCCGCCGAAGCCGGGCGCGACGCCTTCGAGCAAGACGAAGCGACCCGCCGGCAGATCAACGCAGAATTCGCCGCAATGCCGCGCTAGATCGGCGCCCATACCATCAAACCCGAGGCGATCGAGCGCTTTGTTCTAGCATGAGATTTATCCGAGAGTGGATTCCACCTTTCGGTGCGATGCTCTAGGCAGCACATGCAGTTCGGCGACGGAATGAAGAGCACCCTATGAAGAGCGAGAGCTGGGCGATCGTCGCCTCCATCCTGGCGGGCGTCGCGCTGGTCGGCTTCTTCGCGGCGCCGTCGCTGCTGCGCGGCCCGCCGCGCGATGCCGAGTCGCTGTGCCTGAAGACCGGCGCGGTCGGCCATACGCTGGTGCTTGTCGACAAGAGCGATCCCTGGAGCGAAGTCCAGGCCGGGCGGCTGAAACGGCTGGTCAAGCGGATCGGCGACGAACTGCCGGCCGACCGGATGCTCTCGATCTATGTCTTCAACGACGTGTTCGAGCCCGGCTTTCCGCCGCTGCTGTCGCTGTGCAATCCGGGGCGCACCGCGAGCGAGCTGATCGGCAATCCGCGCCGGGACTATGTCCGCTGGGTCGAGAAATTCGGCAGGCCGCTCGACGATGCGCTGGCAGTGCTGACGCAACCCGCCAAGGGGAACCTGTCACCGATCGTCGAAGCGGTCGGCGACGTCGTCTCGCGCCCCGAGACCCGCGTGCGGGAGGGTGAGAAGGCGCTCGTTCTGGTCTCCGACATGCTGCAGAACTCGAACCAGTTCACGGTCTTCGGCACGAACGCCACAGCACGCGATCCCGAACGCCTCAAGCGCCTCGTCGGCAAGGTCTGGCAGGATTCAGGAGCTAACGCCTGGCGCCTGCAGGTTCATCAGGTCCAGGGCGTGTATGATCCCCAGCGCCTCGAACAGGCCGGCTCGCTCTGGCAGCAGACGCTGCGCGGGCTCAACATCCCGTTCGTCTGGGAACGGCTGTAGGCATCCACCCGGCGCGAACCCTACATCCGGTAGGCCATGCGCACGCCACCCCAGTGGCGACCGTTGACCCTGAGCGGCGCATCGACCTCGCGCACCATTTCGGTGACGCCGCCGCCCATGTCCCGCAGATAGGCCTGGACGAGGAAGGGCCGCACCGAGCGCGCCGCCGCGATGCCGGCACGATCGTCGAAGATTCGCCGGTTACGCGAATGGGCCGCGTTCCAGAGCGGATCGCCGCCGCGCTGCGGCTGGGCATAGGCGTCGTTGTGCACCGGGATGAAGCCGTTGCGGTCGATCGGCACCGTGAAGAGCAGGCGCGGATCGCTTGCGAGCATGCGCGCCATCAGGGGCGGCAGGATCGCCTCGAGCACCGGCAGCGCCCGGGTATCGTATTGCTGGGGCTCCGTATCGGCCACGGCGATGTAGTCCGCGTCGAAGAGCTCGACCTCCCCGACGAGCCCCCCGCCCAGCGCATCCGCCATCAATGCGGACACCTCAATGGCGAAGGCCTGCGCCTTGTCGATCAGCGGGCGGTAGGAACTCTCGACGGTCTCGATCAGGCCGTCGAGCAGGCGGGTCTCGCCGAGAGCCTGCCGATCGAAGGCCACATGCAGGCCGAGTTCGCTCGTCGCGGCCATGCGGCACGGCACCGGCGGCAGATCGGCTATCTCGATCGTGCCGAAGAGACCGGGTGCGAATCTCTGGTCCTCGGGGCGCGCGAGCAGAACACCACCACGGCTGAGATCGATGGTGCGGCTGACGAAATCGACCGTGCCGAGCCGCGCCTTGGCACAGTGTTCGACCGGAAAACGGTCATGCTGGCGTCGGTCGGCGAAGGAGGAATGCCGCAGGGTCGGGATGAAGCGGCGCAGCATGCCTCCCGCGCGCGTCGCGCCCTTGGCCGTGGCCCGGCGGGCATTGGCACTCTCGGTGGCCGCCGAGAGCGCCACCCGGTCGATCTCGTCGACATGCTGGACGACGGTCTCGACGAAGCGCGCCGTCTCGCCGGCATTGCGCGAGAGTTCCGCCGTCGCGGTGGCCTGTTCCTGCGAGGCGTTGCCGATGGCGGCGATCACCGGATTGACGTCCCGAACCATCTGGAGCGCATCGGTGACGATGGCGGCCGAACCGTGGGCGGCCTGCGTCAGCCGATCGACGCGGTTGCGGATGTTGTCGACCGCCTCGCGCACCTCGACCGAGAGCAGCTTGACCTCCTGAGCGACGACGCCGAAGCCGCGCCCAGCCTCTCCGGCCCGCGCCGCCTCGATGGATGCGTTAAGCGCCAGCAGATTGGTCTGGCGCGCGATCTCGGCGATCGAATCGACGATGCCTCGAATCTCCGCGGTCGCGACCGCGAGCCCGCTCATCATGTCGGTCGCCTCGCCCGCCCGGGTCGCGGCGGCTTCGAGCCGCTCGCGCGCATGGCTCATCGAGCTGCCGATCTGCTCGGCGGCATCGGAGACCTGCTGCGACGCCGTCACCAGAGCGACCGAATTGACGCTGGCGCTGGCTGTCGCCGCACGCATGCCGATAACGCTCTCATGAATGGCGCCGGAGCGCGTCTCGGATTCGGACGAGAACTGCTCGGCGCTGCTGAGATCGGCAGTGAGACGGCGCATCGCCGCCACCACATCCTGCTCCAGCACGGTGACGGCCTCGCGATCGGCGGCCTCGCCGGCGCTGCGCGCATCGGCCGGACCGACGGCGGCGATCGCCGCCTCGGCCATCATGGGCTCCACGGCAGCCGTCTGGCTTCGACTGCTCAGCCAGCGTCGAACCCTGCGGTGCATCAGCCCATCCCGTTAGGTTAAGTCGCCTCCCCGTTATGGTCGGACATTGTTAAGAAAAACTGACTGCTGCACCGGGCGCGGGAGGATCGGGCGTCCGCGGGCATGGACCCGGACCGACCGCGCCTGTAAGGCTCCGGCACCACCTCCTTCCCCGTCCGCGCCTGCCCCGCAGCTCTCATCCCACCCGCCCAGCGAGCCCCGCCATGACGAGCAACAGCTACGACGTCATCGTCGCCGGTGTCGGCGCCATGGGGTCGGCCGCCTGCTGGCATCTGGCCAAGCGCGGCCTGAAGGTGCTGGGGCTGGAACGCTTCGATCTCGGCCATGCGATGGGCTCGTCGCATGGGCTGAGCCGGATCATCCGGATCGCCTATTTCGAGGGCTCGCATTATGTGCCGATCGTCCGGCGCGCCCATGAGCTGTGGCAGCAGACGGGCGACGAGGCCGGGCTGAAGCTGCTTCACGTCACCGGCTCGCTCGATCTGGCGCCGGCCGGGTCCGGGCCGGTCGAGGCTTCGCTGCAATCCTGCCTCGACCATGGGCTGGTGCATGAACAGCTCGATGCGAAGGATCTCGCCCGGCGCTTCCCCGGTTTCCAGTTGCCCGGCGGCCATATCGGGCTGTGGCAGCCCGATGGCGGCTTCGTCGCCTCCGAAAAGGCGATCTATGCCCATGTCGGGCTGGCGCAGTCGCGCGGCGCCGAAATCCGGACGAACGAGCCGCTGCTCGACTGGACGCCGACCGCGCAGGGCGGCGTCATCGTTCGAACCGAGCGCGGCACCTATTCGGCCGGGCGCCTCGTGATCACCTCGGGCGGCTGGATCGCCGATGCGGTGCCGGCGCTGGCGAAGAACGTCGCGACCGTCCGGCAGGCGATCGGCTGGTTCACCACGCGCCGCCCGGAGCTCTACCGCCCCGACGTGTTCCCGGTCTTCATCCTGAGCGCGGAGGAAGGCACATTCTACGGCTTCCCGCTCTACGAGCATCCCGGCTTCAAGCTGGGCGGCCCGCATTTCGGCCGCGAGCCGATGGATCCGCGCGATGACGACCGGACGCCGAGCCCGCGCCAGGTCGCGCTGATCCGGGATTGCCTGGCGCGCTACCTGCCCGATGCGGCGGGCGACCCGCTGACCGTGAAGGGCTGCGTCTACAGCGTGACGCCCGACGAGGATTTCATCATCGACAGCGTCCCCGGCGTTCCGCAGGCGGTGTTCGCCTCCGCCTGCTCCGGCCACGGCTTCAAGTTCGCCAGCGCGATCGGCGAGATTCTCGCCGACCTGTCGACCTCCGGCCAATCCGCCTTCGATCTCGGGCCCTTCTCGCTCGACCGCTTCGCGGCCTGAACCCGGACCGGACGACGCCTTGGCCAGTCACGCCGAAAATCGCCGGGGTATCATCGCCATGCTGATGGCGATGACGTTCTTCGTCGGCAACGACACGCTGATGAAGCTCGCGCGCGAGGTCTATCCGGTCGGGCAGGCGATCACGCTGCGCACGATCTTCGCCCTGTTCACCGCGCTTTGCATGGTCCTGGCCTTTCAGGAGGGTGCCAAGCTGCGGCTCGCGATGAAGCCGATCCTGCTGCTGCGTGGCGTCATCGACGCCGTGGTGGCGCTGACCTTCATCTGGGCTCTGGCGGAACTGCCTCTCGCCAACGTCACAGCGATCCTGCTGGCCTCGCCGCTCATCATCGTCGTCCTGGCCGTGGTCTTGCGCATCGAGCGCGTCGGCTGGCGCCGGACGGGCGCGATCGTCGTCGGCTTCTGCGGCGTGCTGATCGTGCTGAGGCCGGCGACCGACGGCTTCAGCACCGCCGCGCTGGTGGCGCTCGCCAGTGCCGTACTCGCCTCGTGCCGGGACCTGCTGACGCGCAGCATCGGCAACGAGATTCCGGCCAGCGTGATCGCGCTGACGACGACCGCGATCGTTGGCCTCGTCGCCTGCGGCTACGGGCTGTTCGAGGTCTGGGTGCCGATCTGGCGGCGCGAGACGCTTTATCTCGCCGGCGCCGCGGTGATGGTCGCGGCCGGCGGCATCTGCATCATCAGCGCCTATCGCAACACCGATGTCGGGCTGGTCTCTGGCTATCGCTACGCGATCGTGATCCTCGCCGTCATCGCCGGCTATGCGGTCTGGGGCCATGTGCCGGACCCGATCGCCGGGGCCGGCATCGCGCTGATCGTCGCGAGCGGGCTCTACACCATGCACCGCCAGCGCGTTCTGCCTGCTTCCAACCTGAAGATCGCCAGCGGCCCGCCCTCATGAGCATCGTCGCGGCCAAACCAACCCTCACGGTCCTCGTCGCGATCTCGGCCCTACAGCCGCTCGCGCTCAACCTGCTGGCGCCGGCGGCACCGGCGCTGTCGCGCCATCTCGGCTCGAGCTACGCGACGATCCAGCTCACCTTGACCTTGTTCCTGGTGGCGGTGGCGCTGACACAACTCGTCAGCGGGCCGCTCTCGGACCGCTTCGGCCGGCGGCCTTGCGTCAATGCCGGCATCGCGCTGTTCGTCGCCGGCTCGGCGCTCGGCGCCATCGCGCCGTCGATCGAGGTGCTGCTGCTGGCGAGGGTGCTCCAGGGGGCGGGGTCCGGTTCGGTCTTCGCCCTGTCGCGGGCGATCATCCGCGACGCGGCCAGCCGCGACGAGGCAGCGAGCCAGATCGCGACCGTGACCATGGTCATGGTCGTGGCGCCCATGGTCGCGCCCTGGCTCGGCGGCCAGATCGAGACGCTGGCCGGCTGGCGCATGATCCTCTGGTTCATGACGGCGACCGGCAGCCTCGTCCTGCTGCTGACGCTGTCGCGGCTGCCGGAGACGGCGCCCCGCCTCGGGCAGCGGACACCGCTGCTGGGCGTATTCCGGGCCTTTCCGCAGCTCGCCGTGAACCGCACCTTCGTCCTCAATGTGGTCGCCGTCTCGACCAGCTCGGCGGCGTTCTTCGCCTTCATCGCGGCGGCGCCCTATATCGTCGTCGAGACGATGGGGCGCGGCAGCGACGTCTACGGCGCCTATTTCATCCTGAACGCGCTGGGCTACATGCTCGGCAACTTCGCCATGGCGCGGCTGGTCGTGCGGATGGGAGCTCCGCGCATGGTCCATCTCGGGCTCATCATCTCCGTCGTGGCGATGACGATCGCGGTTCCGCTGTCCCTGAGCGCCGCCTGGTCTCCGCTGATGCTGTTCCTGCCGCTCGCCCTCAACGCCATCGGCAACGGCATGACGATTCCCGGCTCGACGGCCGAGGCGCTGTCGGCACGACCGGAACTGGCCGGTTCCGCCGCTGGGCTGATGGGCGCGATCCAGCTCGGCCTCAGCGCGCTGATGACGGTCGCGATCAGCTGGCTGGTGACGATCTGGCCGCCGTCGCTGATCGTCCTGATGTGGGTTCTGACCGTGACCGGGCTGCTTGCGATCCATCTCGGCCGGCGAGGCGCGTCGCCGGCAGGCTGAGGCCGGCCCGGCGACGGCTCCCGTTCAGTCTTCGAGGCGCGCGATCAGGCTCGAAGTATCCCAGCGGCGGCCGCCCATCTTCTGAACCTCGGCATAGAACTGGTCGACCAGCGCGGTGACGGGCAGTTGCGCGCCATTGCTGCGCGCCTCGTCCAGCACGATGCCGAGGTCCTTGCGCATCCAGTCGACGGCGAAGCCATAGTCGAACTTGCCGATGTTCATGGTCTTGCCGCGGTTCTCCATCTGCCAGGAGCCGGCGGCGCCCTTCGAGATCACCTCCAGCATCGCCTCGACATCGAGCCCGGCACGCTTGGCGAAATGCACGCCCTCCGACAGCGCCTGAACGAGGCCGGCGATGCAGATCTGGTTGACCATCTTGGTGAGCTGGCCGGAGCCCGCCGGGCCCATCAGCTTGCACATGCGGGCGTAGGCAGCGATCACCGGCTCGGCGCGGGCATACGCCTCGGGATCGCCGCCGCACATCACCGTCAGGACGCCGTTCTCGGCGCCGGCCTGTCCGCCCGAGACCGGCGCGTCGACGAAGCCGAAACCGCCGGCGCGCGCTGCCGCGTCGAGTTCGCGGGCGACATTGGCCGAGGCCGTCGTATGGTCGACGAAGAGCGCGCCCCTGGCCATGCCGGCAAAGGCGCCCTGCTCGCCCAGTGTCACCGAGCGCAGGTCCTCGTCATTGCCGACGCAGGCGAAGACGATCTCCTGGCCCTGCGCCGCATCGGCGGGCGTCGGGGCCGAGATGCCGGCATGCTGAGAAACCCAAGCCTGAGCCTTCGTCGGATTGCGGTTGTAGACCGTGACCTCGTGGCCTTTGGCCTTGAGATGACCGGCCATGGGGTAACCCATGACGCCGAGACCGATGAACGCGACTTTGGCCATGTTTCGCTCCGCTTGATTTTTGTGGCGTTGTCGCGGGGTTTAGCCTGCGGCGCCAAGAGTGGGAAGGGTGTGGTTGTCCGCCGGCAGCTGAGGATCGGCAGGCTCAGCGCAACGCCATGTGCCGCGTCAGCCTGAGTTCCAGCCTGTCCCAGACGCGCCGGATGACCTCCACCAGCAGCAAATAGATCAGCGCGGCGTAGAGATAGATCGTCAGGTCGAAGGAACGGGAGAAGGCAAGCTTGGTCGCTCCCATAAGATCGTAGATCGTCACCAGCGAGGCGAGTGCGCTCGACTTGATCATCACGATCAGTTCGTTGCCGAGCGGGCGCAGCGCCAGGATCATCGCCTGGGGCAGGATGACATGGCGCAGGCTCGACCAACGATGCAGGCCGAGCGCGAGAGCGCCTTCGAACTGGCCGCGCGGGACCGATTGGATGGCGCCGCGCAGGATCTCGGCCTGGTAGGCTGCCGTGTTGATGACGAAGGTCAGGAGCGCACAGTAGAACGGCTCGCGGAAGAACCACCACAGCCCGATATCGGTCCAGAAGACGCGGAACTGGCCGAGGCCGTAATAGACCAGGAAAAGCTGGCAGAGCAGCGGAGTGCCGCGGAAGAAGGTGGTGTAACCGGCGATCGCCCTCTGGGCCCAGCGCGGTCCGTAGAGCCGCGCCACGGCGAGGCCAACCGCCAGCACGAAGCCGAGCGCGACCGAAATCGCGACCAGCTGGAGCGTGATCCAGAGGCCGCCGAACATGCGGCAGCCGTAATTCTGGAAGACTTCATTGCCGACGAGCCAGCCCGGATATTCGCACCAGCTCATCGCGTCGCGCCCCCGAAAGCGGCGATGCCGCGATTGGCGCGCGCTTCCATCCGACCGATGCCCCAGGCGGAGATGAGCGAGAAGAACAGATAGATGGCCATCGCCGCACCGAAGAACAGGAAGGGCTCCTTGGTCGCGACATTGGCGCGGGTGGTGATGAACATGATGTCCGGCAGCGTGATGACGGACACCAGCGAGGTCTCCTTCAGCAAGACCATCCAGTTGTTGCCGAGACCGGGCAGCGCCACGCGAATGAGCTGCGGAAACACGATGAGGCGAAACGTCTGCCGCTTCGACAGCCCCAGAGCGGCCGCGGCCTCGCGCTGGCCCACCGGAATCGCATTCAGCGCGCCGACCCAGACCTCACTGGAAAAGGCGGAGAGCACGACGCCGAGCGCGACCATGCCGGCGACGAAGGGGGGCATCGAGAAGGAGCCCGGCAGGCCAAGCCAGCGCCAGGCCTCCTGAAGCAATACCTGAACGCCGAAATAGATGATGTAGAGCGTCAGCAGTTCCGGCACGCCGCGAAACACGGTCGTATAGGCCGTCGAGATGGCTCGCAGCACCGCGTGGTCCGAGCGCTTCCACAGCGCCACGACCAGCCCGAGCGCGAGGCCGAAGGGCAGGGTCGCAAGGGCGATCGAGATGGTGATGCCCGCGCCCTGGAGCAAGGCGAGCCCCCAGCCGCCATCGCCGAAACCGAGCAGGGCGAACTTGTCGAACATGAAGCGGCCGGCTGGAGGCTGAAAAGCCGACCGGCGCGGAGGAGCCGCGCCGGTCGTTCGAGGACGCTCCGATCAGAGGATCGGGATCTTGAAATATTTGTCGGCGATCTTCTTGTGGGAGCCATCGGCGATCGACTCGGCAATGGCCTTGTCGAACATCACCTTCAGCGCGGTATCCTCCTTGCGGACGGCGCCGCCGACGCCGGGGCCATGGATCGCGGGATCACGCGTGATATCGCCGATCTTCTTGCAGCAATCCTTGCCCTTGCCGTTGAGGAAATCCTCGAGCGAGAGCGAGTCCGCGATGATGTAGTCGAGACGGCCGCTGAGCAGATCGAGGTTGGCCTCCTCCTGAGTCGGATAGGGCCGCGCGGTCGAATCCTTGTAGACCTTCTCGACGAAGTTGGAATGGACGGTCGAGCCCTGGACGCCGATCGCCTTGCCCTTCAGCGCGGCCGGCGAAACGTCGGTCGAGGTCGTCGCCTTCGGCCCGATGATCCAGATTGGCGTCTTGGTGTAGACTGCAGTGAAGTCGACTCGCTTCTTGCGCTCGTCAGTGGCGTTCATGCCCGCGATGATGATGTCGTATTTGCTGGAGAGCAGCGCCGGGATGATGCCGTCCCAGTCCTGCACGACCCAGGTGCATTTCACCTTCATCTTCTCGCAGAGCATGTTGGCGTAGTCGATCTCGAAGCCTTCCAGCTCCTTCTTGGCGTTCAGGTTGTTGAAGGGCGGATAGGCGCCTTCGGTGCCGATCCGGATTTCCTTCCACTCCTTGGCCTGGGCAAGGGCACCGGTCGCGCCGACAGCCGTCAACAGGGCCGCGGCGAAAAATTTCGCGAAACCTTTCATGGTACCTCCCGCTGGGTTCGGCCGGTCGGGCGTTTCGAGTTCCCATGCCCGGCTCTGCCCACAGATTGGGCGATGGCGTGCCATGCCGGCAAGTAGGGGGTCGCAGCTTTTCTGAGCCGGCGCGCCGAATTATTCGGCAGGCAGCCGGCGCGATTTCCGTCCGGAAAAGCGGGGCGGAACGGTGCCCCACCCGGCTGGTTCAGCGCATTCGCGCCGCCCGGAAGCGGTCGTCGAGCACCGCCACGAGCCAGATCGCGAAACCGCCGAGCGCCAGTGCCGTGCCGACCCAGCCGGTCGAAGTCCAGCCATAGCCGGCGGCGATCGCCATGCCGCCGAGCCAGGGGCCGAGCGCATTGGCGGTGTTGAAGGCGCTGTGATTGAGAGCGGCGGCCAGGGTCTGCGCATCCTCGGCCACATCCATCAACCTTGTCTGCAGCATGGCGCCGAGACCGCCGCTGGTGCCGATCAGGAAGATCACGGCGGAGATCGCCCAGATATTGCCGGCCGCAAAGGGAAACAGGGCCAGTGCCGCGGCCGTCCAGAGCAGCATGCCGCCGATCGAGGGCATCAGCGCCCGGTCTGCCGCCCAGGCCCCGACCAGCGTGCCGGCCGTCAGCCCGAGTCCGAAGATGCCGAGCACGAGGGGGACCAGGCCGGCCGAGACCTGCGTCACCTCCATCAGCGTCGAGGCGACATAGGTGTAGACGGCGAACATGCCGCCGAAACCGATCGCGCCGATGGCGAGCGTCAGCCAGACCTGCCGGCGCTTGAGCGCACCGAGTTCGCGCAGCGGGCTGGCGCCCGGCTGGACCGTGTCGCGCGGCGCGAAAGCATAGACCAGCGCCATGGTCAGCAGCGCCAGCAGCGCGACGATACCGAAGCCCCAGCGCCAGCCCAGCACCTGCCCCATCCAGTTGGCGAAGGGGACGCCGATGATCGTCGCTACGGTGAGACCCAGCATGACGCGCGCCACCGCCTGGGCTCGCCGGTTCGGCGGCGAGAGCGAGGCGGCAACGAGCGCGGCCACGCCGAAATAGGCGCCATGCGGAAGACCGCTGAGGAAGCGGAAGACGAGCATCCAGCCATAGCTCGGGGCGAGCGCGCTCAAGAGGTTCGCGACGCCGAAGACGGCCATCAGACCGATCAGGAGCGTCCGGCGCGCGATCCGGGCCGCGAGCACCGCGATGATCGGGGCGCCGACGACGACGCCGAGCGCATAGGCGCTGATGACGTGTCCCGCAGTCGGCTCGTCGATGCCGAGCCCGGCGGAGAAATACGGGACCAGGCTCATGACCGCGAATTCGGTTGTGCCGATGGCGAAGCCGCCCATCGCCAGAGCGAAGATGACCAGCCCGACATGGGCATCCGGGCGGGATGTCGCGCTCCCCGCCGAGGCGCCATCGAGGGCGGTGTCGTTCGTCGCAAGTGTCATCGGTGGGGTCGGCTCGATTTTGGCGGTGCAGCAAAGACGCTGCGCCGCAGCATGATGCCATAGTCATGCGGCGGTCGTCGGATCAACAGGGCGTGAAGAGCGCCGGCATGATTTTCCTGCATGAGTGCAGGACAGAGGCTATAGACGGCGGGACGCCCTGCCCTCCCCCCTCCGAGACCCTGCCGTGAGCGAGATCCATCCGTGATTCCCTGGACGCTGCTCGACACCGCGACTTTGCCCGGCGCCGACCGCGAACTCCGGCTGAAGCGCCGCGGCGCCGAATTCTCGATCATGCTCGGCACCATCGAGCTGATGAACAGCCGCCTCAGCGGCTCGGAGGAGGCGCTGGCGACGCTCGTCGCGACGCGGCTCGCCGGCCGGCCCAAGCCGCGCATCCTGATCGGCGGGCTCGGCATGGGCTTCACCCTGCGCGCGGCGCTCGCGAGCTTCAGCGCCGATGCCGAGATCACGGTCTCCGAACTCATCCCCGCCGTCGTCGCCTGGGCACGCGGGCCGATGGCGGAGCTCTTCGCCGGCTGTCTCGACGATCCCCGCATCGGCATAGCGGTGCAGGATGTCGGGCGCGTCATCGCCGACGGCGCCGGGCGCTACGACGCTATCCTGCTCGATGTCGACAATGGCCCCGAAGCCCTCACGGTCGCCGCCAATGACCGGCTCTACGAGGATGGCGGGCTCGGCCTGGCGAAGGCGGCCCTGCGCCCCGGCGGCATCCTCGCGGTCTGGTCGCAGGGGCCGGACCGGCGCTTCACGCAAAGGCTGAAGCATGCGGGCTTCGCGGTCGAGGAGGTGATGGTCAGGGCCCATCGCGGCCGCAGCGGCGCAAGGCACATCATCTGGCTGGCGCGCAAGACCTGACGCGCACGGCCTGACGCGCGGCGAGACCTATGGCCGCCCCTTCCCGAGAGCCCGCGCCTCGGCGATCAGGCAGAGTTCGGTGAACAGCACCTGCGCCGCGCATTGGGCCGTATTCGAGGTCGCGTCATATTGCGGGGCGACCTCGACGACGTCGGCGGCGACGATGTTCGCGCCCTTCAGCCCGCGCAGGATCGCCAGCGCCTCGCGCGGCGTCAGACCGCCGACCTCGGGGGTGCCGGTCCCGGGCGCGTAAGCGGGATCGAGCGAATCGACATCGAAGGAGACATAGGTCGGGCCGTCGCCGATGACGGCGAGCGCCCTGGCGATAACGGCATCGAGCCCGAGATCATCGACCTCGTTGGCGTGGATCACGGTCATGCCGGACTCGTAGGAGAACTCCCAGAGATATTCGGCGCCACCGCGGATGCCGATCTGGATGACGCGCTCGGGGTCGAGCACGCCGTCGAGCACCGCCTGACGGAACGGGCCGCCATGGTGAAACTTCGAGCCCTCGTAAGGTCCGGACGTGTCGCAATGGGCGTCGATATGGACCATGCCGACCGGACGCTTGGCGCCCACGGCCCGCATGATCGGGTAGGTGATCGAGTGGTCGCCGCCGACCGCCAGCGGTGAGACGCCGGCAGCCACGATCGTCTTGAAGGTCGCCTCGATGTCCTCATGGCAGCTTTCGAGCGAATAGCGCGAGCGGAACGGCACGTCGCCGATATCGGCGGCCTTCAGCATGCCGAAGGGGGCGGTTCCCAGCACATGGTCCATCGGCCCCATCCGCTCGACGGCACGCACGGCGCGGGGACCGAGCCTCGTGCCGGCCCGGTTGGTGACGCCGAGGTCCATCGGCAGGCCGATGATCGCGACGTCGAGCCCGCCGAGGTCCGGGCTCGTCAGCGCATCGGGGCGGTATGGCGCGCTGATGAAGGTGGCGACGTCCGAGAACGGCCATTTGCGCCGGTCGCCCTTGAACTGGTCGGCCGCCACCCTGGCGAAGTGCGGATCATGGATGTCGGCGCCGCTGGCTCCGGCATAGCGCGCCCTCAACCGCTCCAGCTTGTCCCGATCCATGCCCTGCCCTTTCGTTCACGACGCTCATCCGCGAAAATCGCCCGCCGAGCGCCCCGCACCGTCCGTGGCCGACCCGGGCGTGCGCCCGATCCTTGTTGTAGCCGAGCTTTCCGGCCGCACGAAGCACTGAGCCACACTAGCCGAAAGTCGCAGGCCACAGCGTTGAAAAGGCTCGCGATTGCCGAGCCGTTCCTCTAGAACGCCAAGCAAGTATCAATACTTGGCGAGCGCGGCCGAACCGCCTCCCACCGCCACAACGCTCGGAAATCCGAGACAGATCGAGGAGATGTCCCCCATGAAGCGCCGTCAGTTTATCCAGACCGCCACAGCCGGCGCCGCCGCCGCCGCGATCGCCGCCCCGGCCGTCGCGCAGTCCACGCCCGAGGTGAAGTGGCGCCTGGCCTCGTCCTTCCCCAAGTCGCTCGACACAATCTATGGCGGCGCCGAGGTCATGGCCAAGATGGTCTCCGAGCTGACCGACGGTAAGTTCCAGATCCAGGTCTTCGCCGCGGGCGAGATCGTGCCGGCGCTGCAGGCCGCCGACGCCGTGACCAACGGCACCGTCGAGATGTGCCACACCGTGTCGTATTACTATGTCGGCAAGGACCCGACCTTCGCGGTGGCGGCGTCCGTGCCGTTCGGCCTCAATGCGCGCGGCCAGAACGCCTGGCTGTTCCAGGGCGGCGGCAACGACCTGTTCAACGAGTTCTACAAGAAGTTCAACATTTACGGCCTGCCCTGCGGCAACACCGGCGCCCAGATGGGCGGCTGGTTCCGCAAGGAGATCAAGACCGTCGCCGATATGCAGGGCCTGAAGATGCGCATCGGCGGCATCGCCGGCCAGGTGCTGGCCAAGCTCGGTGTCGTGCCCCAGCAGATCGGCGGCGGCGACATTTATCCGGCGCTCGAAAAGGGCACGATCGACGGCGCCGAATGGGTCGGCCCCTATGACGACGAGAAGCTCGGCTTCGCCAAGGTCGCGCCATACTACTACTACCCGGGCTTCTGGGAGGGTGGCCCTTGCGTCCACGCCTTCGTCAATCTCGAAAAGTGGAACGCACTGCCGAAGGCCTATCAGGCTGCCCTGACCGCCGCCTGCAGCTATGCCAACACGATCATGGCCGCACGCTACGACGTGGTGAACCCGCCTGCCCTCAAGCGCCTCGTCGGCGCCGGCACGCAGCTGCGTCCGTTCTCGCAGGAGATCCTGGAAGCCTGCCTCAAGGCCTCCAACGAACTCTACAGCGAGATCTCGGCCAAGAACCCCGACTTCAAGAAGGCGATCGAGGCGATGGCTGCCTTCCGCGGCGACCAGTATCTGTGGTGGCAGGTGGCGGAGCTCAGCTTCGACGTCTTCCAGGTGCGTTCGCGCGCGCGCTGAAGCCTGATACCGGCGCGCGCGCGGCGCCGACCAGCCTTCCTTCAAAGCCCGGCTTCGGCCGGGCTTTTTTGGTTGGGACCGCAGCCTGCCAGGGCCAAGGGATCGCCGTGCTGCGACCGGCGCTGAGTGGCGGACTTCCGAAGCGGAATCCATGCTTTAATCGCATGAGTCCCATGCATTTTTCGCTTGCGTTGTGTTGCAGACCTGCTTTGCTGCCGGAATCGTGACGACCGGACTAACCGGCGCGCGAACGGCTCCAGGGAGGAGATGGAATGAAGCGTCGTCAGTTTCTGAAAGTCGCAAGCGCTGGCACAGCCGCCGGTGTGATCGCAAGCCCGGCCATCGCACAGGCGACGCCGGAGGTCAGGTGGCGGGTGACCTCCTCCTTCCCGAAGTCGCTCGATACGATCTATGGCGCGTCGGAAGTCCTGTCCAAGGCGGTCTCCGAGGCCACGGACGGCAAGTTCCAGATCCAGGTCTTCGCCGCCGGCGAGATCGTCCCGGGCCTGCAGGCCGCCGACGCCGTCACCAACGGCACGGTCGAGATGTGCCACACCGCGTCCTATTACTATGTCGGCAAGGATCCGACCTTCGCGTTCGGGACGGCAGTGCCCTTCGGGCTCAACTCGCGCCAGCAGAACGCCTGGTTCTACCATGGCGGCGGCAACGAATTGCTCAACGAATTCTACAAGAAATACAACATCTACGCGATCCCGGGCGGCAATACAGGCTGCCAGATGGGCGGCTGGTTCCGCAAGGAGATCAAGACCGTCGCCGACCTGCAAGGCGTCAAGATGCGCATCGGCGGCTTCGCCGGGCAGGTCATGGCCAAGCTCGGCGTCGTGCCGCAGCAGATCGCCGGCGGCGACATCTACCCGGCGCTCGAAAAGGGCACGATCGACGCGGCCGAATGGGTCGGGCCCGCCGATGACGAGAAGCTCGGCTTCAACAAGGTCGCGCCGTTCTACTATTATCCGGGCTGGTGGGAGGGTGGCGCCTCGCTGCACTTCTTCCTCAATACCGCGAAGTGGGACGCGCTGCCGAAGGTCTACAAATCGGTCCTGACGACCGCTGCTGCGCTCGCCAATGTCGACATGCAGGCCAAATACGATGCCCGCAATCCGGGCGCGCTGAAGCGGCTCGTCGGCGCCGGCGCGCAATTGCGGCCGTTCTCGCAGGAGATCCTCGAGGCCTGCCTCAAAGCTTCGAAGGAAGTCTATGCCGAGACTTCGGCGAAGAACCCCGACTTCAAGAAAATCTATGAAGCGATGTCGGCCTTCCGCGGCGACGAATATCTCTGGTTCCAGATCGCCGAATACACCTACGACAACTTCGTGATCCGCGCGCGCGCGGCCAACCAGCTCTGACAAAGAGCGACCGGCCGCCTTGCGGCCCAACTGGAACCCCCACCCCGGCCGAGAGGCCGGGGTTTTCCGTTGCCGGCGAGACGCGTATGCTGACGCGCCATCGTCGCGCCGTTTTTGTCCGGCGATCATCGCTCGCCCGTTCGTCTCTCGGATCGCCCCATGCTTCGTCTCACCGGCTCTGTCCTCGTCATCCTGCTGACCGCGGCATCCGGGCAGGCGCAGTCGATCGGCGAACCGCTGCCGGGACGCGGCTCCGCCAAAGAGCGGGCGAAGCCGGCTCGCGCCGAACCGCATGCGACACGCCCCTGCCCCGAATACGGGCCAGGCTTCGTACGGGTCGACGGGGCGTCCTTCTGCGTGCGGGCCGGCGGTTCGGTCCGGGTCGATTTCGGCAAGAGCTCGCGCAGCAGCTCTGGCTCGTCTGCCGGGGCGCTGGTCCAGCTCGAGGGGCGCGGCGAATCCAGCGTAGGGCCGGTGCGCACCGTCCTGCGGATGCGCGGACAGGTCGATCGCGGCCTCGAATCCGGATCGTACCAGTTCCGCTGACGCCTCGTACCCGTTCCGCTGATGCTTGGAGTCGCGGCTTCGTTCAGCCGACGAGCAGCGCAACCTCCTGACGCAGCACGGGCACCAACTCCTCCTCGAACCAGGGATTGCGCTTCAGCCAGGCGTTGTTGCGCCAGGAGGGATGTGGCAGCGGGAGGATATGCGGGCGCCCCGGCCGGTCCAGGATGGCGCGCCAGTCACCGACCGTCTCGGACAGCCTTGCGCTTGTCGCGGACAGACTTGCGCCCGCCGCCGGCCCGAGATGCCAAGCCTGGGCATAGCGCCCGATCGCGAGGACGAGCTCAACCGCCGGCATCGCCGCGAAGACGCGGGCGCGCCAGGTCGGCGCGCATTCGCGGCGCGGAGGCCGATCGCCGCCCTTGGCATCGAGACCTGGGAAGCAATGGCCCATCGGCACGATCGCGACCCGCGAGGCGTCATAGAAGGCCGTCTCGTCGAGGCCGAGCCAGTGGCGCAGGCGCACGCCCGACGGGTCGGTGAAGGGCTTGCCGCTGGCATGGACGCGGGTGCCCGGCGCCTGGCCGGCGATGCACAGCCGCGCCGTCACGGACGCCTGGATGACCGGACGCGGCTGATGCGGCAGCGGGGGCAGGTAGAGCGGTGCGTCGCGGCAGATGCGGCAGGCCCGCAACGCGCTCAGCACCGTGTCGAGGCGCTCCGGCTCGGTCATCGCCCGGCCACATGCGTGCCGGCGGGCCCGCCTGAGATCAGCCCATCGCAACTCCAGTTCGCGGGGCCGTCACTGGCACCCTGTGGATCGCCCGGCTCGATCGTCGCCATGCCGTTGATCGCGCCGCTCGGCCGGCTGCGCAGGATATAGAGACGGTCGCTGCGCTCGACCGTGAAACAATAGGTCCGGCGGATCGCCGGTGAGCCGTAATAATAGCAGACGGCATCGGCCGTCGTCGTCCAGCAAGCGTCGCGGTTCGGCACGTGGCGATTATGCCCGGTCGCCCGGCCATCCGGGTGGTGATGCTCGCTGAAGGGCTGGTTGCTGCCGGAATAGCGCCCGGCGACGGTATTGCCCTCGAAGGCACGGCGGATCGCCTCGCCATCCAGCCTTTCCGCGGCAGAAGCGGCGGTTGCGGCGACGGTCGCCGCCGCGAGCACGGCCGAGACGACGGCGAGCGGGCGCATCAGCGCGCCGCGAGGCGCCGACGTGACATCAGCGGAGATGTCGGCAGAGCTGGCGCTTTCGAGATCAAGCCATCGCAATACCAGGACTGGCCATTGTCGCCATGCTTGCGCGGATTGCCGGACTCGACCGAGGCCAGCGCATTGATCTGGGCATTGCCGGCGTTGCGGAGCACATAGAGGTCACGGTTGAGCTCGACGGTGAAGCAATGCACGGTGCGGTCGGTCTGCGGGCCGTAATAATAACAGACCTGGTCGGCCCTCGTCGTCCAGCAGGCGTCGCGGTTGGGTTGCCAGCCATTATGGCCGAGCGCGCGGCCGTCGGGATCATGGTATTCGGTGAAGAAGCCGCCATTGGTATAGCGACCGCTGACCGTATTTCCCTCGAAGGCGCGCCGGATCGCCTCGCCGTCGAGGCGGTCGACGGCACGGGCCGGGACCGGCAGCGCCATGAGCGCAGCCAGGATGAGGAGCGCCGCCCGCATCAGGCCTTCCAGCTCGGCCGGGCGGAGAGATCGGCATGCCAGCGGCGGATATGGACGAAATCCTCCGGCAGCGGGATGCGGGAGGGCTTCATGAAGTCGATGGCGATCCCCGCCGTGATGTCGGCGACTGTCAGGGCATCGCCGCAGAGATAGCGGTTGCCCGAGAGCTGCAGCTCGAGAATCCAGAGATGGTCGTCGATCTGCTCGCGATTGGCCTCGGCCCATTCCGGAACCTGCTCCTCAAGTTCCGCCATCGAGGGGTGGCTGTGGCGGAACACGGCGGTGACGGCGGCGAACAGGCCGAGCTCGATGCGCCGGTTCCACATCTCGGTCAGGGCCTGTTCCCTGGCATCCCCGCCGAAGAGCGGCGGCTGCGGATGCAGGCTCTCGATATAGCGGCAGATCGCGATCGTCTCGGCCAGCGCCGTGCCGTCGTCGAGCACCAGTACCGGCAGGCGCTGAGCCGGATTCAGCCGGGTGAACGCCTCGCTCCGGTGTTCCTTCTTCGCGATATCGACAGGGACGATCTCGGGCAGCGGAATCCCCTTCTCGGCAAAGAAGATCCGCACCCGCCGTGGATTGGGCGCCCGCCCGCCATCATAGAGTTTCATCGAGATGCTCTCCGCCATCGCCGCGCGACCCGACCATGCCGAGGCCCGGATCGTCAATCCTTTCAAGGCTGTTCGTGATGGTTGTGTGGTACTCGCGGGCTGCCTGCCATCTATCGTATCGGCCTGGCTCAGCGCCCCTGCCCGCGCCGCCAGGTCTCCGGGCGCTCGAACTGAAGCGCCCAGATGCCGCGCCGGGCCGCCCTCGCCTCGTCTTCCTCGGCCCGGTAGCCGCCGTAGGCGACGGCATGCCCGTCCCTGACCAGCGCCGCGTTGATGTCGGTTCCGCCCTGGCGACATTGCGCCAGACCGCGGCCATAGCGGTCGATCTTGCCGATCTCGCAGGTGACGACACCGCGCGACAGCAGCGTTTCAAGCGCGCGCCGCGAGATGCGGCCGCAATCGACCGGGCGGCCGGCCGGATCGGTGCAGCTCTGGCGGAACTCCGGCGCGTCGAGGCCCTGAAGCCGGAGTTCCTCGCCGTTGAGCCGAAGGGAATCGCCGTCGATCGCACGCGCTGCGCCGACCAGCGTGCGCGCCGGGCCGAGACGATATTGCAGAACCGCGCCCGCAATCGCCAACAAACCAATGATTCCAAGGGCTACGACGAGATCGACCGGCCGGCTGACGCGCCGCCAGCCCAGAGGACCGTATTTCGACCGGGTAAATCCGAAGCGCGACATCAGGAAGAGCTTAACGATTTACCGACCATGATGGCGAGCCCGTCGCGCATCCCGCGCGCAGGAAGAGGAAGACTGCGTTCCGATCATGCCGGAGGTGACGGCCGAACAGGTGCAGCGCGGGCGCGGGCCGGACCCGACCGCCCTCGCACGCCGCAAGCTCGTCACCCGCGAAGTCAAGTCGGTGCGCGAGCGGCTGACCTCCTCGACCGGGCTCGAACGCGCCTTCGACCATGAGCTGCTGCGGGTCTTCGCCGAGTACCGCATGACCGGCTCGGTCGGTACGCTCGTACTGGCCATCGGCATCGCGGCCGCGGCATGCCTGTGGGTGCCGGTCTACAAGGTCACGCCCTGGCTCGGAGCCGTGCTGCTGGCGACGATGGTCATCGTCGTGCTGAGCCGGCGCTTCCTGGCGCAGGCGACCGGCGAAATCCGCATCAAGCGCTGGCGCCGCGGATTTGCGCTGGCGGAAGGCTTCCACGGCATCACCTGGGCGCTGATCCTGATGGTCTTCGCACAGATCGACGCGCCCGGCGCCAAGGTCTTCGTCACCACCACCCTGCTGATCGTCAGCGCGCTGACCGTGATGCTGGCCGCGTCGATCCCGATGGCGGTCTATGCCGGCATCGTTCCAATCATGATCGGCATCGCCGCCTTCTTCTGGGGGCGGACGGATATGGACAGCGTCACCACGGCGGTGATGGCAGCCTCGGCGCAGCTTTTCTTCGTCTTCCTCGCCAACCGCCTCTATGCAAGCTCGGTCTCGACCATCGCGTTCCGCGCCGAAAAGGACGCGCTGATCGCCGAACTCGAGACGGCCAACGCCAATTCCGACGAGGCACGGCGCAAGGCGGAAGAAGCCAACCTCGCCAAGTCGCGCTTCCTGGCGACGATGAGCCATGAGCTGCGCACCCCGCTGAATGCCATCCTCGGCTTCTCCGAGGTGATGAAGAACGAGGTCTTCGGCGGGCATGCCAATGCCGCCTACAAGGAATACTCCGCCGACATTCACGGCTCGGGCCAGCATCTGCTCGAACTGATCAACGAGATTCTCGATCTGTCGCGCATTGAGGCGGGGAAGTACGAGCTGAACGAAGAGGCGCTCTCGCTCGCCGGGATCGTCGAGGATTGCCGGCACATGCTCAACCTGCGCGCCAAGGCCAAGGGCCAGGTCATTCGCGAGGCCGTCGAAGCCGACTTGCCGAAGGTCTGGGCCGATGAGCGCGCCATCCGCCAGGTCGTGCTCAACATCCTGTCGAACGCGATCAAGTTCACGCCGCAGGGCGGCGAAATCACCATCAAGGTCGGCTGGACCGCCACCGGCGGGCAATATGTCTCGGTCACCGATACCGGCCCCGGCATTCCCGAGGAGGAAATCCCGATCGTGTTGCAGACCTTCGGGCGCGGCTCGCTGGCGATCAAGACCGCGGAGCAGGGCTCGGGGCTCGGCCTGCCGATCGTCAAGGGGCTGATCGACCTGCATGGCGGTGGCTTCGCCCTGAAGTCGAAACCGCGCGCGGGAACCGAGGTCACGATCACGCTGCCGGCCGTACGCGTGATGGACACGCTGGCCGCGCTGCCCGAGCCCGGGACGCGGGCGGCGTAGCGAGGGCGCCAACTACCGGGACAGGGTCCGCCCCGGCGATTTCAGCCCATCGCGGATGTAGCGTGCCAGTTCGTTCGTCGCGGGACTCGCCTGGCGGTCAGGCATGTGCAGCGCGATGGCGAAGGCAGGCAGCTCCGGGAGGCCGGAGGACAGCGGCAGGACATCGACATCGTTTGGAACGGTCGAGGCCAGGCAGGCCGATATGGCCAGGTCCGCCCGCACGGTCGCGAAGGTCGCCTCAAGACTGCCGTTCTCGAAAACCGTCCTCCACGCGCGCCCCTGGCCACGCAGGGAGGCCGCGACAGCCGGGCTGAAGGCACAACTGTCTGCAACCAGCGAGACGGGCAAAGGTGTCCTGGAATGGGCCCGCCCGCCCCTGGCTCCGACCCAGACCAGGCGGTCGACCGCCAGGCATTCCCCGGTGACGCCCGCAATCGGCTCCTCCAGAACGGCGATGTCGACCCGGCCGTCGGCAACGCTTCGCAGCAATTCCGGGGACGAGTCGCATGCGAGCGACAGCATGACATGGGGGCAAGCCGCGCCGAAGGCCTTGAGCACCGGAGTGAGATGGGGGCCGACAAGGTCATAGGGCGCGCCGAGCCGAACGGGACCGGCGATCGCGCCGCCGTTGAGATCCGTCCAGATCTCGTCATTGAGAGCGAGCATCTGGCGGGCCTGCGGGAGCAGGCGCTCTCCCGACGATGTCAGACGCAAGCCACGTCTTTCCCGGGTCAGCAGAGCCCCGCCTGCGGCCTGCTCCAGGCGTGCGATCTGCTGGCTGATGGCGCCCTGCGTGAGATGCAGGATCTGGCTGGCCGCCGTCATGCTGCGCTGATCGGCAACAGCCACGAAGGCTCGCAAGAGAGCGATGTCGAGATTTCGCGCCATTGCTATATTATAGATTCTAATTCATGAAACACACAGAATTAGTTTTCCTTGAATGCCCGCGCGCCTTATCGCCGCCACTCCCACAGAGAGGTGGCCCCATGGCAGCGCTGATGCCGCTCATCCTGTTCGTTCTCATGTCGACGATCAGCCCCGGCGGCGCGACGACGCTCGCGACGGCATCGGGCGCGAATTTCGGGCTCCGCCGCTCGCTGCCGCTGATCACGGGAATCGCCGCAGGCCTCGCGGTGATGGCGGCCTCCGCGGCCGGTGGCCTCGCCGGCATCCTGCTCGCCGTCCCATCGCTCCAGACGCTGATGAAGGCCGGCGGGTCGCTTTATCTGCTCTGGCTCGCCTGGCAGACGGCCGGCCGCGGTTCGCCTCGTATTGCCAAAGACACCGCCGAACCCATCGGCTTCCTGGGTGGCGTCGGGCTGCTCTGGATCAATCCCAAGGGTTGGGCGATGACGCTTGGGGCGGCAGCATCCTTCGCCATGCTCGCGGAAGGGCCACTCCATCAGGCGCTGCTGCTCGGCTTCGTCTTCGGCCTGTGTGCGCTCATCTCGCTGTCCGCCTGGTGCGCGGCCGGGTTCCTGCTCGCACGCGCTTTGCGCACCGACAGGCAGTGGCGGATTCTGAATATCGTCCTGGGAATTCTGCTCGCGGCGTCGATCGTGCCGATGTGGTTTTGACCGCTCCGGGCAGGCAAGGCCGTTTGCAGAGCCCGGCTCGAAAGGCCTGCGCTCTCGATGCCGGCGGCCGTCATCAACCGGCGGCAGAGAGGCAGACATTCGATCCGGCAGCGCTGGCGAGCCGCGGCTCGCTCGCTTCATTCCTTGCCGGCGACTCCGGCCTGCGCGAAGGTCGCCATGCCGCCATGGATTGCGGCTGCCGCCTTGACGAGGCTCGCCGCCAGTGCCGCGCCCGAGCCTTCGCCGAGACGCATATCGAGCGCCAGCAGGGGCTCTTTGCCGAGATGGGCGAGGACCTGCGCATGGGCGCCTTCGGCGGAGAGATGACCGGCGAGGCAGTGGTCGATCGAGGACGGGTCGAGCGCATGCAGGATCGCGGCGGCCGCCGTCACGACATAACCGTCGAGGATCACGGGGATGCGCTGCGAGCGGGCGGCGATGATGGCGCCGCAGATCGCCGCGATCTCACGCCCGCCGAAGCGACGCAACACCTCCAGCGGGTCCTTGAGATGGGCGCGGTGCAGCGCGATTCCGGCTTCCACGGCCGCGATCTTCCGCTTCAGGCCCGCATCGTCGAGGCCTGTGCCGCGCCCACACCAGAAGGCGGCGTCGCCGCCATAGAGCGCGGTATAGATCGCAGCCGCCGAGGTGGTGTTGCCGATGCCCATCTCGCCGAGGCAGAGCAGATCGGTGCCGCCGACCAGCGCTTCCATGCCGAAGGCCATGGTGGCGACGCAGGCGCGCTCGTCGAGCGCATAGCCTTGGGTGAAATCGCCCGTCGGCAGGTCGAGCGCTAGGTCGAAGACCTTGAAACCGAGATCGAAGGCCGCACAGATCTGGTTGATCGCGGCGCCGCCAGCGGCGAAATTCTCCAGCATCTGGCGCGTCACCGCCTGCGGGAAAGCCGAGACGCCCTGTGCGACGACGCCGTGATTGCCGGCGAAGACGCAGACCAGCGGCCGGTCGACAGTCGGCCTGCCCTTGCCCTGCCAGGCGGCAAGCCATTCGGCGATCTCCTCCATGCGGCCGAGGCTGCCGGCCGGCTTGGTCAGTTCCTTGTCGCGGGCGCGCACGGTGTTGGCCGCCGCCATGTCGGGGCCGGGCATCGCTGCGATGAGCTCGCGGATGTCGTCGAAGGGCAGTCCTGAAGCGGCCATGGCGATGTCTCGTGCAGCGAATGCGATGCGCCGGCGCAATCGCGATGGCTGGCCGGTCGCCGCTGCTGCTATAGGCTGCGGCACGGGAAGACAATCGAGGAACGCAAGGACGCCGCATGGCCGAGGCTTCGACAGGGACGGCGCCCCCGCCGCAGCACGAGCCCGCCTGGCCGGGCTGGCCGGTCGCGACCGCGATCTGCATCCGCTTCTATTCGCGCCTGCCGGTGCCAATCCTGGCCGGCGAGAGCGATCCGCATGCGAGCCCGGATTTCCGCGCCGTGCCGCGGGCCCTGCCCATCGCCGCGCTGATCATCGCCCTGCCCGCCGCGCTGGTGCTGTTCGGCGCCGGGCTCGCCGGCCTCGCGCCGACGCTGGCTGCGACGCTGGCCGTGACCGCGCTGGCGCTGGCGACGGGCGCCTTCCACGAAGACGGGCTCGCCGACACGGCCGATGGCCTGTTCGGCGGACATACGGCCGAGCGGCGGCTGGAGATCATGAAGGACAGCCGCGTCGGGTCCTATGGTGCGATCGCACTGGGCCTCTCGCTGATGTTGCGGGTGACGGCGCTGGCGTCGATCCTCGAGGCGGCGGGCGCCTGGGCGGCCACCGCTGCGCTGCTTGCGGCCGCGCCCTGGTCACGCGCGGAGGGGCTGCGCCTGCTCGCGACGCAGGAGCCGGCACGCAGCGGCGGGGCGTCTGCCTCGGTCGGGCAACCTTCGCGGGATACGGCGGTGTTTGCACTCGCGGCGTCCGGGGCCCTCGCTTTGGTCGCGGCACTGGCCTCGCCGCTGCCGGTCGCCGGCCTCGCGGTCGGCCTGCTGCTGGCGCGCCTCGCCGCGATGGGCCTCGCGCGGCTTGCCGGCCGGCTGATCGGCGGCCAGACCGGCGACATCCTCGGCGCCACCCAGCAGCTCGCCGAGATCGCGATCTATCTCGGCTTCGCGCTCGCGCTGGGTCTCGGCCGCCCGTGAGCGCGATCTCGTCGCCCTGCATCAAGGCCTGCCTGCTCGACCCCGCCAGCAAGCTCTGCGAGGGCTGCGGGCGCTCGCTCGCCGAGATCGCGCGCTGGGGCTCGATGAGCGAAGCCGAGCGGCTGGCGATCATGGCGGGGCTGGCCGAACGGCTGGCGCGGCGCTCCGCCTGACGCGTTCAGGCCCCGCTCGTCGACGGGGTTCGCGCCACTGCGACCAGCGCCTCTCCGGTCAGTCGGAAGAAGACCTTCTCCGCCTGGGTCGCGGCACCGAGACCTTCATAAAAGCGGATCAGCTCCGGATTACCGGCGTCGGCCGTCCAGTCAAGGCGCCGGTGGCCGCGCGCCAGCGCCAGTTCCGCCAGCGCACGCATCAGGGCGCGGCCGATGCCGCCACCCCGCGCCGCGCGCGCCACATAGATTTCCTTCAGGAAGAAGCCCGAAGCGAGGCCGGGGCCCGGATAGATCGGACAGGCGGAGGCGAAGCCCAGCAGCGCGGCAGCGCACTCCGCGATCAGGATCTCGACCCCTTGCGGCAGCTTCGCAAGGCCGATGCGGATCTCCGGCAGCGTCGGACAGGGCACGCCGTAATGCGCCTGCATCTCCGCCATCAGTGCGGCAAGCGCCTCGTGATCGGAGGCGGCGAGCGGCCGGATGCCGAACGGGGCCACATCCTGCGTCATGGGCCTGCCCCTCCCTTCCGTCAGGCAATGAGCGACCAGAGAAAGCGGCTCGCGACCGCCAGCAGGAACAGCCCGAAGACAACCTCGAGCCGCCGCTTCGACAGGCGGTGCGCGAGGCGCGCGCCGATCGGCGCCGTCCAGATCGAGGTCGGGATGAAGAGCAGGAATCCGATGAAGGAAACATAGCCCAGCGACAGCGGCGGCAGGATGTCCATCTTGGGCCAACCGGCATAGATGTAGCCGAGCGCGCCTGGGATCGAGACCAGCACGCCCAGCCCGGACGAGGTCGCGACCGCCTGGTGGATCGGGCGGCCGTAGAAGGTCATGAACAGGCTGGAGAGCTGCCCGCCGCCGATGCCCATCAGGGCCGACAGCACGCCGATGATGGCGCCATAGACGTTCATCAGGACCTTGCCGGGCATCTCGGTGCCGAGCTGCCAGCGGTCCGAGGCGAAGAGCAGCCGCAGCGCGCTCGCCACCGCGACGACGACGAAGACGATCTTGAACAGGTCCGCCGGTGCATAGCGCGCGACGACGCTGCCGGCGATGACGCCGAGCACGGCCGGCACCGCCCAGACCTTGAGGACCGACATGTCGACCAGGCCCTTGGCGCGGTGGGCATTGAAGGAGCGGATCGAGGTCGGGATGATCACCGCCAGCGAGGTGCCGACGCAAAGCGGCATGCGGACCTCCTCCGGCACGCCGATGACGCGGAAGACCTCGTAAAGGATCGGCACGATGACCGCCCCGCCGCCGACGCCGAAAACGCCCGCCAGCAGGCCCGTGAGCGCGCCGGCCACAACGAGCGAGACGGCGAGGAAAACAAGGTCCCCGATGGGAATTCCAGCAAACATGTCAACGATCCGACCAAGAGGAAGGCTGCTGTGGTCGATTTCGTCCGTCGGGGCAAGCACGCCACGGCGGAGCGGATATGCAATGGCGCGATCAACCCGGCAGCGCACGCAAGCGTGATCGCGACACGATCGCCCGAGGAGCAAGAGCGATGCCGGCGACGCCATCCCTGCATGCACGGGCCGCGCGGCGCTCTCCTCCCAAGGCGCCCGTCGCCCCGGGACAGCCGCGCGCCGGAGTTGTAGTGTCGCGCCCGTACCCGGCATGCCGCAACGCAAAGGACGAAAGGAGAGCCGCGAGACGACCAACGACCGGGACGAAACCCGCTCGAACAACGACAATCATGGGAGGTAAATGATGACAGACCAATCTGCTCACGACCGCGATCCCGCTCAGCCGCACGCCGCGGCGCTTTCCCGGCGAAGCCTGATCCATGCCGCAGGCCTCGGAGCTCTGGCCGCCACGGCCAGCTCCGCCCTCGGCCAGACCGCAGCCGCTCCTGCCGCGCCACCGACCACAATCACCACGCCGCCGCGCGACTTCAGCCGCCGCGGCGCGCCCACGACCTATTTCTGGGATCCGGACGTCATCGCCGTCGACCCGGCCTTCAACGGCCTGGCCCAGCCCAATGCCGCGATCCAGCGAATCTGGACCGGGGGCTTATGGGTCGAGGGACCGGCCTGGAACGCGCAGGGCCAGTACCTCCTCTGGAGCGACATCCCGCGCAACCGGCAGATGCGCTGGATCGAGGATGACGGCCATGTCAGCGTCTTCCGGGCGCCGTCCGGCAACAGCAACGGCAACAGCTTCGATTTCCAGGGCCGGCAGCTTTCCTGCGAGCATCTCAACCGCCGGGTCGTACGCTATGAACTCGACGGCTCGGCGACGGTGCTGGCCGACAGCTTCGAAGGCAAGAAGCTGAACTCGCCCAACGACATCGCGGCCCATCCCGACGGCAGCTACTGGTTCACCGACCCGCCCTATGGCGGGCAGCTCTATGAGGGCGCTCCCGACGCGCCGGGCGGCCCGAGCAACGCCAACGGCAAGATCAATCCACGGCTTGGCCAGCCACCCGGAATCGGGCTCGCCAAGCGCGAGCTGCCGACCAACACCTATCGCCTCGATCCGAGCGGACGCCTCGATCTCGTCGTGCCGGAAGCGCAGGTGCCGGACCCGAACGGCTTATGTTTCTCGCCCGATTTCAAAAAGCTCTACATCGCCTCGACCGGCAAGGGACCGGGCGATACCGGGCCGGGCGGCAAGGGCGACATCCACGTCTTCGATGTCGGGGCCGACAACAAGCTCAGCAACGGCAAGCGCTTCGCCGATTGCATGATCGACGGCATCAATTGCGGGCCCGACGGGCTGCGCTGCGATGTCGAAGGCAATCTCTGGGCCTCGTCCAATGCGGGGCGCAATGTCGGCTATAGCGGGGTCAACGTGTTCAACCCTGCCGGCAAGCTGATCGGCCGTATCCGGCTGCCGGAGGTCTGCGGCAACATCACCTTCGGTGGGCCGAAGCGAAACCGGCTGTTCATGGCCGCGAGCCAGTCGATCTACGCGCTCTATCTCGCGACGCAGGGCGCCGGGCCAGGTTGAGGCCATGCCACTTTAGCTATGAGGGAGCCCCGGAGCGCGGCTCCGGGGCTCCTGCGTCACGACGCGGGCGGCTTACGCGTCGAGAATCGGCGCGAAGCCGCCATGGATCAGGCGCTTGCCGTCGAAGGGCATTTCGCGCTGCATTCGCGGGTCGGACATCACCTTCTGCCAACCGGCGTCGCGGACCTCTTTCGAGGGCCACTCGATCCATGAATAGACCACCTTCTCGTCGTCGGTCGCTTTCACCGCGCGCTTGAAGTCGGTGACCTTGCCGTCGGGAACGTCCTCGCCCCAGGTGTCGACGACGCGCGCCGCGCCGTGCTCGCAAAGGATGGCGCCATGATGCGTCGCGAAGTCGCGATAGGCGTCCTTGCTGCCGACGGGAACCGCCGCGACCATGCCATCGACATAGGCCATGCAGCCCCGCATGCCCTGCTGGGCAATCGAGGAAAAGCCGCCATGGATCATGCGTTTGCCGTCGAAGGGCATGTTGGCGCCCATCTCCTTCATGCGCGGGTCGCTCATCATCTTCTGGCTGGCGGCGTCGGCCGTTGCCTTGTCGGCGTATTCGACCCAGGAGAAGACGATCACCTCATTGGGCTCAGCCTTCACCGCTCCCTTGAAGTCGGTGAGCTTGCCGTCGGGCACGTCGTCGCCCCAGGCCTCGACCACGCGGATCGCACCGAACTCCTTGAAGAGCGGCACGAAATCGGCGGCGAGCTTGCGGTAGGCTTCCTTGTTCGCCGCCGGCACGGCGACGACGAATCCTTGCACATAGGTCATGGCTTTTCTCCGTTGGGTTCAGGCCGGGCGAGTGGCCCGGCGATCGGCAGCGCGCTATAGCCGCCGCCTCGGGTCAGGCTTCAGCCGTAACGGGACGCGACCGCCCCACAGGCATGATTCTGATGCGAGCTTCTGGCTTGTCCTCGTAACGGTCGTGGTGGCGCATCCAGTCCATGATGGCCGCCTCGTTGCGGCCCTTCGGCGTCAGATCGAGGACGTTATAGGCGCCGACCAGGAGGTCGCAGCCGCGGGCATAAGACGAGTAGGTGTGGAAGATCTCGCCCTCATCGTTGCGGTAGAAGACGCTGAAGCCCGGCATCTCGCCGCCCTCGCCGTCATGCATCGCGTAATTGTACTCGTAGCGCCCGGCCGCGCGCTCGGCCTCGCTCGGCGTGACGTGGAAATCGGCGTTGAAGTCGCTGCCTGCCGACGACACCCAGTCGAATTCCCAGCCCATCCGCCTCCGGAACGGCTGGAACTCGGCATAGGGCGCGCGCGACACAGCGACGAGGCTGACATCGTGATGCTTCAGATGCTGGTTCGGCCCGTCGAAATGGTCGGCCAGGAAGGAGCAGCCTGGGCAGCCCTCGGTCCAGCCAGGCCCGAACATGAAGTGATAGATCACGAGCTGGCTGTTGGCGCCGAAGAGATCAGCGAGCGTCCGGCGGCCCTTCCCGCCGTCGAAGACATAGTCCTTGTCGACCCTGACCCAGGGCAGCGCGCGGCGCTCGGCGCTGAGCGCGTCGCGCTGCCTGGTGAATTCCTTCTCGCGGGCGAGATGCGCCTTGCGCGCAGCTATCCATTCCTCGCGGGATACGACCTGATGCGGCATCGTTTCGTCTCCTCGTTACGCGGGTCAGGCCGTGTCAGCCTGGTTCTGCCCGGTGGTTTTCCCCCTTGGGTCTGCTTGCGGCATCGGCCTCGCGACCGGCCCGGACGGCAGCCGGGTCCGCTGCCTTCGGCCGAGGCCATCGCTTTCAGGCGAACAGCTCCTCCAGCTTGACCAGCGAGCCCGTCCAGCCATGGGTGTGGCCGAGTACCGCCTGCTCGTCGAAGAGCTTCTCGTGCAAAAGCGTCAGGATCGTGCCGTCGCCATCGGGCTTGAAGGTCACGACCACGCGCGAGACGCGCTCGGGCGTCGTGATCCAGGACCAGCTGAAGACCAGCCGCTCGTTCTCGACTACCTCGTAATAGCGGCCCGAGACCTCGTGACGCTCGCCGGTGTTCTCCAGCATCACGACGCGAAAGCTGCCGCCGACGCGCGGATCGACCGCCACCTCCTGTGTCGTCACATTTTCCGGCCCGAACCAGCGCATCAGCAGCTCGGGATTGGTCCAGGCCTCGAAGACCTCGGCCGGCGCGGCGTTCAGCCGCCGCTTCAAGGTCAGGCTGGGCGTGGTCTCGACCTTCTTGTCCATCGGCTTAGCCTCTCCCTCGTTGCCGCGGTCAGGCGCCGCCGCCACCCTCGCCGGCAGGGCCCCTCTCCTGGCGGCGCTCGTTCAGCATGGCCTCCAGCGCGTCGAGACGCTGCGTCCAGAACCGCTGGTAGCGTGCGAGCCAGCCCATCGCCTCCTCCATCGGATCGGCATTGAGGCGGCAGGAGACGGTGCGGCCCGTCTTCGTCCGCGTGATCAGCCCGGCATCCGACAATACGTCGAGATGCTTCATCACAGCCGGCAGCGACATCGCGAAGGGTTGCGCCAGCTCGCTGACCGACAGGGCGTCCTCAGCTTCGAGACGGGCGAGCAGCGCCCGCCGTGTCGGGTCCGACAGGGCCGAGAAGGTACGATCGAGCTGCGTCTCTTGAAACTTAACCATAGAGTTAAGTTACGGCGCCAGCGGCTGCGCCGTCAAGCCCGAAATCGTGTTTCAGTCCGAGACGCCATCGCGCCCCGCCATGGTCATGCAGGTCGCGGTCATCATGGCGCAGAGCTTCGAAACACCGTCCTTGATCGCAAAGACCTCGGCCATGGCCAGCGTCAGGGTCCGACCCGCCTTGACGACCCTGCCCTTCGCGAGCAGCCGTTCGCCTGCGGCGGGGGCGAGCAGATTGATCTTGAACTCGGCCGTGAGGACGCCCGCGCCGGCCGGCATCAGCGTCAGCGCCGCATAGCCGCAGGCGGAATCCGCGATGGAGGCGACGGCGCCGGCATGGACGAAGCCGTGCTGCTGGGTGACATGCGGCATGATCGGGAGCTCGATCTCGACCTCGCCAACGGCGACATGGCTCAGGCGCGCGCCAAGCGTCGTCATGAAGGCCTGCTTGCCGAAGCTCGCCTCGATCCGGCGGGCGATCTCGTCGTCGGACAGCGCTGCACCGGCCATGACGGGCTCCTTCAGGCGGCGACGCGGCCGCCGTCATGGCGCGCGACATGGGCGATGGCAGCGCGCAGATCGGCGATACCGGCTCCCACCGCCACGCAATGCTCGGCGAGGTGGCGACGGAACTGACGCGCGCCGGGGCGCCCCGGAAACAGTCCGACGAGGTGGCGCGTGAAGGCATGCAGCCGCCCGCCGGCTTCAAGATGAGCCGCCAGATGCGGTTCGAGCGCCTCCAGCATGGCGAAGGCATCGGTCACAGGCGCAGCCTCGCCGAAGAGCAACGGATCGACCTGCAGCAGGATCTCGGGGTTCTGGTAGGCCTCGCGGCCGATCATGACGCCGTCGAGACGGGCGAGGTGAGCGGACCATTCCCCCGACGCCCGGATGCCGCCATTGATGGCGACGATCAGCTCCGGGTTGGCGGCCTTGAGACGGTAGGCGCGTTCGTAGTCGAGCGGCGGGACCTCGCGATTTTCCTTGGGCGAGAGGCCCTGGAGCCAGGCCTTGCGGGCATGGACGATCAGCGCATCGACACCGGCCGCCTTGACCGACGCCGTCAACGCATCGAGCGCGGCCTCCGGGTCCTGGTCGTCGACGCCGATGCGGCACTTCACCGTGACCGGGATCGATACGGACGATTTCATCGCCGCGACGCAATCGCCGACCAGCACCGGCTCGCGCATCAGGCAGGCGCCGAAGGCCCCGCCCTGGACGCGGTCGGAGGGGCAACCACAATTGAGATTGAGCTCGTCATAGCCGAAATCGGCACCGATCCGCGCGGCCTCGGCCAAGAGAAGCGGATCGTTGCCGCCAAGCTGGAGCGCGACGGGGCGCTCCGCCGCATCGAAGCCGATCAGGCGCTGGCGGTCGCCGCGGATAACGGCCTGCGCCGTCACCATCTCGGTGTAGAGCCGGGCACGGCGCGACATCAGGCGATGGATGACGCGGCAATGCCGGTCGGTCCAATCCATCATGGGGGCGACGGAAAAGCGCAGCAGCTCGGGCGAAAGGGCAGTCATCGCCGCTGACTAGCGCAAAATCACGCGCGGCGCATCCCTGCAGGTGTCGAGCGCGCTCCGGTGAAATCGGGCACTGCGCCGGAGAGGCGACCGATCATCCGTCGACACGTGCGTTGCGTCCGATCTGCCTGAGTCCGGCATTGACGTGCTTTCGCCATGCGAGGCCGCGCGAAATCGCGTCATCAAGGGCGTCCGCCACCGTATCGGGGTCGCTTTCGTCGAGGACATCCATCAGCGCCTTGGCCTGCACGCGATCCTTGCCCGCCTTGCCGGAATGCGCGTCGCGCAGTTGAGCGACGATGAGCTTGTGGACCGCGTATCGCGCCGGTTGCGGCACGAGGATCGGCACTCCGGCCCCGTGCAAAGCGACGGCAGGCATAGCGTCCTGCACCAGATATTCCAGGTAATGCAGGGGCACGGCCGACGCGCCCCATGCCGGCAACGCGACGGGATTGTCCTCATCGCGTTTTCGCACCGGCGTGAGCAACTCGACATCGAGGCCGTTCGTGGCCGTGAATTTGTTCGGGTAGGTCTTGCGACCGAGATTGGGGACGCCGACGAAGGAGTCATCCGCACGTTTCAGCAAAGTCAGCATGTCGAGGGATTTAGGGGCTGTGCGGTCGCCGGGTTCTTCGGCGTCGGCGTTCGCTCTCCCTCCGATCGAAACCCTGACGTTCGCTGCGACGAAGTCAACGTCCTGTGTCATCATCCCCGAGGCGCTGAGATCGTAGCCAAGCAGGATCGGGTATGTCTGGAAGGCGATGGTGCCGACGAGCACCATGCCCCTCTCGAACAGATCCGCTCTCGACATCACCTCGAGAATGCGCCCCACCTCCTGGGAAGGCCCCTGCACGCCAGCCGATTTGAGCATCGTGATGTTTTTGCGCCGCTGCTTGGCGATCGCTTCCTCGCGGCGGATGGCCTCGGCCATCGCGACAATGGCGGGGTCGTGTACCGGCCCGAGATAGCGCTGGATGCGCTTCGCACCGTGACGTTCGGTCGAATAGTATCGCTCGACATTGTGAACCATCCTGATCGAGATCGATCCGGGAACAGGCGCATCCGGCGAGACCTTTTGGACAAGGTCGGCGTAGAGGGTCTGTACGGAGGGCGGGAGGCGGCGCACGGCGAAGCCCGTATACACAGTTTCCGGAAACTGTGTATACGAAAAAATCGTCGCCAACGCCAGTGCATGATGCGCCTATCCGTTGTTGCGGTCGCAGCCGGCCGTCCGGCCTTGTCCATTGGTGCAAAGGCGGGCCAAACCTCAGCCGAGAGGCCGGGTCACCGACCTCAGCGAATGCCAAGGGGGCATCCCACGCCATGGCCGAGACGCAGCCGCCTCCGGAAGCTCACCATCTCGTCGTCGTCGGTGCAGGCTTCGCCGGCCTTCAGCTCGTGCGCGATCTCAGGGGCGCCGGTTTGCAGATCACGCTGATCGACCAGCGCAACCACCACCTGTTCCAGCCGCTGCTCTATCAGGTCGCCACGACGATCCTGGCCACCTCCGAGATCGCCTGGCCGGTCCGCCGACTGTTCCGGGAGCGGGCCGACGTCACCACGCTGCTGGCTGAGGTCGCGGGCGTCGATACCGAGAGACGGCGTGTTCTGCTCGATGACGGTACGGCGATCGCCTACGACACGCTCGTGCTCGCCACCGGCGCACGGCATTCCTATTTCGGGCGTGACGAGTGGGAGGCCGTGGCACCCGGGCTCAAGACCCTCGAGGATGCGACGACGATCCGGCGGCGGCTGTTGCTCGCCTTCGAGCAGGCCGAGCGTGAGACCGACCCTGCGGCGCGGGAAGCCCTGCTGACCTTTGCCGTCATCGGGGCAGGTCCGACCGGCGTCGAGCTCGCCGGCATCATCGCCGAACTCGCCAAGCAGATTCTCTGGCAGGAATTCCGCAACATCGACACCCGCGAGGCCCGGATTCTGTTGATCGAGGCCGGATCGCGGGTTTTGCCGGCCTTCCCGGAAACGCTCTCCGCCTATGCGCAAGCTGCGCTTGAAACATTAGGCGTCGAGGTTCTGCTGGGCCGACCGGTCTCCGACATCCGCGCGGACGGGGTGACCATCGGCACGGAGAGTGTCGGCTGCCGCACCGTAGTCTGGGCGGCCGGCGTCGCGGCCTCCCCGGCAGCCGCATGGCTCGACATCCCGGCCGATCGGGCGGGTCGCGCGAGCGTCGATGCGAACCTGAACGCGCCGGGCCGGCCGGAAATCTTCGTCATCGGCGATACGGCGGCAGTGATGACGGCGGAGGGCAAGCCGGTGCCCGGCATCGCGCCCGCGGCCAAGCAGCAGGGCGCCCATGTCGCCCGGGTGATCCACGCCCGGCTTTCCGGGAAGCCCGCGCCCTCCCCGTTCCGCTATCGCCACCAGGGCAATCTCGCCACCATCGGCAAGAGCGCAGCGGTGGTGGATTTCGGCTGGCTGCAACTGCGCGGCTGGATCGCCTGGTGGATCTGGGGCATCGCCCATATCTTCTTCCTGATCGGCGCGCGCAGCCGGGTCGCCGTCGCCTGGAGCTGGTTCTGGACCTTCATGTCCGGCCAGCACAGTGCACGGCTGATCACTCAAGGGAGAAAGGGTCCGAGCCCAGGGCGTTGACGCACCATGATGCTCACGCCGCCAATAGCCCCAACGCCCGCTCGATCCGCGAGCAGGCGCCGCGTGCCTTCGCCTTGTCATAGCAGCGTTTGAGGCGGCCGGTGGCATAGGCGCGCAGCACGATCTCGTGGACATAGCTCTTGCGCACGACGGCCGGCGTATTGACGAGCCGCTCCGAGATCGCCCGCATGATGTCGGCAAGCTGGCGCTTCCGGCCGCTCTCGGTCGCGACGACCTCGCCTGCCAGCAGAAGCTCGGCTGCGGCGGCATTGGCGGCGAGCATGCGCAAATCCTTGCTGCTGATCGGCAGGCCGGAGACGCGCTTGAGATAGGCGTTGATCTCGCCGGCATGGACTTCGGCCACGCTGCGGTCCTCGCGGCGATATTGCAGCAGGCGGGGGCCCGGCAAGGTCATTACCCGAGTCAGGGCGCGGGCGAGCACGGGGTCCTCATGGGCGCAGGCGATCTGCTTGCCGCTCTTGCCCTTGAAGGCGAGTTCGATGCGGCTGCCCGCGATGGCGGCATGGCGCTTCAGCAATGTCGAGGCGCCATGGCTGCCATTGGCTTTGGCATAGCTCTCGTTGCCGACGCGGATATGGCAACGGTCGATGATGGCGGCGGCGCAGGCAAGTGCCTTGTCGCGGCTGAGGCGGCGGTCCCTGAGATTCTCCGCGACGGCGGCCCGCAGCTTCGGCAGCGCGTCGATCAGGCATTTCAGGCGCTTGAGCTTGCGGCGTTCGCGGACCTTTTCCCACTCCGGATGGTAGCGATGCTGGACGCGCCCGGCCTCGTCATGACCGACGGCCTGGAGATGGGCGCGCGGATCGGCGGCGATACGGACATCGGCATAGGCCGGCGGAATGGCGAGCGCGCGGATACGGGCGAGCGTCGCCGGATCGGTGATGCGGCCGCCATCGCCGTCGAGATAGCGGAAGCCCTTGCCGGCCCTGCGGCGGGTGATGGTCAGCGTCGCCGCCGAACTGCGCCTGAGGCGAGCGGGCGGCGCAGGAGCTGAAACGGCATCGTCGAAGATCACGCGCGCCATGATGGCTGTTCCCGGGAGGCGCGGGCCGAGGCAAGTCCAGCCGCGCTGCGGGATTCAATCGCAAACAGCCCCGTCCGGTTCCGGACGGGGCTGTGTTTCTTTCCGGCAGCGGCTGTCGGCGCCGATGCCTCAGCGCTTGGCGCGGGCCACGATCTGCGTCGGGTTGACGAAGCGCAGTGCGATCAGGAGCCAGAGCAGCGTCGTCACCATGTAGATCACCGCCATCGCATCGATCGACTGGACGGCGCGGACGCCGGCGGCGAAGACCGCGTAGTAGAGCGCGACCACCAGCGTCTGGCTCGTCGGGCCGGCCGTGAGGAAGGTCAGTTCGAACATCGCGATGGTGCGCACCAGCACCAGCAGCAGGGCCGCCAGGATGCCCGGCGCCAGCAGCGGCAACAGGATGTAGATGAAGAGCTTGAAGGTGTTGGCGCCGAAGACGCGCGCCGCAGCCTCGATCTTCGTGTCGATCTGCTCGATGAACGGGATCATCACCAGGATGACAAAGGGCACGGTCGGCACGAGATTGGCCAGCACGACGCCCGACATCTGGCCGGCAAGGCCGGCCCGGTAAAGCACCGTCGCCAGCGGGATGCCGAAGGTGATCGGCGGCACCAGCAGCGGCAGCAGGAACAGCAGCATGACGAGCTTCTTGCCCGGGAAATCGCGGCGCGCCAGCGCATAGGCCGCCGGCACACCGATCAACCCCGAAAGAAAGACGACGAGAAAGACGATCTGGAAGGTGACCGAGAGCACGTCGTAGAGCTGGAATTCGTCCCAGGCGGAGGAATACCAGCGCGTCGTCCAGCCGGCCGGCAGCCAGGTGCCGAGCCAGCGCGTGGCGAAGGAACTGGTCACCACGGTCGCGATCATCCCGAACAGGTTCAGGATGAAGAAGCCGATCACGGCCCAGTTGGCGAAGGCCCAGAGACGGGCCGAGAGGCGGTTGTCCTTGACCATCAGATCAGCCCTTTCCGCCGCCGGCAGGGCCACGATAGAGCAGGCCGCGCGCCGCCAGCACGGCGACGACGATCGAGAGCTGGACCACGCCCATGATCATCGCGACGGCCGAAGCCATGGAGTAGTCGTATTCCTCGAAGGCCGCCTGATAGGCCGCAATCGAGATCACGCGCGTCGGCCCCGCGGGTGCGCCGAGCAGCACGGCCGAGGGGAAGACCGAGAAGGCCTGCACGAAGGAGAGGCAGAAGGTGATGGCGAGACCCGGCAGCAGGAGCGGCAGCAGGATGTGCTTGAAGCGCTGCCAGGGGCCGGCGCCCAGCGTCGCGCCAGCCTGTTCCAGCGCGGGATCAACACCCGAGAGATAGGACAGCGTCAACAGGAAGGTGAAGGGAAAGCCGGTGATCACCAGCGAGATCATCACGCCCCAGTAGTTATGCAGCAGCTTCACCGGGGACGAGATCAGCCCCATCGTCAGCAGGGCGCGGTTGAACCAGCCCTGCGGACCGAGATAGTTCAGCAACCCCTGCGCAACCAGCACGGTGCCGAGCGTGATCGGAATCACCAGGATCGTGGTCAGCAGGCGCTGATGTTTCATCACCCGGACGCGGAACGCGATCGGGATCGCCATCAGCAGCGTCAGCAACGTCACGGGCAAGGCCAGCCAGAGCGTCGTCGCGATCGTTCCATAGAGGAAGGAATCCGAGAAGAAGCGCTGGTAATTGGCGAAGGTGCCGCCCGCTTTCGGGTTGAAGGAGAGGAACAGCCCGTAGAAGAACGGATAGATGAACAGCAACAGCAGGAAGAGTACCGCGGGAATGACGAGCAGCGTCAGCCCGTCGAGTCCGCGCGCGGCGAGCCTCTGGCCCAGCGGAATGGAGAGAGCGGAGCTGGTCACGCCTTGTCCCCATAGACGAGGACGCGGTCAGGCTCGGCGGCAAGCGTCACCTGTTCACCGGGCGAGAGCTTGTCATGGGCGAGGAAGGACAGGTCCGTGCCGTCGGCCATGCGGGCGAAACCGACGAACTCGCGGCCACGGAACTCGGTCGAGATCACCTGTGCCTTGAGACCCGCGCTGCCTGCTGCGACGGGATGCAGGTCTTCCGGCCGGATCGCGACATGCGCGACCGAGCCCGGCGTGACGGTGTTGCGGGCGCGCCCGACGATGCCGGCACCTTCGATCGTGACCGTCGCATGCTCGCCTGCGACCGAAACCGCGCTGCCGGCGATCTTGTTGCGGAAGCCCATGAACTCGGCGACATCGAGATGGTCGGGGCGCGAGAACAAATCCTCGGGCACGCCGACCTGGCGGACCTGCCCGTCGCGCATCACCACGATACGGTCGGCGAGCGAGAGCGCCTCTTCCTGGTCGTGCGTCACATAGATCGTGGTCGCGCCGAGCGTGTTGTGGATCCGCCTGATCTCGGCGCGCATCTCGAGGCGCAGCTTGGCGTCGAGATTGGAGAGGGGCTCGTCCATCAAGACCAGTGGCGGCTCGACGACGATGGCGCGCGCGATCGCGACACGCTGCTGCTGGCCGCCCGAAAGCTGGCCGGGCAATTTCTCGGTCTGGCCCTGAAGCCGGACCAGCGCGACGGCCTCGGCGACGCGGCGCTCGATCTCGGCCTTGGGCGTGCCCCGCATCTTGAGACCGAAGCCGATGTTCTTGTTCACGCTCATATGCGGGAACAGGGCGTAGTTCTGGAAGACCATGCCGAAGCCGCGCTCTTCCGGCCGGAGCGGGTCGATGCGCTTGTCGTCGAGCCAGATGCCGCCGCCGGTCGCGGGCAGCAGGCCGGCGATGATGTTCAGCGTGGTGGACTTGCCACAGCCGGACGGGCCGAGCAGCGCGATGAACTCGCCCTTGCCGATCGTCAGCGAGACGTCCTTCAGCGCGTTGTGAGTGCCGAAATCCCGGCTCAGGCGATCGAGCCGGAGCTCGCTAAAGGAGGCTGCGTGAATCGTCATGGCTACCGCGTGCTGGAGTCTCGATCAAAGGACCGTCCGGCGGCGACCCGCTTTCGGGCCGCCACCAGACGGTTTCACTTGCGCGTGTCGAGTTGCGCTTCGTTACTTGCGCTTGGCGCCGCCGACCTGCTCGTCCCAGATGCGGAATGCGACGACCATCTTGTCGGGGTCGAGCGGCGTCTGGAGCGGATTGTCGGCGATCAGCTTCTCGTATTCGGGACGGCCGAACTCCTTGATCGCCGCCTGGCTTTCCGCCGGCGCCATGTCGAGCGTGACGCCCTTCACGGCCGGGCCCGGATAGAAATAGCCCTCGTCATAGGTGTAGGCCTGCTGCTCCTTGGTCAGGAGGAAGTTCATCAGGTCGACCAAGACCGCAAGCTTCTCGTCAGAGACGCCCTTGGGGATGCACATGTAATGCGCGTCCGTGACCCAATGGAAGCCCTTCAGCGCGGCGATCTTCGCCTCCTTCGGCACGACGCCGAGGACGCGCGGGTTGATGTCCCAACCCGTGGTCGTCACGGTCATGTCGCGGGAGCCGTCGCCGAGTTCCTTCATCACCGCGCCGGTGCCGCCGGGATAGTATTCGATGTTCTCGCCCAGCGCCTTGAGATAGGCCCAGGTCTTGTCCCAGCCCTTGACCGGATCCTTGGGATCGGAATCGCCGAGCAGATAGGGCAGGCCCATGATCCAGGTGCGGCCGGGACCGGAATTGGCCGGGCGCGGATAGATGAAGCGGTCCTTGTTCTGGCGCGTCCAGGTCAGCAGTTCCTCGGCGGTCGTCGGGACCGCCTTGACCTTGGCCGGCATGTATTCGAGCAGCGGACCGGAGGGGTAATAGGTGACGACGACGCCCTGCCCGCTGGCGAGCGCCTGCATCTTGGCGGCGCCTTCGAGATAAATCTCGTCGAGCTTCGGCAGGCTGCCGGCGAGCTGCGGCAGCAGCGGCACCCAGAGCTTCTGGTCGACGCCGGCCGAGAGCGCATCGGTTCCGGTCAGCACCATGTCGATGTCGACGCGGCCTGCATCCTGCTGCGCCTTGATCTTGCCTGGAAGCTCGGGCGACGGCGCCTTGGTGAAGACGATGCGCGAGACCAGATTCGGCTTGGCCTTGCGGTAGTTCTCGATCGCCTTCTGCGTCAGCGCGAGATTGCCGGCGACATCGACGATCGACAGGACGACCGGAGATGTCGGCAATTTGAGCTGCTGTGCGAAGGCCGAAGGGGCGTGCGCCGCGCCGGCAAGGCCAGCGACGCCGCCGATGAATACACGCCGATTGATGCTGTTCTGGACCATGACCTCTCCTCCGAATGCGCGGATTTTCCGCTTTGTTGTTGATCGAGTCGCCGGCTCCGCTTCAGGATGCCGTCTCAACAGCTCCGTGACTCGCGCCGATTGACGCGACCCCGGAATAGTCGGTATCCTAGTATACTAGTCGACCAGAGCTTGGCAATGGGCATCCCTGCAGCACGTCAGAGCACCGAACAGATACACCGCTTGCTGCGAGGGGACATCCTCGCCGCGGTGCTGCGCCCGGGCGAGGCGATGTCGGAGGCACGCATGGCCGTGCGCTTCGGCGTCAGCCGCACGCCGGTGCGCGAGGCGTTCAAGCGGCTGGTCGAGGAAGGCTTCCTGATGGTGGTGCCGCAGGTCGGCACCTTCGTCGCGCCGATCGATCTCGCCGCCGTGCATGACAGCCAGTTCGTGCGCGAGACGCTGGAATGCCGGACGGTCGCGCTGGCGGCCCGCCATGCCGACGATGCGGGCAAGGCCGCGCTGGAGCAGAACGTGCGCCAGCAGGAGCGCGATCTCGCAGCCGGCGACCGGGCGAGCTTCTTCCGCCATGACGAGGCGTTTCATGCCGAACTGGCGCGGCTAGCCGGGCATCCGTCGGTGTGGAGCCTGATCGAGGGCGTCAAGGCGCAGCTCGATCGCGTCCGCTGCCTTTCCCTCGACAGCGCGGCCTGGCCCAACATGATCCTGACGCAGCACCGGGAGATCATGCATTGCGTGGTCACGGGCGACGAAGCCGGGGCGGAAGCAGCGATGCGCGCGCATCTGCGCACCGTCTTCGACGCCATCGAGACGATCGCGCGCGACCAGGTCGATGCCTTCGCCGGCAGCGCCGCCCCCATCCGTCTCGATTGACGGCCGGGCCTCATCCACAACAAGAAACTGCGGAGGATTCGCGACCATGATCCATGCTTTGACGAAACGGGCCCTCTGATGGAACAGAGCTGGCGCTGGTTCGGCCCCGACGACGTCGTGACGCTTGCCCAGGCGCGGCAGGCGGGCGCATGCGGCATCGTCAACGCGCTCCATCAGATCCCCTATGGCGTGGTCTGGAGTGTCGAGGAGATCGAGGCGCGCAAGGCGATCATCGCGCGCGATGCCAGCCTGGGGCTGCGCTGGAACGTGGTCGAGAGCCTGCCGCTGCATGAGAGCATCAAGATCGGCGAGGGCGATCTCGAGCCGATCTTCGAGAACTACCGGCAATCGCTGCGCAACCTCGCCGCCTGCGGGCTGGAGGTGATCTGCTACAATTTCATGCCGGTGCTCGACTGGACGCGCACGGAGCTCGCCTACCGGCTGCCCGGCGGCGGCACGGCGCTGCGCTTCAACATCCACGAATACGTCGCTTTCGACCATTTTATGCTGCAACGCCCCGGCGCGGCGGACGGCCATCCGGCCGATGTGATGGACCGCGCGAAAGCCTGGTTCGAGCGCTCCTCGGAGGCCGACCGCGACCGGCTGCTCGCCAACATCATGGCGGGATTGCCCGGCGCCTATGACCGTTACGACGTGCCCGGCCTCAAGCGCATGCTGGAGCGCTATCACGGCATGGGCCATGAGGCGCTGCGCGCTAATCTGAAGCGCTTCCTCGAAGCCGTCATCCCGACGGCCGAGGAGGTCGGTATCCGGATGTGCATCCATCCCGACGATCCGCCGCGCCCGCTCTTCGGGCTGCCGCGCATCTGCTCGGACGCGGACGACATCGCCTTCATCCTGAACGCGGTCGACCGGCCGGCGAACGGGCTGACGCTGTGCTCGGGCTCGCTCGGCGCCAATCCGAAGAACGACGTGCCGGCGATCGCGCGGCGCTTCGCCGACCGGATCTGGTTCGCGCATCTGCGCAACGTCGCCAAGGACCCGGACGGCTCCTTCATGGAGGCCGAGCATCTCGGCGGCGATACCGACATGGTGGCGCTGGTAGAAGCCCTTCTGGCCGAGGAACAGCGGCGCAAGGCGGCAGGCCTCCCGCACTGGCAGATCCCGATGCGGCCCGACCATGGCCACGAACTGCTCGACGACATCGGCAAGGGCAGTTTCCCGGGCTATCCGGCGGTCGGGCGCCTGCGCGGCCTCGCCGAGCTGCGCGGCGTGATGGCAGCGGTCAGCTCGCTGCGAGGTTACGTGAGCTGAGTTGCGAAGGCAAAGTGTCAGCTATTGCCTCAGCAGATAGCCGGCCTCGATCAGCGGCGCGTATTCGTAGCGATAGTTCCATTCATAGAGGCCGCTATCGCGGATACTGAAACGCCGCATCAGCATGGCTTCGCGCAGGGCCGCCCCGCCGGGGCGGCTCACGCGCATCACATGAAACCAGAGGCGGTGGTAGTTCACCTCGACCAACTCGCAAATGCAGGCATTGTGCGAACTGCGTCCGAGGTCGCGGCCATAGGTACGAATGCGCTGATAGAGCGTCACCGGCGCCTTACCGATGTATTTCGGATAGAACGTGTCGCGCTGGATGTAGCCGATCTCGTAGACACCCGGGGCCATCAGATAGCCCTTGTGCTCGCGATAGTCCGAGAGCTTCATCGCATCCGACCAGCGCGCCATCGCCCGTTCCGTCCCCTGCTCTCGCCTTGAGCGTAGTGCCCATGATCCGACCGGGCAACGATCCTCACACCGTCAGTAGACGTCCGCCTGATAGCGCCCGGCCTTCTTCAGTGCTGCGACATAGGCAACCGCCTCGTCAGGCGAGCGCTTGCCGTGCTCGGCGACGACATCGACCATCGCCCGCTCGACATCCTTGGCCATGCGCTTGGCATCGCCACAGACGTAGAAATGCGCGCCCTGCTCCAGCCAGGCGAAAAGCTCGGCTCCACGCTCGCGCATGCGGTCCTGAACATAGATCTTCTCGCTGCCGTCGCGCGACCAGGCCAGCGTCAGGCCGGTGAGGACGCCCTCCTGCTTCATCGCCGTCAGCTCGTCCTCGTAGAAGAAGTCGCTGGCGCGGCGCTGATGGCCGAAGAACAGCCAGTTCCTGCCCGGCGCCCCGGTCGCGCGGCGGTCATGCAGGAAGGCGCGGAAAGGTGCGACGCCGGTGCCCGGGCCGCACATGATGACGGGCGTCTGCGGATCGGCGGGAAGGCCGAAGCCATGGGCGCGCTGGACATAGACCGGCACCTTGTCGCCGGGCTGGACGCGTTCGCCGAGGAAGGTCGAGGCCACGCCCCAGCGCGGGCGGCTGCCGATCTTGTAGCGCACCGTGTCCACCGTCAGCGTGATGCGACCGGGGGTCGCCACGCAGGAGGACGAGATCGAGTAGAGCCGCGGCTGCAGCGGGTCGAGCGCCTCGAAGAAGGCCTCGGCCGAGAGCCGGGCCTGACCGAATTTGTGCAGCGTGCCGAGCACGTCGAGCCGGTCGAGATCGCCATCGGGGTCCTCGCCCGCAGCGAGGCGCTTGGCCTTGGCGCGGGTCTCGCCGCCGGTGACATAGGAGATGAGCTGGAACAGTGCGTCGGGCGCCGGGCCGAGCGCGCGCTCAGCGATCAGCGCCTGCCGCAGTGTCGTGCCGCCGACATCGGCATCCGGACGCACGCCGAGCAGCGCGATCACCGCATCGACGAGGCGCGGATCGTTCTGCGCGACGATGCCGAAGGCGTCGCCGACGATGTAGTCGAGGCCGCATTCGCTCAGATCGAACTCGACATGCCAGGTCTCCTTCTCGGAGCCCTCGCCATTAAGCTTGCGGCGCGAGAGGAAGGTCGCCAGCGCGGGATTTTCACGCGAGCGGCCGATGGGGCCTGCGGGCGCGGCCGGTGCCGCCTCGGACGAGGCGGCGGCTGGAGTCGAACCCGCCTCCTCCGTCAGAGCCTTCAGCATCCGCAGCGTATCCTTGCCGCCGGGCGCGCAGAGGTTCAGCCGCGGCTCCTTGCCCTCGGCGATCGCGGCCGAATAGGTCTCGCAGACATAGCCGCACTGGCCGCAATCCTGCTGCGCCATCGCGGCGAAGAGCTTCCTCGGCAAGGGCTTGCCCTCGGCCAGCGTCATCCGCTCGGCCATCTCCAGCGACGGATCGTGCCAGGGCGCGCCGTCATCCGCCTCACCCATCACGGCGGCATTCTCGGCCGGCGACAGCGCCGTGACGCCTGCATTGTCGAGCGAGAGCAGGCCGGCGAAGAAGCCGTTCAGCCAGGAGCGCTGCTCCTCGCTGAAGGGTGCAGTCTCGGGCAGGACCTGGACGAGCGGGCTTGCGGTCTGGACGGTCATGCCGCATCTCCCGTCTGCGCGACGAGCGCCTGCAGCGCCGCGATCTCGTGGCGACGGGCGAAAGCGACAAAGCTCTCGTCCGGCCCGGCGCGATGGACGGTCCATGTCCGCAGGATCGCCTCGACCAGCGCCGGTGCGTCCTCCGCCTTCACATCGGTGCGGAATTCGCGGCCGATGCCCCCCTCGACGCCGAAGCCCCCGCCGACGAAGACATGGTAGCCCGGCACGGTGTCGCCCTCGTCGCTGACCGGCACCTTGGCGCCGATCAGGCCGAGATCGCCGATATAGTGCTGGGCGCAGGAGTTGTGGCAGCCGGTCAGATGGATATTGACGGGGGTGTCCAACGTAATCCGCGGCTCGCAATGGGCGGCGATGGCGAGCGCATCCTCCTTGGTGTGGGCACCCGCGAATTTGCAGCCTGTCGCGCCCGTGCAGGCGATCAGCCCGGCGCGGAGGATCGAGGTCTCGGCCGAAAGACCGATGGCCTGAAGATTGGCGACGACATCCTCGACTTTCGCATCGGGCACACCCGAGATCAGCAGGTTCTGCCAGACGGTGAGGCGGATATCGCCATCGCCGCAAGCTTGCGAGATCGAGGCGATGACGCGCATCTGCTGGACGGTGAGCTTGCCGACTGGAAGCGCCACGCCGATCCAGTTGAGGCCGGGCTGAACTTGGGGATGCACGCCGATATGACCGAGCCGGTCATAGGCCGGGCGCGGCTTGACGAAGGCTGCATCGAGACGGACGAGCCTGCGGCCCAACTTCTCCTCGACCGCCGTCAGGAACGTCTCGAAGCCCCAGGCGTCGAGCAAATATTTCAGCCGCGACTTGTTGCGGTCGGTACGGTTGCCGTTGGCGATGAAGACACGCACGATCGCATCCGACACCGCGATGGCATCCGAGGGCGCGACGATGACGCCGGTGTCGCGGGCGAGGTCCTTGTGGCCGGTGATGCCACCGAGCGCGAGGCGGTACCAGATGCCCGGCGGGACGGGCTGGCCTTCGAAGACGGCGCCCTCGCCGACCTCGATGGCCTGGAAGCCGATGTCGTTGGTGTCCTCCAGCGTCGCGATTGAACCCGCACCGTCGAAGGCGACGTTGAACTTGCGCGGCAGGCCGTAGAGCGAACGGTCGTTCAGGATGTGGTGGTGCCAGGCGCGGGCATGGGGACGGGTGTCGAGCAGTTCGAGCGGGTCGATGCCGGCGGTCGCCGAGCCCGTGACATTGCGGATGTTGTCGGCGCCCGAGCCTTTGGCGGTGAGACCAAGATCGGCGAGACCCTCGAGCAGCGCGGCCGCATTCTCGGCCGGGATCTCGCGCACCTGAAGATTGGCGCGCGTGGTGACGTGGCTGTAGGGGCCGCAGAGTTTCTCAGCCAGATCGGCGACGCCAGCGAACTGCCAAGCCTTCAGGATGCCGTTGGGAATGCGCAGCCGGCACATATAGCTGTTCTGCGCCGGGGCTACGTAAAACAGGCCGTGATAGCGCCAGCGGAAATTGTCCTCGGGCTTCGGATAGAGGCCGGCCTTCGCCTGGTCCTTGAAGCGGGCATAGGCATCGAAGGGGTGCTCGGCCGCCTTCCACTTCTCCTGATCGACGAGCTTGCCGCCGGCCGCGACGGTCTTCGCCTGCGCCTCCTGATGCTCCCTGTCGGGGCCGCTCGGCCTGGCCGCGCCGCCTGCGCCGCCCTGCGCGCTGCCGAGCGGAGCCAGTCCGCGCGCCGTGCGGGCCGACTGCATGCCGCTCATGAAGCCTTCGAGATAGCGCTTCTGGTCGGGGGTGAAATCGTCGCTCATGGTTCTGCTCTGGCTGACGGATCAGGCCGTTGTGCTCTGGCCGGCCGCCGCGATCATCGCGCCGGAGAGGGTCCCGTAGGCGCTCGTCCAGGCGTCCCTGACGGCAGGGGTGAAGCCTTCGCCGAGGCCCTGCTCCAGCGTCCAGAGCAGCGCCGCGCCGACCGGCGCGTAATGCGCCGCCGTGACGCCGTAGCCATTGTGCTTGCGGGCCAATGCGCCCACCGCGGGCATCAGGGCCGGCAGGTCGTCGAGCCCCTTCACCACGACGGCGAGCGTGCCCATCAGCTTGCGGCCCTGCTCTTTCATGTCCGTGACCTTGAACAAGGGCCGGACCTCGGGGGCGATCTCGAACAGGCGGCCGTAGAACAAGGCGGCAGCCTGCTCGGCAATAGGGGCGACCTTGGAGAAGCTCGCCTTGATTTCGGAAACCTGATCGGGGGTCATGATCGTCTCCTCAAGCCGCTTCGACGAAGCGATGGCGCTCATAGAGGAACTTCAGCACCGCTTCGCGGGCGGCGATGTAAGTGCGGTCGGCGACCAGGTCGAGCCGCTTGCGCGGGCGCGCCAGACGGACGTCGAGCACCTCGCCGATGCGGGCCGAGGGGCCGTTGGTCATCATCACGATCCGGTCCGAGAGCAGCACGGCCTCATCGACGTCATGGGTGATCATGATCATCGTGTTCCCGAGGGTGGCATGGATCTGCATGATCGAATCCTGCAGATGGGCGCGGGTCAGGGCGTCGAGCGCCCCGAAGGGCTCGTCGAGCAACAGGATCTTCGGCTCCATCGAGAGACCTCGCGCGATGCCGACGCGCTGCTTCATGCCGCCGGAGATTTCGCCCGGCCGCTTGTCCTTCGCGTGTCCCATCTGGACGAGCTCAAGATTGTGCATGATCCAGTCATGCCGCTCGGCCTTCGACTTCCGTCCGCTGAAGACCTTGTTCACGGCGAGTGCGACATTGTCGTAGACGGTGAGCCAGGGCAGCAGCGAGTGGTTCTGGAACACCACCGCGCGCTCCGGACCGGGGTCCCGGACCTCCCGCCCCTCGAGCAGGACGGCGCCGGCCGAGATCGGCGTCAGCCCCGCGATGATGTTGAGCAAGGTCGACTTGCCGCAGCCGGAATGGCCGATCACCGAGACATACTCGCCCTTCTCGATCTCGAGGCTGATGTCCTTGAGCACGTTGGTCGAGGCTGCTCCGCGCTGGAAGGTTTTGTCGACGTGATCGATCTTGAGATAGCTCATGCTCGCCTCCTCAGTTGGTCAGGGTGCCGCGGGTGACGATGGTGCCGACGAAGGCGACGAGGCGGTCGAGCACGAAGCCGACGACGCCGATGTAGATGAGCGCCACGATGATGTCGGAGAGGCGCGAGGAGTTCCACGCGTCCCAGATGAAGAAGCCGATGCCGACGCCGCCGGTCAGCATCTCGGCCGCGACGATGGCAAGCCAGGACAGGCCGACGCCGATGCGCAGGCCGGTGAAGATGTAGGGCGCGGCCGAGGGCACCATGATCTTGAAGAAGAACTCGATCTGGTTCAGCCGCAGCACCTGCGCGACATTGCGGTAGTCCTGCGGGATGTTGCGGATGCCGACCGCAGTGTTGATGATCACCGGCCAGATGGCGGTGATGAAAATCACGAAGATCGCCGAGGGCTGGCTGTCGCGGAAGGCGGCGAGCGAGAGCGGCAGCCAGGCGAGCGGCGGCACGGTGCGCAGCACCTGGAAGACGGGATCGAGCCCGCGCATGGCCCAGACCGACTGGCCGACCAGCGCGCCGAGCAGCACGCCGACGATCGCCGCCAGGCTGAAGCCGATGGCGACGCGCTGGAGCGAAACCAGGATGCGCCAGCCGAGCCCGATGTCCTGGGAGCCCGCCCAGTAGAACGGCTCGACGATCAGGTCCTTCGCCTCCTCCCAGATCTTCGTCGGCGGCGGCAGCGAGGATTGCGGACCCGACGCCGCGATCTGCCAGAACAGCGCGATCAGCGCGACCGTGACCAGCGGCGGCAGGACATTGACCAGCACCGCCTTGAGCCAGGGCAGCAGGCGCTGGCCCAGCCGCTTGCGCGACGCAACGGGCAGCGGCACGATTCCGGGCTTCGCACCCGGCAGGGTGACGACCGTCGCTCCTGCAGTCGCTTCCTTCAAGACAGCCCGACCCATCCGGTCCTCCTGTGGTTGGTGTGTTCGCAATGGCTCATGCTGCGACCGTCGTGCGCGACTGCGCGCCGATCCGGCGGATCTCCGGCAGGCATGATCCGCAATTGGTGCCGGCCCGAAGCTGCCGGCCGATATCCTCGGGCGTCGCCGCGCCGCCGGCGAAGGCGGCCCGGATCGCATTGAGGCCAACGCCGAAGCAGGCGCAGACGGTCGGGCCGGGGTCGGCCGCGCCGTCGAGGCTGCGGCCGGCGAGCAGCGCCAGTCGGTTCTCCGGCAGGGCCTGCGCGTCGGCAAAGGCGAGCTTGACCGTGTCCCAGAGCGGCGCGCGGCCGGCGGGGGCAACGAAGAGAGCCGCTTCGAGTCGACCATCCCGCAGGACGGCACAGCGATAGACGCCGCCCTGGAGATCGACCATTTCAGTCAGCCCGTCTTCGCCGAAGGCGGCACGGATGCTCGCCATCAGTTCGGCCGGCGCGGCGTCGGTGGCGAAGAGCCTGCCCTCGCCGCCGTCGACTGCGAGCTTCGACCACCAGCTCCCCTCCGGCAGGACAAAGCCACCGCGCGACAGCACGAAGCCCTGCGAGGCATAGGCGACGGGGGCGATGGAGGACGGCGTCGCCTTCATCTCCGGCTGGCCGGAAAAGGGGTCGCAGGCCGGCTGGACGACCGCGCCGATACGACCATGCGAGGCGGTCTCGCCCGACCAGTGGATCGGCGCGAAGAGCGAGCCGGGCTGGACGCCCGGATCGAGTGCGACCTTGAGCACGACCGCACCGAACGCGTTGCTGATGCGGGCGAAACCGCCCTCGACCAGCCCGAAATGGACCGCATCGGCTGGATGAACCTGGACAAGAGGCTCGGAGATATGGGCGCTGAGGCGCGCACTCAGACCCGTGCGCGTCATCGTGTGCCAGTGGTCGCGGACGCGGCCGGTGTTGAGAAGCAGAGGGAAGGCCTCGCTCACCGACGCCGCAAGGGCCGGAATGGCGAGCGGTGTCATCCTGGCGCGGCCGTCTCCGGTGAAGAAGCCGCCCTGCGCGAAGAGGCGCGGCGTGCCGAGAGGCTGCCCCGCGGGCACCGGCCATTGCACCGGCCTCAGCGCATCATAGGCCCGCTTCGGCAGCGCGGCATGGGCTCCGATGTCGAAATCGCGCGTACCGCCGTTCTCGAAAGCCGAAAGCGCCGCATGCTCGGCATAGATTTCGACCGGGCCGGCATAGGCGAAGGCCTCGCCGAATCCAAGGCGGCTGGCCAGCTCGCAGACGATCCACCAGTCCGGCCTGGCCTCGCCCGGCAGGCGGAGGAAAGCGCGCTGGCGCGAGATGCGGCGCTCGGAATTGGTGACGGTGCCGTCCTTCTCGCCCCAGGCGGCAGCCGGCAGGATGAAATGTGGCTTGGCCTGGAGCGTGTCGTTCGAGAGCACGTTCTCCGAAACGACGAAGAGATCGAGGTCGCCGAGTGCGGCCTTGACCTGATCGGCGCGCGGCAAAGAGACCGCCGGATTGGTCGCCATCACCCAGAGCGCCTTGATGCGGCGCTCCGCCACGGCTTCCATCATGGCGACGGCCTTCAGCCCTTCGGCCTGCGCCATGTTCGGCGCCTTCCAGAAGCGCCCGACGCGGTCGATCTCGGCGGCCGAATAGCCCATATGGGCGGCAAGCATGTTGGCGAGCCCGCCGACCTCTCGCCCGCCCATGGCGTTGGGCTGGCCAGTCAGCGAGAACGGTCCGCCGCCCGGGCGGCCGATGCGGCCGGTGGCGAGGTGGCAGTGCAGGATCGCGGCAACCTTGTCGGTGCCCTGAGCCGACTGGTTGACGCCCTGGCTCCAGGCCGTGACCACGGCCGGCGTTTCGGCCCAGAGGGCGTAGAAGGCGGTGATCTGTGCCGGCTCCAGCCCGGTGCGGGAAGCGATGGTGGCGAGATCGGGCGCAAGGGTGCGGGCATTTTCCAGCGTCGCCTCGAAGCCGGTGACGTGACGGGCGACATAGGTCGCGTCGGTCAGGCCATGATCGGCGAGATGAACCAGCAGGCCGGCGAAGAGCACCGAATCGGAGCCTGGCTTCAGCGGCAGCACGAGATCGGCATCCTGGGCGGTCGCGGTGACGCGGGGATCGATGACGACGATGCGGGCACCGCGCTCGGCCCGGTTCTGCTGCATGCGGCGGAACAGGACGGGGTGGCACCAGGCGGTGTTCGAGCCGCCGAGCACGATCAGATCGGCGCAGTCGAGATCCTCGTAATTGCCGGGGACGGTGTCGGAGCCGAGCACGCGGCGTTGGCCCGCAACCGTCGAGGACATGCAGAGCCGCGAATTGGTGTCGACATGAGGCGAGCCGATGAAGCCCTTCATCAGCTTGTTGGCGACGTAGTAATCCTCGGTCAGGAGCTGGCCCGAGAGATAGAACGCGACCGCATCAGGTCCGTCGCGCGCGATGATCGCTTGCAAGCCGTCCGCCACCGCGTCGAGCGCGACATCCCAGCCGACCCGGTCGTAGCCGCCGGCCGCATTGCGGCGCAGCGGATGCAGCACGCGCGTACCCAGCCCGAGCGTTTCGCCCAGCGCCGAGCCCTTGGAGCAGAGCCGGCCGAGATTGGCCGGATGGGACGGATCGCCCGTGATCGCGACAGCGCCATTCTCGCCCGGCGTCACGATGACGCCGCAGCCCACCCCGCAATAGGGGCAGGTCGTGCGGATCGCACCGTCGGGCATGCCGGGACCGGGGCGGTCTGCGTCGCTGCGCATGTCAGGCCGCCTTCCCGACGCAATAGGGCTCGCCGAAGGGCAGGTCGGCGCGGATCGCGGAAATGTCTTGCCCGGAGCGGATCAGGCCGAGATAGAACAGCGCCCCTTGCGTATCGCCGACGAGGACGCAGCCCACGAGCCGGCCCTCGCGCAGGACGAATTTGCGGTAGATGCCGGCGAAGCGGTCCCGCAGCACCACGGTCTCGGCGCCCTCGCCAGCCTCGAACTCGCCGGCCGAGAACACGCCGACGCCACTGACCTTGAGATTGGTCGCGAGCAGCGAACCGGCATAGGCGGCCGACTTGCCCGCGAGCCGGGCAGCTAGTACCCGCGCCTGCTCATAGGCCGGCTCGACCAAGCCATAGACGCTGCCGCGATGCTCGGCGCATTCGCCGATCGCGAAAATGCTGTCGTCGTCGCTCGCCATGCCGTCATCGACGACGATGCCACGGTTGACGGCGAGACCGGCGGCCCTGGCGAGATCGGTGTTCGGCCGCACGCCGATCGCGATGACGACGAGATCGGCAGGAATGATCGTGCCGTCCTGCAGTTCGACGCCCTCGACCGTGTCTGTGCCGACGAAACCTTTCGTCGCGCTGTTCAGGCGCACAGCGATGCCGCGCGCGGTGATCGCCGAGGCCAGCAGGGCGGCGCCCTCGGCATCGAGCTGGCGCTCCATCAGCCGGTCGACCAGATGCAGCAGCGTGACGTGTCCGCCTGCCCTCGCGAGGCCGTATGCCGCCTCCAGCCCGAGCAGGCCGCCGCCGATGACGACGATGCGCGCCCCGCGCTCGGCAAAGCTGCGCATCGCCTCGACATCGGCGGTGTCGCGGAAGGTCGCGACGCCGGGCAACTCGCCGCCCGGAAAGGGCGGCTTCAGCGGCTTCGAACCCGTCGCCAGCACGAGCTTGCCGTATGGCAGGGTCAGCCCGTCCTCCAGCGTGACCGTCCTGGCAGCGCGATCGACCATCGAGACGGCACGGCCATAGAGCGTCGAGACGCCGCGTGCCTGCCACCAGGCGGCGGGCTTCAGCTCGATGTCGGGCTCGCCGATCTCGCCCGCCAGCAGGGGAGAGAGCAGCACCCGGTTGTAGGCCAGGCGGCCTTCAGCCCCGATCACCGCGATGGAATAGCGGCCGAGCGCGCGCTGGCTGAGCTCGTCAACCAGCCGCGTCGCGGCCATGCCCTTCCCGACGATGATCAGGGGCTCGGCCATGGCTCAGGCCACCCGCTTGATCTTCAGGGCCTTGAGATAGTCCATCGGCGCCGCCGGATCGAACTTCACGCCGTCGAAGAAGGTCTCGACGCCGCGCGAGTCTGTCGTCGGAGCGCCCGCGACGCCCAGCGTCTTGGCCGCCTCGCGCCAGAGATCGGAGCGGTTCGTCTTGTCGACGAGCCCCTTGATGTCGATCGTCGGCTCGAACTTGCCCCAGCGGATGTTCTCGGTGACGAACCAGGTGTCGTGACTCTTGAAGGGATGGGAGACTTCACCGCCCTCGCCCCAGAACTTCATGTAGAGGTTGGTGCCCTTGGCCTCGCGGCCGTTGCCATAGTTGATGTCGCCCTGCAGGCGCTTGTTGATATCGTTGACGGGGACGTTGAACCATTGCCGCCGGCCGACGATCTCGGAGAGTTCCTGGCGGTTCTCCATCTTGTCGGCCCATTGCTGGGCTTCCATCACCGCCATCAGGATGGCCTGCGTCGCCTTGGGATTGGCATCGACGAAGTCGGCGCGCATGCCGAGGATCTTCTCGGGATGCTTGAACCAGAGTTCGCCGGTGGTCAGCGCGGTATAGCCGATGTTCTGGTTGACGAGCTGTTCGTTCCAGGGCTCGCCGACGCAGAAGCAGTCCATCGTGCCGACCTTCATGTTCGCCACCATCTGCGGTGGCGGCACGACAATGACCTTGATGTCGGTGTCGGGATCGATGCCGCCGGCAGCAAGCCAGTAGCGGATCCAGAGGTCGTGGGTGCCGCCCGGGAAGGTCATGGCGGCGGTCAGCTCCTTGCCGGCAGCCTTCTTGCGTTCGAAGGCCTGCTTCAGCGGCGAGGAATCCTTCTGGACGTTGAGGTCCTTGTATTCGTTGGAGACCGAGATCGCCTGCCCGTCCTGGTTCAGGTTGAGCAGCGTGTACATCGGCAGCGGCTGGCTGTTCTGCATCACCTTGCCGGTCGCGTAGAGATGCGTCTTCGGGCGCAGGATGTGGCCGCCATCGATGCCGTTGGCCTTGAAGCCGAGCGCCATGTTGTCGCGCGTCGCGCCCCAGGAAGCCTGTTTGGCGATGTCCATATCGGGCAGACCATATTTGGCGTAGAGCCCCTTCTCCTTGGCGATGATCAGGGGCGCAGCATCCGTCAGGGCGATGTAGCCGAGGCGCGTGCCCTTGATCTCAGGTCCGGCCGATTGGGCGAAGGCGCCCGACGGCAAGGCCAGCCTGGCGGCGCTCAGCAGGGCCGCCGTGCCCGAGAGCCTGAGCAACTGGCGACGGCCGGCGTCAATGGCCCGGTCGTCGATGGCAATGGCTTTCGGCTTGGTCTCGACTGTCTTGGTCATCGATCGCCTCTCGGTGTGGACGTGAATGGGCCCGCCAGCCGCCGAACACGAAAAACGCCGCGCGAAATGCGCCCAGGGGCACGTTTCGACAGCGGCGTTGCTGTGCATTCCGGTTCGGAGGATGACGCGGGCAGCGTTGGCCGCGTTGCAGCATTCCTTACAAGGATCGTGCCAAATGAGGCTCAGATGCGCATAGTCTGGAATTGCAATAAGTTAGCTGGCGCTGCCAGCACGAGGCGAGGGCGCGAGAGGCTATCCCGCGCTGCACAAAAGGCCGCCATCGCATAAAAAGACGGCATCATCAGCCATCAATAATCATTGCCCGGAAAATAGGCAGGACGAAACACCGCCCTCGCCTGCTCGGTCATCTCCGGCGTGCGGACGATCTGCCCGGCGCTTTCCATCCCGGCCAGAATCCAGTCCGCGTGAGCCGGCTCCGGCCGCAGCGCGGCGCGGTCGAAACGGATGAAGCGCTCGACCTGCCGGGGTGGGCGCCCGCCGCCCTGCACCAGGTTGAAATGCAGCACCGGCTCGAGGATCTCCACCGGGAGCGCGAGCCTGTCCGCTGCCGAGAGGTGTTTGGCGAAGCGCGGGATGTTGGCGGGGTCGCAGGCCCATTCGCTGGCCCGGAGAATCGCGGCGGTGAGCTTCCCGACCGCCGCAGGCCGACGCTCGAGATCGTCGGCCTGCCAGGCCAGCACCTTGTCGGGGCAGTCGCGCCTGATATCGGTGCCGGTGTGGACCATGGCGCCGACGCCGGCGGAGACTGCCGCAGCGTTCCAGGGTGCGCCGGCGCAGAAGCCGTCGACGCGCCCGCTCGTCAGTGCCTCGACAGTCTGGGGCGGCGGCACGACCTCGAAACGGATATCCACGCCCAATGTCAGCCCGCCCTTGGCGAGCCATTCGCAGAGAAGATAGGTGTGGCTGGAGAAGCCGAAGACCGCGGCCAGCGTCAGCGGCGGCAGGCCCGATGCCTTGCGACGCGCCACGAGCGCCGCCAGCGCACGGGCCGAGATCGCGGTGTCCGCCACGTCGCCATCAGCCAGACGCGCCAGTTCCTCGTAACGGCGCACCGACACCGTGATCGCGGCGCCGTCGAGATTGAGCGCCAGCGGCACCGCCATCGGCACCCTGACCCCGCCGACGCCGAGCGTGGCGGCGATCGCCGCCGGGCCCAGCATATGGGCCGCGTCGAACAGGCGGACATTCAGCTTGTCGCGCAGGTTGGACCAGGAGACCTCGCGCACGAGCTCGAGATTGAGCCCCTCGGCCTCGGCGAAGCCCTGATCCTTCGCGAGGACGACCAGCGCGCAATCAACCAGCGGCATGAAGCCGACACGCAAGTGCAGGGTCATTTCAGCACCTCGGCTGCCGTGATGACGGAGCGCGCGATGTCGATGAGCTTGCGCTTCTCGTTCATCGCCGTGCGCCGCAGCAGGGCGTAGGCCTCGTCCTCGGACAGGTTCTTCATGCGCATCACGATGCCCTTGGCGCGATCGACCAGCTTGCGCTCCTCGAGCTGGGAGCGGGCCTCGTCCAGTTCCTCGCGCAATTTCCGGAAAGCGTTGAAGCGACTGATGCAGGTCTGCAGGATCGGCTGCATGCGCTCCTTCTTCAGCCCGTCGACGATATAGGCCGAGACGCCGGCCTCGACCGCGGCCTCGATCGAAGCGGAATCCGACTGGTCGACAAACATGGTGATCGGCCGCCTGACATGGCGGCTGACCAGGAACATGTCGGCCAGCGCATCGCGGCTCGGATCCTCGAGATCGATCACCACCACGTCGGGATCGTGCGTCTCGATGGCCGCGACGAGCCCGTGCGTCGCGCCGATGCGGACGAGGTCCGTGAAGCCGGCCTCGCGCAGGCCCTCGTCGATGATGGCCGCGCGCACCGGGTTGGCGTCGACGATCAGGATTTTCAGAGCGGGCCTCATGGCCGGCGACGGAGCCCCGGCTGACGGAGGAAAGGGACGCTAGCCGGCGAGGATGGCGACGCCCGCCAGCGCCAGACCGCCTCCGGCGATGCGGGCCAGCAGCGGCGCGCGCGCTGCCAGGACACCTGCCAGGCCGAGGCCGAGACCATGCAGCGCGGCCGTCGCCAGCACGAAGCCCAGCGCATAGCCGAGGCCGCTCGCGCCGGCCGGCAGTTCAGCGCCATGGGCATGGCCATGGAAGATCGCGAAGATGGCGCAGGCAGCGGTGCCAGCCGCCAGCGGCGGGGTCAGGTTCAGCGCGATCGCGAGGCCGAGCACCACAACCGAGACGGCGATGCCGATCTCGACGCCCGGCAGCGCCGCGCCCGACATGCCCCACAGGCCGGCGACGACCATCATCGCGACGAAGGCGAGCGGATAGGCGAAGCGCGCCCGGCCGCCGACCAGCCCGGCCCAGAGGCCGACCGCGACCATCGCGAGGACATGGTCCAGGCCAAACAGCGGATGCAGGATGCCGGCCTCGAAACCATGGACCGCGCCGACGCCGGTATGCGCCAGGGCCGGCCCAGCCAGGCCCAGCGTCACCACAGCCGCGCCCATCATCTTCACAACTGCCTGCATCGTCATCTCCCTCCGCCGTCCGTCACGCCGCCGGAGCGGCTCGCAAGCCGCCCGCCATCTCGATGAAATCGACCACCGCATCGACCCCCTCGCCCGCCTTCGTATTGGTGAAGACGAAGGGGCGCTTGCCGCGCATCAACCGCGAATCCCGGTCCATGACTGCAAGATCCGCGCCGACATGCGGGGCGAGATCGGTCTTGTTGATGACCAGAAGGTCGGAGCGCGTGATGCCCGGCCCGCCCTTGCGCGGGATCTTCTCGCCGGCCGCGACGTCGATGACGTAGATCGTCAGATCGGCGAGTTCGGGCGAAAAGGTCGCCGCGAGATTGTCGCCACCAGATTCGATCAGGATCATGTCCAGCGCCGGAAACTTCGCCCGCATCTCCTCGACGGCGGCGAGGTTGATCGAGCAGTCCTCGCGAATGGCGGTATGCGGGCAACCGCCGGTCTCGACGCCCATGATGCGCTCCTGCGGCAGCGCGCCCGCCACCGTCAGCAGCCTGGCGTCTTCCTTGGTGTAGATGTCGTTGGTGATGGCGCAGAGATCGTAGGTGTCGCGCATGCGCTTGCAGAGCACCTCCATCAGCGCGGTCTTGCCGGAGCCGACCGGGCCGCCGATGCCGACACGAAGCGGGCCATGGGGAGAGCGCGACATCTTCTAAAATCCCTTGAGCAGCAAGACAGGTTAACCGGCCGGAGCGGCGCGACAAAGCGGCGAATGGTCGTGCAAGTCGCGCGCCGCGCTCACGAGCGGAACAGCCGCGAATATTGCGTCTCATGACGCAGCGAGGCGATGTCGGAGCGCAGGGCGCAGCCGCCGAGATCGTCGAGCGTCGCAGGCTCGGCCACTGCCGCCGCCGCTTGCACGGCGGGCACCAGCGCAGCCGTGATCTTCTGCCCGTCGGTCTGGCCGACGATGCCGAGCCGGACGGAGGCCGAGACCAGATTGGCGACGAAGGCGAGGCCGTATGCGTCGAGCGAGGCCAGGAGCGGCACCCCGTGGCCGGCGCTCGCAACCGCGACGGCGACCGGATAGGCGACATCACCGTTCCAGACGGATTTGAGACGATCGATGGCGGCGCAGGGCCAGGCGGCACGGACAGCGGCGACGAAGGCATTGCCCTGGGTCACCGTCTCGAGCCGGCGCTCGGCGGAGTTCGCCAGCGCCAGAGCGAGTTCCGCTATCTCGACCAACGCGGCGTCGTCGCTGGTCCCGACCGCGCGCGCCGTGCAGGCGAAGAGGATCAGGTCGTTACGCAAGGAGCCATGGGCGACGAGCGCATCGAGCCAGTCGCGCAACGTCGCCGCGTCATGTAGATCGCCGCTTTCGAAGGCCCACTCCAGGCCGTGCGAATAAGCGAAGGCGCCGACCGGGAAGGACGGCGACAGCCAGACCATCAGGGGCAGATGGGCTGCCATATATGCGCTGCTCGATGCCCGCGCCGCTCAATGATCGTGCGTGTGGCCCTTGTGGCCGTGCTCGGCGCCATGCTTGTGGCCGTGGTCGTGATGGCCATGGTCGTGGCCGCAGCCGCAGGCGTCGCCATGCGCGTGGCTGTGGGCGTGAGCTTCGGCATGGCTGTGCGCATGGGCGTGATCGTGATCGTGATCATGGGCCGCGTGATCGTGGCCATGATGGGCGTGGTCGTGATGGGCGTGGCTGCCATGATCGTGGCTGGGATGGTCGCAATTGGCGAGGTCGTGGTCATAGGCGCCGCGCTCGGGCTGGAACGGGCGCATCACCGCCATCATCGCGCAGCCCTGCCCGCGCACCATCTCGGCCAGGACATGATCGTTCTCGATATAGATCGCGTCGGCGCTGATCTCGGCCGGCGTATGGCGATTGCCGATATGCCAGGCGACCCGCATCAGCCGCAACGGGTTTTCGGCCCGGATCTCGAGCAGGCTCTGCGGCGCGGCCTTGACCAGCACGAGCCGGCCGTCCTCGAGCTTGACGGCATCGCCGTCGCCGAGCGCGGTCGCCTTGTCGAGATCGAGCAGGATGTCGAGGCCGCCATCGCCCTTGAGCGCGAGGCGGCGGCGGTTGCGGTCATCATGGTCCAGCGTCAGCGTATCGACGACGCGGTCTTGCCTGACGGCGGCCTTGCGAACGACGGAGGTGGCGCGAAGCATGATGAGACGTCCGTGACAGGTAAGGGTCAGAGGCGGTCGATCGACCGCGGTTCGACCACTTCGATCACCGCAGGCGCCGTGACGCAAGCCCTCGCCGTCTCCAGAAACGCCACGACATGCGGCAAGCGCATGTGCCGATCGATGTCGGCGCGCGTCTCCCAGCTTTCGAAGGAGACGAAACGGCCGGGTTGGGTGACGCTTTCATGGAGGTCGTAGGCGAGGCAACCCTGTTCATGGCGGGTCGCAGCGATGCACTGCTCGGCGGCGGCAACAAACACGTCGCGCGCATCGAGGCGCACCTCGGCACGGGCGATGACGATAAAGGGATCAGACACTCAGACAGGCTCCGAAACGCAACGGGCATGGATGCCTGTCTACGCCGCAAGCCCCTCGGCGGATGCAGACAAGCTCCGTTTCGGGCTACCCCGCACCGCTGCGCCCTTATCGGGGCAGCGACTTCACCTCGGTGTCGAATTTCTTCAGCAGGCGCGATCGCTCGGCCGGGGAGCCCCAGCGCGCGGTGTCGTAATCGATCAGCTTCATCTCGGAGAATTTCGGCGCGTCGGGCGAGAGTGCCGAATTCCGGTTCGAGGGAATCGAGTTGATCTTCAACTTGGCGTTGATGTTCTGCGCCTCGGGCGACAGCGTGAAATCGACGAATTTGCGCGCGGCTTCGGGGTTCTTGCCACCCTTGATGATCGAGACCGAGCCGGTCTCGTAGCCCGTGCCCTCGCAGGGAGCGACGGTCTCGATCGGCGCGCCCTGCAGCTTCTGCGTCAGCATGTCGTGGATGAAGGCGATGCCGACGGCGGTCTCGCCGAGCGCGGTCGCCTTGACAGGCGCGATGCCCGACTTGGTGTACTGGTTGATGTTCTTGTGCAGGGCCTTGAGGTATTCGAAGCCCTTCTCCTCACCCAGCCGCTGCACGGTGGTGGCGAGGAAGACATAGGCGGTTCCCGACGAGTTCGGATCGGCGATCTGAACCTCGTCGCGGAGTTTCGGATCGAGCAGATCGGCCCAGCATTTCGGCGCCGCGATGCCACGCTTCTTGAGAAGTTCGGTGTTATAGCCGATGCCGAGCGCACCGAGATAAATCCCGCTGGTGCGGAATTTCGACTGCTCGGCGTGGCGCTGTGCCCAATCGAGCAGTTCCGGCAGCTTCGGCGACTTGTATTCGTCGAGCAGGCCTTCGTCGGCCGCCTGCAGATGCGGCTCGCCCGGCCCGCCCCACCAGACATCGCCGCGCGGATTGCCGGCTTCCGCCTTGACCTGCGCATAGACCTCGCCCGTGCTCTTGCGCACCATCGCGACCTTGATGCCGGTCGACTTCTCGAACATCGATGCACCCTCGCGGCACTGCTCCTCGAGGATCGAGCAATAGACCGTGACCTCGCCCTGAGCAGACGCCGGCGACGCGGCGGCGAAGCCGAGCGCAAACATCGCGGAGGCGGCAAGGAGCCGGGCGGCGCAGCGTCGATCCATGGCGTTCATCCCAGTTGGCATTGTTTTGCCGACTAGAAAGCTGGCGCCCTCGACCGTGTCAATGCCACGGTTTCGTCAGCTGTCCCGTGTCCCGTCCGGCAGGGCATCGATCGCTTCATCCGCGCCCTGGTCGCGCTTCAGCACGCCCTCGCGCAACACCTTCGTCGCGGCCTCGGCCTTCTTCTCGGGCGAGGTCGTCAGCGGGGCCGTTTCCGGTGTCGCCGTCAGCCCGACCTTGTTCGGCTTCTGGCCGTCGTTACGAGCGCTGGCCGCGAAGGTGGCGAGCGCCTCGGGTTGCTGTCCCTTCGGACCGGCGGGTTTCTCGTTGGCCATGGCGAACCTCCCCTGTTCTGGCAGAGGAGGAACGTGCGGCCTACCAAGCTGTTCCGTGCCGCCGGGCTCAGAACAGGAAGTAGCGCTGCGCCAGCGGCAGCTCCTTCGCCGGTTCGCAGACGAGTAATTCGCCGTCGGCCACGACCGCGTAGGTCTCCGGATCGATCTGGATGTCGGGCGTGGCGTCGTTATGGATCATGCTCTTCTTGGAGATGCCGCCGCGGGTGTTTTCGACCGCGACCATCTCCTTGTCGGTGCCGAGCCGCTTCTGGAGGCCGTTGGCGATCGCGGCCTGCGAGACGAAGACCAGCGAGGTCGAGGTCACGGCCTTGCCGAAGGCGCCGAACATCGGGCGGTAATGCACCGGCTGCGGCGTCGGGATCGAGGCGTTGGGGTCGCCCATCGGCGCGGCCGCGATCATGCCGCCCTTGATGACGAGATCGGGCTTGGTGGCGAAGAAGGCCGGCGACCACATCACGAGATCGGCGAGCTTGCCGATCTCGACCGAGCCGATATGGCGCGAGATGCCATGCGAGATCGCCGGATTGATCGTGTATTTCGCGACATAGCGCTTGGCGCGGAAATTGTCGGCGCCAGTGCCGATATCCTGGGCGAGAGCGCCGCGCTGGACCTTCATTTTGTGAGCGGTCTGCCAGGTGCGGGTGATGACCTCGCCGATGCGGCCCATGGCCTGTGAATCCGAGGACATCATCGAGAGCGCACCGAGATCGTGCAGGATGTCCTCCGCCGCGATGGTCTCCTTGCGGATGCGGCTCTCGGCGAAGGCAAGGTCCTCGGGGATCGAGGGCGACAGGTGATGGCAGACCATCAGCATGTCGAGATGCTCGTCGAGCGTGTTGACGGTGAAGGGCCGCGTCGGGTTGGTCGATGACGGCAGCACGTTCTCCAGCCCCGCGACCTTCATGATATCGGGCGCATGGCCGCCGCCCGCGCCTTCGGTGTGGAAGGCGTGGATGGTGCGGTTCTTGAAGGCCTTGATCGTATCCTCGACGAAGCCGCTCTCATTGAGCGTATCGGTGTGGATCATCACCTGGACATCGTAGTCGTCGGCAACCGAGAGGCAGTTGTCGATCGCGGCCGGCGTCGTGCCCCAGTCCTCGTGCAGCTTGAGTGCGCAGGCGCCAGCCTCGACCATCTCGACCAGCGCTCCCGGCAGCGCCGCATTGCCCTTGCCGGCGAAGGCGAGGTTCATCGGGAAGGCGTCGGCGGCCTTGATCATCTGGCCGAGATGCCAGGGGCCCGGCGTGCAGGTCGTCGCCAACGTGCCATGGGCGGGGCCCGTGCCGCCGCCCAGCATCGTGGTCAGCCCGCTCATCAGCGCATCCTCGATCTGCTGCGGGCAGATATAGTGGATGTGGCTGTCGAAGCCGCCGGCCGTGATGATCTTGCCCTCGCCGGCGATGACTTCGGTGCCGGGTCCGACGATGATGGTTTCCTGCGGATCGAAATTGCCGAAGCCGGCCTGGATATCGGGATTGCCCGCCTTGCCGATCGCACAGATGCGCCCTGCCCTGATGCCGATATCGGCTTTCACGATGCCCCAATGGTCGAGGATCAGCGCATTGGTGATGACGGTGTCGACCGCGCCGTCGGCATTGCGGACCTGGGACTGGCCCATGCCATCGCGGATGACCTTGCCGCCGCCGAACTTCACCTCCTCGCCATAGGTGGTGAAGTCCTTCTCGACCTTGATGACGAGTTCGGTGTCGCCAAGCCGCACCGTGTCGCCGGTGGTGGGGCCGAACATCGCGGCATAGGCATTGCGCGGATAATTGAAGGGCATCGTCTCGTCTCCTCGAGGCAGGCCAGTCTTGGAGGCAGATCAGGGTTTGGGCGGCTCAGAGCTTGGGGCTACTCAGAGCTTTCCCATCACCTCCTGGCGAAAGCCGTAGACCTCGCGCTTGCCGGCGAGCGCGACCAGCCTGACCTCGCGGGTCTGGCCCGGCTCGAAGCGCACCGCCGTTCCCGCGGGAATGTCGAGCCTGAACCCCCTCGCCCGGTCGCGCTCGAAGGCAAGCGCCGGATTGGCTTCGAAGAAGTGGTAGTGGGAACCGATCTGGATCGGCCGGTCGCCGGTGTTCGACACCGTCAGGCTCAGGCTCTCACGGCCCTCGTTCATGATCAGGTCGCCGGGCAGCGTCGTGACCTCGCCGGGCTTCATCGCATCAGAAGCGCCGCGGATCGGTTCGTGCACGGTGACGAGCTTGGTGCCGTCGGGAAAGGTCGCCTCGACCTGGACGTCGTGGATCAGCGCGGCGATGCCGTCCATGACCTGGTCGGCGCTGACGACATGGGCGCCGGCCTGCATCAGCTCGGCGACGGACCTGCCGTCGCGCGCGCCCTCGACGACGAAGTCGGTGATCAGCGCGACGGCTTCCGGATAGTTCAGCTTGACGCCGCGCTCCAGCCTGCGCCGTGCCACGATGGCAGCCATGGCGACGAGCAGCTTGTCCTTTTCGCGCGGCGTCAGATTCATTGCTTGCCCTTCTCTTCGTCGTCGGAGATCTCGTCTTCGGAGACCTCGTCCTCGCCGTCTTCATCCTGATGCTCGTCTTCGTCGTCCTCGACGCCGAAATCGGCATATTCATAGGCGAAGACGATCTCGCCCGTCGCCGGATCGAAGGCGCTGGAGGTCGAGTCCTCGAACGCCTCGATCAGCATCTCGGCATCGTCGGGGCCGTCGACGTCGAAGCGGCGCACCGCATCCTCGCCTTCGCCACTGAGCGCCAGTTCAATGGCCCAGCCCCGCGCGCCGGTGTCGTAGATGCATTTCAGACCCTGGATCGCCAGCATGATGCTCTCCTCAAGTTGACCAGGTGCGCGGCAGCGCACGGCCGGTCAGTTGCCCGAGCAGCGTGACGAGCACGCGACGCAGCGCCTGGGCATCGGGGGAAAGCAGGCGGATCACCAGAAGGTCGGAGACGATGCCGGCGCCGAGCTCGACAGCGTCGGCAGGCTCGTCGGCGGCCAGCGCGCGGATCTGCTCCAGCCTGTCCTGAAGAGCAGAGCCGGCGGCGATGATCGTGGCGGCGGCGCGGGCACCGGCGCCAACCGCCCGCCGCGCCAGCGTCTCGGCAATCGCACCCTCCAGCCGCACATCCTCGGCGAAGACGAGCCTGCCCTCACGGCGGATGCGCCAGCGGTCGCGCAGCGCGCCGCGCAGCATTGCCTCGCCCATGGCGCTGCGGCCGAAAAAGACGGTTTCGCAAGCGACCAGCCGGGCATCGGAGGCAAGATCCACCGTGAGGCTGCGGGCAAGCCGTGCGCCGGAAAACAGGATGCTCTCCTGCGGCAGCCATGCGAGAGCGGCTCCAACCCCGACCGTCAGGCGCGTCTCGATGCGCGTATCAGAGGCCTGGCTGCGATAGATCTTCTCGGCCGCCTGGGTCGTGATGACCGCGTCGCTTCCGGGGTCGAGCACCGCCTCGACCCGCATGGCGTCGCCGCCGGCCATGCCGCCGCCGGTGTTGATCAGAACGGCCTCGCTGGTCGCGTCGAAGGTTGTCGGGAAGCGGGCGCGATAGCCGCCGGATTCCGCGAGATCGAGCCGGTGGGTCTGCATACCGACGCGCCCGAATCGCAGCCGGACCCCGCCTGCGGCGCGGACATAGGCTGGGAGAAGCGGGTCACTGGCTGCCGGAAGAGGCGGCGCGAACATGAAGACATCCGGACGGACGGGGCGGGATGGGCGAAACCCCGCCAATCTTCCGCGCGCCCGTTTGCCGGGCAAGGGCTTCGGTTGCGTCTCGCGCCCAAATTATAGGCAACCGCGAAGCGGCAACCGCGCTCAGCCGCGCCCTGCCAGGAAGGCCTCGATCTCGGCGCGATGCGGCGCACCGGCACGCCCGCCGAAGCGGGTGCATTTGATCGCAGCAGCCGCCGAGGCAAACCGGATCGCGGCACGCTCGCCTTGCCCTTCCGCCAACCCCAACGCGAAGGCGCCGTGCCAGACGTCACCCGCGCCGAGCGTATCGACGGTCTCGACCGCGAAGGCCGGTGCGTGGACGAGTTCGCCGTTCTCGACGAAGAGCGCGCCCTCCTTGCCCAGCGTGACGGCGAGCCAGGTCGGCATGTCCCGCGCCACCCGGGCGAGGCCGGTGCGCGGGTCCTCCTCGCCCGAGAGCTCACGCAGCGCCTGGGCGCTGAAGGCGACATGGCTCGCCGTGCCGACGAGATCGGGATGGGGCGGCTTGCGGTCGCCGTCGAGGACGCCTGGCACGCCGGCTTCGCGCGCCAGCCGCAGCGCGGCAAGCGCCCCTTCGCCCCAGCGGGTGTCGGCGAGCACCGCGCCCGCACCGTCGGGCAGTGCGGACGGCAGCCAGCCGGTCTCCTCCGGCATCGCCGGGTCGGAATAGGAGATGACCATACGCTCGCCCGCGGCATCGACCAGGATCGCCGAGACCGGCGAGCGCAGGCCGGGCAGGCGCCGGGCGAAGCGCGTTTCCACCCCCTCGCCCGCCAGATCGGCGACGATCTGGTCTCCGGCCAGGTCGTCGCCGAGGCGCGTCGCCAGCCAGCAGCGGCCGCCGAGCCGGGTGATCGCGACGGCTGCATTGCTGGCGCAGCCGCCACCGACGACAGCGAGGTCCCGGGAGCGGTATTTCTCGCCGCGGGTCGGCATGGTCTCGACCTTGTAGACATAGTCGAGCGTCGCGATGCCGAGGCAGAAGACGCCGGTCATGCGCGGGACGGCGGAAGTTCGGGCCCGAAACGGACGCCGTCGATATCGGTATGGATGAAGTCGTTGCCCTTATAGGCGAGCTTGAGACCGGCCGTCCGGGCAGCAGCATAGGCGAAGCAATCGCCCATGTTCAGGCGGGCTGGATGGCCCGTGAGATGATGGTAGCGGGACGCGCAGACATGGGCTGCCCTCATCGCCGGCGCGCCAAGGTCCACAATCTCGCCCTTCACGTCCTCGATGAATTCAGTAACGGCGGCGAGAGCCTCATCAAACGTCGCTCCCTGCCCCGCCAGCCGGGCCGAGGCCTCGAACACGGCCAAAGCGGAGCATCTGATCCTCGGGGACAAGGCGATCGCTTCGAGCGCGGCGTTCCCCTCCTGCTCCCTGAGCAGGACGGCCAGGATCACCGAGGCATCGAGAAACATCAGGAGTCGCCATACTCGCGGTCGAAGAACTCCTTGTGGGACAGTCCATCATCCCTGAGATCGAATTTCGCGAGACGAGCGCGCGCCTTCTCCGCGGCCTCGAAGACGAGTTTGCGCCTTTCGGCACGCCGCTCCAATTCAAGGCGCACGGCAAGACCGATCGCGCCTTGAAGCGTCAGACCATCCTGTTCGGCGAGTTCGCGGACATCGCGATCGATCTGCGTATCCCGGACGAGGATTCCCATGACCAGCTCCATGATATCAGAATTGATATCATGGGCTGATATCAGGCGCAATCGATCCCGATCACCACACCCCGGTGTTCGGCATGCTCGACCACGGCTCTGCCGGCGGCTTCGGATCGCCCTTCTGGAGGATCTCAATGGAGACGTTGTCGGGCGAGCGGACGAAAGCCATGTTGCCGTCGCGCGGCGGGCGGTTGATCGTCACGCCGGCCTTCATCAGCCTGTCGCAGGTGGCATAGATGTCGTCGACCTCATAGGCGAGGTGGCCGAAATTGCGGCCGCCGGTGTAGACCTCCGGATCCCAGTTATAGGTCAGCTCCAGCGTGGGGCGGCCGCGGCTGCCTTGCTCGCGAACGCTCTCGGCCTCGTCGGACCCGGCGAGGAAGACCAGCGTGAAGCGCCCCTTCTCGTTCTCGATGCGCCGGGTTTCGACCAGACCGAACTTGGTCACGTAGAAATCGAGCGAGGCATCGAGGTCGGTGACACGCACCATGGTGTGGAGATATCGCATGCTGAAGTTCCTCTCAGGCCAGCCTCGAGGGGCCGGGTTCGTTCTGGCAGGGGCCCGCCGAACCGTGTCGGGTTGATCCTACCGCTGAATCGGGCGAAAGCATCGCCGCTCCCGAACACAATTCCAAGAAGCAGGCGCGCAGGACAGGCCATGACCGCAATGCACGACGGCACGGAGACGGCGCGCATCCGCGCTACGCCGGCCGAGATCGCGCAGATCAAGCAGCGCGCCGCCATTCTCTCGGTGATGGCGACATTGCTGCTGACAGGCGCCAAGATCGTCGGCGCGATCCTCTCCGGCTCGCTGGCGCTGCTGACGGATGCGCTCCAAGGCCTGATCGATGTCGGCTCGACGCTGTTCACCTGGTTCGCGGTGCGGGTTGCCGACAAGCCGGCCGATGACGAGCACCATTACGGCCATGGCAAGGTCGAGGCGCTGGCGGCGCTGGTCGAAACCGCGATCCTGTTCACGCTGGCCGGCGCAATCCTCTGGGAGGCCGGCAGCCGGCTCTGGGCCGGGCTCGTCGAGCACGTCCAGGTGACGCCGCTGGTGATCGGCATCATGCTGCTCTCGATGACCGTCGACGCGATCCGCTGGCGCTCGCTGACGAGGGTCGCGAAGGAGACCGGCAGCGAGGCGCTCTCGGCGGAAGCGACGCATTTCTCGGCCGATTTCGTCGGCTCGGCGCTCGTGCTGGCGGGGCTCGTAGGGGTCTGGTACGGCGTGGCGCGCGCCGACACCATCGCCGCTTTCGCGGTCGCCGCGTTCACCGCGCTCTCGGCCTACAGGCTGGGGCGCCGCACGCTCGACACCCTGCTCGACGCCGCCCCCCGCGGCGCGAGCGAACGTTTGCGCGAGGCGGCCGAGGCCGTGCCGGGCGTCGTCGGCGTCAACTGGCTCAAGATCCGCCCCACCGGCGGACGCATCAATGGCGAGATCGGCATCAGCGTGTCGCGCACACTGCCCCTGGAACGTGTCGCGGCGATCCGCGAGGCGCTGGGAGCCGCGTTCCAGGCGATCGAGCCCGGTGCCGAGATCGCGGTCACGACCGATCCCGTGCAGGTCGACGACGAAACCGCCCTCGAACGCGTCCTGCTGATCGCGCTCAAGCTGAAGATCCCGGTGCATCACGTCACCGTTCACAGCATCGGCCAGCGCCTCTCGGTCAGCCTCGACATGGAGGTCGAGGCCAGTCTTCCTCTCGGCCAGGCGCATGAGATCGCGAGCCGCCTCGAGGCCGCGATCCGGGCCGAATTCGGCGGCGAGACCGAGGTCGAGACCCATATCGAGCCGATGGAGACCAGCACGCATAGCGGGCACGACGCCGCCTGGGATACGGTCGAGGACATCGGCAAGGCGCTGGCGGCCGAGGCTACGCAGCTCGGCGGGCCGATCCACGACATCCACGGCGTCAGGGTGCGCCAGACCATGAATGGACTCGTGGTGAACTATCATTGCCGGGTCGATCCGGCGCTCGACGTGGCGTCGGTTCATGCTGCCGTAGACCAGATCGAGCGTGCGGTCCGGATCGCGCGGCCGCAGGTCTGCCGCCTCGTCAGCCATGCGGAACCGGCGATCCGGGGCGCCGCAAGCTAGCCACAAGCCCCGCCCTTTCAGCGCGCCCACCGGCAGGTTACAGACAAGGCGAGCTATCCAGCCCGCCCAGACGCCCTTTTGCCCACACGCCGCTTGCCAGAGTTTTCCATGCGCGCCGAAGATACCCCGCTGATCCGCCTCGAGGACTATCGCCCGTCCGACTGGCTGATCGACACGGTCGATCTCGACATCCGCCTGCACCACAACAGGACGCGGGTGCGGTCGCTGCTGAGCCTGCGGCCGAACCCCGCCGGTCGGCCGGATGCGCCGCTCGTGCTGGACGGCGACGAACTCTCGCTCAGCGCGCTGCGGCTCGACGGGCTTTTGCTCAATGACGGCGCCTACACCGCGACGCCGCAGGCGCTCACCCTGCATGCGCCGCCGCGCCGCCGCTTCACGCTGATGATCGACACCGAGGTCGACCCGTCCGCGAATACCAAGCTGATGGGGCTCTATCGCTCCTCGCGGGTCTATTGCACGCAGTGCGAGGCGGACGGCTTTCGCCGCATCAGCTATTTCCTCGACCGCCCCGACGTGATGTCGGTCTATACGGTGAGGCTCGAGGCGGCGAAGATGTCGGCGCCCGTGCTGCTGTCGAACGGCAACCTCGTGGCGGCCGGCGAGATCGCCGGGGGTGAGCGCCATTTTTCGGTCTGGCACGACCCGCACCCCAAGCCCGCCTATCTCTTCGCCCTGGTCGGCGGCGCGCTCGACCATGTCCGGCAGGACTACGTCACGGCCGATGGCCGCAGCGTCGAACTCGCCGTCTATGTCGAGCCCGGCAAGGCCGACCGCGCCGGCTGGGCGATGGATTGCCTGGTGCGCTGCATGCGCTGGGACGAGCGCGTCTTCGGTCGTAACTACGATCTCGACGTGTTCAACGTCGTCGCGGTCTCGGACTTCAACATGGGGGCCATGGAGAACAAGGGCCTCAACATCTTCAACGACAAATACGTTCTCGCCGATCCGCAGACGGCCACCGACGGTGACTACGCCTCAATCGAGGCGATCATCGCGCATGAGTATTTCCACAACTGGACAGGCAACCGCATCACCTGCCGCGACTGGTTCCAGCTCTGCCTGAAGGAAGGCCTGACCGTCTTCCGGGACCAGGAGTTCTCGTCGGACGAGCGCTCGCGGCCGGTGAAGCGCATCGCCGATGTCCGCACCCTGCGCACGACGCAGTTCTCCGAGGATGCCGGCCCGCTCGCCCATCCGGTCCGGCCGCGCGCCTACAAGGAGATCAACAACTTCTACACGCCGACGGTCTACGAGAAGGGCGCGGAGGTGATCCGCATGCTCAAGGTCCTGATCGGCATCGAGGCCTTCCGGGCAGGCATGGATCTCTATTTCGCGCGTTGCGACGGCAAGGCGGCGACGATCGAGGAATTCCTCGCCTGCTTCGCGGAAGCCTCGGGCAAGGACCTGACCCAGTTCGCGCGCTGGTACGAACAGGCAGGCACGCCGACCATCATCGCCTCGGGACGCTACGATGCGGGGGCCCGGAGCTTCACGCTCGACCTCGCCCAGACCACAGCGCCGACGCCGGGCCAACCCGACAAGCAGCCCGTGGTGCTGCCGGTCACGCTCGGGCTAATCGGCCGGGCGGGCGACCTGCCGCTGAGGACGACGTCGGCGGCCTATGCCGGCGACGGGCTGATCGTACTCGACCAGCCATCGCTCTCGGTGACGTTCAGCGATCTGGACGAACAACCCATTCCCTCGCTGCTGCGGGGCTTCTCGGCGCCGGTCAGGCTCGAGCTCGATCTCGCGGATGCCGACCTGCTGCGGCTGTTCTCGGCCGACAGCGATTCGTTCAACCGTTGGCAGGCCGTGCAGACCGTGGCGAGCCGCGCGCTGGTCGGCGCCGGCCGCAATACTGCCAAGCGCGACGCCCTCGCCGCGACCGCCGGCGAGCTTGCCGAGGTGCTGATCCCCTTCCTGCGGGATCAGGCTCCGGCCGACCCGGCCTTCGCGGCGCAGGTGCTGCGCCTGCCGGCCCAGGCCGACATCGCCCGCGAGATCGGCCAGGCTGTCGATCCCGATGCGATCCATGCCGCCCATCGCGGCCTCTCGGCAGAGATCGGCCGACGGCTCGGACCGCATCTTCTCGCCTTGCACGAGACCCTCGACACGAAGGCGCCCTATCGACCCGATGCGGCCTCCGCAGGCCGGCGCGCCTTGCGCAACGAGGCGCTCGGGCTGATCGCGCTGACGTCGCCCGAGGCGGGCGCGCGCCTCGCCGAGGCGCAGTTCGCCGCCGGCGACAACCTGACCGACAGGCTGGCGGCACTGGCGGCGATGACGCTGGTGCCGGGTGAGTCCCGCGAGGAGCTGATCGGCCGCTTCGCGAAGAGCTATGCCGCCGAGCCTCTGGTCCTCGACAAATGGCTGATGGCGCAGGCTCTGATCCCGGAGGCGGGCACGCTCGACCGCGTCAGGGGCCTGATGCAGCATCCCGCCTTCTCGCTCGGCAACCCCAACCGCATCAGGGCGCTGATCGGCGGCTTCGCGGCCAACCTGACGCAGTTCAACCGGCCCGATGGCGAGGGCTACGGCTTCGTGGCCGAGATCGTGATCGCGCTCGACCGCACCAACCCGCAGGTCGCCTCGCGCCTGCTCGGTTCGTTCAAGAGCTGGCGCATGCTGGAGCCCGGCAGAAAGGCGCTGGCGGAGGCCAAGCTCGCCATGGTGGCGCAGACGCCTAACCTCTCGCGGGACGTCGCCGACATCGCCGAGCGCGCCCTCGGCTGAAGAGGTTAATGCGCACCTGTCCAGAAGGTTAACGTTTCATTACCCGCGCAGGATTCATTGGATAGAGCGATACAACCGGAGCGCGAATTCGCGCATCTGGATTCAACTCAAAGCTAGACAAAGCCGCTCCCGCGGATTCAACTGAAAGTGATTCGCGGGGATGCGGCACGTCTCCCGATCTACTCACGGTAAAGTATCCGAAGGGGGACGGGCATGACGCGTGCCAACGCGGGCTGCGCAACTGTGCGCGCAGACACGATTCTGGGGGTCGCCAGATCGCTGACGCATCCGCTCTATCAGCGGTTCGAGAGCCTCGAACCGACTCTCCGTACCGTGATCCCGGGCCTCGTCGCCCTCTTCATCGTCATCCTGGCGGCAGGCGCCGCGCTCCAGACCTCCGCCATGCGCGAGGATGCGCTGCTCGACGCCGCCGGCGACATGGATCTGGTCTCGGCCCTGCTGGCACGCGACCTCGACAACGGGGCCAGCACGGGCAAGGCTCCCGCCGCGGTCCTCGCCGCCCTCGCCTCCCGCCACCTCGCTGCCCATGGCCGGATCGTCCATGTCAGCGCCGAGGACGGCCATGTCGTCGCCAGCGAACCCGTCATCGGGCAGACGCAGCGCACCCTAGTCGATTTCCTCGGCCAGACCCAGCCGCTGACGGCCTTCGGCGACCGCGCCGGCGTGATGCGGATCACGCTCCCCGGCGGCATGGAGGTCTTTGCCACTGTCCGGAATCTCGCCTCGCCGCTCGGCCAGGTCGCCGTGCTGCAACCTGTGTCGCGCGCGCTCTCGACCTGGCAGCAGCGCCGTGGCGGGCTCGCCCTGCTCTTCGCCGCCGCCGGCGTCGTGCTGACCGCCATCACCGTCGGCTTCGTCCTGCAATCCAGGCGGGCGCGCGCCGCCGACGAGGACTGCGACTGCGTCCGCGAGCGCATCGACACGGCGCTCAACCGCGGCCATTGCGGGCTGTGGGATTGGGACCTCGCACGGGGACGAATCTACTGGTCGGATTCGATGTACGCCATGCTCGGCTATGACCGGGCCGGCCAGTACATGTCATTCGGCGAGGTCAGCGGCTTCATCCATCGCGACGACGTCGATCTCTATGCGCTCGCCGACGCGATCAGCCGCGGCGAGGCCACCCATCTCGACCAGGAATTTCGCGTCCGCGACAGTTCGGGCAACTGGATCTGGCTCAAGGCCCGAGCCGAGCTCGTCACGGATCGCCGCACCCACTCGCAGCATCTCGTCGGCATCGTCGTCGACATCTCCGAGCAGCGCCGCATGGCCGAGCGCACCGCGACATCCGATGCCCGGCTGCGCGACGCCGTCGAGGCGATCTCGGAGGCCTTCGTGCTCTGGGACGCCGATAACCGCCTCGTGCTCTGCAACGCCAAATACCAGCAGCTTCACCGGCTCCCGGCAGAACTGGCCCAGGGCGGCGCCAGCCATGACGAGATCATGATGCTGAGCGCACAGCCGAACATCGACCACGAGCCGATGCGCTCGCTGCGCAGCAGCGACGGGGCTTCGTCCTATGAGGCGCGCCTGTCCGACGGACGCTGGCTCCAGATCAACGGCCGGCGCACCAAGGATGGCGGCTCGGTCTCGGTCGGCACCGACATCACCAAGCTGAAGCAGCAGGAGGAGCGGCTGACGCAGTCCGAGCACCAGCTCCTGATGCATGTCACGGACCTCAAGGCCTCGCGCCAGAAGCTGGAGACGCAGGCACAGCAGCTCGCCGACCTGGCCGAGCGCTATCTCGAGCAAAAGGCTGCGGCGGAAAGCGCCAACCGCGCCAAATCCGAATTCCTGGCGAATATGAGCCATGAGCTGCGCACGCCGCTGAACGCCATCATCGGCTTTTCCGAGATCATGCAGAACGGCATGTTCGGGCCGCTCTGCGAGAAATACACCGACTATGTCCAGGATATCCGCTCCAGTGGCGGCTACCTGCTCGGCATCATCGACGACATCCTCAACATGTCGCGTCTCGAAGCCGGCAAGGTGCATCTGGAGACGTCCGACATTTCGCTCGGGCTCGTCATCGACGAGGTGGTTCGCAAATCGCAGGACGAGATCGACCGCAAGCGTCTCCAGCTCAGCATCGAGGGTACGCGCGACGCCCATCTCGAGGCCGACCCGCACGCGCTCTACCAGGTCCTCGGCAACCTGCTCGACAACGCGGTCAAGTTCACACCGGAAGACGGGCAAGTCGCCATCCGCATCCGGCAGGTCCCGGGCGCGCTGAACATCTTCGTCGAGGATACCGGCATCGGCATCCCCAAGGAGAAGATCGACCGCATCGGCCGGCCCTTCGAGCAGGTCGAGGGCGATTTCACCCGCAGCTACAAGGGCTCGGGGCTCGGCCTCGCCATCGCCCGTTCGCTGACCGAGCTGCATGGCGGCTCGCTGCGTCTGCGCTCGGCGATCGGCGCGGGCACCATCGTCATGGTGCATCTGCCGCTCGCCGGCGGGGTCGGACGCATCACGGCCCGGGCAGCGTGAGGCTGCCGCACGCCCTCAACCAGCGCGGGCGGCGTTCAGGACACGGGTGAAGATCGCCCGGACGCCAGCGCGAACCTCGTCGAGTTCCGCCCGCAGCACCTTGGTATCGGGACGACCGACGGCCGTCGCGATGCGGTTCATCACGCGGGCGGGCACGGCGGCGGGATCGAAGGCCTCCTCCACCGTGAAGCGCTGCCAGAGCTGGACATCGCCGATCAGGCGCGTCGCCTCCTCCAAAGCAGCGGCATCGGCCGCCGCCAGCAGCCCCGCCGCGCGGGCCGCGGCAAAAACCGAGGCCGTATCGCGCACCAGCAGGCCGGGATGGTCGCTGGAATAGGCGAGCACGAGGAACTGGGCGAGGAAATCGAGATCGGTCAGGCCGCCGAGCGCGAGCTTGAGATCCCAAGCGTTCTTCTCGCCCTTCTCCTTCGCGATCAAAGCGCGCATTTCGGCGACGGCGGCGGCGACCCTGGCTGGCTCCCGGCGGCGGCTCAGGATCGCCCGGATCGAGGTTTCCACGCGACCGGCCAGTTCAGCATCGCCCGCCACGACGCGGGCGCGGGTCAGCGCCATCTCCTCCCAGATCTCGGCCTCACCCGCGTGATAGGCCTCGAAGCCGGAGAACTGGGTCGCGGCCGGGCTCTTGTTGCCGGAGGGGCGCAGCCGCATGTCGACCTGATAGAGCGTGCCGCGCCGTGTCGGCACGGTCAGCGCGGCGACGAGGCGCTGGGTGAAGCGCACATGCCAGGTAACGGGATCGAGGCTGCGGCGGCCATTGCTCGGCTCGGCCTCGTCCGGCCGGTCATAGAGCAGCATCAGATCGAGATCGGAGGATGGCGTCAGCTCGCCGGCCCCGAGCCGGCCGAGGCCGAGCACGACGGCCTGCCCGCCCTCGATGACGCCGTGATCGGCGACGAACGCCTCGCGCGTATCGGCGAAGGCGACCCGCAGGCATGCCTCCGCGACCGCGCAATAGGCCTGCGCCGCCGTTTGCGCCTGATAGACACCGGACAGGAGACGTGCGCCGACCAGGAAATTCTCCTGCCGGGCGGCGTCGCGCAAACGGTCGAGCCCGTCCTCGACGCTCGGCGGCGGCGAACCGACGACGCTGCGGATGCGGGCCACCAGCGCGTCGCAATTGAGCGAGGCCTGGCCGAAGGCCGGGTCGATGACACCATCGAGGACATGAGGATGGAGTTCCGCGACCTTCGCCAGGCGCGGCGCGCTGCCGAGGATTTCGGCAAAGAGCGTGAGCAGCGAGTCCTGCGAGCGCAGCAGCGTCAGGAGCTCGATGGCGGCCGGCATCCGCACGAAGGCATTGTCGAGATGGGCGAGCGCGCCGTCAGGATCGGCCGTGCGGCCGAGAGCGACCAGCAATGCCGGCGTCAGTTCGGTCAGCACCTCACGGGCGCGGGCGCTGGTGACGGCGGGGCGGCGGCCGAAATGCCAGCCGCGGACGGTCTCCGCGGCCGTCAGCGCCTGGCGGAAGCCGAGCTTCTCCAGGGTCTCCAGCGTCGCCGGATCGGGTTCGGAGCCGGTGAAGCTCAACGTACCGGCCTCGCTCGCCAGGCTCGGCCCTTCTTCGAAGAGCAGGGCGTAATGGCCCTCGACACGCCTGGCATGGAAGGTCAGCGCCTTGCCGAAGGCGGCCGTCGAGCGATAGCCGCAGAAGCGGGCGAAGGCCTCCAGATCTGCAGCCTGCTTGGGCAGGGTCTGGGTCTGCTCGTCATTCCGCATCTGGAGGCGGTGCTCGATGGTGCGCAGCCAGCGATAGGATTCCGCCAGTTCGTCGCGGGCCTGCGGCGTGATCCAGCCTTCCTGGGTCAGTTCGCCCAGCATCTCGAGCGTGCGCGGGCCGCGCAGGGTCGTGCGCCTGCCGCCGAAGACGAGCTGCTGGGTCTGCACGAAGAACTCGATCTCGCGGATGCCGCCACGCCCGAGCTTCACATTGTGGCCGGCGACGGCAATCGTCTCATGGCCCTTCACCGTCTGGATTTGCCGCTTCATCGCGTGGATGTCGGCAATCGTCGCGAAGTCGAAATATTTGCGCCAGATGAAGGGGGCGAGATCGGCGATGAAGCGGCGCCCGAGCGCGAGATCGCCCGCGACGGGACGCGCCTTGATCATGGCAGCGCGTTCCCAGTTCTGGCCGACCGTCTCGTAATAGGCATAGGCAGATGGCAGGCCGACGGCGACATGGGTCGAGGCCGGGTCCGGCCGCAGGCGCAGGTCCACGCGGAAGACATAGCCGTCCGGCGTGCGCTCCTGGATGATGCGCGCGATCTGCTGGGTGAGGCGGACATAGAAGCTCGTCGGCTCGGCAACGCCGGCAGCCTCCGCCACCTCCGGATCGAAAAAGACCACAATGTCGATGTCGGAGGAGTAGTTCAGCTCGCCAGCGCCATGCTTGCCGAGCGCCAGCACGACCAGCCCCGACCCCTCGCCCGGCACCGCCGCATCAGGCAGCCGGATGCGGCCAAGATCGGCGGCGGCGCGCAAGACATGCTCGCTCGCCAACCTGACCGCCATGTCGGCGGTAGCGGTCAATGCAGCAGTGACCGTCTCGACATCCCAGACGCCGCCGATGTCGGCGAGCGCGATCAGGAGAGCCATCGTCCGGCGGAAGCGGCGGAGCAGGCGCATCAGCTCGGCACTGTCGGTCGCGGCCGTGCCCCGCCCGGCGATCCTGGCCAGGAGCGTGTCGCGATGCGCCTCCGGCGCGCTCGTCAGGCAGGTGAGCAGGCCGGCCGGGTCCTGCCGCATGATCTGGGTCAGGAAGGACGCGTGGGCGAGGATGCCGGCAACGAGCGCGGCCGAACGGGGATATTCGGCGAAATGGGCGACGAGTGCCTGCGCCGCCGCGTCGTCATGCAGACGCTCGATCAGGTCACGCGTCAGAACAGCCCCGGCGCGGGCGCGCGCCGGAAGCACCGGCGCCAACTCCAACCTGTCACAGAGCCGCCCCGTCATCGCGCATCCCCTCAGAGGGATGGCAAGCCAGCAGGGTTTGCCTGCCCTGTCGAGGCGGGACGCTCCGACGAGGTGAAGGTGTCCACAGGCTTGGCCGCTGCGGCCATCGTTTCCCCGACATTGAGCTCGGCAGCGCCAGGATCGATGGTCCCGCTCTCGGCCAGCGGCAGGGCGATGACGACGCGCAGGCCGGGTGCGTTGTCCTCCAACCGCATCTGGCCGCCATGCAGCCGAACGACGCCGGCGGCGAGCGACAGGCCCAGGCCGAAGCCCGGCTTGCTGCGGCTGGCATCGAGCCGGACGAAGCGGTCAAGGACGCGGACACGATCCTCCTCCGGGATGCCCGGACCGTGATCCGATACCGACAGCAGGACCTCGCCGTCCGCCTGCCTGGCGGCGACCGTGACCACGGTCTGACCGCCCTCGCCCGACTGGCCGTATTTCAGCGCGTTGTCGATCAGGTTCGCCAGCGCCTGCCCGATCAGTTCGCGATTGCCCTCGACGCGCAGGCCCGGCGCGACCTCCGTGACCAGCGACAGCCCGGCCTCTTCGGCCAGCGGCTCGTAGAGTTCGGCCATGCCGGAGACGATCTCCGAGAGGTCGAGCCTGTCCATGCTGTCCTGGATGCGGCCGGTTTCCAGCCGCGCGATCATCAGCAGCGCGTTGAAGACGCGGATCAGGTTGTCGGCCTCGTCGATCGAGCCGTCGAGCGCGGCGCGGAGTTCGTCCGGCGACTTCGCCGTCCGAAGCGCCTCCTCGGCCCGGTTGCGCAGCCGGGTCAGCGGGGTCTTGAGGTCGTGGGCAATGTTGTCCGAGACCTGCTGCATGCCGGCCATCAGCTCGCCGATGCGCTCCAGCATCGCGTTGAGGTTAAGCGCCAGCCGGTCGAGTTCATCGCCGGTGCCCGAGATCGCGAGCCGGCCCTTGAGGTCCCCCGCCATGATGGACTGTGCCGTGCCGGTCATGTCGTCGATGCGCTTGAGCACGCGCCGCGCCACGAACCAGCTCGCGAAGCAGCCGAGCACGAAGACCAGCAGCAAGGACCAGCCCGCAGCGCGCCGGATCACGATGCCGAGCCGCTCGCGCTCCTCGACATCGCGGCCGACGAGCAGGCGAAACCCGCCCGGCAGGATGAAGATGCGCACGATCGCGCGGCTCGGCGTGTCGACCGCATCGCTCGAGCGGGCGTATTCGATCTCGGTCTCGCCGGGACGGTCGAGCGTGCCCGGCGGCAGCGCCTCGACATTGCCGGCAATGCGCTCGCCGACCGGCGTGGTGACGAGGTAAAGCGAGGCGCCCGGCGCGCGCGAGCGGCGCTCGATGACGTTGACGAGCCGCCTGATGCCGCCGAGGCGCTGCTGCTCGGCCAACCCCTGGATCTCGGCGTCGATGGTCGAGCGGATCTGGTCGTCGAGCAGGCGCTTGGCGTTCCAGGCGACATAGCCGAGCAACAGCCCGGCGAAGAGCGCGAACACGACGAGATAGACCGCCGTCAGCTTGAAGGCGGTCGTCCGGAACAGGTTCGGCAGGAAACGCTGCGCCTGTCGCGGCGCGATGGCGGCGCCACCGGCCGAGGGATCAGCGTGCCGTGTCACGGACCATGTATCCCGCGCCGCGGATGGTGTGGATCATCGGGTGCTCGAAGCCCTTGTCGACCTTGGCGCGCAAGCGGCTGACATGCACGTCGATGACGTTGGTCTGGGGGTCGAAATGGTAGTCCCAGACGTTTTCGAGCAGCATGGTGCGCGTCACCACCTGGCCGGCATGCTTCATCAGATATTCGAGCAGGCGGAACTCGCGCGGCTGGAGCAGGATTTCAGTGCCGGCCCGCGTCACGCGATGGGCCAGGCGGTCGAGATCGAGATCGCCGACGCGATAGACCGTGGGCTCCGAGGCCGGCGCGCCACGGCGGCGGGCCAGAACCTCGACCCGGGCGAGAAGCTCGGAAAAGGCATAAGGCTTGGGCAGGTAGTCGTCGCCGCCGGCACGCAGGCCCTTCACGCGGTCGTCGACCTGCGCCAGGGCGGAGAGGATCAGCGCCGGGGTCGCATCCTTCTGCTCGCGCAGCGAACGGATCAGCGAGAGGCCGTCGAGGCGGGGCAGCATGCGGTCGACGACGAGCACGTCGTAGCCGCCGCCCTCGGCCATGGCATAGCCCTGGAGGCCATCCCCGGCATGGTCGGCGACATGACCGGCCTCACGAAAGGCCTTGGTCAGATAGGCCGCAGCCTCGGCATCATCTTCGACGATCAGGAGTCGCATAAGCTAAGCCTAGCCCAGAAAACACAAAAACGGCAGGCCGGAAGATACGCATCCGGCCTGCCGCGGTGAAGGCTGGTCTCCCGGCGGGGGGCGACAGACTGCCGGGAGAACGCAAGCCTACCTGATCAGGCCGCCGGCTGGCGACCAACCTCGAAGCTGATCTCGCGCTCCTTGCCGTCGCGCCAGACCATGATCTTGGCCTTGGAGCCCGGCGCATACTTGGCGATCTTGCGCGAGAGGTCGCGCGCATCCTTGATCTGCTCGCCATCGACCGAGATGATCGTGTCGCCACGCTTGATACCGGCCTTGGCGGCGGGACCGTCCTTCTCGGCGGCGGCAACGAGGGCGCCATGGGCATCCTTGAGACCGATCGCGTCGGCGACTTCGCTGGTGACCGGCTGGATCTGCACGCCGATGAAGCCGCGCGAGACCTTGCCGTCCTTCTTCAGCGCCGCGACGACCTGTTCGACGGTCGAGGCGGGAACCGCGAAGGCGATGCCGACATTGCCGCCCGACGGCGAGAAGATCGCGGTGTTGACGCCGACGACTTCGCCCTTCTGGTTGAAGGTCGGGCCACCCGAATTGCCGCGGTTCACGGCCGCATCGATCTGCAGGAAGTCGTCGTAGGGGCCCGAGCCGATGTCGCGACCCTGGGCCGAGACGATGCCGGCCGTGACGGTGCCGCCGAGGCCGAAGGGATTGCCGACCGCCAGGACCCAGTCGCCGATACGCGGCTTGCCGGAGGCGAGCTGGACGAAGGGGTAGTTGCCGCTCTCGGTGACCTTGAGCAGGGCCAGGTCGGTGCGCGGATCGGTGCCGATGACCTTGGCGTTCAGGGTCTTGCCGTCATCGGTGACGAGCTGGACCTCGGCCGCCTTCTCGACGACGTGGTTGTTGGTCACGACATAGCCGTCCTGGCTGATGAAGAAGCCAGAGCCCTGGGCCATGGCCTGCTGGGCCTTGGGCCGCTCGGGACGCGCGCCACGCATGCCCTGCTGCTGCTGCTCGAAGAAGCGGCGCAGGCCAGGCGGCAGATCGTCGAGGCTGCCCTGGCCGTCGTCGTCGGCGGCACCATCACCCTTGATCTTGACGCGGACGGAGACGACGGCGGGCTTCACCTTCTCGACCATGTCGGCGAAGGACGGGAGGTTAGTCTGGACGCCCGAGAGCTGGATCGGCTGGGCGAAGGCGGGATGATCGAACTTCAGCGCGCCATCGGCGAGACCGGCGGCAAGGCCGATGCCAAGCGTCGCAGCGCCGGCCAGCAAAGCGCCGCGCTTCAGGATGGACCGCGAGGGAGTCTTGGTGGTGGTCATGGGAGAACCTCGAATTCAGCGGCAGGGCCTTCCCTGCTCGTGACGAGGACCATGACGGGCGGCGCCTTACGCCGATTTCGCCCGAAGATGACGTTTTCGTAAGGTAACGATTTGTTTCTGCCCGGCTGGGCGGCGCGGCTCAGGGCGCGTCGTCGCCCAGAAGGCGCTCGACCCGGCGGCGCTCATCCTCCGAGAGCGGCGCCGCGCTGGCCGGCGCCGCCATTGCCCTGCCCCGACGCCACATGAAGCCGAGCGCCGCCAGCAGGATCAGGAAGGGCGCAGCCCAGAGCAGCGCCGTCCGGACGTCGAAGGGAGGGCGCAGCAGAACGAAATCGCCGTAGCGCGCCACGACGAAATCGCGCACGGCGCGGTCGCTGTCGCCGGCGACGAGCCGCTCGCGCACGAGCACGCGCAGATCCTTGGCGAGCGGCGCGTCCGAATCGTCGATCGACTGGTTCTGGCAGACGAGGCAGCGCAGCTCCGAGGAGATCGCGCGGGCACGCTGCTCCATGGCGGCATCGGGCAGGATCTCGCCGGGCTGCACGGCAACCGCCGGACAAGTCAGGGCAAGGCCGACCAGCGCAGCGAGGACGATGCGGGGCATGGCGGCGGGACGCATCGCGCTCACTCCGCCGGCTGCGCGGCGACGCGGGCCGGCATGGCGCGCCTCGGCGCCCCCAGCCGGAAGCGCCGGTCGGTCAGCGAGAGCGCGCCACCGAACGCCATCACGATCGCACCGATCCAGATCAGCAGGATCAGCGGCTTGTCGTAGAGCCTGACAGCGATGCCGCCATCGCCTTGCGGCTCGCCCAGCGCGACATAAGCCTGGCTCAGCCCGTCGGTGCGGATACCAGCCTCCGTCGTCGGCATGGCGCGGGCGGTATAGACGCGCTTGGCGGCTTCGACCGGGCTGAGCTCGCGATTGCCTGAGAAGATCTGGAAACGCGCGACCTCGGCGCGGAAATTCGGCCCGCTGCGCGGCAGGACCGATTCCAGCACCACGGTGTAGCGGCCGCTGGTCAGGCGTTCGCCGGGTTTGAGCACGCCGATCGCCTCCGTGCTCCAGGCGGCGGCGGCAATGCCGATCACGCTAAGGCCGACGCCGGCATGGGCGAACGCCGTGCCCCAGGCCGAGCGCGGCAGGCCTTTGGCCCGCGAGAGCACCGCCGGCCAGCCGCTGGCGCGGGCGACGATGCGCTCGCCCAGATCGAAGGCAGCGCCCGCGACCAGGAAGACGCCGAGGCCGATGCCGAGCGGCGCCAACACAGGGCCTCCCGATGTCAGGGCGATCATGGTCAGCGCCACCAGAATGGCGAGCCCGAAGGCGACCGCATTGCGCTGTGCCGCCCCGAGCAGATCGCCGCGTTTCCAGGCGAGCGACTGGCCGAGCGGCAGGACCAACAGCAACGGCACCAGCACGGGAACGAAAGTAGCGTTGAAGAAGGGCGGGCCGACCGAGATCTTGTCGCCGGTCAGCATCTCCAGCACGAGCGGATAGAGCGTGCCGATGAAGACGGTGGCGCAGGCGGTGGCGATGAAGACGTTGTTGACGACGAGCGCGCCCTCCCGCGAGACCGGGGCGAAGAGGCCACCCTGCCGCAGGAGCGGCGCGCGCCAGGCAAACAGCGCCAGCGATCCACCGACGAAGAAGATCAGGATTCCGAGGATGAAGAGACCGCGGGACGGGTCGCTCGCAAAGGAATGCACCGAGGTCAGCACGCCGGAGCGGACGATGAAGGTGCCGAGCAGCGAGAGCGAGAAGGTCAGGATCGCGAGCAGGATCGTCCAGACCTTGAGCGCGTCGCGCTTCTCCATCACCACGGTCGAATGGATCAGCGCGGTGCCGGCGAGCCAGGGCATCAGCGAGGCATTCTCGACCGGGTCCCAGAACCACCAACCGCCCCAGCCCAGTTCGTAATAGGCCCAGTACGAGCCCATCGCGATGCCGAGCGTCAGGAAGACCCAGGCTAGCAGCGTCCAGGGCCGCACCGCCCGGGCCCAGACCGCGTCGATGCGGCCGTCGATCAGCGCCGCGACGGCGAAGGCATAGGTGATCGAGAAGCCGACATAGCCGACATAGAGCAGCGGCGGATGGATCGCGAGACCGAGGTCCTGCAGGATCGGGTTGAGGTCCTGCCCATCCGGCGGGGCCGGCAGCACCCGGCGGAACGGGTTCGAGGTCAGCAGGGTAAAGGCGAGAAAGGCGACGGTGACCATGCCCTGCGCGGCCAGCGTGCCGGCCCGCAGCCGCACGGGCAAGGAGCGGCGCGACAGCGCGACAAGCGCGCCGAACAGCGTCAAGATCAGCACCCAGAGCAGCATCGAGCCTTCGTGGTTGCCCCAGACGGAGGTGAATTTGTAGATCAGCGGCTGCGTCGAATGGGAATTGGCAACGACGTTCTCGACCGAAAAGTCCGAGCGCACATAGGAGACGACGAGCGCGCCGAAGGAGAACGCGACCAGCAGGAAGCAGGTGATCGCCGCAGCAGAGCCGACGCTGGCCAGCGCCCGGTCATGACGCGCGACGCCCCACAGCGGCACCAGCGACTGGACGACGGCGACGCCGAGCGCGAGCGCGAGCGCGAAATGACCGATCTCGACGATCATGCGCGCCTCACGGCTTGGCCTGTGAAGCTGGGGGAGCCTGCGGCGCCTGCGCGCCGCCGCCGCCCGGCTGCCAGTGCCCCTGCTTCTTCAGCGTATCGGCGACTTCGCGCGGCATATAGGTCTCGTCGTGCTTGGCGAGGACGGAATCGGCGCGGAACCGGCCCGCGCCCTCGAACACACCTTCGGTGACGACGCCCTGCCCCTCGCGGAAGAGATCCGGCAGCAGGCCTTCATAGCTCACCTTGATCGCGGTGCGGCTGTCGGTGATCGAGAAGACGACGCGCTGGCCCGGCCCGCGCGCGACGGAGCCCTGCTCCACCAACCCGCCGAGGCGCATGCGGGTGCCGGGCGCGACGCCCTTCTCCGCGATCTCGGTCGGGCCATAGAAGAACACGATCGTGTCGCGCAGCGCGAACAGGACGAGCCCGGCGGCGAGGCAGAGCACGGCACCCGCCGCGCCGATCAGCACGAGCCGCCGCTGCTTGCGGGTCAGACGTCGCTTCGCGGCAACCGGCCGCAATGGCTCGGCGGCGGTCATGGTGCGGTCTCCTTCAGCGAAAGTTCGTCCGCGAGCGCATCGAGTGCCGCCAGGGCCGGCTCATCCTGCACCAAACGCTGGCGCGCTGTCGCGAGAGCCTCCCGCGCCGCCGGCTTGTCACCCAGCACCGTCTGCGAACGGATCAGGCGCGTCCATTCCGGCAAGGTGCCGCCGCCGACCTTGAGGCGTTCGGCCAGGCCGTCGACCATGGCGCGGATCGCCACCTGCCGTTCGGCGGGCGGCAGCGTCGCGATCCCGCCGGCACCGCTGGTATCGGTTTCCAGCCGCTCGAGGCGCTGGCGCACGGCCTGCGTCCAGGGAGCATCGGGCACAGCATCGCCGAGCAATGCGCGCAAGGCAGCGATAGCGGCGGGTGCATCGCCATCCTGCTCCTGGCCGATGGCGAGGAAAAAGCGGGCACGGGCATTCTTCGGATCGAGCCTGACCGCCTCGGCCATGCTGTCGCGGGCAGCGGCCGTGACGACGCCGCCGGCGGCCAGCGTGCGCGCTTCGCCCAATCCGGCATGCGCCTCGGAATTCGCCGCGCCATGGCGGATCGCGGCCGCAAAGGCCGTGGCGGCATCATCATAGCGGCCCTGGCGCATATAGACCGGCGCGATCACCGACCAGCCCTTGCCGTCGGAGGGATTGGCGGCGAGATGGGTCTCGATGCGCGTCAGCGCCAGCGCGAAATCCTGGCGCGACGGATCTGCCTGAAGCCGTGCGGCGAGGGGCTGGTCCGGGTTTCCCGGCGAGCCATAGGCGCCGTAGACCAGCAAGGCCAGAAGCGGCACGCAGGACAAGGCGAGCGCCGAGCTGGCGCGACGGCGGCGCAGCGACGATTCCGTCTCGCCGGCGGGACCTGCCTCGTCGCCGGATGCGCGCAGCAGGCGTCGCGCCGCTTCGGCGCGCGCGGCCTCGGCCTCGCTTTGTCCGATCAGCCTGCGGGTGAGATCGCGGTCGATCTCGGCAAGCTGGGCACGGTAGAGGCTCGTCGCATCGGCGCCATCGGCGAAGGCCGCCGCCCGGCCATGGCTGAGCGGCCAGAGCAGGGCGAAGATCGCCGCCCCCGTCATGACCGCGAAGATGATCCAGATCAGCATGGCAAGCTCTTAGCCAAAGATGGCCGCGGCTTCATGTCCGAAGATGGCGACAAAGGGTCACGCAGGGCGATCATGGCTCAGACGGAGGGCAGTGCGAGGCGGACCCGCAAACCGCCGAGCGGCGAGCGCTGCAGCGCGATTTCGCCGCCATAGAGCTTGGCGAGGTCGCCCACGATCGAAAGGCCGAGCCCCGAGCCCGGCGTGGCCTCGTCGAGGCGCCGGCCGCGCTTGAGGACATCCGCCATCGCCTCGTCGGGCAGGCCGGGGCCATCATCGTCGATCAGCAGGACAACCCGGCCTGGTGTGTCGTATTGCCCCTTGTCCAGCGAGACTTCGACCGTCGCCTCCGCCCATTTGAAGGCATTGTCGAGGAGATTGCCGAGCATTTCCTCAAAATCCTGCTTCTCGCCGCGGAAGCGGGCGCGAGGGGGCACATTGTGGCTGCCGGCGATGCCCTTGCCCTGCGAGATCTTGGTGAAGGTCCGGATCAGGGCATCAAGCGACGGCGCCATCTCGGTGACGCCGCCGAGCGCGCCGGAGAGGGCCGCCGCGCGGGCCCGGTCAAGATAGTACTGGACCTGGTCGCGCATGATCGCGGCCTGGGTCTTCACGGTCTGGGGCAAGTGGCCGTCGCCAGCCTCTGCCTCGTTCAGCATAACGCTGAGCGGTGTCTTGAGGGCGTGGGCGAGGTTGCCGACCTGCGTGCGTGCGCGGTCCAGGATTTCGTGATTGGCGTCGATGAGCTGGTTGAGTTCGCCCGCGAGCGGCGCGAGATCGGGCGGATAGCGACCGACGATGCGCGGCGTCTCGCCGGTGCGGACCATGCCGACGGCGGCGCCGAGGCGCACGAGCGGGCGCAGCCCGAACCGCACCTGGATGATGGTGGAGGCGACGAGCGCCAGGCCAAGCAGGAGAAAGGTCATGGTCAGCGCCAGGCGGAAATCCCGGATGTCCGCGTCGATCTCGTCGGACGGCGCCGCCACGGCCACGGTGAAGCGGCCATCCTCGCCGACGTCGATCTCGCGCTCGAGGATGCGCAGCGAGCGGTCGTCAGGGCCGGAGACATAGCTTTCGCGCAGGCCGCGCGCATTGGGCACGATCGGCTGGTCGAGCAGCTTGGGCAGTTGCCCGCCGACGAGCGAGCGCGAGGCACGGATCGTCGGCCGCTCTCCGTCGAGCCGGATGATCTGCCAGTACCAACCCGACAGCGGCAGGTCGAAGCGCGGCTCGCCGAGATCGCCGATCGCCTGGCGCTCGGTCTCGGGCGGGGCGGCGAGGTCGGCGATCAGTTCCTTGATGTAGACGCTCAGGCGCTCGTCGAAGCCACGCTCGGCCGAGCGGCGATAGAAGGTCGTGAGGCCGAAGCCGGCCAGCATCAGGACCAGCGCGCAGCAGATCGCCGCCGAAATGAAAAGCCGCGCGCCAAGCGAATAGCGATGCGACCGAATCGGCATCGCCGGGGATCAGACCTTCTCGGGCGCGGCTGCGATATAGCCCAGGCCGCGGACGGTCTCGATGACCTCGACGCCCAGCTTCTTGCGCAACCGGCCGACGAAGACCTCGATCGTGTTGGAATCGCGGTCGAAATCCTGGTCGTAGAGATGCTCGACCAGTTCCGTTCGCGAGACCACGCGGCCCTGATGATGCATCAGATAGGCCAGCAGCCGGTATTCGTGCGAGGTCAGCTTGACCGGGTTGCCATCGACCACCACCCGGCTTGCGCGCGTATCGAGCCGGACTGGCCCGCAGACGAGTTCGGAGGTGGCATGACCAGCGGCGCGGCGCAGCAGCGCCCGCACTCGGGCCAGCAGCTCCTCGACGTGGAAGGGCTTGGTGACATAGTCGTCGGCGCCGGCGTCGAAGCCCGCAACCTTGTCGCTCCAGCGATCGCGTGCGGTGAGGATCAGGACCGGCATCGCCTTGCCGGCCCGGCGCCAGCCCTGCAGCACGGCGACGCCGTCGACCTTCGGCAGGCCGAGATCGAGGATGACGGCGTCGTAGGGCTCGGTCTCGCCTAGATACAGCCCCTCCTCGCCGTCGAAAGCCTTGTCAACGGCGTAGCCGGCATTCTCCAGCGCGGTGACGATCTGGCGGTTGAGGTCCTTGTCGTCCTCGACGACGAGCAGTCTCACGGTCGGTCAGCTCCTGTTGGCGATGGGCAAAGCGTGGTTTTGGTCAGCGGATGGTCGCGACCTTGCCCGACTGTCCTTCGAGCGTCACGCGGGCAACACGTCCGTCACGCTTCAGCGTCGTCACCACATAGACATACTCTTCGCCTTGCCGGCAAAGCCGGATGCGCACGACCTCGCCCGGCGCGGCGTGACGGGCATGGCGGGAGGCCTGCGCCGGCTGCATGACGCGGCCTTCCGCGACGGCGTCGCGCGTCTCGTCGGCGGACAGACAGGAGATCGGCTCCTGACTGTCGATCTGGACGATCGGCAGCGGTGTCGCCAGCAGGGCCAGGGCGAAGATGGGTTCGACGGGCATCATCGACATCGGCTAATCCCGCACGCGTGAACGCGCCATGAATGCTGCGACGCGTCAGACTATGTCACCGTACCGGCACGCGTCCACGCCATTCATGGCCGCGCCCCGCCACCGCGCTGATCTGGGCGATCACAATCGCGAATTCGGCCTGGGGCGCGCCGAAATCGGCCAATTCGAGAGCAGCCGGGTAGGTCCAGGCGGGGGTGCTCGTTCGTGTCCGGCGCAGCTCCGTGTCACCGTTGTGGACCATGATCTCGTAGAGTTCCGCCTCTTCGCCCAAGGGCACCTCGGCCAGATCCCAGGAATCGCCGTCGATGCGCGTGCGCCTGATCCAGCCGATTTCGACCGCAGCGGCCACGCGCCGCGCCCGGGGATGTACCGGAGACAGCGGCGCGAGCGCTGCGATGCTGGCGGTGGCGGTAATCTCGACCATGGAGGGATCGCCGAGGTCGCGCTGCACGGGCCCGATGCGATAGCGCCGCTCCTGCCCGAGATCGGCCAGATCGTCGGTGAGCGACACGGCAGCCCCGTCGAGGACGACAACCCGCGAACCGATCGGCAGGCTGCGCCCGGCGGCGGCCTCGGAGCCGGCGATGCCGCGCAGGAATCCCGACAGCCGGAACTGCCGCGTTCCGACCAGCTCGACATGCGCGACGGTCACGATCTCGACCGTGCCGTCCGCGTCGAGAAGCGCCAGCGCGTTGGCGCCCGCGAGCGCCACCTCCGGCGCGACGGAGGAAAGGATGCCGCCCCGCAGACGGAGATCGAGCACGGCATGGGGATCCGTCCGCCAGATCGGGCCGGGCGGCAGGACCGTCAGGGTCTCGCCGACGATCGAGGGCGCCTCGATCAGGCGCAGCAGGTCGAACTGGCCGGCACCATCGGCCTGCCAGACGGCGAGCGCGCCCGGCCAAGGCGATGCGAAGGCCGCCAGCGACAAAAGCGGCGGCGGCGGCACCCGGACGATCGGCAGCGCGAAGGGGACGACCATCGGCCGGCCGGGCAGCGCCGGCGCTGTCTTCGGCGGCCTCGGCAGGCTCGGCGCGCCGCTGCTGCGGTAGATCGCCGGCTCGACGGCGCGCGCGGCGGCCTTCCGGGTCGGGCCGTCATCGATCCGCGTCAGACGGAAGAGACGCTCATCCCCGTCGACCGGGAGGGCCACGACATCCCCTGGCTCGAGATCCAGGCAGCGCGGCGAGAGGTCGAGTTCCAGCGTCTCGCGGCCGGCCCAGACCTCCTGAAGCCGTTGATCTGCAAGGCGCTGGCCTTCTGCAGGCCGGGTCACGATCGCGGTCTCGACGCCGATCTCGCGGCGGGCGGCTCCGGCCAAACGGCGCGAGCGGGCCGCCGCCGCGCGATAGTCGCTTTCGGCGTCGCTGAAGCCCAACCGCAATTCGAGGGGCAGTTCGCTCTCCTGGGCCCGGCGGAGCTCATAGGGGCGGCCATCGCGGTCGAGCACCCAGTCATCCTGGCCAAGACGGCGCGCGACGGTCCCGGCCCGGCCGCGAAAGACGAGCTTGCCCGCGCTCATCGTCGCGTCGAAGCCGAAGGCCTGGCTTAGGGGCTCGAGTGCCTGCCGCGGCGAAAGCGGCCGGTCCAGCACATAGCCGTCGAGGAAGCCGTCGACCGAAATGGCGTCAGCCGCGGGCAGGCCGAAATCGGCCAGGACACGGCGCAGGAGCCGGTCGACCGGCGTACCCTCGATCCGGCCGTTGAGCCAATGGCCGGTGTCGTAGCTCGCACCATCGGCCCAGACCCCGCCGAGATCGGGAAAGGCCGGAAACGGCCGGGCATCATAGCTCCAGACATAGATATTGGCTGGATCGACCATGCGGATGCCGGTCACCGGATGAACCGGGTTGCGGCTGGCCTCGAAGCCTTCGCGTGCCGGATCGAAACCGGAGATGATCGCCTCCAGGCCCCGCGCCTGCACCAGATCGTCGCGTGCACCGCTGGAGAAATACGGATAGCCGCTCTCGGCCGATTTCGCATCGGGGAAGACATTGGGCGCATTCGCGCCCTTGTCGACGGCCGGCATGCCGATCTCGGTCAGCCAGATCGGCTTGGCGCCGGGCACGAAGGCGGTCGCCGTGATCTCGACGCCGCCGGCGCGCTCGACATGGGGATAGCTCCACCAGCCGAGGAGATCCTTCTGCCGGAACACCCATGGCTTGCCATGGGCACCGTCCGTGATCGGCAGGCGCGTCTGCGCAAGGCGCCCGGCTGCATCGGCATAGTACCAGTCATAGGCCTCGCCGGCGTTCAGACGGCCGCGAAGATAGCCGGGATCGCTCGGCCCCGTCGCGATGCCTGCATCGGCGTGGTCGCTGGTGTCGCGCCAGTCGGAGAGCGGCGGGTAAAAGTCGATGCCGATCGCGCCGATCGTAGGCGATGCCCAGAGCGGATCGAGCGGAAAGGCGACATCCTGCCCGCCATTGCGGGTATGGGCCCCGTATTCAGTCCAGTCGGCGGCATAGGTCAGCGTCGCCGAGGGCAGCAGCGTCCCGACTTCGCCTGCAAGACTGACCAGCCCATCCACCATCGGATAGCCCGCCGCGCCACGCACCCGCGTCAAGCCCGGCAATTCCGAGCCGAGCACGAAGCCGCTGACGCCTCCCGCCACCTGGGCGAGCATGGCGTAATGCAGGATGAAGCGGCGGTAGCTCCATTCATCCGGGCTCGCGCAGACGATCCGCTCGCCATCGATCGACATATCCGCGGCGCCGACCGTGCCGAGGAAGCTCGCGACCTGCCCGTCCGCTGCGGCGGTTCCGTCGACGCTGCCGGGGCTTTCGGGGGCCGGCGCGCAGGTGATGCGGCCGCGCCAGGGGTAATGCGGCTGGCCCGGCGCGCCACTGGCGGGGTCCGGCAGCGCGTTGCCGGCCGGGACGTCCATCATCACGAAGGGATAAAGCACGACCTCGAGGCCATAATCGTCACGCAGGCGGCGGATGAGCCGGATCACGCTCTCATCCGAGGGCGTTCCGCCAAAGGCCGGCCGGCCGCCGAACTCGCTGACGACGCGCGCGGATGGTCGCATCAGCCCCGCAACGGTCCATTCGGCCCCGGTCGTCGGTTTGTGCGCGATCTCGACGCGGGGCGAGAGCGTACAGGCACCGGCGCGCAGATCGTCGCCGAACCAGGTGACCACGAGGGAGACGCGCCGGAGGTTGGGACAGAGCGCAGTGAGGTGCCCGAGCGCGGTATCCACGTCCGAGCCGCCATAGAGCTGGTGGCGGGTCAGGCTCCCGGTCACGCCGGGCTCGGGCTCGTGGCTGACCGCGCGGGTCTCGTAGACGAATTCGCTCGCGCCGGGGATCAGCGTGACGGCGCGGATCATGCCGCCGAGCCCATCGACCGCGCGCACCACCTCGAAGGCGAATTGCGGCACGCGGTTGCCGTAGTCGCCCAGCGGAAAGCGCTCGAACACGACATAGGCCAGGCCGCGATAGGCCGGCGCCGCACCAGCCTCCTTGGCTGCGATCAGCGGATCGGGCTCCTGCGCCTCATGACCGTGATGGACGCGCATGCCGACCGTGGTGACATCGAGTTCCCGACCGTCGACCCAGATGCGCCGGACGAAGGCGATCTGCCCCTCGCACAATCCGATCGCGAGATTGGCGTAGTAGCTGTACGTCGTCTCGACGGTCTTCTGGCGCGGGCTGCCCTTGCCGCCGCCCTTGCTGCGCGTCACCGTGACCTTGATCTCCTCCTCGAAGCGCGTCGCCCAGATCAACTGGCCGCCGATGCGGGCGCGGCCATAGACGCGCGGGATCGCCGCGCCTTCGCTGGCGGCCAGCCCGTCGATCTCGGTCAGGCGCGGTCCTTCGACCACCTTCGTGCTGCCGCCTCCGCCGAGGACGGACTGGTCGATGCGGGCGCCGGCGATGCCACCGATCGCCTGGCCTATGACGGCGCCGATCGGGCCGCCCAGAGCCGTGCCGAGCACGCTGCCCGCGACCTGCAGAAGAAGCGTCGCCATCAGTCGGTCACTCCGGGAAAGGAGAAGCGGTGGCTCAGATGCCGCCGCCACCACGGCGAGAAGGCAACTTCGCCGACCTGCGCGCTGTCATGGGCATGGATGATGCGGTCGGGCGCACTCAGGATGGCGCAGTGCTTGGCCGGGAGATGCGCGCGCCAACGGAACAGCAGGACATCGCCCGGCCGTTCCAGGTCTCGCCCGACCGGTACGAGATGGCGCAGCGCCGCCGTGGCGAGCGTTTCCATTCCGAGACTTTCCGCCCAGCTCGGCGAATAGGGCGGCAGGGTCTCCGGCTCGGTTCCGTAGAGGTCCCGCCAGACGCCGCGCACCAGCCCGAGACAGTCGCAGCCGACATCGCGCAGCGAGGCCTGATGGTGATAGGGCGTACCGAGCCAGAGCCGGGACGCCGCGACGATGTCGGCCCGCGAGATGGCGGCCGTCATCGGAACAGGCTCCCGCCGTCGAGCGTCCCGTCGCCGGGCCTGACGCCTCCGATGATGAAGTCGTTGCCCGGGATATGCGGGAAGCCGCGGAAATTAATGCTGTTGCCGAATTTCGACTGGCAGGTCGCGAAGCTCTTGTCGCAACCGGGCGAGACGGTGAAGGCGTCGCCCGCAGCGATCGGCGCAGGCGGCGCCTGCCAGAGCTGGAGCGCGACCAGACCGCCGGCCGCGCCATGGCGCTTCACCTCGGTCGCGAAGCCGACATTGGCGCCGGCGGTGAAGACGAGACGGCCGCCGGTGAAATGCCCATCCGCGAAGCCCACGAGCGCCGGGGCGGTCAGACCGAGGCGACCGTCGCTCGTCACGACATTGGCCGCGACCGCCGCCAACGCCACGCCGCAGCGCCCATCGCCGAGATCCGCCGAGCAGGAGCGCATGTAGAGTCGGCCGCGCTCCTCGTCGAACGCCTTGGCGAGCCCCCGCACCTCGGCGGTGAAGCCGGTGTCGCCGCGTCGGATTTCGCCGACGAAACCTGTTTCCAGCAGCACGCGCTGCGAGACGTCGGCCCAGTTCGTCAGCCAGATCGAGACGCGGGCGTCGTCGTAGAGCCCGCGCGCGAGGTCGGCCTCGTTCAGGCCGGTCGCCGCGAAGGCGCCCGAAACCTCGCCGCCGCCGATGGCGAAGCCGAGTTCGGCCGAAGCCTCGGCCGCTTCCAGGCCTGTCGCGGCCGCGAAGACGATGCCATCGAAGCTCAGGGGCCCGTCGTGATCGGTAAAGCCGAGCACGGCGCCATCGCGGCGCGTCAGGCTCCAGCAGCGGCAGAGCGTCGTCGCGCCCTGGACGAGATGGGCGGCAAGGGCTTCAGGAATGTCGCGCATCGGGCTGTCCTTCTGGGATGATCCTGCCTCGCGGAAAGATTTCGCCTCAGGGCTTGATCTCAACGATGGGGATCTTGGGGATTTCGCCGGCCTCGAAGGCGGAGAGATCGACCTCGATCGCGTCGATGTCGAAGCGCACCGGTACGTCGAAGAGGAAGCCGGCCGTCACCATGGCGCCCGGTCCCGGCAGATGGCCGGCGGCGAAGGTGACGCGTCCGGTCGCGGCATCGCAGGTGACATGGCCGGGGTCGTCGGCCGGGACGCCATCGACCGCGACGGCGACCTCGCCAGGCACCGGCTTGGTGATCGGCCGGCGATAGGTCGCGATGCCGGTGCCGTAGTGCTTGCAGAGCTGGAAGGTCCCGGTGACGCCATCACCGATGCCGATCGCCTGATCGGTCGCGGCCGGCGCCTGCGAGGGCGGGCAGCTCTTCCAGTCGAGCCTGTCACGCCAGCGGAAGCCGTACAGGCGCCCGCGCCGCTCCTCGAAGAAGGCAACGACGGCGGCCAGCGCATCGAGCGTGCGGATGCCGACGCCGGCGTCGTAGCGCCGCCGCGAATGGGCCCAACGGCTGTTGCGCACCTCGCGGCCCGAGGCCAGCGTCACGATCTGCGTCAGGCGCTCGGGCCCGCCGCGCGCGCCGCGGGCGATGTCGGTCGGGAAGCGGATCTCGTGGAAATCGGTCATCGCCTCAAGCCCTCACAAGGCGCGGCCGCCGCGCGCCACGGCGCGCGCGATCGCCGCCGCAACCTGCGCCTCCGAGCGGCGGAAGCTGTCGGCATCGGGGGTCGAGACCTGCACGACCACGCTGAGCGGACGGGCCGCCTCGCCGGAGGACCGCACGCCGAGGCGGCCATCGGCGCCGCGCGACAGCGGCAGGATCGCCTCCGCGCCGCGCTCGCCCATCAGGCCGAGGCCGCGCCCCAACGGAAAGTATGAGGGCGAGGCGATGACGCCACCCTCGGCGAAGGGCGCGACCGGCAAGGCTGCGCCACCTCCGAACCCGCCCAGGCCGAGACCGCCGGTGAACAGCCCCGTCAGGCTCTTCACTCCGGTGCCGAGCAGGCTGGAGAGCCCCGTCTGCAGCGGCTTCAGCGCCGATTTCAGCAGCGTCTCGGTGATCGAGCGGCCGACGCTGCGCAGCACATCCTCGAAGCGCTTGCCCTCGACGATGCCCTTGGCGAAGGCGTTGGTGATCGACTTGCCGAAGCTGTCGGCCGATTTGCCGAGGCTTTGCGTCAGCGAGCCGAGCTGCCGCATGTCGGTCAGGCGTGAGGAGAGCACGATGTCGTCGTCGGGCATGGCGGATCTCGCAATCGGAAAACGAAGGACGCCGGCTCAGGCGTCGGGATGGGCGGCCATCAGGGCCCGAAGCGCATCGCGTGCGGGCACCTCTGACATGTGTTCGGTCCGATGGGCCCGGAGCGCCGCGCCGATCTCGCGCGGGGTCGCGGCCCAGAAGGTCTCGGGCGGCCAGCCGAGCCGGCCGAGCCCGAAGGCCATGACCTCGCGCCAGGGAAACGGGACGGCCGCCGCCGGCGGGATCAAGCCGCCGGCGGCTGAGGAGGGCGTGGCCCGGCGCCGGCCTCCGTCGCAGATTCGTCGGCCGGATCGCCGAAAGTCGCGTCGAGCAGGGCGATCGCGGCCCTGATCGCGCCGTTCAGGCCGCCGTCGAAGGCGAAGCTCGCCACCTGATCCTCGCTGACGCTGCTGCCGGCGCCGCGCAGGCCGGCCGTGAGGATGCGCGTCACGTCCCGCGCCGAGAGCCTGCCCCCGGAGAAGCGCTCGCCCAGCGCCGGCAGGCTGTCCACGCTGAACGCATGCTCGAGTTTGGCAAGCGCCCCCAGGCTGAGGCGCATCGGCAACGGCTCGCCCTCGACCATCAGAACCGTTTCGCCGCGATAGCGGTTGACCATGCCAGCCCCCTTCACAGCGCCACGAAGGCGAGCTGACCGGCCGATTCCAGCGAGAGGTCGAAGGTGACCTCGCCGGCATGGTCGCCACGATATTCCAGGCTCGAGAGCTGGAACGGCCCTGTGATCGTGCCGAAATCGGGCACGATCACCTGCCAGTCGCGGATCGTGCCGTCGAAGAAGAGCTGGCGCACCAGCGCGTCGGAAGCCTCCTCCTTGAAGATGCCGGCACCACTGATTGCGGCGCGCCGCATCCCTGCCCCCGCCAGCAATTCGCGCCAGCGGCCGGCCGATTCGGAATGCGTCACATCCACCGTCTCCGCGTTAAAGGCGATCTGCCGGGCGCGCAGCCCGGCGACCGTGACGAAGCCGCCCTCCGCATCCTCCGCCTTGAGCAGCAGGTCCTTGCCCTTCTGTGCCGACATACGGCGTCTCCTTCATCCGGTGTTGGTGAAATCAGAGGGTTTCGGTCACGGCACGGAAGTGGATCGCGACGAAGGCGAGCCCGGACGCGCCGTCCCGCGCCAGCCGGCTGGAGTGCCAGCGCAGATTGACGAGCCCGTGCCCGGCCGGCGCGAGCGGTGCGTCGTTCAAGGCCGCGACGACCAGCGCCGCGGCCTCCAAAGCCTGCCGGGAGGAACTGCTTTCTCCGGCCCAGACGGTGAGCCCGAGATTCTGTTCGCAGCCCCGGTCGCTGCCGGTCGACCAGTCGCGCGCCTCGACATCGCCATGGACGATGTAGAGGCCGCTCGCAGCGCGGGGCGCCTCGTCATGGATGCGGCCGGGGCCGATCAGCGCCGTGAGGGCTGAATCCGCCTGCAGCCGGGCCTGGATCGCGGAGCGCAATGCGAGGATCGCGTCGCTCATGGCGTGCTCTCCAGGACGTGGCAGACGAGACGGCGCCGGCTGCCATCAGGATCGGCAACCGCGCGGATGTCGAAAAGGCGCTCGCCGTCGCGCAGGCGCTGGCCGGCATCGACGCCCGTGCGCCAGCGCATCGTGACGCGGTGCGTCGCGGCCTGCTCGGACCGACCCCGGCGCCAATGCTCACCACCCGAGAGCCATTCGACCTGCGCCCACAGCGCTGCGACGGTCTCAAAGGCCTGTGTCGCCCCGCCGATCCCGTCCGGCGTCGCGACCGCGGCCTCGAGCACGAGCCGGCGCCGCAGCGTACCGACGGGCACGCCCTCGCCGTTGATGTCCGCCATGGTCAGAGCCTCGCGCGGCGGAACGGCGCGATCAGCGCCATGATCTCCGGCGGCAGCGCCTCGGCATCGCGCCCGACGACATCGCCGCGGCGCTCGAACCAGCGTCCCGCCAGCCGCAGCACCGCCTGCCGCAGCAGGACCGGCACCGCGACCGCGGTCGCGCCGAAGCCGGCGACGACGTCAATCTCGATCGCGCCGCGCGAACGGCCGATCTCGGGCACCTCCGCCACGACCCGCACGACCGGCGGATCGGCGGCCCTGTCGAGTTGCAGCGCCTCGGCGGCGACCGGCTGCGCTACACCCAGCACGTCATAGACACGTGCGGCCGTGATCGCGCCGACCGGCGAAAGCGGCAGGCGAATCTCGCCGCTCTCGGGCCAGCGGTCGATCACGATGCGCCAGGTCTGGTCGACCAGGAGCCTGCCGGACGCGGCCTCGACCATCAGCCGGGCGGCTGTGATCAGCGTGCCGAGCAAATCGTCCTCCGCCGTCTGGTCGAGCCGCAGGAAAAGCCTAGCTTCGGAGAGTGAAACCGGCTCCTGCGCCGGCGGGGTCAAGGCAAGCGGCGTCATGATCGCTCCGATTCAGGGTTCAATTGCAGGGGCCGACGCGCTATCCAGCGCCTCCTGTCCTGGGAGGAGCGCCGATGCGCGTCGGATATCTGATCGCCTTGGCCGGCCTCGCCTGCGGCATGACGCTGGCCGCGAAACCCGCGGGCGCTGTCGTCGGCGGCCGCGATGGCGGGCCGGCGGCAGGCTCGACGCTGATGGTCCTGAATGCGCGCGGCGGCGTCTGCACCGGCATCGTCCTGTCGGCGCGCGCGATCCTGACGGCGGCCCATTGCGCGGCCGGCGGCACGGATCTGCGCATCCATTGGAAGGACGGCGGCGGCGAGCCCGTGCTGATCGCGCCGACCGCCGTCGCCCTCCACCCCGAGTTCAATGCCAATGCGGTAGCGGCGCGGCGGCGCTCGATCGACCTTGCTCTCATCCGGCTGGGCGAGCCGCTTCCGGCCCGTTTCACGCCCGCCGTGCTCGTCGATGGTGCGCAGCCGCGCGCCGGCGCTCCGGTCATGCTGGCAGGCTATGGCGTCTCGCGGGAGGGCGAGGCTCGAAGCACCGGCGTCTATCGCTCCGCCACCCTCGCCGTGGTCGAGCCCTATGGTCCGGGACGGGTCCTGCTCTGGGCAGCCGATCAAGCCGGAGCCGGCAAGCGCCCGGGGCCCGGCGCCTGCCAGGGCGATTCAGGCGGGCCGATGACCGGCAGCGATGGCGGCATCGTCGCCGTCACGAGCTGGTCGACCGGACCTGCCGGCAAGAGTTGCGGCTTGTTGAGCCAGGGTGTGCTGGTCTCGCCGCAGCGCGCCTGGATCGACGGGACGCTCTCGAGATGGGCCGAGCGTGCGTCCTGGACGAACGGTCGCTGACGGAAAGGCTGGACTGCGCCGCAGCAGCCCATAGATTAGGCGTGTTCGTCCATCTGGTTCGCATCATGTCATCGCGCGCGTTCGCCTTCATTCTCGCCACTGCTCTCGTTGCCGGCCTGTCGCCGGCGCTTGCCGTCGTCGGTGGCACGACTTCGCAGGATGTGCGGGGCGCGCGAGCCTCGACACTGCGTGTCGAGACCAGCCGGGGCGAACTCTGCTCGGGAGCGGCGATCGCGCCGGAACTGGTCCTGACCGCGGCGCATTGCCTGATGGGCGGCGGCTCGGTCAGCGTCGTCAGCCTCGATCCGCGCTTCCGTGCACGCCGGCATGCCGTCATCGCGGTGCTTCCGCATCCGAGCTTCGTGCCCGGGACCACGCCGCGCACCCAGCCCGGCACCGATCTCGCGATGTTGCGGCTGGCGGCCCCGTTGCCCGCCGATATCCAGCCGGTCACGCTCGGCGGAGGACTTTGGCAAGGCGAGACCGTGACCATGGCCGGCTTCGGCCTCTCGGTCGAAGACAACAAGAAGACGGCGCGGCGCCTGCGCGAGACCAGGCTGGTCAACGCAGGCAACTACACCACGCAGAACACGGTCAAGGTCGCCGTCGATGCCGAAGCCAAGGGCGAAAGCCCGGGCGCCGGCGCCTGCCGCGGCGATTCCGGTGGTCCCGTGCTGCGCGGCAACGCCCATTCGCGCGATCTCGTCGGCATCGTGAGCTGGTCGAGCGGGCCGCTGAATTCGCGCGCCCGGCGCATCTGTGGCGGCTTCACCGCGATCACGCCGGTCAGCGAACATCGCAGCTGGATCACGGAGGCTGCGGCGCGATTGCTCGCGATGGGGCCGAACCCGCGCCAACTCGAGCGCGAACCTCCGGCCGCCGGCTATAGCTGGTGGTTCTCGCGCTGAGGACGGGGCGCGAACGCCCCGCCCGTCCGCATCGGCTCACTTGCCGGCTCAGACCGCGAATTTCAGGCCCTTGATCGCCGCGAAGTCCTGCACGCCGCCGCCGACGCGCTTGGTCGTGTAGAACAGCACATAGGGCTTGGCGGAGTAGGGATCCCGCAGGATGCGGACGCCGGCCCGGTCGACGACGAGATAGCCGCGCCGGAAGTCGCCGAAGGCGAGCGAGACCGCGTTGTTGGCGATATTGGGCATGTCCTCCGCCTCGACCAGCGGGAAGCCGAGCAGCGTCGCCGGAGCCCCGACCGAAGCCGGTGGCTGCCAGAGATACTGGCCGGTCGTGTCCTTGAACTTGCGCACCTGGGCTTGCGTCTTGCGGTTCATCACGAAGGAGGCGTTCTGGCGATAGCCGGCCTTCAGCGCATAGACGAGATCGACCAGGATGTCGGAGGGGCTGGACGCGGCAAAGGCGCCGGCGACGCCTGTGTTGAGCACGCCGAGACTGCCCCAGCTCCAGACCCCGTCGGCCGCCGTCGGATAGGCCAGGAAGCCCTTGGGCTTGTCGATGCCGTCCCCGTTGACGAAGGCCGCGCCTTCCTGCTCGGCGAAGGCGCTCTCCACCTCCTCGGCGATCCACTGGTCGATGTTGACGATGGCGTCGTCGAGCAGGGTCTGGGTCGCAGCCGGCATGGCATAGAGCTCCATGGCCGGGAAGGAGAGTTCGGCCAGTGCCGGGGAGCCGGTCTGCGGGCGGGCGGACGTCTCGGCGACCCAGCCGGAGGCAGGGCCCGTGGTTGAGAAAGCCTTCTTGTAGGTGCCGGACGAAATCGTCCGGACGGTGGCGATGGCGCGGATCGGGGACACCGTCGCCAGCCGCCGCAGGATCTCGCTCTCGACGCCCGACGGCGCGAGATAGCCGCCATCGGGGCCAGAGCCCGCCGAGAGCGCCTTGCCCTCCAGCCGCTTCAGACCGCCGGCCTCGCCGCTGCGGATGTAGGATGCGAAGGCAGCCTTGTGCTCTCCCACCAGCGGATCGCGCGGCTCGTCGCGGCCGAGCGCCGGGCGGCTGCGGTCGAGCGTCAGCCGGTCGATGCGGCGCATCGCGTCGTCGAGCGCGGCATCCATCCGCGCCATCTTTTCCTCGGTCAGCGGGTCCGCGCCATGGCGGGTCTCGATCTCGGCGAGGCGCTCGTCATTGCTGACGCGGTAACTTTCCAGCATGTAGCGCAGATCGTCGAAGGCCAGCGACAGATCGGCGCCGGCGGCTTTGCTCTCGGGAGCGTGGTTGGCAGTGGTCATGGTCTCTCCTCGGGTGGAACGGGTTCAGGAGCGGGCAAAAGCGGCTTGGCCAGAGGCGGCTCGGGCAGAGGGCGGCGTGCAACGCAGTGCCTTGACGGCGGTGACGCGCGCCTGCGGCAGCATCGGAAAGGTGACGATCGAGACCTCCCAGAGATCGACCCGCTCCAGCCGGCGCAGGCCGCTGCGCGGCTCGGTGCGGGCCTTTTCCGAGCGGAAGCCGATCGAGAGCCCATCGACTGCGCCCTCCCGCATCAGCGCATGGATCTCGCGGGCACGGGCCACGGCCAGCGAAAGCTGGCCGCGAACGAAGAGCCCGCGCCCATCCTCGGCGAGCGCGACCCAGCGCCCGATCGGCTCGGCCGGATCGTGCTGCCAAAGCAGCTTGACGCCCCCCGGACCGCGCCGAACGAGGCTGTCGCGGAAGGCCCCGGGCTCGACCACGTCCTTGCCGAGATCGGCGATGCCGAACAGGCTTGCATAGCCCTCGAAGAGACCGTCGGGCCTGATCCGCGCCGGCGGCAGGGGCAGGAACTTGGATTCGCGTGCGAAGGGCCCGGTCGCAAGAGCGCTCCTCATCATCGGGCGCCCTCCCCGCCCTTTCCGGCTCGGGCCTTGCCGAAACGCGCCGCGCCGCCTTCCAGCCGGGCCAGGTTGCGCACGAAACGGCTGAAGATCTCGGTGTTCGCAGGCCCGCGCTGCGGTTTCTGCGGCGGCGACCGGCCAGAACTGGAGGATGGCGGCGGCGACGGCTTCTTTTCTCCGGAACGCGTCATGGCTGGTCCCCCTCGTGACGGGCGTTGAAGCGGTTGAGTTCGCGTACGAATTCGTCGAAGCGACGGTTGGCGGCAGTCAGTTCACGCAGCACGAAGAAGGCGAAGGCCGAGGCCGAGGCGGCCCAGAGCAGCAGGCCGAGATGGCCGACATCGGCGCGCCCGACAAAGGCGGCGACGATCTGTTCGAGCAGGTTCATGAGCCCGTCCCTCCGGCCGCCGGCGCCCGGCCGTAGCCGACCGCCTCGCGCTTCTCGTCCTCGCCGAGGAAGGTCGCGGCGGAGAGCCTCCGCCAGAGCGATTCCCGCTCCTCGGCGAGCGCCTCGATGGCATCGAGATCGGGCTCCAGCGTCAGCTCGCCGCCGAAGGCCGGACCAAGCCATTGCGCCAGCGACTGCGCCGTGCGCCGGACCAGCGGAATCGCGGTCTGGCGCCAGAAGGCGCGATTGGCCTCGGCGAAATTGGCATGGGTGTTGTCTCCCGGCAGGCCGAGCAGCAGCGGCGGCACGCCGAAGGCGAGCGCGATCTCGCGTGCCGCCACGCCCTTGGCGGCGACGAAGTCGAGTTCTGCCGGCGTCAGCGAGAGTGGCTTCCAGTCGAGCCCGCCCTCGAGCAGCAGCGGGCGGCCGGCATTGCGTGCGCCCTGGAAACTCTCTTCCAGTTCGGCCTTCAGGCGCTCGAACTGCGCCTCACTGAGACTCGCACCGTCCGGGCTGTCATAGACCAGCGCGCCCGACGGCCTCGCCGCATTGTCGAGCAGGGCCTTGTGCCAGTGGCTGGCGGCGTTGTGGATGTCGAGCGAACAGGCGGCAGGCTCGATCGGCGAGAGGCCATAATGGTCGTCGACCGGGTGGAACAGCGTCAGGTGCAGGATCGGCGGCACGCCGCCCTCGTCTTGCCGGAAGCGGATGGTGTCGCCGCCGACCGTATAGTCATAGGCTTCCGGCCAGCCGTCGCGGCCGGGTACGATCCGCATCCGGTCCGGCCGCAGCGCATAGAGTTCTCGTGGCTCGTGGCCTGCGCTGGCCGCCTCGACATAGGCGTTGCCAGCGACAAGCAGATGGCCGAACAGCGTCTCGCGGAAGGCGATGCCGCCCTGGCGCGGATTGGGCCTGTCGATCAGGGCCAGTGCAGGGTGCTCGGGCACCTCGCGCGCACCAACCTTGGCGACGAGCGGAGTCTGGGCCGCCGCCTCCGCGATCAGCCGGACACAACGATGCACGACCGGGTTGCGCTCATAGCCCTCGCGGGCGAGCGCCGCATAATCGCGCGGCGTCCAGACCGGACGCCCCGCCTCGTGCAGGGCGATCAGCGGCCCGACGCGCGAGCGCTTGCGTTCCGGCGCGGCGGGGCCGCGCAGGTTGCGAAGGAAGTTGAGCATGGAGGTCTCGCTGTTGGGTGCGTTGAACGCGTGTCGTCATGCTCGGGCTCGACCCGAGCATCTCCCGCCGAGAGATTCTCGGGTCTGCGAGGAATTTATCCCTGGTCCAGCCATAGCCCGGGCCCGAGGGCTCCGCCCGAGAATGACGCTGTCAGATTCCCCTCACCCGCGGCCGGCCCTTCGGGCCCAGCATGAGATGGGTCAGTGCCCAGACCAGCGCGTCGAGCCGGTCCGGCGAGCGGCCGGAGCTGAGGCCGCCCGGCCCGAAATCGCACATCTCGTCCTCAAGCGCGGGGAAGGTGCCGGCATGGCGTACTCTCCCCTGCGCATAGAGTGCGGCGACTGGCTCGGCCCGCAGATATTTCCCGCGCGTCGCCCTGACTGCGGTTACCGGCACGCCCGCATCGACCTCGCCGATGACGGAGGTCGCCATCTCGCCGCCCTGGTTGACCTCGACGACCAGCGCATCGGCCTCGAAACGCCGGTAGAGCGCGACGGCCTTTGCCGCCCATTCATGCGGGCGGGCGCCCGACACCGTGCCGTCCTCCAGCACATGGCCGAAGCCATCTCGATCGATGCCGGCCACGACCAAGCCGCAGGCATCCGCCCGCTGCGAGGACGAGGCGGGAGGATCGACCGCGACCACGATCCGCGCCAGGGTCGGCGCCGCGGCTTCGCGGCAGGCCTCGATCATGGCGCGCGTCCAGAGCGCGTCGGCGCTCTCCTCGACCAGTTCGCCATCGAGTTCCTGCCGGCCGAGCCGCGTGCCGCCATAGGTCTGCGTCACGCTGCGGATGAAGTCGGCCGCCAGGTTGAAGCGGTTCGCGCTCGTACCCGCGCGGCTGAGCGCGACATGCGGATCGGTCAGGAGACGCTTGATCAAGGGCACCGGGCGCGGCGTCGTCGTGACGATCTGGCGCGGCCTGTCGCCGAGGCGAAGCCCGAATTGCAGCATGTCCCAGCACTCCTGAAGGTTTGGCCATTTCGCCAGTTCGTCGGACCAGGCGGCACCGAATTGCGGGCCGCGCAGCCCTTCCGGGTCTTCCGCCGAGAAGGCCTGCGCGATCGCGCCGTTGGGCCATTCGAGACGCCGCCGCGACGGCGACCATGTCGGTCGTTCCCAGCGCGTGTGGATCGAAAGCAGTCCGGAAACACCTTCGATCATCACATCGCGCACCTGCCCTTGCGTTTCGCCGACGAGGGCGATGCGGCCGGAGAACGAGCTCGCGAAGGGTGACAGGCCGAGAGCCATGCCCTTGATCCATTCCGCACCCGTGCGGGTCTTGCCCGCGCCACGCCCGCCCAGCACCAGCCAAACCGCCTTGTCGTCGGCACCCAGCGCAGGCTTCTGGTCCAGCCTTCCCCAATAGATCCAGTCGTCGACGACGACCTCAACCAGATCCGGCGGCAATTCCGGAAGCAGGCGGCGCAACAGCCTCGCCTGCGTCTTCAGCGATAAGGCGCTCCATGCGGCGTGCCAGCTCGCGGCGCAGTTCGGCGACATGGCGCAATCCGGCGGTAGACGAGAGATCATCGTTCGACTTGTCCTCCCGGCCCAGTGTGGCCGCCTCGAGCGCCACCAGCTCGCGGACGGTGCGGGCGAGAACCGCCAGCGCCTTGGCATCGGCCTCGCTCGCCGCCGCTCCCTTCGGCAGTTCGTCGAGACGCGCCTCATGCGCGTCGAGCTGACGCTTGGCGGCCCGCCACAGCTTCGTCACCACGGCCTTGCGGCCAACGGCCAAGCGCTTGCCCTTCGCGGCCGGCAGCGCCAGCGCATCGTCGTCTTCATCGGTCATGGACATCTCCGGCGGCCAGACATGCCAAAGCCGCCGGCTGAGGGGCGCGGCGGCTTGCTTCGTCTGGTCACAGTTCGTGAGCGTTCCCGATGTCTATCCGATCAGCGTCACGGTGTCAAGGATTAATTTCCTACAGCTCTGAAGGGCAGATCGGCCGCCGTCAAACCTGTTCCTTCTCGACCCATTTGTAGGTCGCGGCCGGGACATATTGCTCCATCCTGTCGAGCAGGGTCGCGGGCTGCGTATCGGTGATCGCCATGGCGCGGTGGGTCTGCTTGAGGAAACCCGCCTCCACCGTGTTGTCCAGGAACGCCGCCAGCGGATCGTAGAAGCCCGCGACGTTGAGGAAAGCGAGCGGTTTGTCGTGGATACCGAGCTGGCCCCAGGTCCAGATCTCGAACAGCTCCTCGAAGGTGCCGATGCCGCCCGGCATGGCGATGAAGCCATCGGACAGCTCCGCCATCCGCGCCTTGCGGATATGCATGGTCTCGACGACCTCCAGCCGCGTCAGCCCGTAATGGCCGACTTCCTTCTCACGAAGGGCGCGGGGGATGATGCCGTGGACCTCGCCGCCGGCCGCCAGCGCGGCGTCGGCGACGATGCCCATCAGCCCGACCGCGCCGCCGCCATAGACCAGAACCATGCCGCGCCGGGCGATCTCCGCGCCCATGGCGCGCGCGGCATCTGCATAGACAGGTTCGTTTCCGGGATTGGACCCGCAGAAGACACAGACCGATTTCATGAAACAGCCTTTTCGGCACCGAGCGCCTGCATGATCCGCGCCCAGGAACGCTGGCCCTTGTGGAAGGACGAGAGGTCGTATTTCTCGTTGGGCGAATGGACACGGTCGTCGTCGAGTCCGAAGCCGACCAGCAGCGTGTCCATGCCGAGCAGGCGCTTGAAATCGCCGACGACCGGAACCGAGCCGCCCGAGCCGATGGTCACGGCCTTGCGGCCCCACTCCTCGGTCAGGGCGGCGCGCGCGCTGGTGAGTGCCGGCGAATCCAGCGGCACCGCGATCGCAGGCGAGGCGCCATGCTCGATGAAGCTTGCGGTGACGTCGGCCGGGAGGCGTGCACGCACGAAAGCCTGGAAGCTGGCTGCGATCTTCTGCGGATCCTGCTTTCCCACCAGGCGAAACGAGATCTTGGCGAAGGCTTTGCCGGCGATCACGGTCTTGGTGCCTTCCCCGGTATAGCCGCCCCAGATGCCGTTGACGTCGCAGGTCGGGCGCGACTGGATCTGCTCGATCAGCATGCGGCCCTTCTCGCCGATCGAGTGTTTCAGGCCGATCTGGCCGAGGAACTCCGCTTCGGTGAGGTTGAGATCGGCCCAGTCCGCCTTCTGCTGGTTGGTCGGTTCCTCGACGCCCTCATAGAAGCCCGGCAGCGTGATCTTGCCGGTCTCGTCATGCAGGGCAGCCACGATGGTCGCCAGCACATAGATCGGATTGGCAGCAGCTCCGCCGAACAGCCCCGAATGCAGGTCCCTGTCGGCGCAGGTGATCGTGACCTCCTGATAGACCATGCCGCGCAGCGAGGCGGTGATCGCCGGGGTTTCGCGATCCCACATGCCGGTGTCGCAGACGAGGGCGAAATCGGCCTTCAGCTCCTCCGCGTTCTCGCGGACGAAGGCCGGCAGGTTGAGCGAACCCGATTCCTCCTCACCCTCGACCATGATGGTGACGCCGATGGGCAGATCGCCGGTCTCGGCAAGCGTCGCCCGCATCGCCTCGACGAAGGTCATGACCTGGCCCTTGTCGTCGCAGGCCCCGCGCCCGACGATGACCTTGCGACCGGGCTCGATCTCCCTGACCACCGGCTTGAACGGCTCGGTGTCCCAGAGTTCGAGCGGATCGACCGGCTGCACGTCGTAATGGCCATAGAACAGCACGTGCGGCGCACCGGGCTTCGGGCGATGGCCGAGCACGACCGGATGGCCGGGCGTCTCGCGCAGGCCGGCGGTGAAGCCGAGCGATTCCAGATCCCTGGCCAGCCATTCCGCGGCGCGGCGGCTGTCGGCCGCGTAGGCCGAGTCGGTCGAGATCGAGGGGATCTCAAGCCAGGAGGAGAGGCGCGCGAGCGAACCCTCGAGATCGGCATCGAGACGGGCGAGGATGGCGGGGAGCTTGGACATGGCACTCGGCAAGGCTGGGCTCACGAGCGAACGGGAGCCGATTCAGATGGCGCCATCATGGCAAGGCTTGGCGGGTAAGGTAAGTCAGCCTACCGACCGAGGCCGCGCAGCGTCTCGAAAAGCTGCTGTTCCTGTTCCGCGGCTTGCAAGCGCGTCGCGGAAAGCACTGCGAACACGACCCACATCACGGCTTCATTCGCCATACGCGCCTGTCCAGGCAGAAGGTCTCGCCGGTTGATCCCGAAGTGACCGAAACGACCACATCGTCGTGCAGCGCGAGGCAGATTCGATGTGAAGCGCTCTATTGCACGACCACTTCGTAATTGAGCCTCGCACAACCCGAGCCCCACGTGTCTTTTCCGCATATATAAATGACGTAGTTATCCGACCCTGAGAACCCGGCCCTCGGAATGTAATAGAACGTCACCTCTCCGATCTGTCGCAATATTCCGTTCGCAGGAGGTTTCAGCGCGACGATCTTGTCCATCCTCCAAGTGCCTGCCACCTGATAGGTATGGCCGCATCCCTGTGCGTTCATCGTGGCGTGCAGCGTCACCCGATCGTTGGTATTGAGATACCACTTCGGTCCATTGACGACGCACTCCGCCGCCGCCGGCGAACAGCACACGAGCAGGGTCATAAAAATCGAGCAACGGATACGCGCGACTTCCACAGTTCCTCCTCGTCAGCCGAAACGACCGACCGTACAGAGGATACACCGTTCGCGCACGCTCAGCAGCCTGCCTTAGCGCTTGCCACCCATCATCGAGCCCAGCACGCCGCGCAGGATCGCGGTGCCGACCTGCCGGCCGATCGAAGTCGCGGCCGAGCGCGCTGCCGAGGTGATGATCTTCTCGGTCATGCTCTGCGGCAGGGCGCCACCCCGGCTGCCGGGGCCGGTCTTCGGCCGTGGCGCATTCGAATTGCCGCCGAGCCAGCCGCCGATCGTGTCGAGGATGCCGCCATCGCCCGTGGTCGAGGCCTCGATCGGCTCGCCATCGGGAGTCAGGTTCTTGCGCTTCATCAGCTCTTCATAAGCCGAGTCGCGGTCGACCATCGTGTCGTACTTGCCCTTGAAACCGGACTCGTTCAGCGCCTGCTGGCGGATCTGGACAGTGCAGGGACCGACCTGTGCCATCGGTGGGGCGATCAGGGTGCGCTCGACGATGGTCGGCGTGCCCTTGCCCTCCAGCGTCGAGGTCAGCGCCTCGCCGACCGCGAGCTGCATGATCGCCTCGGCGGTGTTGATCTTCGGGTTCTGGCGAAAGGTCTCTGCGGCGGCCTTGACCGCCTTCTGGTCGCGCGGGGTGAAGGCGCGCAGCGCGTGCTGGACGCGGTTGCCGAGCTGGGCCAGCACGGTGTCGGGAATGTCGAGCGGGTTCTGCGTCACGAAATAGACGCCGACGCCCTTCGAGCGGATCAGGCGGACGACCTGCTCGACCGCCGTCAGCAGCGCCTTCGGCGCGCCGTTGAAGAGCAGATGCGCCTCGTCGAAGAAGAAGACGAGCTTGGGCTTCTCCAGATCGCCGACCTCGGGCAGTTGCTCGAACAGCTCCGAGAGCAGCCAGAGCAGGAAGGTCGCATAGAGCCGCGGATTGGCCATCAGCTTGTCGGCCGCCATGATATTGACGATGCCGCGGCCGTAGCGGTCCAGCTTCATCAGATCGGCAATGTCGAGCGCCGGCTCGCCAAAGAACATGTCGCCCTTCTGGTTCTCCAGCACCAGCAGCGCGCGCTGGATCGTGCCGACGGTCTGCGAGGTCACGTTGCCGTATTTCGTCGTCAGGTCCTTGGCGTTCTCGGCGATGAAGCCGAGGATCGCGCGCAGATCCTTGAGATCGAGCAGCAGGAGCTTCTGCTCGTCGGCGATGCGGAAAGCGATGTTGAGCACGCCCTCCTGCGTCTCGTTGAGATCGAGCAGTCGCGCCAGAAGCAGCGGCCCCATCTCGGAAATGGTGGCGCGGACGGGGTGGCCCTGCTCGCCGAAGACGTCCCAGAACACGGTGGTGAACTGGTCGGGTTCGTATTTCACGCCGATCTCTTCGGCGCGCTTGACGAAGGGTGGCTTGGAATCGCCCGGCGCCGCGATGCCCGAGAGGTCGCCCTTGATGTCAGCGGCGAAGACCGGGACGCCCGCTTTGGCGAAGCCCTCGGCCATGACCTGCAGCGTCACGGTCTTGCCGGTGCCGGTCGCGCCCGTCACGAGGCCGTGGCGGTTGGCGAGCTTGAGCAGCAGGTTTTCTGCCTTCCAGCTTTTGCCGATCAGAATCGCGCCGTCATCCGCCATGAGCCTGCCTGTTGTGCTTTCGATGGGTCAGGGCAAGGGTGTAGCGAAAGGCGCCGGCCGGCGGAAGCCCGATCGCGGCGCAGACTATCGGCTTGATCCAATCGTTGATATATGAACTATCTCGCCGTCACTCGCCGCAACCAATAGGATGAAGACCATGCAGGACCAACACCATGGATGAACTGATCTCCCGCGTGATCGCGGCCTCGGGCCTCAATGAGGAACTCGCCCGCAAGGCGATCGGCATCATCCTCGCCTTCCTGCAGAAGGAAGGCCCCCCGGCCGAGATCGGCGAGCTGATGAGCGCGCTGCCGGGTGCGCAGGACCTCGCCAATGCCGAGGGCGGCGCCAAGGGTGGCTTGATGGGCATGGTCGGCGGTCTGATGGGTGGTGGCGGCGGCGTCATGGCGCTGGGCGGCCAGTTGATGGGCGCCGGCCTCTCGATGGGCCAGATCCAATCCGTCTCGAAGGAGATGTTCGCGGTCGGCCGCGAGAAGGCGGGCGAGGACGCGATGGGCGCAATCGTCGGCGCCATCCCGGGGCTCGGCCAGTTCGTCTGAGCATCCATATCGCAAGGCAAGAGCACAACGCCGCCGCGAGGCGGCGTTGTTGTTTCGGGCCCCAGCCAGCGCGGCGCAGGTTTGCGCAGGCCCGGTGCGACGAAGTAGGAATGGTGATGCGTCGCCAGCCATGGCAATGACCGCCTCGCGACTGCACAAGCGGCAAGAGACGAGGATCGGCGCGCATGAAATCGGCCCCAGCATCCGACCTGCCCTTCATGGACGCCTTTGCCGCGCCCTCGCAGGAGGCATGGCGCGCCGCGGTCGACAAGGTTCTGAAGGGCGCCGATTTCGAGAAGCGGCTGGTCGGCAAGACCGCCGACGACATTCGCATCGAGCCGCTTTATGAAGCCGCCTCCCCGGCGCTCAGGCCGTTGCGCGGCGAGGCCGGCCGCTGGCATGTCGCCGTCCGCCTCGACCACCCCGAACCGGCGGAGGCGCAAAAGCTCGCTCTCGCCGATCTCGAAGGCGGGGCGGATTTCCTGTCCATCGCCTTTGCCGGCGCACGCGCGGCGCGCGGCTACGGGCTCGTCGCCGACGATGTCGCAGCACTCGACGCCAGCCTCGACGGCGCGATGCTCGACCTCATCCGGCTGCGCCTGGATCCGGCTCCGCAAGGCCGCGTCAATGCGCTGCTGCTGGCGGCCCTCGTCGAAAAACGCGGTCTCTCGCCCGACACGCTAACGATCGATTTCGGGCTGGACCCGATCGGACTTCTGGCTAGCCAAGGTTCCCTCGCGGCACCCTGGCCGGAGATCGGCCGCCGGCTCGCCGATACGGTCCGTGCTCTGAAGGCTCGCGGCTTTGCCGGACCATTCATCACTGCCGATGCCCGGCCCTGGCACGAGGCCGGCGCCAGCGAGGCACAGGAACTCGGCGCGATGCTGGCGACGGCGATCGCCTATCTGCGCGCTCTGGAGAATGAGGGCTTCCCGCTGGAGGAGGCGCGGGACGCGATCTCCTTCGTTCTCGTCGCCGATACTGACGAATTCCTGACCATCGCCAAGTTCCGCGCGGCGCGCCTGCTCTGGCAGCGCGTGCAGCAGGCCTGCGGCCTGTCGCCGAAGCCGATGATCCTGCATGCCGAGACGGCCTGGCGCTCGCTGACCCGGCGCGACCCCTGGGTCAATCTGCTGCGCGGCACGATCGCGACCTTCTCGGCCGGCATCGGCGGCGCGGATTCCCTGATCGTGCAGCCCTTCACCGCCGCGCTCGGCCTGCCGGACGGCTTCGCCCGCCGCGTCGCGCGCAACACGCAGCTCGTTTTGCTGGAGGAGGCCAATCTCTGGCGCGTCGCCGACCCGGCTGCAGGTGCCGGCAGCTTCGAAGCGCTGACGCTGGCGTTGTGCGAGCAGGCCTGGGGCGTGCTGCAAGGGCTGGAGCAGCGAGCCGCGGACGGCCTGCCCGGCATCGTTGCGGCCCTCGCCAGCGGAACCGTGCAGGCCGATCTCGCCAAGCAGCGCGAGGCACGGGCGAAGGCGATCGCCACCCGCCGCGAACCGATCACCGGCACGAGCGAGTTCCCCAATCTTAAGGAAACGCCGGTCGCCGTGCTCGCTGTCGCACCCGTCGGGCGGCCGACGCCGAGGACAGAGCTGCGCAAGGCTTCAGAGCAGGATCAGGGCGATCTCATCGACCAGCTCGCGGGGGGCGCGACGCGCGATGCGGCACTGAGTGCGCCGGAGGACAGCGTGCAAGCCCAGGCCCTGCCCTCGCAGCGGCTGGCCGAGCCTTTCGAGGTCCTCCGGGACAAGGCGGATGCCGCCCCGCAGCGCCCGGTCGTCTTTCTGGCGACGCTTGGGCCGATCGCCGATTTCACAGCGCGCGCCGGCTTTGCGCGCAATCTGTTCGAGGCCGGCGGACTGTCGGCACCAAGCGGCGGCGGCTTTGCGAAGGACGGCGTGACCGACATAGCGGCCCTCGTCGCAGCCTGCACCGCATCGGGCGCCCGCCTCGCCTGCCTCTGCGGTTCGGACGCCGCCTATGCGGCTGAAGGCCGTGCCGCGTCGCAAGCGCTGACCACAGCCGGCGCGACCGTCTGGCTGGCGGGTCGCCCCGGCGACATGGAAGCAGAGCTGAACCAAGCGGGTGTCACCTCGTTCATCTATGCGGGTGGCGATGTCATCGAGGCGCTCACGCGCGCCCATGCCATCGTCGCTGCCTGAACCGGAGCATGCCGTGACTGCCATCGCCCTGACCATCGCCGGCTCGGATTCCAGCGGGGGAGCCGGCATCCAGGCCGACCTCAAGACCTTCGCGGCGCATCAGGTCTATGGCGCCAGCGTCATCGTCGCGCTGACGGCCCAAAACACGAAGGGCGTCAGCGCGATCCATGCGGTGCCGGCCGATTTCGTCGCCAAGCAAATGGATGCGGTGTTCGAGGATCTCGACGTCGCGGCCGTCAAGATCGGCATGCTGGCGACGGCCGAACTGATCGAGACCGTGGCCGCCGGGCTGAAGCGGCACAAGGCGCGCCATATCGTGCTCGACCCGGTCATGGTCGCGGCCTCGGGCGCGAGACTGCTGGAGAACGAGGCGGTCGATGCAATCCGGCGCCATATCTTCCCGCTCGCGACCCTGATCACGCCGAACCTGCCGGAGGCCGCCGCCCTGCTCGGCAGCAGCGTCGCCGAGACCGACGATGCCGTCGAGAAGCAGGCCGACAGGCTGGCTGCGCTCGGTGCCGCCAATGTCCTGATCAAGGGCGGCCATGGCAGCGGCGACAGCAGCAGCGACCTGCTGCTGCTCGCAGGCGGCAGCCGCCAGCGCTTCGATGCGCCGCGCATCACGACCCGCAACACCCATGGCACGGGCTGCACGCTCTCGTCTGCCATCGCATCGGGGCTGGCGAAGGGGCTTCCGCTGCCGGAAGCGGTCGGCCACGCGAAGAGCTATATCTCGGCGGCGATCGCCGCTGCCGACGAGGTTCCGGTTGGCCACGGCCACGGACCGGTGCATCATTTCCACCATTGGTGGGACCGAACGGGCGGGAGCAAGCCATGACAGCCATCCCCGATTTCGCGACGCTGTCCTTTGCCGACGGCCATGCCCCGGCTCCGGTCGCGCCACCGTCCGGCGATGATTGGCTGACGCCGGAAGGCATTCCGGTGAAGCCGATCTTCACGGCGGACGACCGCGACGGCCTGCCTTTCGTCGAGACGCTGCCGGGCATCGCGCCCTATCTGCGCGGCCCCTACCCGACCATGTATGTCAACCAGCCCTGGACGATCCGGCAATATGCGGGCTTCTCGACGGCGGAGGATTCCAACGCCTTCTACCGGCGCAACCTCGCGGCGGGCCAGAAAGGCCTGTCCGTCGCCTTCGATCTCGCGACCCATCGCGGCTATGATTCCGACCATCCGCGCGTCGGCGGCGATGTCGGCATGGCCGGCGTCGCGATCGACTCGATCTACGACATGCGCACGCTGTTCTCGGGCATCCCGCTCGACCAGATGAGCGTGTCGATGACCATGAACGGCGCCGTGCTGCCGGTGCTGGCGCTTTACATCGTCGCGGCGGAAGAACAGGGCGTGCCTGCGGCGAAACTCTCGGGGACGATCCAGAACGACATCCTCAAGGAATTCATGGTCCGCAACACCTATATCTACCCGCCCTCGCCCTCGATGCGGATCATCGGCGACATCTTCTCCTACACCTCGGCCAACATGCCGAAGTTCAACTCGATCTCGATCTCCGGCTATCACATGCAGGAGGCCGGCGCGACGCAGGACCTCGAACTCGGCTACACGCTGGCCGACGGCGTCGAATACATCCGCGCCGGCCAGCGGGCGGGCCTCGGCGTCGATGCCTTTGCGCCACGGCTGTCCTTCTTCTGGGCCATCGGCATGAACTTCTTCATGGAGGTGGCGAAGCTGCGCGCGGGCCGGCTGATCTGGGCGAAGCTGGTCAAGGATTTCGGCGCGACCAACGAGAAATCGCTGCCGCTGCGGACGCATTGCCAGACATCCGGCTGGTCTCTGACGGCGCAGGATGTCTTCAACAACGTGCCGCGCACGATGATCGAGGCGATGGCGGCGACGCAGGGCCACACCCAGTCCCTGCATACCAATGCGCTCGACGAGGCCTTGGCCCTTCCGACCGACTTCTCGGCCCGCATCGCCCGCAACACCCAGATCGTGCTGCAGCAGGAGAGCGGCACCGGCCGGATCATCGATCCCTGGGGCGGCTCCTATTATGTCGAGCGGCTGACCGCCGAACTGGCGAAGAAGGCCTGGGCCCATATCCAGGAGGTCGAGGCGCTCGGCGGCATGGCCAAGGCGATCGAAGCCGGCATCCCGAAGCTGCGCATCGAGGAGGCCGCCGCCAAGACGCAGGCGCGCATCGACGGCGGCCAGCAGGCGATCATCGGCGTCAACATGTTCAAGCCGAGCAACGAGGCCTCGATCGACGTGCTCAAGGTCGACAACGCCTCCGTGCGGGCCCAGCAGTTCGACAAACTGCGGAGGCTCAAGGCCGAGCGCAGCGAGGCCGATGTCCAGGCCGCGCTGAGCGCCCTGACCAACGGCGCGAAGGGCGACGCCAACCTGCTCGACCTCGCCGTGAAGGCGGCGCGCGCCAAGGCGACAGTCGGCGAGATTTCGATGGCGATGGAGCAGGTCTTCGGGCGCCACCGGGCCGAGATCAAGTCGATCTCGGGGGTCTACAAGCGGGAGGTCGGCACGATGAACCCAGCCGTCATGCGCGTGCAGATGATGACGCATGCGTTCGAGGAGGCCGACGGACGCCGCCCGCGCATCCTCGTCGCCAAGATGGGGCAGGACGGACATGACCGCGGCCAGAAGGTGATCGCCTCGGCCTTTGCCGATCTCGGCTTCGACGTCGATATCGGGCCGCTTTTCGCCACGCCGGACGAGGCGGCGCGGCAGGGCGTCGAGAACGATGTCCACATCATCGGCGTCTCGTCGCTGGCAGCAGGACATCTGACGCTGGTGCCGGAACTGAAGGCCGCGCTCGCCAAGGCCGGCCGGCCCGACATCATGATCGTCGTCGGCGGCGTCATCCCGCCGCAGGATTTCGATGCGCTGATCGAAGCCGGAGCCTCCGCGATCTTCCCGCCCGGCACGGTCATCGCGGATGCCGCCGAGAAGCTGCTGGAAGACCTCAACGGCCGGCTGGGCTATGTCCAGCGCAGCGCCGCCGAATAACAGACAGGCGCGGCCGGCGGGCCGCGCCTGTCCCATGGTCACGGACGTCGCTGCGCGACACTAGCGCCAGCCATGACCATAGCCGTAACCGTAGCGCGGCGGGGGCGGCCGGAAGCCGTAACCGTCATTGTAATGCTGCCAGCGGCGGCGCCCCCAGTAGCCATGAACGGCCGGCGGCGGCGGGCGCCAGCCATAGGCCGGTGCCTCGCTCTCGTAGCGCGGGCCAAAGGCTTCGGCAGGGCCGACAGTGACGACGCTGGCAGCGGCCAGGGCCGCGGCGCCGATGGCAAGGCTGGCTAGGCTGGTCGCGGCGAACTTGCGGAACATGGTCCTCGTCCTGTGTGGTGGCCAGGGAACATCCCCTCGCCTGACACGGACATTGGCTTCTCGCGCCTGAACGGCGCTTGAGGCTGGCATTCACCCGCCGTTTAGCTGCGCCGCCGCTTAGCCGCCCGCCGCCTGCCGGCGCTTGAGCAGCAGCGAGGCGGCGATCAACACCAGCGCGACGATACCGATCAGAAGCGTGCAGGCGGCATTGATCTCGGGCGAGACCCCGAGCCGGATCGCCGAATAGAGCCGCATCGGCAGGGTGGTCGCACCGGGCCCGGTGGTGAAGCTCGCGATCACGAGGTCGTCGAGCGAAAGCGTGAAGGCCAGCATCCAGGCGGCGGCGATGGCCGGCCAGATCAGTGGCAGGGTGACGGTGGTGAAGGTGACCAGCGGCGTCGCGCCGAGATCGCGAGCCGCTTCCTCCAGCGAACGGTCGAATGCAGCGAGACGCGCCTGCACGACAATGCAGGCGAAGCCGAGGCTGAAGGTCGCGTGGGCGATCGTCACCGTCCAGAAGCCGCGTTCGATATCGGCCGCGACGAAGAGCAGCAGCAGGGACAGCCCGGTGATGACCTCCGGCATGACCAGCGGCGCCAGCACCATGCCCGAGAAGAGCATGCGACCGCGGAAGCGGCCATGCCGGGCCAGAGCCAGCGCCGCGAGCGTGCCGAGGCCGGTCGCCAGCGTCGCCGAGACGAAGGCCAGCCTGAGGCTCAGCCAGGCTGCATCGAGCAAGGGCTGGTTCGACAGCAATGTGCCGTACCAGCGCGTCGAGAACCCGCCCCAGACCGTGACCAGCCGCGAGGCGTTGAAGGAGTAGGCGATCAGCGCCAGGATCGGCACATACAGGAAGGCGAAGCCGGCCACGAGTGCGAGGATGAGACCGGGGCCGAGGCGTCTCATCGCGCCCCTCCGCCCTCGCCTGCCCGCGCCAGCCGGGCGCGCTGGAGCAAGGCGAGCGGCAGGACCAGCGCGACCAGCAGGACGATCGCGACCGCCGAGGCCAGCGGCCAGTCGCGCGACGAGAAGGTGCTCCAGAGCAGATTGCCGATCATCACGGTGTCGGGCCCGCCGAGCAGGTCGGGGATCACGAATTCGCCGACCGACGGGATGAAGACGAGCGCCGCGCCCGCCAGGATGCCGGGCAACGACAGCGGCAGCGTCACCGTGGCGAAGGCCTTCACCGGGCTCGCACCGAGATCGGCCGCAGCCTCGAGCAGGCTGCGATCGAGCTTCTCCAGGGTTGCGAAGAGCGGCAGCACCATGAAGGGCAAGTAGGAATAGACCATGCCGACCAGCACGGCGGCCTCGGTGTTCAGGAGCCGCAAGGGTTCGGTCGTCAGGCCAAGCGCACCGAGCACCATGTCGAGCAGCCCGTCCGGCCGCAGGATGCCGATCCAAGCGTAGATCCGGATCAGGAAGGAGGTCCAGAACGGCAGGATGACCAGCACCAGCAGGACGGGGCGCCAGCCCGGGGGCGCGGCCGCCATGGCATAGGCCAGCGGGTAGCCGATCGTAAGCGCGATCAGCGTCGTCAGCGTCGCGATGCGCAAGGAGTAGAGATAGCTCTGCCAGTACAGCGAATCCTCGGCGAGCAGACGGAAATTCTCGAGGTCGAGCCCGGCCAGAAAATCACCCAGCTTCGCCAGTCCCTCGAAATGCGGCGCGTAGGGTGGCAGCGCCGTATCGGCATCTGACAGCGCGATGCGCAACACCATTGCGAAGGGCGCGAGGAAGAACAACAGCAGCCAGAGATAGGGCACGGCCACGACGAGGCGGGCGAACGCGCGAGACTTTCCCATCATGAACGGCAGCCGGACAGGCACGGCGCCGATGCAGGGCGCATCCCCTCCCCCCGCTTGCGGTGGGGAGGGATAGGGTGGGGGGCAGTGCCGCTCGGCGAAACGATTAAGGACAAAGTTCCGGCTTTCCGGCCCCCCATCCCTATCCCTTCCCCGCCGCAAGCGGGGGGAAGGGAACATGTCGAGCCCCATTGCTCCCTCATGGCGGCAGGACCAGCCCGCCCTCGACATCCCAGGACAGCCAGACCTTGTCCTCCCAGGCGAAGGGTCGCGCCGTCCGGCGCGTGCGGTTGGCGAGCGCGACCTTCATCAGCCGGCCGCCTTCGCCACCGACCATGACCTGCACCATGGTGACGTCACCGAGATAGCCGATGTCCCAGATCTCGCCCGCCACCTTGTTGAACGTTCCTGCCGGCTCGTCATGGCCTAGGTCGACCTTCTCCGGCCGCAGACCGACGAGAATGGACGCGCCCGGCGCAAAGGCCGGGGCCTCCTCATCGAGTTCAACATCGCCGGCAAGCTCCGTCGCGACCCTGACGAGATCGCCCTCGATGGCCGTGACGCGCCCCTCCAGAATATTGATGTCGCCGACGAACTCGGCGACGTAGCGATTGGCCGGCGCCTCGTAGATCAGGTCCGGCGGGCCGGTCTGGACGAGCCTGCCGTGGTCCATCACCGCCATCCGGTCGGCCATCGTCATGGCCTCGTCCTGATCGTGCGTGACGACCATGAAGGTCGTGCCGAGTTCGCTTTGCAGATCCATCAGCTCGAACTGCGTCGCCTCGCGCAGCTTGCGGTCGAGCGCCGCCATCGGCTCGTCCAGCAGCAGCAGCTTCGGGCGCTTGGCGAGGGCGCGGGCGAGTGCAACCCGCTGGCGCTGGCCGCCCGAGAGCTGGTCCGGCCGGCGTGCGCCCAGCCCCTCCAGCCTGACCAGCGCCAGCATCTCCGCGACGCGCCGCGCGATCTCGGCACGCGGCAGTCTCTCGCGCTTCAGCCCATAGGCGACATTGTCCGCGACGTTGAGATGAGGGAACAGCGCATAGGACTGGAACATCATGTTGACCGGCCGCAGATGCGGCGGCACGGCCGTGATGTCGACGCCGTCGATCAGGATTTCCCCGGCATCGGGCGTCTCGAACCCCGCCAGCATGCGCATCAGCGTGGTCTTGCCGCAGCCGGAGGGGCCGAGCAGCGCGAAGAACTCGCGCGGGTAGAGCGCGAGCGACAATTCGTCGACCGCAGTCACCGGGCCGAAGCGCTTGCTGACATTGCGGAATTGGACGAGCGGCGTCGCGGCCGGGTCGTTCCACGGCTGGAAGGACCGGCGCACACTGCCGGGTGATGCCTTGCGCCTGGCAGGCGTGCCGCCGCTCACCGGCCCGTCCCGCTCACATCAGTCCAGTTCACGTCAGTCCAGCCCATTTGCCGGCCCCGCTCACTTGCCGGTCTTCACCCGGGTCCAGATCCGGTTGACCAGACGCTGCGACTTCTGGTCGTAGGGCGTGATCGTGTAGAGACGGGCCATCACCGCCTCCGGTGGATAGATGCCCGGATTGTCGCGCACCGCGGCCGAGAGCAGCGGCTTGGAGGCCAGGTTGCCGTTGGCATACTGGATGAAATCCGAATTCTTGGCCGCCATCACCGGCCGGTTGACGAAATCGATGAAGGCCAGCGCCGCCTCCGGGTTGCCGGCATCCTTGGGGATGACGAAGGAATCGAACCACATCAGCGCGCCCTCCTTCGGAATCGCATAGGCGATCTCGACCTTGTTCTTGGCCTCTTCCGCACGTTTCTTCGCCTGCAGCACGTCGCCGGAATAGCCGACCGCGAGGCAGATATCCCCATTCGCCAGCGCGTTGATGTATTCCGAGGAATGGAATTTCTGGATATGCGGGCGGATCTTGCGCAGCAATTCGCCGGCCTTGTTCAGGTCGGCTTCCGCCTTCGAGTCCGGGTTGAGGCCGAGATAGCGCAAGGCGGCCGGGAACATCTCCTCGACCGCATCGAGCACATGGACGCCGCAGTTGGAGAGCTTCTTGAGCTGGTCGGGCTCGAACAGGATCTTCCAGCTGTCGATGACCGCGTCGGGGCCGAGCCGCTCCCTGATCTTGGCGACGTTGTAGCCGATGCCGGTAGTGCCCCACATGTAGTTCACGGCATATTTGTTGCCGGGATCGTATTTGGCGAGGCGCCCCTGGATTTCGGGCCAGGCATTCTTGAGGTTCGGCACTTTGGCGGCGTCGATCGGCGCGTAGAGGCCGAGCGGGATATGCCGCGGCAGGAAGGAGGCGGTGACGACGATCAGGTCGTAGCCCGTCTTGCCGGCCAGAAGCTTGGTCTCGACGGTCTCCATCTGGTCGAAGGTGTCGTAGACGACGGTGATCCCGGTTTCCTTCTTGAAGGCGTCCAGCACCTCCGGATCGACATAGTCCGACCAGTTGTAGATGCGCAGTTCCTTGTTCTGCGCGCCGGCAGAACCGGCCGCCAGAAGCGAAAGCCCCAGCGCCGCACCCGATACGATCCCCTTCAGCCAGCCACGCGCCGTCATGATCCGTCCGATTCCCCCTCTGGCAGACGGCGCCGAAGCTAGCAGCTTGGCCACGCGCCTCAAGCCGTTGTGATCCGGCGGCGCCGGCAAACCATCTTGCGATGCAACATGGCTGCCACATATCATCATCCATGCGCGCCGCCCGGCTTGTCCCTCTGCTTGTCCTGCTGTTGTTCCTCCTACCCTTGGTCACGCATGCGGCCTGGTGGTCGATGCGGGGTGGCGCGGATGACTGGCGGCGGGCCGACTGGTCGAGCGCGAAGCTTCTCCCCGCGGCCTCCATCGAACCCGAGGCGACGGTGCATGTCTTCGCCGCCCGGGTCGGCCGCTGGCGCGGCGTCTTTGCGCATCATTCCTGGGTGGTGGTGAAGGAGCGCGGCGCCAGCGCCTATACGCGTTTCGACGTGGTCGGCTGGGGCACGCCGGTGCGCGTCAACCATCGCGAGGCGGACGGGCGCTGGTATGGCAACCTTCCCGAACTCGTCACCGAGGTCCGGGGCGAGGCGGCGGAGCGGCTCATCCCGCGCATCCGAGAAGCCGTGAAAGCTTACGCCTATGCCACGCCCGGCACCTATCAGGCCTGGCCAGGGCCGAATTCGAACAGCTTTGTCCAGCACGTCATGGCCGAAGTGCCCGAGCTCGCGCAGGCTCTGCCGCCAACCGCGATCGGCAAGGATTTCCGCAATGATGGCCTCTTCGCCGGGTTCACCCCAAGCCGCACCGGCGTGCAGGCCTCGCTTTACGGATTGGCCGGTGTGACGATCGGCTGGGTCGAGGGCATCGAGGTCAACCTGCTCGGCCTCGTCGCGGGCTTCGACCTGCGCAGCCCGGCGCTGAAGCTGCCCGGCTGGGGGCGGATCAGCCCGCTTGGCTCGTCCAGCCCGTCTTCCTAGACGCTAGTTGCGCAGCACGACGCAGTTGCCCCCGGCATGCCTCAACCGGCCGCAGAAGGCGCTCGCCTCGCGCGCGGTCTGCATCGGCAGGCGGACGCGGTAGAACGGCGCGCGGCCCCTTCCTGCGATGCGAGAGCCGAGGATCAGCGTCGGCCGGTCGGCGAGCAGCGAGGCGAAACGCACGGCGAGCGCCTGGTAGGACCGGATCGCCCGCGCCTTGGAGACGTTACCGGCGAGCTGGACGCCGAACGGCGCGTAGACACCCTCGATCAGAGCGGGCGGCGCCGCGCGGCGGATCGACGCCACGGTCGGCAGGCAATCGGTCCTGTCGGTCGTCGGGTCGGGCGGCGTCTCGCCGGCGCCCGGGCGCCACTCCTCAATGCCGCGGCCGGTGATGAAGCGCACATAGGCTTGCGTCTCCAGCGGCAACCCGCCGCCCTGGCCGAGCCAGCGTGCAAGCCGCGTCGGCCCGGCATTATAGGCTGCGGCGGCAAGGCCGAGATTCCCGAACTGGGCCTTCAGCGCAGCCAGATAGGCGGCGGAGGCCGGGATCGCGGCTTCGGGATCGAACGGATCGGCAAGGCCGCGCTCATTGGCCGTGCCCGGCATGAACTGCGCCACGCCCTGCGCGCCCGCGCGGCTGGTGACGTTCGGCCGGAAGCTGCTTTCGCGCCAGATCAGCCGGGTGAAGAACGCGACCGGCAGCTTGCTCTCGCCTGCCGCCCGTTCGATGAGGCGGCAGATTGTTTCGGCAATGCTCTCCTGCGGCTCAGCCGCGAGGGCTCGGGGGGCCACGAACGATGTGGCCAGAGCGAGTGAGATCAGGAGAGCCGCCAGCCTCACACTGCGTCCAGCGCCTGCGCCAGATCCGAGATCAGGTCCTCGATGTTCTCGATCCCGACAGAGATGCGGATCAGCGCATCGGTGAGACCAATCTCCTCGCGCAGTTCGCGCGCTACGCCCGAATGCGTCATCGCGGCCGGATGCGAGACCAGCGTTTCCGTGCCGCCGAGCGAGACAGCGAGTTTCATGATCTGGAGGTTGTCAAGCAGCGCGAAGGCCTCCTTCTCGCCACCGACGACATCGAAAGCGAAGGTCGAGCCAGCCGCCGTGCATTGCCGGTCGAAGACGGCCTTGCGGGCATCGCCCTGCGCCAGCGCGCCAAGGTAATGCACCTTGGCCACTTTGGGATGGCGCGAGAGGTATTCGGCGACGAGCTTGGCGTTCTCGTTGGCGCGGCTCATGCGGATGTCGAGCGTCTCGAGCGAGCGCATCAGCATCCAGCAGGAGTTCGGGTCGAGCTGCGTACCGAGCGAACCGCGCCAGCCCTTGACCTGCCGTACCAGCTTGTCCGAGCCGCTGATCGAGCCGCCGACAAGGTCGGAGTGGCCGCCGACATATTTGGTCAGCGAGAGCAGCGAGAGATCGGCGCCGTGCTTCAGCGGCTTCTGGTATTTCGGCCCGAGCATGGTGTTGTCGACCACGACCGGCGGGCGATAGCCCTGCGATTTCTCCAGTTCGTCCGCGAGCGTCGCGCAGCCGGCGAGGTCGACCAGCCCGTTGGTCGGGTTCGCCGGCGTCTCGACCAGGATCATGCCGACGCGGCCCTTGGCGGCGGCGGCCTTCGCCGTCTCTCGCATCTGGACCACGTCGAGCCCGTCGGTGAAGCCGAAGGGCGTGACGCCGAAAGCACCCATCTGGTTCTTCAGCAGGGTTTCGGTGCCGCCATAGAGCGGGCGCGAGTGGATGACGGTGTCGCCCGGCCGCAAGAACGCGAAGCAGGTCGTGGCGATCGCGGCCATGCCGCTGGCGAAGACGGCACAGCGCTCCGCCTCGTCCCAGATCGCCAGGCGATCCTCCAGGATTTCCATGTTGGGGTGGTTGAAGCGGGAATAGACCAGGCCCGGCTTCTCGCCCGGCTTGGGCTGGCGGCGGCCGGAGGTGAAGTCGAAGAAGTCCTTGCCCTGCTGGGCATTCTGGAAAACGAAGGTCGAGGTCAGGAAGATCGGCGGCTTGAGCGAGCCCTCCGACATCGCGGGCGAATAGCCGAAGCCCATCATCAGGGTCTCGGGATGGAGCTTGCGGTTGGCGATCCGGTCCTTGTGATAGCTGTCGTCGCTCATGATGGCCTCGCTGGTTGAACTCTAGCCGAAACGCTCGCGGGTTCGCTCTGGATTTGAGGATAATCCTGCTATGGGACGATTGCTTGGATGCATTCAACTCCCTATGGATTCATTTCAGCAGCTTACTGCCAATGAAAAGCCATGCAGGAGCAGACCATGCTCGACAGCGTCGATCGTCGCATGCTCGCCGTCCTTCAGGAGGATGGCCGCATCACCAACCAGGACCTGTCGCAGAAGGTCGGCCTCTCGCCGACGCCCTGCCTGCGCCGGTTGAAGCGGCTCGAGGATACCGGCGTGATCCAGGGCTATTCGGCCACCGTCGACCCCAAGGCCTATGGCCTGCCGTTCAGCGTCTTCGTCTCGGTCAGGCTGTCGCAGCAGACGCAGGAGAACATCGCCGAATTCGAGAAGGCGGTCGAGGGCTGGGGCGAGGTGACCGAATGCTATCTGATGACCGGCTCGCAGGATTACCTGCTGCGCGTGCTGACCGACGGCATCGAAGGCTATGAGCGCTTCCTGAAGCAGAAGATGACGCGGCTCAAATGCATCCAGTCGGTCGAATCCAACTTCGCCCTCGCCACGGTCAAGAAGCGCATCGGCCTGCCGCCGATCTGAGCGGCCTGTCCCGTCGGGATCAGGCGCCCTTGCCGCGATCCATCGCGCGGCGCACCACCTGCGTGACCTCGCTGTCCGACAGGAACAGGTCATGCCGCAGCATGCTCCAGCCCCGGCCGGAGGTGTCGGCGACGCGAACGCCCAGCGCCTCGAGACGGGCGCGATCCGCCGCGCCGGCCCGGGCGACGCCACCGGCGATGCGGGCGGAAATTGCCAGCGCCCTGTCGCCCGGATCGATGATCAGCGTCATGCGGCGGGCGAGCGGGCCGAGCTTTCCGACCGTCTGCTCGAAGGCGTCGATGTCGATGTCGGGAGAGGCGAGGACGACCGAGCCGATGCGGGCATAGACATCGGCCGAATCGCGCAGCTCGCGCAGACCTTCCAGCGTCAGGAAGGTGCCCATCGAATGCGCGACGATGTGAATGCGGCCGACGGTCGGGTTCGCGACCAGCGCCTGCAGCGCCTTGACGAAGCCGTCGCGCGACCAGAGCGCGCTCTCGCGATCATAGGCGTAGTCGAAGAGCTTGCCGCCCGAGGGCCAGGAGAAGATCGCGGTACGGCCTTGGAATTCAAGCGAATGGGATAGCTGGCCGGCGCTGCGCGCGGCGGATTCGAAGGTCTCGTTGTAGCCATGCACGTAAAGCAGCACGTCGCGCCCGGTCGCGGCCTGGGCGAAGGCGCGGCCGGGCTCGGCCGAGGTCTGGCCGTCGATGCCAAGCACGGCCCAGTCGCCGCTGACGGCCGAGGAGACGCGGCCGGAGATGCCGTTGCCGGGCGGGGAGAGCCGTGCCTCGGCGAAAATCAGTGAGCCGCGATCGGAGCCGAAGAAGGGCTGGCGCGAGCCCAGGGGCTTGCGTGTGGTGACGACGAGGAGTTCCGGCTCCTTGCCCAGCGCCGAGGCATCGGCCCGCGTCGGCTCCGAGAACGGCGAGACAGCGGCTTCGGTCTGGGCGCAGGCCGAGAGCACCAGCGAGAGCAGCGCAGCGAGAGCCGCCATGCGACAGAAAGGAGCGTGCCGCGAAACAGGCATCGTGTCAGGCATCCGGTGGGTTGTGAGCGGCCGAGTTGGCCAGCACCATCTTAACGACAGGCTAACGCGGCCATAATGCGGCAAGACGACGGACGCGCCGACATTTGCCGTGGATTGCCTGCCTGATTTCGCTCAGCGGCCGCCGGAAATGATCGTTATCGGGGCCGCCACCACAAGACCGACCGTCGAGCCGACCGTGCCGACGACACCGCCGGCAATGTCGCCGAGCCGGTCGCCGAACTGCGGCCCGGCGGTGGCGATACCCTTGTCGGCCTGCAGGCGCTGGCCGATCATCTGCACGACCTTGGGCGACGAGGCGAACTTGCTATGGTTCAAGCTATCGCCCGATGCCACTTCCGAAAGATCGATGATCCGTGCGCCGAGCTTGTCCAGTTCGGCGATGATGTCCTTGTCCTTGGCAGAAACCGCACCGAGCCGGGTCTTGTCGCCGGCGAAGCGCCGCGAGAAGTCCAGCGCGCGGTCGTCGGCCGAGACGAAGACCGTCACCGGCCGCTTGATCTCGCGCATTTGCGTCCTGAACACGTCGAGATCAACATCCGGCGCCGCCAGCATAATGTCACGCAGCTTGCCTCCGAAGGTGCCGTCGCCGCGGATAGAGGCCTGCCGCACCGCTTCCAGCGTCAGCAATGTCCCCATCGAATGGGCGAGGATGTCCATGCGCGTCGTGCCGAGGTCGCGCGCGATCGCCCTCAGATTCAGCTCCAGGAAGTCGCGCGAATAATAGGCGCTCTCGCGATCATAGGGGTAGGCCAGCAATTGCCCGCGCGACGGCCAGGTGAACAGCACCGGCACGCCCTTGAAGCCGGAATCATGGACGATCTGCGCGAATCGAAAGGCGGCATCGGCAAAATTGGTATTGAAGCCGTGGACGAAGACCAGCACGTCGCGCTGCGCGGCCGGCCGGCTCATGATCTCGCGGCGGACATCGGCGACGATCGGGGCGAGATCGAGCCGCTGGACGCCGGTGACGGTGAAATGCTTGGCCGGGTCGCTCGGGCCGGAATCAGGCAGTTCCAATTCGCCCGGCTTGTGGGTGCGCGGCACGGTGAAGTCGAGCCGTGCGAAGGCGAGCTTCGGGCCACGCTCACCGCTGAAATAGACCGGCTCGGCCGAAGCCTCGCGCGTCGTAGCCACGAAAATCTCGACCTTGCCGGCGATTTCCGTCGAGGGCGTCTTGTTGACCTCGAGCACGCGCGCCGTGCCGCAGGCGCCGAGCGCCAGCGGCGCAAGCAAGGCCCATACAAGAACTCGAAGCCGCAACGCTGTGAACGCGATCATTCTCAACTGCTCTCACCGAACCGACGCATGATCAAGATGCAGGCATGACACAGCGATGACGCAATCGGCTGCGCGGCCGAGCCTTGTCGCACGCCGTCCAGCCTTGCTAGGTGGGCGTCATGGTCGATATCACCGCTCCTGCCGCCAATCGTGCCGATGTCGCCGGTCTTGCCGCAGCCCTGCTCGCGGGCGACCGGGCGGCGCTGGCGCGCGCCATCACGCTGGCGGAATCGCGACGTGCCGACCATCGCGAGCAGGCGCGCGCCTTGATCCAGCAGCTCCTGCCGAAGACCGGCGGGGCGATCCGTGTCGGCATCACCGGCGTTCCCGGAGTCGGCAAATCGACGACCATCGACGCGCTCGGCAGCTTTCTGACGGCCAAGGGCCACAAGGTCGCGGTACTCGCCGTCGATCCGTCCTCGACCCGTAGCGGCGGCTCGATCCTCGGCGACAAGACCCGGATGGCGCGCCTCGCAATCGATCCTCTCGCCTATATCCGGCCCTCACCCTCCTCGGGAACGCTCGGCGGCGTCGCGGCCCGGACGCGCGAGACCATGTTGCTCTGCGAGGCCGCCGGCTTCGACGTCATCCTGGTCGAGACGGTCGGCGTCGGCCAGTCGGAGACGGCGGTCGCGGATCTGACCGATTTCTTCCTGGTGCTGATGCTGCCCAATGCCGGTGACGAGTTACAGGGCATCAAGAAGGGCATCATCGAACTGGCCGACATGATCGCGGTCAACAAGGCCGACGGCACCGGAGCCACGGCGGCGCGGGCGGCAGCGGCCCAGTATCAGGCCGCGCTGCACATCCTTGCGCCAACCTCGGCACTCTGGTCGACGCCGGCCGTGACCATCTCCGGCCTGAATGGAGAAGGGCTTGAGGCGCTCTGGGCCAAGGTCGAGGAGCATCGCGCCCGCCATGAGGCAAAAGGGCTGATCGTCGAGAAGCGCCGTCGCCAGGACGTGAAATGGATGTGGGCCATGGTCGAGGACCGGCTTCAGGCCAGACTCCGCCACGACCCCGCGCTCAAGGCGCGCACGCCGGCCCTCGAAGCTGCAGTCGCCGCCGGCACGCTCGCGCCGACCCTTGCGGCCGAGGAAATCGCCCAGGCACTGGGGCTTTGAGATGAAGGACGCGCGGCCGATGGACATCCTCGTGACGGGTTTCGGCCCCTTCCCCCGCGTCCGTGTCAATCCGACCACCGGGCTGGCGCGGGCGGTCGCCGCCCGGCTGAAGCGCTCCGGCCTCGCCGCGCAGGCCCTCGTCGTCGAGACCAGCTACGGCACCGGCCTGCCGGCGCTGCGGGCGCATCTCGCGCAGCAGCGTCCCAAGGCCATCCTGATGCTGGGGCTGGCCGCCCGCTCCCGCTTCGTGCGTGTCGAGCTGTTCGGACGCGGCCATGCCAGCCCGCTCCATGCCGACGCGACCGGCGGCACGCCGAAGGCTGGCGCCGCGCGCCCGACCACGCTCCCCGCCCGCACGACCGCCAGTGCACAAGGCGCGCTCGCCGCGCTGCGACGCCGCGGTATCCGCAGCCGGCTGTCGCCCTCGGCCGGGCGCTATCTCTGCGACGCCTGCTATGCGGCGGCCCTCGCCGAGACACGCGGAACGGCGACGCCGGTGCTGTTCGTGCACGTGCCCTGGCTGCGGCCGGCGCCCGGGCTGCGGCCGAAAGCGCGAGTCGCAGCCTTCAGGCCGAGCGCGGCAACGCTCGCGGGCAGCCTCGCCGCCATCGGCGCGGCCCTGGCGCGCCAGGGCCGCTAGACCGTCATTCGAGCGGCCGAGCGGCCTCCCCGGCCCGTCCCGGAACGGTACAGCCCGGCACGGCACGGCGCTTGAACGCTTCGGCCATGACGGAGATTTCGATGGCTCTTTCCCGGCGTGCGCTGCTGGCCACGGCCTTTTTCGGCACAGCGTCGCTCGCTGCCGCTCCGGCAATCGGCCAGGCGCCCCGGCGCGCAACGCCCGGGCCGCTCGGGCCATTCGGGCTCGATGCGGCGCAGTTTGGCCTGAGGCCGGGGTCCGCTGACGACCAATCGCAACAGTTCCAGGCCGCGCTCGGCGAAGCCGCACGCCGCGACGCCCCACTGGTGATCGCACCGGGGCGCTACCGCATCTCACGTGTCGCGCTGCCCAATGGCGCGCGCCTGATCGGCGTGCCGGGCGCCACCCATCTCATCGCGGCGCAGGCCGGTCCGCTCCTCGTCGCCCGCGGGCTGGAACGGGTCGCGCTCTCCGGCATGACATTGGACGGGCTCGACATCCGCGTCGCAGGCCGCGACGGCCTGCTGAACGCAGACGACGTGGCCGATCTCGGCATCCGCGATTGTGCCTTCGTCCATGCCGGCTCGGTCGGACTCGTCTTGAGCCGGACGGGCGGCAGCGTCGAGGCCAGCCAATTCCGGGCGATGCGCGAATCGGCGCTGTTCTCGCTGGATTCGCGCGGACTCCAGATCGAGCGCAACCAGGTCGAGGATTGCGGCAATAACGGCATCCAGCTCTGGCGCAGCCAGCCGGGCGACGAGCGCTCGATGGTCCGGGGCAACCGCGTCGAGCGCATTCGCGCCGATGCCGGCGGCGACGGCCCCAACGGCAACGGCATCAGCCTCTACAAGGCCGGCGGCGTCATCATCGAGGGCAATTCCCTGCGCGACTGCGCCCTGACCTTCATCCGCAACAACTCCGGCTCGGGCGTGCAGATCCTCGGCAATCAGGGCCGGCGCTGCGGCGAATGCGGGATCTATGCGGAATTCGCCTTCGAGGGCGCCATCATCGCGAACAATCTCGTCGAGGATTGCGCGCAGGGCGCCAACATCACCAATCTCGACCATGGCGGCAGGCTGTCGGTCTTCGCCAACAACATCATCCGCAACGCCCGCAAGGGCCTCTATCCCGGGGTGAAGGAGCCGATCGGCGGCATCGGCGTGCATGTCGAGGCTGAAGCCACCGTCACCGGCAACGTCATCGAGAATGCCAGCGAGACCGGCATCTCCCTCGGCTGGTCCTGGGGCATGCGCAACCTCGTCGCGACCGGCAACATGGTGCGCAAGACCGGCATCGGCATCGCCGTCTCGGTGGTTCCAAAGCAGCGCAACGCGCTGATCGCCGGCAACGTCATCGCCGAGGCGACGCGTGGCGCGGTTGTCGGCACGGAATACGGCAAGGTCGTCACCGGCGATCTGACCAAAGGCCCCGATGCAAGGGCGGCCGGCGTCAGGGTCGAGAACAACGCGGTGGGGTGAGCGATGAGGCGGGAGCTCAGCTCGCCGCCGACCTGACCCGCCCGACCTCGATGCCGTTCCAGTTCGTCATGATGCTCTCGCGCAAGGGGGAGAAGGCGACCAGCTCCGCCTCGTCCATCGGCAGGAAGCGCGCGATCAGGGCGGCCATGACCACCTCCGCTGCCCGGCCGGCGCCGTCGTCGCATTTCAGCGCGATGCCGTAGCCGAGCTCCGGCAGGGCACCGCAATAGACGCCTTCGGCGCCGGTCTTGATGAAGATGCGTGCGCGCAGCAGGTCCATGGCGCGGGTGTCGAAGCGGCCAGTGCCTGCGACCATGAAGGGATGGGCAGCGGCGGCCTTGCGGATGCGGGCAGCGGCCCTGGCACGCTCGGGACTGAGCCCATGGCCAGTGCCGAAGCGGGCGAAGCCGAGCGCCAGCGCCTTCAGCGGCACGGCATAGGTCGGGATCGAGCAACCATCCGTGCCCATCGCGTCCGCCGAATGGGCCGCGCCGGTTACATCCTCCAACGCACCGCGCACGGCCTGCTGCACGGCGTGACCGGCCTTGACATAACCGGCGGGATCTTCGTCGAGGCCGCAGGCCAGGCAGACGAAGCCGGCATGCTTGCCGGAACAGTTGTTGTTGAGCGCGCTCGGCTCGCCGCCGGCCTGGGCGATGGCGCGGGCGGCGGCCTCGTTCATCGGCCAATGCGTGCCGCATTCGAGGCAGCCGGCATCGCGCCCGGCCTTGCGCAGCATGGCGAGCGAGGTCTCGGCATGGAGCGGCTCGCCCGAATGCGACGAAACGGCGAGCGCGATCTCCGGCTCGGTCAGCCCGTAACGGTCCGCGGCGCCGCTCTCGAACAGCGGCAGCGCCTGGATCGCCTTGACGGCAGAGCGCGGAAAGACCGGGCGATCGATGTCGCCGGCCGAGAACACCACGGCGCCGTCGGCGTCGATCACCAGCGCAGCGCCGCGATGACGCGACTCGACCGTGCTGCCGCGCGTCACCTCGGCGAGGATCGGGTTTTCCATCGTCGTCTCCATCGGATGCGCCATGCGCCAACCGCGAAGCTTTGTGCCGGCCGGTGCTCGACCTGTCAAAAGCCATGGCGCAGACTGGGGCCAACTGCCATGAAAGCCGCCTCCCTCAGGAGCGCCGTGCCAGTGCGAGGCAAGCCGGAGCCAGGAATGTCGCCCGACTACGAAACCGAATACAACAATCGCGCCCGTGTTCCCGAGCATCCCGCGCTGATCGCGGGCTGGGCGCGCGACTCCGCCGCCTATCGATCGGAAGCCGTGTGCGAACTCGGCATTTCCTATGGCGAGGGCGAGCGCCAGCGCTACGACCTGTTCAAGCCCGAAACCGTGCGCGGCAACGCGATCGCGATGTTCGTCCATGGCGGCTACTGGCAGGCGCTCGACCGGAGCTTCTTCTCGCATATGGCACGGGGGCTGAACCGGCTCGGCGTGCCCGTCGCGGTGGTGGGCTATGATCTCTGCCCGCAGGTCGAGCTCGGCCATATCGTCTGGGAGCTGCAGCAGGCGGCCGCGGCGCTGTGGCGGCGCTTTTCGCTGCCGGTGGTCGCGACGGGGCATTCGGCCGGCGGCCATCTCTCGGCCTGCCTGCTCGCGACCAACTGGGCCAATGTCGATCCCGACCTGCCCGAGCAGCTCGTGCCGGCGGCCTATGGCATCTCGGGGCTCTACAATCTGAAGCCGCTCACCGAGACCAGCATCAACACGGCGCTGGGGCTGAGCTTCGAGGCGGCGGAGCGGGAGAGCCCGCTGTTCTGGCCTGCCCCCTCCGGGCTCGTCATGGACGCGGTGGTCGGCGCGGCCGAGAGCGAGGAGTATTTCAAGCAGAGCCGGCGCATCGTCGATGTCTGGGGGCTGGAGGGCGTGCGCACGCGCTATGAGGAGATTCCCGGCGCGAACCATTTCGCCGTGATCGCCGGCCTCCCCGACCCGGAGGACGCCATGACCCGCCGGATCGCCGCGCTTGCAGGCGCCTGATCCGACCGCGCTTGATCTGACCCTGCCGGAGGCTCTATCCAGAGCGCGAGAGCATCGGCCACGAAACGTGGCGCCCGGTTTTCGGGGCGATGCTCAGATGAACCCGGAGCCTCCGATGCAGACCTTCTTCGTCGAGATCAAATGCAAGCTCGGCAAGACCTATGAGGTCGCCAGCGAACTCGCCGACCGCGAGATCGCCTCGGAGATTTATTCGACGGCGGGTAACTACGATATCCTGGCGAAATTCCATGTCGCGGCCGATGTCGATATCGGCCATTTCGTCGCGCAGAAGGTGCAGTCGATCCCCGAGATCGCCGACACCCACACGATCATCACCTTCAAGGCGTTCTGAGCGACGCAACGCCGCGCAGGCGACGCGCCTGATCGGCTCGGCAGATTTCGCGAGTCGCCAGAATCCCTTACGGGCATTGGCTGACAGGCCGATTCAAGCTGTTAACACGCTGATTCAACGAAGCCGCTTCAGGTGGCTGCGTCTGCCGCCGCTCAAACCTGCCCGTCCCTGCCTGCGATTAATGCGTGATCCGCGCTTGACGGCGTCCCCCCATTCGCGCGACCTCGGCTGCTCCTGGCATTGAGCCGACGCCGCTGGAGCCGCCGCGATGAAGAGCAACCTGTCCCCCGATCTCCGCTCGGGCGCGCTCGTCTATCACCGTGTTCCCCGCCCTGGTAAGATCGAGATTCAGGCGACCAAGCCGCTCGGCAACCAGCGCGACCTCGCGCTCGCCTATTCGCCTGGCGTCGCCGCTGCCTGCGAGGCCATCGTCGACGACCCCGCCCAGGCAGCCGAGCTGACCTCGCGGCAAAACCTGGTCGCCGTGATCACCAACGGCACGGCGGTGCTGGGCCTGGGCGACATCGGCCCGCTCGCCTCCAAGCCGGTGATGGAGGGCAAGGCCGTCCTGTTCAAGAAATTCGCCGGAATCGACTGCTTCGACATCGAGGTCGAGCAGAAGAACATCGAGAAATTCGTCGAGGTGGTCGCGGCGCTGGAGCCGACCTTCGGCGGGATCAATCTCGAGGACATCAAGGGTCCGGAATGTTTCGAGATCGAGGAGCAGCTCAAGGCCCGGATGCAAATCCCGGTCTTCCATGACGACCAGCACGGCACCGCGATCATCGTCTCGGCGGCGATCCTCAACGGGCTCGATCTCGCGGGCAAGCATATCGGCGAGGTCAAGATCGTCGTCTCGGGCGCGGGCGCGGCGGCGCTGGCCTGCCTCAACCTGCTGGTCGAGCTCGGCGCGCAGCGCAAGAACATCTGGGTCACCGACCTCGAAGGCGTCGTCCACAAGGGCCGCAACACCCTGATGGACCGCTGGAAGGAGATCTATGCCCAGGAGACCGATGCGCGCACGCTCGCCGAGGTGATCGAAGGCGCCGACATCTTCCTCGGTCTCTCGGCCGCGGGCGTGCTGAAGCCCGAGATGGCCAAGCGCATGGGCCCCAAGCCCTTGATCCTGGCGCTCGCCAATCCCAACCCCGAAATCACACCGGAGGACGCGCTGGCCGCGCGGCCCGACGCGATGATCTGCACCGGCCGGTCGGATTATCCGAACCAGGTCAACAACGTCCTGTGCTTCCCCTACATCTTCCGTGGCGCGCTCGACGTGCAGGCGACGACGATCAACGAAGCGATGAAGCTTGCGGCCGTGCGCGCCATCGCGGCGCTGGCCCGCGAGGCGACCTCCGACATCGCGGCACGCGCCTATGGCGGCGAGGCCTCGACCTTCGGGGCGACCTCGCTGATCCCGAACCCGTTCGATCCGCGCCTGATCATCCGCATCGCGCCCGCCGTCGCACAGGCCGCGATGGCGACCGGCGTGGCGCGCAAGCCACTGGCCGACATCGAGGCATATCGCGAGGAATTGTCGCGCTTCGTCTTCCGCTCCGGCTTCATCATGAAGCCGCTCTTCGCCCAGGCGAAGGCCGATCCCAAGCGCATCATCTACGCGGAAGGCGAGGATGAGCGCGTGCTGCGGGCGGCGCAGGTCGCACTGGAGGAAGGGCTCGCGATCCCGATCCTGATCGGCCGCCCGAGCGTGATCGAGACCCGCGTCAAGCGCTTCGGCCTGTCGCTGCGGCCCGGCGTCGATTTCGAGGTGATCAACCCCGAGGACGATCCGCGCTATCGCGACTATGTCGCGACCTATCTCGACATCGCCGGCCGGCGCGGCGTCACGCCCGAGGCGGCGCGCTCGCTGGTGCGCACCAACAACACGGTGATCGCCGCGCTCGCCGTCGCGCGGGGCGAGGCCGACGCGATGATCACCGGGCTCGAAGGCCGCTTCATGTCGCGGCTGCGGCACATCAAGGACATCATCGGGCTGGCGCCCGGCGTCTCCGACATCTCGGCGATGACCCTGATCATCACCAACAAGGGCGCCTTCTTCCTCGCCGACACCCATATCAAGAACGACCCGAGCGCCGAGGAAATCGCCGACATGACGGTGCTGGCGGCAAGCCATGTCACCCGCTTCGGCATCGAGCCCAAGATCGCCCTGCTCTCGCATTCCGATTTCGGCGCGGCCGACACGCCGTCCGCGCTCAAGATGCGCAAGGCGGCAACGCTGATCCGCGAGCGGGCGCCCGAACTCGAATGCGACGGCGAGATGGAGGCTGATACCGCGCTGAGCGCGATCGTTCGCGAGCGCGTGCTGCCCTCCTCGCGACTCAAGGGCGTCGCCAACGTGCTGATCTTCCCGAACCTCGACGCCGCCAACATCGCTTATCAGTTCGCGAAGGTGCTGGCGGACGCACTGCCTGTCGGGCCGATCCTGATCGGCGCGGCCAAGCCCGTGCATATCCTCACCGGCTCGGTGACGGCGCGCGGCGTCGTCAATATGACCGCGGTCGCGGTGGTAGAGGCGCAGGAGCGCGCGGCGGCTGCGGCAGGCTGACGGCCTGCCTCCTCCCAAGGATGCTACGCCAAGTCCGCTTTTCGGGCTTGGCACGTCCTTGCCGGCGGGTTCTACTTCCCGATGACGGCGCCTGCGTCGCGGCAGGATCGCCATCAAGGGGAGGCTTCCATGCTCGACCTCACGCGCCGCGCAGCAGCCCTGATGCTGGCAGCCGCGCTGCTGCTGTCCTGTGCCGCAGGAGCCCTGGCCCAGGGCGTGTTCCATCGCGGCAATGACGGCGATCCGGAGACGCTCGACCCCCACAGAACCTCGACGGTGGCGGAAGCGCATCTGCTGCGCGACCTCTTTGAGGGGCTGGTGATCCACAGCATGAAGGGGGAGGTCGTTCCCGGCGTCGCCGAGAGCTGGGCGACGAGCGAGGATGGCAGGACATGGCGCTTCGCCCTGCGCGCCAACGCCCGCTGGTCGAATGGCGATCCGGTGACGGCGGCGGATTTCGTGTTCTCGCTCAGGCGCATGCTCGATCCGCAGACCGGCGCGAAATATGCCGCCCTGCTCTACCCGATCCTGAACGCCGAGAAGATCAACAAGGGCACTGAGGGCGCCAGGCTCGAGGATCTCGGCGTCAGGGCGATCGACGCGCACAGCCTCGAGATCACGCTGGAGCGGCCGACGCCGTATTTCCTCGAACTGCTGACGCACCAGACCGGGCTGCCAGTGCATCGCGCCACGGTCGAGGCATTCGGGAAGGACTTCGTCAAACCGGAGCACTGGGTCTCGAACGGCGCCTATGTGCTGAAGGAATTCGTGCCGAACTCGCATATCCGCCTCGACCGGAACAAGGCCTTCCACGACGCCGCGAATGTCAGGATCGACACGGTGATCTACTACCCGACCTCGGACCTCGCCGTGGCGGCGCGGCGTTTCCAGGCCGGGGAACTGCACCTGACCACCGACATCCCGGCCGACCAGATCAAGAGCCTGCGCGCGAAGCTCGGCGCGCAGGTCAGGGTCTCGCCCTATCTCGGCACCTATTTCCTCGTGCTCAACACGGCGAAGCGACCGTTCGACGACGCCCGGGTGCGCCGGGCGCTCTCGCTCGCGATCGACCGCGAGTTCATCGCCGAGACGATCTGGGCCGGCACGATGCTGCCGGCCTATGGCGTGATCCCGCCTCAGATCGGCAATTACGGCGAGCGCGCCGAGCTCGACTTCAAGATGGCTTCGCCGCTCGATCGGGAGGACGAGGCCAAGAAGCTGCTGGCTGCAGCCGGCTTCGGGCCCGGCCTGCCGCTGCGGCTGGAGCTGCGCTACAACCGCAGCGACAACAACCGCCGCACCGTCGTCACCATCGCAGAGCAATGGAAGGCGATCGGCGTGGAGACGTCCCTGTTCGAGACGGACAACCCGAGCCATTTCGCCCATCTGCGCGAAGGCGGAGATTTCGACGTCGCTCGTTATGGCTGGATCGGGGACTATTCCGATCCGCAGGATTTCCTCTTCCTGTTCCAGAGCGACAATGCCGGCTTCAATTTCGGCAAATATGCCGATCCGCAGTTCGACATGCTGATGAAGCTCGCCGCTGCGGAAACGGACCTCGTCAAGCGCGCGGCCATCCTGCGCGAAGCCGACAGCATCATCGCGCGCGACCAGCCCTGGATTCCGGTGCTGCATTATTCGACCAAGAATCTGGTCTCGCCAAAGCTTGCCGGCTTCGAGCCGAATCTGCGCGGGGCGATCCCGACGCGGTTCCTCAGCCTCAAACCATAGAAAACGCCGGGGCGCTCCGCGTCGTCGGCGGGCATTCGCCCTCGCGCCTGCGAGATGTCTCGGCTAGGAAGGGTACGCCCTCAACCTGCTGACGAGACCCGATCGATGAGCCGCATTGTCTATGTGAATGGCGCCTACCTGCCGGAAGAGGACGCCAAGATCTCGATCTTCGACCGCGGCTTCATCTTCGGCGACGGCATCTACGAGGTCTCGGCGGTGATCGGCGGCAAGCTCGTCGATTGCGAGGCGCATCTGGCCCGGCTGGAGCGCTCCTGCGGCGAGATCCGGCTTGCCCTGCCCTGGTCGAAGGCCGAGCTGGTCGCGATCCATGAGGAGCTGATCAAGCGAAACAGCCTCGACGAGGGCGGGATCTATCTCCAGGTCTCGCGTGGTGCGTCGGATCGCGAATTCGCCTTCCCGAAGGATGTCGCCCCGACGCTGGTGATGTTCACCCAGGCCCGCAATTTCGTGAATGTGCCGACGGCCAAGACCGGCATCAAGGTCGTCTCGACGCCCGATCTGCGCTGGGCGCGCCGTGACATCAAGAGCGTCAACCTGCTGGCCCCGGTCCTCGCCAAGCAGTTCGCGGCCGAAAGCGGCGCGCAGGAAGCCTGGCTCGTCGAGGACGGCGTCGTCACAGAGGGCGCATCCTCGACGGCCTGGATCGTCAAGGGCAAGACGCTGATCTCGCGGCCCTTGTCGAACAAGGTGCTGCCCGGCATCACCCGCAAGGCGGTGCTCGCCTTCATCGCCGAAACCGGCTTCGCCTTCGAGGAGCGCGAATTCACCTTGCAGGAGGCGCTGGACGCCGAGGAGGCCTTCATCACCTCCGCCACCAGCCTCGTCATGCCGGTGACCACGATCGACGGCCACACCATCCACAACGGCGCGCCGGGGCCGACGGCGCTGCGCCTGCGCGAAATCTATATCGATTTTGCGCGCAAGGGCGGCGTTCTGGGCTGATGACACCACGAGGAACCCCTCTCCTTACAGGAGAGAGTTCTGCGTCGGCGTCACCCGCTCCCCCATCACATAGGTCGCGACGACGTTGCGCTCGTCGCCCAGCGTGACCAGCACGAAGAGCTCTTCCGCCAGATCGCGCGCCGTCTCGAGCCGGTGCGCCATCGCGCGCTGGGCCGTGGGATCGAGCACGACAATATCGGCTTCGCGGCCGGGCTCCAGCGAGCCGATCAGGTGGTCGAGCTTCAGCGCCCTGGCATTGCCGCGCGTGATCGCATGCAGAGCGGCGAAGGCCGAGAGCGATTGCCCCTGCAACTGCAGCACCTTGTAGGCTTCCGACATCGTCCTCAGCATCGAATAGGAGGTGCCGCCACCGATATCGGTCGCGACCGCGACCGGCACCCCCTCGGCACGGGCTCGCGCCCAGTCGAACAGCCCGGAGCCGAGGAAGAGGTTCGAGGTCGGGCAGAAGACCGCGACCGTGTCACTCTCCGCAAAGCGCCGCCATTCCCGGTCGGTCATGTGGATGCAGTGGCCAAGCAGGCTGCGGGGGCCAAGCAACCCATAACGCTGGTAGATGCCGGCATAGTCGCCGGCCTCCGGGTAAAGCTCGTTGGCGAAGGCGATCTCGGCCCGGTTCTCGTTGATATGGGTCTGGACGTGACAGTCGGGATACTCGGCCGCGAGCCGCCCGGCAGCCTCCATCTGCTGCGGCGTCGAGGTCACGGCGAAGCGCGGGCTGATCGCGTAGAGCTGCCGTCCCTTGCCGTGCCAGCGCTCGATCAGCGCCTTTGAGTCAGCATAGCCGCTCGCCGCCGTGTCGGTCAGCGCGTCCGGCGCATTGCGGTCCATCATCACCTTGCCGGCGACCATGCGGGTGTTGCGGCGCTCCGATTCGCGAAACAGCGCCTCCGCCGACTGCGGATGCACGGAACAGTAGATCACCGCCGTCGTCGTGCCATGGCTGAGCAGTTCGTCGAGCAGGAAGGTCGCGAGCTTTTCCGGATGGCCCTGCTGCGCCAGCTTCTGCTCCTCGACGAAGGTGTAGCGGTTGAGCCAGTCCATCAGTTGCGCACCATAGGAGGCGATGACCTGGGTCTGCGGCATGTGCAGATGCGCGTCGATGAAGCCCGGCATGATCAGATGCGGGCGATGATCGACGACCTCGGCGTTCGCGGGCAGCGACGACAGCAATGCGCCCGCCTCGCCTGCCGCGCGGACGATGCCGCCCTCGATCACGATCAGCCCGTCCGCGACATAGCGATGGGCGGCCTCGCCTGCGTCATGCGGGTCGTCGACGAACCAGAGCAGGCGGCCGCGCAGAGCGCGAATGGCAGTCGTTTCGCTCACGGGGCTTTGGACTCCGGCTCAATTTCACATCACATCTGCACCAAATCAAAGCTTCCGGCCAAGCGGCGATCATGCCTAATCTGCGGGCATGATGTGTCTTCCCGGACGAGACGGCCCGGATGCGTAACACACTGCGCTTCCTCCTCGGCGACGAGCGGGTCGAGATCGCTTCCTGCGATCCCACCCTGACGGTGCTCGATTGGCTGCGGCTCGACAGGCGCATGACGGGCAGCAAGGAAGGCTGCGCCGAGGGCGATTGCGGCGCCTGCACCGTCGTCGTCGGCCGGCTCGATCGCGGCCGCCTGCGCTACGAGGCGATCAATGCCTGCATCCGCTTCCTGCCGACGCTGGATGGCTGCCAGCTGCTGACGGTCGAGCATCTGAAGGGCGGGGACGGCGCGCTGCATCCGGTGCAGCAGGCGATGGTCGACTGCCACGGCTCGCAATGCGGCTTCTGCACGCCCGGCTTCGTGATGTCGCTATTCGCGCTCTGGCTGAACGAGGACACGCCATCCGTGGCCCGAATCGAGGACGCGCTGGCGGGCAATCTCTGCCGCTGCACCGGCTATGAGCCCATCATCGCGGCAGCGCAGCAAATGTACCGCATCGGCAATCGGGATGGCTTGGCGAAAGGCCGCAAGGCGGTCGCGGTGGGGCTGCGGGACCTCGCCGACGAGGAGACCTTGACCCTCCACGCTCCGGGCGGCGTCTTCAGCGCGCCCGCGACGGTCGAGGCGCTCGTCGATCTGGTGAAGCTCCATCCGAAAGCAACGCTGGTGGCGGGCGCGACCGATGTCGGGCTCTGGGTGACGAAGGGCATGCAAAGGCTCGATCCGGTGCTCTATCTCGGCCGGATCGAGGCGCTGCGCGTCGTCGAAGACCTGGGTGACCATCTGCGCATCGGCGCGATGGCGACGCATGCGGAGGTGCGCCCGGCGCTGGCCGCGCTCTCGCCCCAACTCGACGAGCTGATGCGCCGCTTCGGCGGCGAGCAGGTCCGCAATGCCGGCACGATCGGCGGCAACATCGCCAATGGCTCGCCGATCGGCGACCTGCCGCCCGCCTTGATCGCGATGGGGGCGATGCTGGTGCTGCGCCGCGGCGCCGAGCGCCGGACGATCCCGCTGGAAGCCTTCTTTCTCGACTATCGCAAGCAGGATCGGCGCGAAGGCGAGTTCGTCGAGGCCGTGATCGTGCCGAAGCCGGCGCCGGACGCGCTGCTCCATGTCTCGAAGATCTCGAAGCGCTTCGACGAGGACATCTCGGCCGTCTGCGGCGCCTTCCTGCTCAAGATCGGCAGCGACGGCCGGATCGCGGAGGCGCGCCTCGCCTATGGCGGCATGGCCGGCATTCCCAAGCGCGGCGCAGCCGCCGAGTCGGCGCTGATCGGCCAGAGCTGGGGCGACACCGCCGTTGCTGCCGCCATCGCCGCCCTCCCCGGCGATTTTTCACCGCTCAGCGACATGCGCGCCTCGGCCAGCTACCGTCTCAGCGTCGCCGGCAATCTGCTGCGGCGCTTCCTGATCGAAACGACCCAGCCACGGGTCGAGACCCGCATCGCCGGGCTGCTGGCCGGCGCCCTGACAGAGGCCACCGCCCATGGCTGATGCACGCAAACGGCTGGAGATCGAGCCTGCGGCGGGACAGGTCGGCTCGGCGCGCATCCATGATTCCGCCGCCCGGCACGTTGCAGGCGAGGCGGTCTATATCGACGATATCGCCGCCCCTGTCGGGCTTCTGCACGCCTATCTCGGCTTGAGCAGCATCGCCCATGGCAAGCTGATCTCACTCGATCTCGATGCGGTGCGCGCGGCGCCAGGCGTCATAGCCGTGCTTACGGCTGCCGACATTCCGGGCGCCAACGACATCTCCTCGACGCATCGCCACGACGAGCCGGTCTTCGCGACGAACCTGGTCTTGCATCACGGCCAGCCGCTGTTCGCGGTGGTCGCCGAAACGCGCGAGGCGGCACGGCATGCGGCTACGCTCGCCAAGGCGGTCTATGACGAGGCCAAGCCGCTGCTTGACGTGGCCGCAGCGCGCGCCGCTGGCGGCACGCTCGTCACCGATCCGCTCAAGCTGGAGCGCGGCGATGTCGGCGCGGCCATGGCGGCCAGCCCGCGCCGGCTCAAAGGCAAGATGGAGATCGGGGGCCAAGACCATTTCTACCTCGAAAGCCAGATCGCACTCGCCATCCCCGGCGAGGACGAGGACATGCAGGTCTTCTCCTCGACGCAGCATCCGAGCGAAGTCCAGCACATGGTCGCCGCCGTGCTGGGCGTCGGCTCGCATGCGGTCACCGTCGAGGTCCGGCGCATGGGCGGCGGTTTCGGCGGCAAGGAGACGCAGTCCAATCTGTTCGCCTGCGTCGCGGCGCTGGCCGCCCGCAAGCTGAAGCGGCCGGTGAAGCTCAGGCCGGACCGCGACGACGACATGGTCATCACCGGCAAGCGCCATGATTTCGTCTGCGATTACGAGATCGGCTTCGACGACGAGGGCCGCATTCATGCGGTCGACGCCGTCTATGCGGCACGCTGCGGCTGGAATGCCGATCTGTCGGGCCCGGTGACCGACCGGGCACTGTTCCACATGGACAACTGCTATTTCTACCCGGCCGTGCGTGCCCGATCCGAACCCCTGCTCACCAACACCGTGTCCAACACGGCATTCCGGGGCTTTGGCGGGCCACAGGGCATGGTCGGGGCCGAGCGGTTTATCGAGGAGGTCGCTTTTGCAACCGGGCTCGACCCGCTCGAAGTGCGCAAGCGCAACCTCTATGGCGGGCCTGGACGCGATGTCACGCCCTATCACCAGACCGTCGAGGACAATATCGCCGGCCACCTAATCGACCGGCTGGAGCAGGCTTGCGACTACCGCGCCCGTCAGGCGGCGATCCGGCAGGCGAATACAGCAAGCCCCATCGTCAAGCGCGGCATCGCGCTGACCCCGGTCAAGTTCGGCATCTCCTTCACCGCGACCTGGTACAATCAGGCCGGCGCGCTGGTACATGTCTATACCGACGGCACGATCATGCTGAACCATGGCGGCACCGAGATGGGCCAGGGGCTCTACGTCAAGGTGGCGCAGGTGGTGGCGCAGGCCTTCGGCATCGGGCTCGACCAGATCAAGATCACCGCCACCACGACGGCCAAGGTCCCCAACACCTCGGCGACGGCTGCCTCCTCGGGCTCCGATCTCAACGGCATGGCCGCGCTCGACGCCTGCGAGACGATCAAGGCACGTCTCGTCGCCTTTGCGGCGGCGAAATGGAACGTGCTGCCGGCCGACATCGCCTTCCTGCCCGGCCGCGTGCGGATCGGTGCGCACGAGATCGGCTTTCCCGAGCTGATCGCAGCGGCCTATATGGGCCGCGTTCAGCTCTCGGCCACCGGCTTCTATGCGACGCCGAAAATCCACTGGGACCGCAAGGCGGGCCGCGGCCACCCGTTCTACTATTTCGCTTATGGCGCGGCCGCCGCCGAGGTCGCCATCGACACGCTGACCGGCGAATACAGGGTCGAGCGCGTCGACATCCTGCATGATTGCGGAACGTCGCTGAACCCGGCGATCGACAAGGGCCAGATCGAAGGCGGCTTCATTCAGGGCATGGGCTGGCTCACCACCGAGGAACTGGTCTGGGACGAGAAGGGGCGGCTGCGAACGCACGCCCCCTCGACCTACAAGATTCCCGTCGCCTCCGACCGGCCGCGTATCTTCAATGTCGCGCTGCTGGAGGATGCGCCCAACCGGGAGCCGACGATCCACCGCTCCAAGGCGGTCGGCGAACCACCGCTGATGCTGGCGATCTGCGTGCTGCACGCTCTGTCGGATGCGGTGGCGAGCGTCGGCGGGCACAGGATCTGCCCCAGGCTCGACGCGCCGGCGACGCCCGAGCGGGTGCTGGCGGCGGTGGAGCGCGTCAGGGCGGAGGCAGGGCGATGAACACCCGATGCCTTACCTCACCTACTGCGCGAACCCACCGCGGGGAACCCTCTCCCGCAGGGAGAGGGCAGGGTGAGGGGTCGACCGTTGGACGTCTGAGCCACAACCTCACAACCGTTTCGCCGCAAGGTTTTCGCCTCGCTGGTCCAGGGGCCGACACCTCACCCCTGCCCCTCTCCTTACAGGAGAGGGGTTCCCCCCGCGCTTTCGTTACGGTTGGGAGGGGGAAACGATGACGCTGTCGCCCTTCCTTGCCCGCCACCTCCGCGACGGCGCCATCCTCGTCACCCTCACCCGTGCGCAAGGCTCGACCCCGCGCGAAGCCGGCGCGGCGATGGCCGTGACCGCGACGGAGGCCGCCGGCACCATCGGCGGCGGGCAGCTCGAGTTCCATTGCATCGACATCGCCCAGCTAATGCTCCGCGAGAGCACATTGGAGCGCGAGCTGGACATCCCGCTCGGCCCGCAGATGGGCCAGTGCTGCGGCGGGCGGGTGCAGATTTCGCTCCGCCGCGCCACCGCGGCCGATCTCGCCATGGTCGCGGCCCGCGAGAAGGCCGAAGCTTCCGCCCGGCCGGCCATCGTCATGCTCGGTGCCGGCCATACCGGGCGGGCGCTCGCCCGGACGCTGGCCCCCCTGCCCTTCGCGACGATCCTGATCGACGATCGCGATGGCGTGATGGACGGACTTCCGGCCGAGATCACCTGCATCCGCATGGCAGACCCCGTCACCGCCGTCGATGCAGCCAGAGCCGGTTCCGCCTTCGTGATCCTGACCCACAGTCACGCCCTGGACTACCGGCTCGCCGAGGCGGTTCTGGCGCGCGGCGACGCAGCCTATGTCGGCATGATCGGCTCGGCGACGAAGCGCGCCCGCTTCGAATCCGGCTTTCTGCGCGCCGGCGGCAGGCGGGACGCGCTCGCGCGCCTCATCTGTCCGATCGGCGGCAGCGATGTGGACGACAAGCGTCCGGAGGTGATCGCGGCCTTGACGGTGGCCGAGCTGGTGCGGAGTTTGCTTAGCGGATCAAAGGCTTCCGGGGGAGCCGAAGCGGAGGAAAGAGCCGGCCATGAAGCAACCGCCTGACCAGACGGTTCGCCCACGGCTTGCCCTGTCGCACATCTCCAAGAGCTTTCCGGGCGTGAAGGCGAACGAGGACATCAGCCTCAGCGTTCGGCCCGGCGAAATCCATGCCCTCCTCGGCGAGAACGGAGCCGGCAAGTCGACGCTGGTCAAGATCATCTACGGCGTGCAGCAGGCCGACGAGGGCACGATCGCCTGGGACGGCGAGATCGCCGCGATCCCGTCGCCCAAGGCGGCGCGCAGGCTCGGCATCGGCATGGTGTTCCAGCATTTCTCGCTGTTCGACGCGATGACGGTGATCGAGAACATCGCACTCGGGCTTGACGAGGCGGTCGACCGCGACGCGCTGAAACGCCGCGTCGCGGCGATTCTGGAAAGCTATTCGCTGCCGCTCGACCCCGAGCGCGAGGTCCACACACTGTCCGTCGGCGAGCGCCAGCGCATCGAGATCGTGCGCTGCCTGCTGCAGAAGCCGAAGCTCCTGATCATGGACGAGCCGACCTCCGTGCTGACGCCGCAGGAGGTCGACAAGCTGTTCGGAACGCTGCGCCAGATCGCGTCCGAAGGCTGCGCGATCCTCTACATCTCGCACAAGCTGCACGAGATCAAAGCGCTCTGCGATGCGGCCACCATCCTGCGCGGCGGGAAGGTCGTCGCGACCTGCGATCCGAGAGTCGAGAGCACCAAGCGCATGGCCGAGCTGATGATCGGCGCCGAACTGCGCCAGATCGAGCATGGCCCCGGCGGCGGAGCCGGCGCCGTGCGGCTCTCCGTCTCCGGATTGACGCTCCCTGGCGAATCGCCTTTCGGCACCGACCTCGAAGCGGTGAGTTTCGAGGCCCGCGCCGGCGAGATTCTCGGCATTGCCGGCGTCGCCGGCAATGGCCAGTCCGAACTGCTGACGGCGCTATCGGGCGAGAGGCCTGCCAGCCGGCCCGACGCAATCCGGCTCGACGGCAAGCCGATCGGAACGATGACGGCCGGCCCGCGCCGGGCGCTGGGGCTCGCCTGCGTGCCCGAGGAGCGCAACGGCCATGCCGCCGTGCCGGATTTCTCGCTGGCCGACAATGCCGTGCTGACAGCGCGCCACCGTCTGCCCTTGACGCCGCTGGGCATCATCAGCACGGGCGATGTGAAGCGCTTCGCCGATTCCGTGATCAAGCGCTTCGATGTCCGCACCACCGGCACCGCCGCGCTGGCCCGCTCGCTGTCGGGCGGAAACCTGCAGAAATTCATCATGGGCCGCGAGATCGGCCAGCAGCCCGGCGTGCTCGTGGTCTGCCAACCGACCTGGGGGGTGGATGCAGGTGCCGCCGCCGCGATCCGGCAGGAACTCGTCGATCTCGCCGCGAAGGGCTCGGCCGTGGTGGTGATCTCGCAGGACCTCGACGAACTGCTGGAGCTGGCCGACCGGCTCTGCGTCATCAACGAGGGCCGGCTTTCGGCGCCGCGCGAGGTGGCGAGCCTCGGTATCGACGAGATCGGGCTGATGATGGGCGGCGTCCATGGCGAAAGCGGTCATGGCGAGGCATCCGCCCATGCTTGAATGGCGCCGCCGCCGCGAACCGAGCGCCGTGATGCTCTGGCTGAGCCCGCTGATCGCGGTCGCGCTGACCATGCTGATCGGCATGATCGTCTTTACCGCAATGGGCTATGACGGCTTCCACGCCGTCCGGGACATCTTCCTGACGCCCTTCCTGGAGCCGCAGCGCTGGCCCGATCTCGGCGTGAAGGCCGCGCCGCTGGTCATGATCGCGCTCGGCCTCGCGATCGGCTTTCGGGCCAATGTCTGGAACATCGGCGCGGAGGGGCAATACATCATGGGCGCGATCGCCGGCACGGGCGTGGCGCTGGCGACCCATGACATGACCGGCTGGTGGATCCTGCCCGCCATGGCGCTGGCGGGCGTGCTCGGCGGCATGGCCTGGGCTGCGGTTCCGGCCTTCCTGCGCGTCAGACTGCAGGTCAGCGAGATCCTGACCAGCCTGATGCTGACCTATGTCGCGGTGCAGGCGCTCTACTACCTCGTACGCGGCCCATGGAAGGATCCGGACGGCTTCAATTTCCCGCAGACACGCATGTTCGGCGCCGACCAGACGCTGCCGGCGATGATGGAAGGCTCGCTCGTCCATCTCGGCATTCCCGTCGCGCTGCTGATCGCGGTCGTCGCCTGGCTCTTGATGGAAAAGACCACGGCCGGTTATGCCGTGAAGGTCGTTGGGCTTGCGCCAGCCGCCGCGCGCCATGGCGGCTTCAGCGCCGACAGGGTGACCTGGGCGACGCTGCTCGCGAGTGGCGGGCTGGCGGGTCTCGCCGGCTTGTTCGAAGCCGCCGGCCCCTTCGGCCAGCTCACCCCGCAATTCCCGACCGGCTACGGCTTCACCGCGATCATCGTCGCCTTTCTCGGGCGGCTGAACCCGCTCGGCATCGTCTTCGGCGGTGTGGTGCTGGCCGCCACCTATGTCGGCGGCGAGATCGCGCAGACGACGGTCAGGCTGCCGCAGGCGGCGACCGGCATGTTCCAGGCATTGCTGCTGTTCGTGCTGCTCGCGACGGATGTGCTGGTGAAATATCGGATCGGCTGGAAATCGAGGGTCGCGCCATGACCTCCGCCATCCTCGTCTCGATCTTCATGACGCTCGTCGCGGCCTCGACCCCGATCCTGCTGGCCGCCTTGGGGGAACTCGTCACCGAGAAGGCCGGCGTGCTCAATCTCGGCGTCGAGGGCATGATGCTGTGCGGCGCTGTCGCGGGTTTCGCGGTCGCTTTCAGCACGGGCAGTACCACGCTCGGCCTCGTCGCGGCCGTCGTCGCCGGCATCGCGACCGCGATGGTCTTCGCCGTCCTGACGCTCTCACTGACCGCCAACCAGGTCGCGACGGGCCTGGCCCTGACGATCTTCGGCATCGGCGCCTCCTCGCTGATCGGGGCCGGCTTCGTGGGGCGCACCATCACGCGGCTCGGGCCGGTGTTTCCGGCGGCGCTGTCGGACCACCCGCTGCTGCGTGCCGTCTTCGGCCACGACATCGTGGTCTATCTCTCGCTCGCGCTGGTGCTGGGCGTCAGCCTGTTCCTGCGCAAGACCAGGCCCGGGCTGATCCTGCGCGCGGTCGGCGAGCACGACGCCTCGGCCCATGCCATCGGCTATCCGGTGATCGCCATCCGCTATGCCGCGATCGGCTTCGGTGGTGCGCTGGCCGGGCTCGGCGGGGCCTATTTCTCGCTGGCGCTGACGCCGATGTGGGCCGACAGGCTGACCGCCGGCCGCGGCTGGATTGCGCTCGCGCTCGTCGTCTTCGCCGCCTGGCGGCCGGGCCGGCTGCTGCTCGGCGCCTATCTGTTCGGCGCGGTGATGACGCTCGAGCTTCAGGCCAAGGCGGCGGGCGTGACCTGGCTCGCGCCTGAACTATTGGCCATGGCGCCCTATCTTGCGACCGTCGCGGTTCTGACCATGATGTCGCTGGGCCGCAGAACCGGCCGGCTCGATGCGCCGGCCTGCCTCGGCAAGCCTTTCTCGGCGTCCTGACGCCGCCAACGATATAACGGGGAGACCAGCATCATGACCTCCATCATCACACGCCGCCGCTTCAATTTCGGCGCCGGCGCCAGCGCCGCGACCCTGCCGCTGATCGGCGGCGTCGCCCGCGCCCAGGCCCCGCTCGGCGTCGGCTTCATCTATGTCGGCCCGGTCGGCGACCATGGCTGGACCTGGACGCACGATCAGGGCCGGCTGGCGTTGGAGAAGGAGTTCGGCGGCAAGATCAAGACGAGCTTCATCGAGAACGTCGCCGAAGGCCCCGACGCAGCCCGCGCCATCCGCCAGCTCGCCCAGGCCGGCAACCAGATCATCTTCACGACCTCGTTCGGCTTCATGAACCCGACCATCCAGGTCGCGAAGCAGTTCCCGAAGCTGCATTTCGAACACGCCACCGGCTATCAGCGCGCCGAAAACGTCGCGACCTATAATGCTCGTTTTTATGAAGGGCGTGCCGTGATCGGCACCATCGCCGGGCATATGTCGAAATCGGGCCAGGCTGGCTACATCGCCTCCTTCCCGATCCCCGAGGTGGTGATGGGCATCAACGCCTTCACGCTGGCCGCCCGCAAGGTGAACCCGAACTTCAAGACCAAGGTGATCTGGGCCTCGACCTGGTACGACCCCGCCAAGGAAGCCGACGCCGCCAAGGCGCTGATCGACCAGGGCGCCGACATGATCACCCAGCACACGGATTCTGCCGCCGCCCTCCAGGCGGCCGAGCAGCGCGGCGTCTTCGCCTTCGGCCAGGCCTCCGACATGAAGGCCTTCGCGCCCAAGGCGCATCTGACCGCGATCGTCGACGACTGGTCGGGCTACTACATCAAGCGCGTCAAGGAGGTCATGGACGGCTCCTGGAAGACCGGCGACGTCTGGGGCGGCATCAAGGACGGCATGGTCAAGATCGCGCCCTTCAACGACGCCGTGACGCCGGCCGCCCGCGCCGCCGCCGAGGCGGTGCAGAAGGGCATCGTCGCAGGCACGCTGCACCCCTTCACCGGCGAATTGAAGGATCAGAAAGGCGTTGTCCGCGTCAAGGCCGGCGAGACCGCCTCCGACGAAATCTTGTCCAAGATGGACTGGTATATCGACGGCGTGCAGGCGTGACACTTGTCTTTCCGGGGCTTCGCGTAGCGAAGAATCCGGAACCCACGACCGGGCGAGCCTCATCGGCAGCGCTGACAGGGGCATCACCCAGTCGTGGGTTCCGGGCTCGGCCCTGCTGGCCGCCCCGGAATGACAGCTGTACGGCACTCTGAAAATTCTCCGGCAAGAACCCCTTGCAGATATTTTAAGCTTGAAACAATATGCCCTCATCGCGTGGTCAAGGAGGTCGAGGGGACCCCTGCCGCGCTGTCGCTTTCTCGCTCGTCCCGGGAGGACATCCGACATGACACTCAAGCTCACGCTTTCGCTCGGCGCCGGCCTGCTCGCCCTCGGCATCGCATCCGCACAGGCGCAGGAGCCGATCAAGATCGGCGTCGTCAGCGTCCTGACCGGCCCGGCCGCGGCGCTCGGCCAGCAGGTTCGCGACGGCTTCCAGCTCGCGGTCGACAAGATGGGCGGCAAGCTCGGCGGCGTGCCAGTGCAGATCACCGTGATCGACGATGAGCTCAAGCCGGATGTCGCAGTCGGTAAGGTCAAGAGCTATGTCGAAGGCTCCAAGGCCGATTTCGTGGTCGGCCCGGTGTTCTCCAACATCCTCGGCGCCATCGCCAAGCCGGTGCTCGATTCCGGCGCCTTCCTGATTTCGCCCAATGCCGGCCCCTCGACCATGGCCGGCAAAGCCTGCAACCAGAACTTCTTCGTGACCTCCTACCAGAACGACCAGGTCCACGAGGTGCTGGGCAAATACGCGCAGGACCAAGGCTACAAGCGCGCCTACATCATCGCGCCGAACTACCAGGCCGGTAAGGACTCGCTCGCCGGCTTCAAGAACTATTTCAAGGGCGAGATCGTCGACGAGGTCTATGCCCCGCTGACCTCGATGGACTTCGCCTCCGACCTCGCCAAGATCGCCTCGGCCAAGCCGGACGTGGTCTTCGCCTTCCTGCCGGGCGGGCTCGGCGTCAACTTCGTCAAGCAGTGGTCGCAGGCCGGCCTGCAGGGCAAGATTCCGTTCCTCTCCGCCTTCACGGTCGATGAATCGACCCTGCCGGCGCAGCAGGATGCGGCAGTCGGCCTGTTCGGCGGCATGACCTGGGCCCCGAACATGGACAACCCGCAGACGAAGGAATTCGTCGCGGCCTATGAGGCGGCCTACAAGATCGTGCCGGGCTCCTATGCCCAGCAGGCGTATGACGCAGCGATGCTGATCGACTCGGCCGTCAAGGCGGCCGGCGGCACGGGCGACAAGGACAAGCTGCGCGCCGCGCTCAAGAAGGCCGACTTCACCTCGCTGCGCGGCAAGTTCAAGTTCAACACCAACGGCTTCCCGATCCAGGACTTCTATCTGGTCAAGGTCGCCAAGCGCGCCGACGGCAAGTTCCAGACCGAGATCGCCCAGAAGATATTCACCGATTACGCCGATCCGCATGCCAAGGATTGCGCGCTGAAGTGAACTTCTTCGTCATTCTCGGGCGAAGCGCAGCGCAGACCCGAGAATCTCTTTCCTGAGATGCTCGGGTCAAGCCCGAGCATGACGGGCGATGTGACATGACCACCGGCCTCCTGATCGTCCAAATCCTGAACGGGCTCCAGCTCGGCATCCTGCTGTTCCTGGTGGCGGCGGGGCTGACACTCGTCTTCGGCGTGATGGACTTCATCAATCTGGCGCATGGCGTGCAGTACATGCTCGGCGCCTATCTGGCCGTGACCTTCGTCACCCTGACGGGGAGCTTCGTGCTCGGGCTCGTGCTGGCGCTGGCGGCAGCGCTCGTCATCGGGCTCGCGCTCGAATTCCTCGTCTTCCGGCATCTCTATGAACGCGACCATCTCGACCAGGTGCTGGCGACCTTCGGGCTCATCCTGCTGCTGAACCAGGGAGTGAAGATGGTCTGGGGCGCAGCGCCGCTTTCCGTGCCGGTGCCAGCGTTCCTCGCCGGCAATGTCGCTCTTCTGGACGGGATTCTCTACCCGACCTACCGCTTCGCGCTGATCGGCGCCGGCCTCGCGGTCGGCGCCCTGCTCTGGTTCGTCGTCGAGAAGACGCGCACCGGGATGCTGCTGCGAGCCGGGGCCTCGAACGCGCCGATGGTCTCGGCGCTCGGCGTCGACATCAACAAGCTGTTCATGGTCGTCTTTGCTTTCGGAACGATGCTGGCCGCGTTTGCCGGCGCGATGGCGGCGCCGATCCTCTCGGTCGAACCCGGCATGGGCGACAACATCCTGATCCTCGCCTTCGTCGTCATCGTCGTCGGCGGCATCGGCTCGATCCGGGGCGCTTTCGTCGGCGCACTCATCGTCGGCCTCGTCGACACGCTCGGTCGCTCCTTCATGAACGACCTGCTGCGGCTGTTCATGAGCGCGCCCTCGGCGCGAGCGGCAGGGGCAGCGCTGTCGTCGATGCTGATCTATCTCGTCATGGCGATCGTGCTGTTCGTGCGTCCCGAGGGCCTGCTGCCCGCCAAGGGGCGCGCATGAGCCCAGCCAGCCCAGCGGCGACGACGCCCGCCCCTGCCCCCGCGCGACGGCGCCCCGTCGTCGCCATCGTGCTGTTTGCCCTGCTGGCGCTGCTGCCGGTCGCGGTTTCGCTCGGCCTGCCGGCGCATTGGCTGACACTGGTGACACGGGCGATGATCTTCGCCATCGCGGCGCTCTCGCTCGACCTGATCCTCGGCGTTGGCGGGCTGGTCTCCTTCGGCCATGCCGCCTTCGTCGGGATCGGCGCCTATGCCACCGGCATCATGATTACCGAGGGGCGCAGCGAGGCGCTGCTGATCCTGCCGGTCGTGCTGGTCATGTGCGCGCTGTTCGGTGCCGTCACCGGGGCGGTGTCGCTGCGCACCCGCGGCGTCACCTTCATCATGATCACGCTCGCCTTCGGCCAGATGGTGTATTTCCTGGCGCAGGCACTCTCCGCCTATGGCGGCGATGACGGGCTGACGCTGTATGAACACAGCACGATCCTGGGCTTCGACCCGTTCAAGAACCGCATCGGCTTCTTCTATGTCGTGCTTGGCGTGCTCCTCGCCTGCTACGCCCTCATCGGCATCATCGTCGCCTCGCGCTTCGGGCGGGTCCTGCGCGCCGCTCGCGAGAACGCGACCCGCGTCGCCGTGACGGGCTTCCAGGTCGGGCGTATCCGCCTTGTCGCCTATGTGATCAGCGGTATGATCGCGGGCCTGTCGGGCTTCCTGCTCGCCAACCACACGGAGTTCGTCAGTCCGGCCTACATGTCCTGGCCGCGCTCGGGCGAGCTGATCTTCATGGTCGTGCTGGGCGGCGTCGGCTCGCTTCATGGCGCGATCATCGGCGCCCTCGCCTTTCTCTTCGCCGAGGATGTGCTGTCGGGCTGGACCGAGCACTGGAAGGTGATCTTCGGCCCGATGATCGTGCTGTTCGTGCTGTTCACGCGCGGCGGGCTGGTCGGGCTGATGCGCAAGCTCGGGGCCGGTCGCCATGACTGAACCGAGTATGACTGAGCCCAGCATGACCGAGCCGGTGCTCCTTCTCACCGGACTGCAGAAGGCGTTCGGCGCGCTGAAGGTGACCGATGGCGTCAGCCTGTCGGTTGCTCCGGGCGAACTCCACGCCCTGATCGGCCCCAACGGCGCCGGCAAGACGACGCTGGTGCACCAGATCTCGGGCATGCTGCGGCCGGACACTGGCAGCATCCGTTTCCGGGGGCAGGACATCACGAGCCTGACGCCGGAAAGGCGGGCGCGGGCCGGCCTCGCCCGGACGTTCCAGATCACCTCGACGATCCCCTCACTCTCCGTGCTGGAGAACGTCGCGCTGGGCGTACAGGCGCGCGCGGCCCATCCGCTCGCGCTGTTTTGCAATGCCGCGCGCGACGAGAGCCTGAACGGGCCGGCCTGGGTCGCCATCGAGGCTGTCGGCCTGAGTGAGCGGGCGCATGTGCTGGCGGGGCGACTCTCGCATGGCGAGAAGCGGGCGCTCGAGATCGCGATGGCGCTGACGCTGGAGCCGGCGGCGATCCTGCTCGACGAGCCCCTCGCAGGCGTCGGACGCGAGGAGGGCGAGCGCCTGATCGCACTGCTGCGGAGCCTCAAGGGGCGCTATGCCATGCTGCTGGTCGAGCACGACATGGAAGCCGTCTTCGCACTCGCCGATACGGTCAGCGTTCTGGTCTATGGCCGCGTCATCGCCTCGGGGGACCCTGCGACCGTGCGCGCGGCCCCCGCGGTGCGCGAAGCCTATCTCGGCGAGGAGGGCTAGGGATGCTGATCGTCGAAGGGCTCGATGCCGGTTATGGCGAGGCGCAGATCCTGTTCGGGGTCGATCTCTCGATCGGCGAAGGCGAGGTGGTGACGCTGCTCGGCCGCAACGGCATGGGCAAGACCACGACGATCCGCGCCATCATGGGGCTGATCCCGCCCAAGGCCGGCCGGGTCAGCGTCGCGGGCAAGGATTTGACCGGCGCGCCCGCCTTCCGGATCGCACAGGCCGGCATCGGGCTCGTGCCGGAAGGCCGCATGATCTTCCCGACGCTCTCCGTCGAGGAGAACCTGATCGCGACGGCGGCGAGCCGCTTCGGCAAGGCACGCTGGGACATCGACCGGATCTACGCCTTCTTTCCCCGCCTGAAGGAGCGCCGCGCCAATCGCGGCAACCAGCTCTCCGGCGGCGAGCAGCAGATGCTGGCGATCGGCCGGGCGCTGATGACCAATCCGCGCCTGATCATCCTCGACGAGGCGACCGAGGGGCTGGCGCCGATCATCCGGCAGGAGATCTGGTCCTGCCTGTCGGCGCTGAAGGCCGAGGGCGAGTCGATCCTGGTGATCGACAAGAACGTCGATGCGTTGGCCAGGATCGCCGACCGACATATCGTGCTGGAAAAGGGTCGGGTGGTCTGGCGCGGCACCAGCGACGACCTGCGCAGCGACCATGCGGTCAAGGACCGCTTCCTGCATTTTTGAGCGGTCAAGGACCGCTTCCTGCACTCCTGAGAAGCTGCATTTCCGACCAACGAGGATAGCGCGATGAAGCCACTGACCGCCGGCGTGACCCGGGCCAATGACGGGCTCGACTCGATCTCCTGGAACATCCTCGGCCAGACCTATGTGCCGAAGTCGCTGAGCGAGGACTCGTTCTCCTGGCACGCCACCTTCCCGCCCGGCACCTTCGTGCCACCGCATATCCACACCACGCAGGACGAGTTCATCTACATGCTCGAAGGCCGGCTCGACCTCGTGCTCGACGGCGCCGAGAGCCACGCTTCGCCCGGCGACCTGATCCGGCTGCCGCGCAATGTGCCACACGGCCTGTTCAACAAGGGCGAGACCCCGGTGAAGTGCCTGTTCTGGGTGTCGCCGACTGGCCGCCTCTATGACCTGTTCTGGGGCATCCATTCGATGGCCGACCAGAACCCCGCCGATGTCGTCGCGCTGTCGGCCAAGCACGAGGTCGATTTCCTACCGCCCCCGCCCGACGGCGCGTGAGTGCGCCGGGTTAAGGTTAAACCGACGTCGAGGCTGTACCGGGGCCGCATTTCCGGCAGTTTATGTCCCTGAGAGCGAAGCGGCGGGCCGTGAAGGCCCGTCCCCCAGGGAGCACATCATGATCGCCAATCGCCGCATCGAGAAGCGCAGCCGCGTCTTCCACGGCGCCAGCGTCGTGTTCAACGGGCGCCAGTCGGTTCTGGCCTGCACGATCCGTAACTGGTCGGAGGCGGGCGCGCTGGTGCGCATGGTCGACTGGATCGCCCTGCCCGAAACCTTCGAACTCGACATCGCCAACACCGACGGCAGCGTTCGCGTGCGCCAGTGCTGGCGGCGTGGGGACGATGTCGGCGTCGTCTTCCTGGCACAGGACGCTGAGGCGCCTTGCGAGATCGTCTCACTCGACCAGGTCCGCGCCAAGCGCGCAAATTTGAGCCCGGCACGGCCGGCCTGAGGTCGACGCGACCTCTTCTTTCCGGCATTCCGGCGACAACTCGTTAAACATTGAACGATCCGATTGCTGCGCCCGATGCCGATCTCGGGCATGGTGTCGGCATGGCGGCATGGGCTGCCTTGGCTGAAATCGGCCGGAGTCGGGACAATCATGACGGAGCGGCGCCAAACCGCGAGGCTGCGCTCTCTTCTGGGTGCCAGAGCCTGCTACAATGAACATCGGGTGACGCTCGACTGCGTCGTGCGCAACATCTCCGAAGGCGGCGCGATGCTGGTCGTTTCGGATGCCGTGGCCCTGCCGGGCATGTTCCAACTCGAAATCGCCCAGCGCCAGCGCTCGTACAACGCCCATATCCGCTGGCGCAGCGGCACGCGCATCGGGGTCTCCTTCGAAACGCAGGCCGCGGCCGAGCCTGCCGGGATGGCACAGGCTGATATGGAGAGCCGCCTGCGCGTCGCCGAGCGCGACAACGCCCGCCTCAGGAGCCGCGTTGACCAGCTCACCGAGGCCGGCTGAACACGTCGTCCTGTCGATCTGGAAGCCCGAATCAGGCGCGCCTGGCGAGTTGCTCGGCCGAAAAGCCCGCCTTGCCGGCATAGGACTTCACGATCGCCTCGCGCCGGGCATAACTCAGCACGCGCTCGACATCGTCGAAGCCGTTGGGAGCGAGCTGCTCGACCGCGTCGATGACCCGCTCCGGCCCACCATTCCGGTTGAGCGCGACGATCTCGGCCGTCGCCGGCAGACGTTGCGCCTCATAGGCTGCGAGCGCATGGCGCGGATGCTCGGACCGCACCAGCAGGTCGGCGAGGCAGCGCGCATCCAGGATCGCCTGCGAGGCGCCGTTCGAGCCGACCGGATACATCGGATGAGCGGCGTCGCCGAGCAGCGTCACCCGGCCATGGGTCCAGCGCGGCAGCGGGTCGCGGTCGCACATCGGATAATCCCAGAAGCCCGGGCTCGCCTGAATCAGGCCGAGGATGTCGACGCCCGGAACAGTGAAGCGGCGCGCGAAGGGCAGCACGTCCTCCAGCCGGCCCGGCTTCGACCAGGCCTCCTTCGGCGGCGGCTTGGCTGGATCGCCGGTGCGGATGTTGACGACCCAGTTGGTCAGCCGCGTCTGCGGCGTACTGCCCTTCGCGATCGGGTAGAGCACGAGCTTTCCGGCCATGCCGCCGGCGATGATCATGCTCTCGCCATCGAGAAAGGCCGGCCAGTCGCAGGCGCCGCGCCACATCTGCACGCCGTTCCAGCGCGGCGGGCCCTGATCTGGAAAGTAATGCGCGCGCACCATGGAATGGATGCCGTCGGCCGCGATCAGGAGATCGGCGCGGGCCGTCTCGCCGGCCTCGCCGCGGCGGGAATCGGTGAAATGGGCCGTGACGCCCCCCTCATCCTGCACGAAGCCCTGAAGCCGGCGCCCGGCGTGCAACGCTTCTTCGCCCAGCCGCGCGACGACGGCATCCCGGATCACGCCCTGCAGGCGGCCGCGGTGGATCGAGAATTGCGGCATCGGTGAGCCGGCATGCAGGCCGCGCGGCTCGCGCCAGACGGTCTGGCCGAAGCGGTTCATATAGATCAGCTCGTGCGTCCGGATCGCGACCCCATCCAGCGCCGGCAGCAGGCCCAGCTCCGCCAGTTCCCGGATCGCATGGGGCAGCGTGTTGATGCCGACCCCGACCTCGCGGATCTCTCCCGACTGCTCGTAGACGGTCGCGGCGATGCCGCGCGCATGCAGCATGAGCGCAAGCGTCAGCCCGCCGATGCCGCCCCCGACGATGATGACTTTCATGGCGATCCCCAGCTCGTCCTTATTATTTCAAGCTTGAAATAATTGGGCTCGCCCTGTCAATCGCGCGCTGGAATTGCGCGCGTTAGCCCATTATACCGCCGGCTTTTCGGGAACGAAGCCGATTTCTGTGCGTATCTTTGGCCACGGGCATCGCCTTTCGACGATGGTCGTGGCAACTGCCTCAGTCGCGCCCTGCGGTATGCGGTAGCGGCGCTTCGTGAGACGAAACTGCCACGAATGGCCGGCCCTGCGGGCGGCGCCCCACAACACTCTCCGAAGGAGGACCTCATGACCAAGAACGAACTGATTGCCGCCATCGCGGACGAGACCGGCAAGTCGAAGACCGATGTCTCCGCCGTTCTGGCTTCGCTCGGCGCGATTGTCGCCAAGACCCTGAAGTCCGGCGACGACATCACGCTCGGCGGCGTCGGCAAGCTCTCGGCTGCCAAGCGCGAAGCCCGCGAGGCCCGCAACCCCTCGACCGGCGCAACGATCAAGGTCCCGGCCAAGACCGTGGTCAAGTTCAAGGTGACCAAGGATCTCGCCGACGCCGTGGCGTGACCCCGGCTCCCGCCGTCATTCCGGCCCGCGATCCGCAGGCCGAAATGACGGCGGAGACGCGGCTCGCTTGACCGCGGCGCGTCGAGCGGCACAGTAGCGCGATGTTCCTGCGCCTCTTCACCGATCTGCGCGCCGCCAAGGTGCCCGTGACGCTGCGGGAATATCTGGCGTTGCTCGAAGGCGTCGAGGCCGATCTCGCGGAGCATCGCGTCGACGAGTTCTATTATCTGGCGCGCACCTGCCTGGTGAAGGACGAGCGCCATCTCGACCGCTTCGACACCGTGTTCGCCAAGGTCTTCAAAGGCATGGACACGCTGCAGCAGGCGATCGAGCAGGCCGGCATTCCCGAGGAATGGCTGCGCAAGCTCGCCGAAAAATACCTGACCGACGACGAAAAGGCGCAACTTCAGGCGCTGGGCTGGGACAAGCTCTGGGAGACGCTGAAACAGCGCCTCGACGAGCAGAAGGGCCGGCATCAGGGCGGCTCGAAATGGATCGGCACAGCCGGGACGTCGCCCTATGGCGCCTATGGCTACAACCCCGAGGGCGTGCGCATCGGCCAGGACGGCAACCGCAATTTCCGTGCGGTGAAGGTCTGGGACAAGCGCGACTTCAGGGATTTCGACGACACCCGCGAGCTCGGCGTCCGCAATCTGCGCGTGGCCCTGCGACGCTTGCGCAAATTTGCGCGCACCGGGCTGGCCGAGGAGCTGGATCTCGACAGCACGATCAGCGAGACGGCACGGCACGGCTATCTCGACGTCAAGCTCCGCCCCGAGCGGCGCAACGCGGTCAAGGTGCTGCTGTTCCTCGATGTCGGGGGCTCGATGGACTGGCATGTCGAACTGGCCGAGGAGCTATTCTCGGCGGCGCGGGCCGAGTTCAAGCATTTCGAGCACTTCTACTTTCACAACTGCCCTTATGAGCGGGTCTGGCGCGAGAACCGGCGTCGCCACGACCAGGTCATCCCGACCTGGGACGTGCTGCGGACCTATCCGGCCGACTACCGCGTCGTCTTCGTCGGCGACGCCTCGATGAGCCCCTACGAGATCGCCATGCCGGGCGGCTCGGTCGAGCACTGGAACGAGGAGGCCGGTGCCGTCTGGATGGAGCGACTGACCACGAAGTTCCAGAAATCGGTCTGGCTCAACCCGGTGCAGCAGCAGCTCTGGAGCTACACCCAATCGATCCGCGAGATCGGGGGCCTGATGAACGGGCGGATGTTCCCGCTGACGCTCGACGGGCTGGACAGCGCGATGAAGGTGCTGGCGCGCTGACAAGCGCCGCCGGAGCCGCTATGGCTCCGGCCATGAATCCCATTTCCGACGACGATACCCCTCCCCCGTCCTGGCGCCAGCGTCCGAGGCCCGTCGGCTTCGAGATCGCCTACACGCTCGATGGCGAGACGCTCGAGATCGATACGACACGCAAGGTCGACCGGGTCCGGCTGGCGGCGGTCGAGCAGGTCCGTTTCGTCTATGCGCCGAGCAACATCAGTTCGAAGGGCTTCAAGACGCAGCTTCGCCTGAGCGACGGCAAGAGCATCAGCTTCGGCAACCTGTCCTGGCGCTCGCTGACCGACATGGACCGCGACGATGCAGGCTATCACGCCTTCGTCGTGGCGCTTGCGGCTGCGATCGCGCAGGCCAATCCGCGCGCCCGCTTCGTTGCCGGAAAGCCGTTCGCCTTCTGGCTCGCGCTTGCCGCCGTCAGCGCGCTGTCGCTGCTGATGCTGGCCTTCTTCACGGTCCGCGCCTTCGTGCAGGGCGCGAACTCGACCGCCCTGCTCGGCCTGCTGCTGGCCGGCGCATCCTACTGGCAGGTCAAGCCGATGGTCGTGCTCAACCGCCCGCGTGAACTGGCGAGCGGCGAGGTCCCGGACGATCTGGTGCCGGGACGCCCCGCCGCCTGAGCCAGCTCGGGGCGCTTCATCGTATCGCGTTTTCTTCAGGCGAACCGGCATCCTCTTCGCTCGAAACCGCTCAGCGTACGACGAGCACCGAGCATTTGGCGCGCCGCACGATCGCCGAGGCATTCGAGCCGATGACATAAGCCAGCATGCCGGGCTCATGCGAGCCGATGACGATCAGGTCGGCGCCGCTGGCATCGGCCTCCGCCAGAACCTCACCATGGACCGAGCCGATCAGCACCTTGGCCGAGACCTGCTGTTCCGGCAGGTCGATCTTGGCGGCGATCTCGGCCAGCCTGGCTTCGGCATCCTCCTGCTGTTCGGCATCGAAATCGGCCGGTACGAATTCCATGTAAGTGATCGGCACGAGCGAGCGGACATATGCCAACCTCACCGTCCCACCCGATGCCTTGGCGAAGGAGACGGCTGCGGCGATGGCGGCAGTCGCCATCTCGGCCTCGGCAATGTCGACGGGAACCAGAATCGACTTGTACATCGTGCTCTCCTCGTTGCGTTGCGGCGATACCTTATGGTTCGCCGGCCCTGCGGCGATGATCCAGCGCAAATCATGGACCGGCACAGGTTCGATCATAGCCCGGTTTCGAGGCCTGCGCGCAACGCGCGAGGCGGCGCTATCCAGTCCGGCCGCGCTGCTCTAGAAAGATCGTCGCGCTCCCTGCCGGGCCGCGCCTTGTCCTGGGCCTCCCGATGACCGACATCGCCCCCGCTCCGCGCGGCTTCGCCACGCTGCTGCGGTCGCCGACGATCTTCCTGATGACGCTGGCCTTCATTAACTGGCTCGGCTTCGCGAGCTGGAGCGCCCTGCTCAACAATTTCGCCAAGGAGGCCGCCGGCTTCACCGGCGCCGATATCGGCATCCTGCAATCGGTGCGGGAGATTCCGGGCTTCCTGGCCTTCACCGCGATCGTGCTGTTCTGGATCATGCGCGAGCAGGTGCTCGCCTATCTCAGCCTGGTCACGCTCGGCATCGGCGTGGCCATCACCGGCTTTTATCCGACGCTCGGCGGCCTGTTGCTGACGACGACGGTGATGTCGCTGGGTTTCCACTATTACGAGACGGCACAGCAGTCGTTGCAGCTCCAGCTCCTGCCGAAATCGGAGGCGCCGCGCCTGCTCGGCCGGATCGCCGGCGCTTCAGCCACGGCGCAGCTGCTGGCGTTCGGGACGATCGCCGTGATCTGGCGCGTGTTGCAGCCCGGCTATGTCGTCGTCTTCCTGGCGTCCGGCAGTCTCGTGGTGGTCCTCGCAATCCTGGCCTGGGCGCTGTTCCCGCGCTTTCAGGGCGCCGTGCCACAGAACAAGGGCTTCGTGCTGCGCCGGCGCTACTGGCTGTATTACGCGCTGACCTTCATGTCGGGCGCACGGCGGCAGATATTCATGGCCTTCGGCGGCTTCCTGCTGGTCGAGCGCTTCGGCTATGACGTCTCGGCGACGGCCATGCTGCTGCTCGCGACCTATGGCATCAATACCTTCATGGGCCCGATGCTGGGCCACCTCGTCGGCCGGTTCGGCGAGCGCGCGACGATCCAGCTCGAAAACGTCTCGCTGATCGTGGTCTTCATCGGCTACGCACTGGCAAGCCACGGCCATTTCGCCGGCTGGGGCGTCTTCGTCGCCGGGGCGCTCTTCATCGTGGACGGCGTGTTCTTCACGCTGACGCTGGCGCAGCGGACCTATTTCCAGAAGATCGCCGATCCGGCCGATATCGCGCCGACCTCGGCGGTCGCCTTCACCATCAACCACATCGCGGCGGTCGTCCTGCCGGTGACGTTCGGGCTGATCTGGCTGCGCGATCCCGCGATCGTCTTCTATATCGGCGCGGCCGTGGCGACGGTGTCGCTGACGCTGGCCTTCCTCGTGCCGCGCCATCCGGCGCCGGGGCACGAGACGGTGATGGCGCCGGCGACGCCAGCGGCAGCCGAGTAGAGCGACCTTCAGCCCTGACGGGCCGGCGTCCGAACGACGAGCCCGTCGAGCTCGTCGCGCAGCTTGATCTGGCAGGAGAGCCGCGAGGTCGGGCGGACGTCGAAGGCGAAGTCGAGCATGTCCTCCTCCATCGACTCCGGGCTGCCGGTCTTCGCGGTCCAGGCCTCGTCGACATAGACATGGCAGGTGGCGCAGGCGCAGGCGCCGCCGCACTCCGCCTCGATGCCCGGCACGCCGTTGCGGATGGCGACCTCCATGACGGTCGCTCCGGATTCGCCCTCGACGGTCCGGCTTTCTCCCCGAGCGTCGATAAAGGTGATCTGCGGCATCATGAACTCCAAGGGCGGCGACGGCGTCCCGCCTTAGATCATTTCCAAGCGCCGAGGAAAGGACTTTTGGCCGCAGCGCCCGGCATGAAGGCCGGCCATGCCGATGGTCTCACGCCGCGCAGTCATGCCGGGCGATGACCGCCCTCGCCTCGGCCGCGGCCAAGGCGAGCGTGTCCATGGCGGCTTCGGTGCCGCGGAGATTCGTCTCGGCAAGCTGGCGCTCGATGGCATCGGCAGCATCGGCCACCTGCCAGGCACCGATGGCACGCGCCGCGCCCTTCAGCGTATGGGCCGCGTCCATGCGGCTGCGCGCATCCTCGGCCTGATGGATGGTGCGAAGATGACGGACACATTGCTGGGCGAAGAGGGTGAGAAGTTCGCGCTCGAGATCCTGGTCGCCGCCGGTCTGGCGGGCGAGATGGTCGAGATCGATGGCAGTCTGGGACATGACAGGCTCAAAATGGCGGGTCGACAGGCGCCGTGAAAGTGGCTCTGCCGGCCTCAAGCAAACGCCTTCATGGTAAACGAGGCGTTAACGACGTTTGTGAATCGGCGCCTTAAACGGGTTCCCAAGGCTTAGAGCGTCCACTACCCTTCCAATTGGTAAACGATGGGCGCAGTGTTTCTCCCCTTGCCAGGACCAGAGGCGGTCCGAGCGAGCCCGGCGATCACGATCAGGCTCCTGTCCCAGTAGCGTGGCGAGGCGGCACACCATGAATCGGCAGAAGAAGCTCCAGGACCCGACCGAAGCCGCCATGTCTGCGATCGAGGAGGCACTCCGGCTCGACCAGCCGAAGCCCGACATCGACGCCGATCCGGGATCAGAGCCGAAGCTGCCTGCCACCACCGAACATGACCTCAAGCTCGAACTGCCTCGCGTCGAGCCGGCCGCGCCGCAATCCGCCACCCCGGTCCAGCCGGCCGCGCCGCGCGCCGCGATCGCGCCCGATACGAGCCGCGTCGCCAATGACGACCGGCGCGATTCCAGCTCGTTGGTCCAGGCCTTCTCCGTCCGCCCCTCCACCAAGCCCTCCTGGTTCGCAGCGCTCGCCTCGCTCGCCTGGCTCGGCGGTGCGGCCTTCGTTCTGCTCAACCGCTTCGGTTCGCTCGACAGCGGCCTGCCCGAGCGCCTCGCTGCCTTCGGCGTCGGCGAATGGACCTTGCTGGCGCTCTGTGTCGGCGCGCCCGTCGTCTTCTTCTTCGTATTGGCGGCGCTCTATCGCCGGACGCAGGAGATGCGCCTCGTGTCGCGGGCGATGACCGAGGTCGCCCTGCGGCTGGCCGAGCCCGAGATCGTCGGCGCCGATTCCGTGCTGTCGCTGAGCCAGACCATCCGCCGCGAAGTCGCCGCCATGGGCGACGGCATCGAGCGCGCCGTCGCGCGTGCAGGCGAGCTGGAGACGATCGTGCGCGGCGAGATCGCCACGCTGGAGCGTGCCTATGCCGACAACGAAATCCGGCTGCGCTCCCTGATCGACGAACTGGTGACGCAGCGCGAGGCCGTGGTCGGCAATGCCGAGCGCGTGAAGTTCGCGATCAGCGGCGCGCATGAGAACCTCTCCAAGGATCTGGACAATGCCAGCCGCACGATCGCGGAGGCCGTTGCCCAGGCCGGCGACCGCGTCACCGGCTCGCTCGGCGAGAAGGGCGACCAGATCACCCAGGCGCTCGGGCGCGCCGGCGAGCGCATGATCGACGAGATCAGCGGCCGCGGCGGCGAACTGGTCGAGCGCCTGCAGGTCACCTCCGGCGAGGTCAGCGAGCGGCTGTCCGGGGCCAGCGACAGCCTGTCGACCCTGCTCGACGGCCGCGCCCGCGACATCGCATCCTCGCTCGAACGCACCGGCGCCGTCCTGACCGAAGGTCTCGCCACCGGGGCGCGCGACGTGACGCGCGCGATCACCGAGACCGGCTCGCAGGTGGTCGATACGCTGGCGGCCCGCGTCGACACCGTGAACGAGACGCTGCGGGCGACCGGCGAGGCGCTGGCGCAGGACATTTCCGCGCGCGGCAGCGAGGCCGCCGAACGCTTCGAGACCAGCAGCCGCAGCATGGTCGCGCTGATCGAGAACCAGAGCGAGGCCCTGAGGGCGCGCCTGGCGGAGACCGGCGAAACCCTGCGCGCCTCGCTTGCCGACGAGGGCGACAGCGTCACAACGCGCCTCGCCGAGGTCGGCCGCGGCGTCAACGGCCTGCTCGCCCGTCAAAACGAGTTGATCGCCTCGCGGCTGATCGAAGTCGGCGAGAGCGTCAACACTCTGATCGGAACCCAGAGCGAGGCGCTCGTCACCCGACTGAACGACACCGCCCGGACGGTCGACGATGTCCTGCGCGAGCGCAGCGATGCGATCATCCTGCGCGTCGACGAAGCCGGCCAGTCGCTGGGCGAGACCGTCGGACGGCATGGCGAGGTGCTGGCGACGCGCGTCGCTTCGGTCACCGAGGGCCTCCAGACCGTGATCGACGACCATGGCGGCAAGCTGGTGGCGCGCCTGTCGGAAACCGGCGAAACCGTCCAGACCCTGCTCGGCCAGCAGGCCGAGAGCCTGGTCTCGCGGGTTTCTGATACGGGCTCCGAGGTCGCGAAGCTCCTCGCGGAACAGAGCCATTCTCTGGTCTCGAGGGTTTCAGGCACAGGCTCGGATGTGGCAAAGCTGCTCGCGGACCAGAGCGAGTCTCTGGTCTCGCGACTTTCGGGCACGGGCACGGATGTCGTCCAGATGCTCGCCGATCAGAGCGAGACGCTGGTCAACCGGGTTTCCGGCACGGGCGCCGACGTCGCGAGATTGCTGGGTGAGCAGGGCGACACGCTCGTCTCGCGCGTCTCCGGCACCGGCGCGAATGTCGCCAGCTTGCTGGCTGGACAGAGCGAAGCTCTCGTCTCGCGCGTGTCGGGAGCCAGCGTGGAGGTCGGCAAACTGCTCGACAGCCAGAGCGAGACCCTCGTGCTGCGTCTCAACGAGGCCGGCGAGCAGGCCCACGGCCTGATCGGGGCCCAGAGCGATGCGCTGGCATCGAGCCTGTCCGAGACCGGCGCGCGGGTCGGTGCGCTGCTCGACGAGCAGGCCGCCGCCCTGACCGTGAAGCTCTCGCAGGCAGGCCTAGAGGTGAAGGATCTGCTCGGCAGCGAAAGCCAGGCTCTGGTCAGCCGCGTCGCCGATGTCGGCCGTTCGGTCCATAGCGTACTTGCGGAACGCAGCGGTGCCCTGATCACCCGGCTGGCCGAGACGGGCGAGAGCCTGGACCAGCGGCTCGACGAGCGGGGCGCGGCCCTGGCGGCCCGGCTCACGGATGCCAGCGAAGCCGCGCAGGCAGCCCTTGAGCTGCAGCAGAGCGGCTTCCTGACGCGATTGAGCGAAACCGGCGAGCAGGTCGGCACCTTGCTCGGCGATCAGCGCGAGACGCTGCTGCGCGATCTCGTAAGCGCCGGCCGCGAGGTCCATACGCTGCTCGGCGAGCAGAGCGAGGAGCTGGCTCGCCGCATGAACGACGCCACCCGCTCCCTGACCGAGACCATCAATGTCGACGGCCGCGATGTCGCGGACCGGGTCACCGAGGCGACGCAGGGCCTGCGCGAGACCTTCACCGTCCATGCCGAGGAGGCGCGCACCCTGCTCGCCGGCACCGGCAAGGAGATCGTGCTGGCGCTGACGCAGCAGGGCGGACGCGTCAACGAGGCGCTGTCGGCGAATGCCGAGTCGATGCTGCGCTCGGTGGACAGCCGCGCCCAGGCGCTGACAGAGGCCATTTCTGGCCGTCACGACGCGTTGAACCGGCTCTTCGACGAGCAAGGCCGCGAAATCGGAGCGACGCTGGGCGAACGCCTCAGCGCCTTCGCGGAGCTGTTCGACAACCAGGGCCGCCATGTCGAGAACGCTCTTGGCTCACGCCTCGCAGCCTTCGAGGACGTCATCGTTCACAAGGGCGGCGATCTGGCGAGCAAGCTGTCCGACGACACCCGGGCCCTGACCGTCGCGGTGACGACCGGAATCGCGAGCGTCGAGAAGCTGATCGGCGAGGATGGCATGGCGCTGGCCGAGCGGGTCGGAACCCGTGCGGCCGAAGCCGCCGAGATCCTGGCCAACCGCACGCGTGAAGCCACCGACGCGATGGAGAGCCAGATCAAGGTCTTCGAGGAGCGCTCGGGCGCCAAGAGTGCCGAGATCGCCAGCTCGCTCGACGGGCTGATCGCTCGGATCGACGGCAGCCTCGGCTCGCGCGCCACCGCGCTGAACGAGGCGCTGGTCGAGCGCACGGTCGATATCGCCCGCGTGCTGGCGGAGGGCGGCCGCGAGGTCACCCGCGCGCTGGCGGCCAAGGCCGACGAGATCGGCGAGGTCGTGACCTCGAAGAGCGAATCGCTCACCCGCACGCTCAGCGACAAGGCCGATACGATCAACGCCACGCTCGGCGGTCGCGCGCTCCAGATCGCCGACACGCTCGACCGCAGCGTCGCCCGCTTCGAGGAGCGCGTGGTCAACCGGCTCGACACGGTCTCCGGCACGCTCGACACGCGTGGCCAGGAGATCGCCGACACGCTGCAGACCAAGTCGGATGCGATCACGGCCTCCCTCAGCGAACGCACCGAGGAGCTGCGCGTGCTGTTCGACGACAAGGGCGGCGGCATGGTCGCCGCTCTCGGCCAGCGCGGCGAGGCCATTGCGACGGCGCTCGGCGACCGCGCCGAAGCCCTGCGCCTGCTGTTCGAGGACAAGGGTGGCGGCATGGTCGCCGCTCTCGGCCAGCGCGGCGAGGCCATCGCCAACGAGGTCGCCATGGTCGGTGAGACCGTGGTGCGGGCGATCGAGAGCCGCGGCTCGTCGATCATCGAGGGGCTGCGCGAGCGTGGTAGCGCGATCACGACCGCCCTCGACACCTCGTCGAGCGGGCTGCGCGAGACGCTGGAACACGGCACGCGGCAGTCGGTCGAGGCGCTGGTCAGCACCAATGAGCAGCTTCGCGGCGAACTCGGCGGCATGCTCGGCCGGCTGGGCGAGGCGAACAAGCTCATGCAGCAGATCGTCAACGGCGCGAACAAGAACCTCGCCGCCGTCGAGGGCGGCCTCTCGGCCCGCCTCGGCGATCTGCAGAGCGTGATCGCCACCGTCATGGACGAAACCGGCAAGGCGACGCAGCAGATCGGGGACCAAGTCACAGCCCTGAAGACGTTCTCCGAGGGAGCGTTGCGCGAGACAACTGCGCTCGTCGGCCAGCTCGACGACAAGGGCGCTTCGCTGAGCGAGGTCACCCAGGCCAGCACCGCCGCGCTGCATTCGGTCGCGACGCGTCTGGAGCAGGTCGAGGCGCGTGTCAGCAAGGCTCTCGCCGCGCGCAAGGATTCGCTCGAGGAACTGCACGGTCTGATCGCCAACCGGACCGACGACGTCGAATCGATCACCCGCTCCTTCGCGGCAATGATGGACGAGTCGCTGAGCACTGCGGAGGGGCGGGCGCGCCAGATCGGCGGCGTGCTGAGCGAGTCCGCCGAGTCCACCACCAGCGCGATCGCGCAGCAGTTCGAAATGATCCGGACGACGACCGGCAAGGAGCGTGAGCGTACCGCACTTGCCCTCCGGCAGGCCTACGAACAGGTCTCGAACGAGGTCGGCGGCGAGCTGGCGAAGGTGACCGACCGCTTCCAGGGCGCGGCGCAGGACATGCGCAACGTCGCCGCCGAAATCCAGCGCGAGCTGGAGGAGACGCGGGCCGAACTGAAGCGCGGCGTGCTCGACCTGCCGCGCGAGACGCAGGAATCGACCTCGGCCATGCGCCGGGTCGTCGCCGAGCAGATCAAGGCGCTGAACGAGCTGACCGAGATCGTCACCCGCTCGGGCCGTCGCAGCGACGTCGCGCTGCCGGTCGATGCCGGCCAGAGCCGTCGCACGGCGTCTGCCGCCCTGCCCCCGCAGGCCCCGGCCTATTCGACCGTGACGCAGGCCCGCCTGCCGGCGGCCGAGCCGCTGCTGCGGCCCTCGCTCGACGCGATGCCGGAGCCGGAGTCCGTCACCGTGACGCCCCGTGCCGAGGCACGCCCTGCCCCGGCGCCTCGCCCGACGCCCGGCCCTGCGCCCGCGCAGGAGGCTCCGCGCCGCCAACCGACGCCGGAGCCCCAGCAGCCTGCAAAGAGCGGCTGGCTCTCGGACCTGCTCAATCGCGCCTCGCGCGAGGACAAGGCTCCGGAGGCACCCAAGCCGACGGCGCATTCGATTGAACGGCTGGATTCGCTCTCGGTCGATATCGCCCGGATGATCGACCACGATGCCGCGGTCGAGCTTTGGGACCGCTACAAGCGCGGCGAGCGCAACGTCTTCACGCGCCGCCTCTACACCCTGCAGGGTCAGCAGACCTTCGACGAGATCCGCCGCAAGTACCGGCGCGATGCTGAGTTCAAGGAGACCGTCGACCGTTATATCGACGAGTTCGAGCGCCTGCTGGCGGAAGCCGCGAAGGACGACCGCGACTCCATGGTCGCCAAGACCTACCTGACCTCGGAGACCGGCAAGGTCTACACCATGCTTGCCCATGCGAGCGGGCGCTTCGAATAGGGCTCCAGCCGCATCGCCAGAATCGAAAAGGCCGCCTCCCGGGGCGGCCTTTTTGTTGATCCTGCGTCCGGGCGGCGAAGCCCCAGGGTCCAGCAGACGCGATCCATAATGGGGCCGGATCAGTGCGGCTTCGCCGCCGTCCAGGCTGAAGGCTTAGCAGGTCGAAGGCCTGGACCCGGGCCGAAACGCGGAGAAGCGCCTCAGCGCGCCCAGCGCACGATCTCGATCAGAACCTGCGACAGCGCCCGGTCGAGCGCCTGCGTGGCGCCCGTGCCATCGACGGCGCCGGCGGGGATGCGGGCGGAGAACATGCGCGCGCGCCGGATGTCGCCCGTCCGGTCGCCGACGAGCTTGGCGGTGATCTCGACCACAGCCATGCCGCTAGCGGCATCGATGTTGAAACTGCGGATGTCAGTGAGCAGTTGCACCTCTGGCGTGACGCGATCCCCTGGTCGCGCCACCGCGCCGAGCCTGCTGCCGTTCTCGAAGGTCTGGATCAGGCGGACCTGCACCAGCTTGGGCACACGGTCGGCCCATTGCGCTCCGCCCAGGAAGGACAGCGCACCGCTGGAATCCCGGACGATGACGCGGTCGGAATCGAGAGCCTGGACCGTCGTCGGCTCCTGCACCATCAGCGTCGCGCGCGAGCCGCCGATGCGGCCGAAGTCGCGGGGTGCCGAAAGATCGTAGGTGGTCGGCGCGCTGCCGCCGCCACAGCCCGCCAGCAGCACGCCGGCAGCGAGCGCCAGGGCGATGACGGGTTTGCGGAAAAGGGGATGCGGCGCGGGCTGGGCCTTGATCGTCATCGGTCTAGCGGGATCCACCATATTGAGGAAGCGAGGGCTTGCCGCCGAAGATGAACTGCTGCGGGTTACGTTCCAAACTCCGCAAGGTGCGGTTCAGATCCGTCAGCGTGCGCCGGCCGTCGCTGGCCAGCGTCTCGATGTCGCGCAGGCCCGGCCCGGTGAAGCGGCTGATCCCGGTGGTGATCTCGGCCGTGCGCTTGTCGAGGTTGTCGGCCAGCACGCGGATCGACTTCGCGGCATCGCTGACCTCGGTGAAGGCGCTGCGGCCATCCTGGCCGGCTGCGGTGTTCAGGAAGGCCTGCGCGCTCTTCAGCACGCCCTCGACCTGATCGGCCGCCCGGTTGAGCTTGTCGGTGATCGAGGCCACGTCCTTGACGGCCTTGCCGACATCGTCGCTGGAACCGCCGAGCGCAGCGGTGAACCTGTCGACGTTCTCGACGATCGAGCTGACCTTCTTCTGATCGACCGAACGGACGATCTCGGTCAGTTCCTGGCTGAGCACGCCGAGCTTCTCCGAGAGCGGTGCGATGGTCTCGGCGATCGTGCCAAAGCTCTGCATCAGCTTGTCGATGCCGTCGGAGTTGTTGCCGAGCGCGGCGGAGAACTTCTCGACGTTCCGGACCGTGTTGCCGATCGGGCCCGCATTGTCCTTCACCAGCCCCTCGATGCCGCCGAGCACGTCGTCGGCGCGCTTGGCGATGGTCCGCACCGTCTCGAGGATGTCCTGGAACTCGGAGCGTTCGGCGATGATCGTCGGCAACGCCTGGCCCGGCTGGGTGGTCAGGACCGCCGAATTGGGATCGCCGCCGAGAAGCTGCACGGCGACGACGCCGGCGAGCCCCTGCGCCTCGATGCGCGCGCGGGTATCGACGCGCAGCGGTGTCGTTCGGTCGACCTGGATCACGGCATAGATGCGGCGCGGATCATCGGGCTGGAGTTCGATTCGCGTCACCTCGCCGACGCGCAGGCCGTTGAACAGAACGCTCGAGCCCCGCCCGAGGCCCGTCACCGTGCCGCTGAAGATGACGCGCACATCCGCCTTCCTGCCGCCCGCGCCACTGTTGAACCAGTAGACGAACCCGAAGAGCGCAGCCAGGACAGCCAGCGTGAACAGTCCGACCAGCGCATAATTTGCCCGCGATTCCATGGTCTAGACTGTTTTTTCCCGTTGCTCGGGCAGCAGGCGGGCCTGGGCCCGCTCGCCGCCGAAATAGGCCTTGAGCCATGGATGGTCGGATGCCAGCATCGTGGCCAGCGGGCCGACTGCGATGACCCGCTTATCCGCCAACGCGCCGATTCGGTCGCAGGCGGAATACAGGCTGTCGAGGTCGTGGGTTACCATGAAGACGGTCAGCCCCAAAGTCTGCTTCAGCGTGACAATCAATTCGTCGAACTCCGCAGCGCCGATCGGGTCGAGCCCCGAGGTCGGCTCGTCGAGGAAGACGATTTCCGGGTCCAGGGCGAGCGCGCGGGCCAAAGCCGCGCGCTTGATCATGCCTCCAGAGAGTTCGGACGGTGATTTGTCGGCAGCGTCCGGACTCAACCCGACGAGATCGAGCTTCACCATCGCCATCTCGTCCAGAAGCGCTGGCGACAATTCCAGGTACTCGCGCATCGGCACCTGGATATTCTGCTTCACCGTCAGCGCCGAGAATAGCGCTCCCTGCTGAAACATGACGCCGAAACGTCGCTCCAGAGTCCGGCGCTGGACGAGGTTCAGCGTGTCGACATCCTCGCCGAAGACCTCGATCGTACCGCGCGCCTTCCGCACCAGACCCAGGATCGTGCGCGTCAGCACGGATTTGCCCTGCCCGGAGCCTCCGACGAAGCCGAGGATCTCGCCGCGCATCACATCGAGGTCGAGACCGTCCATGATGACCTTGTCGCCGAACGCGACCTTGAGGTCGCGCACACGGATGACGGCCTCGGGTTCCGCTGCCTCATGATGCGGCGCGGTGCGCGCAACGCCCTGTGTTCCCTGCTCGCTGATCACCGGAGTTCGATCCTCAAAACTCGATGGACGCGAAGAACATCGCGAAGAGACCATCGACGACGATGACCATGAAGATCGCCTTCACCACCGAGGCCGTGACCTGCCGCCCGAGCGACTCCGCCGAGCCCTTGACGGCGAGCCCCTCGATCGAGGCGATCAGCCCGATCACAAAGGCCATGAACGGCGCTTTTATGAGGCCAACCGCGAAGTGCTTCCAGGTGATGACCGATTGCAGCCGCGCCAGGAAGGTATCGATCCCGATGCCGCCATAGAGCCAGGACACCAGCGCCGCGCCGGTCAACCCCGCCATCGCCGAGATGAAGGTCAGGATCGGCAGCGAGATGATGAGCGCGAGGATGCGCGGAACGACGAGAACCTCGATCGGGTCGAGCCCCATCACCCGCAATGCGTCGATCTCCTCGCGCATCTTCATCGAGCCGATCTCGGCGGTGAAGGCCGAGCCCGAACGGCCCGCGATCATGATCGAGGTCAGCAGCACCGCCAGCTCGCGCAGGATCAGGATGCCGGTGAGGTTGACGACGAAGACAGCCGCGCCGAACTGCTGGAGCTGGAAGATGCCCTGCTGGGCGACGATGCAGCCGACGAGGAACGAGATCAGCATGATGATCGGCGCGCCGTTGAAGGCGATCAGCTCGATCTGGTTGACCAGCGAGGGTCCGCGAAACTTGCGCGGACCGAGCACGACGGCAGCGGAGCCGACGATGACCTCGCCCAGGAACATCGCGCCTCCGACCATGTCGCGGCCGAAGCGCACCACGGCAGCTCCGATGTTGACGAGAACATCGACGACCCTGAAGGCGTGGATCGGCGGTGACTTCTTGTGATCATGCGCGTCGATCTCGGCCAGCAGCACGCTGTGCTCCGGCCGCCGGCTGACGATCTCGACGGCCGCGCCGCCCGTTTCCTGCTCATGCTTGAGACGGTTCAGGACATAGGCGCCGAGCGTGTCCAGCCTGACCACGGCCGACAGGTCCAGCCGGGCGCGCGAGGCCTTCGCGATGCGCTCCGCGATCTCCGTGGCGAGGCTCTCGATGCGCGGAGCCCGGTCGGCGCTCCAGGACCCCGCGAGCGCCACGGCCAGCGTGCCGGCGTCGTCACGGAAGACCGCTTGCGGTTCGGCGGTATCAGGGCTCGCCATGGCTTTCCGTGAGGTCCTTCGTCCGCACACGAATGGTCGTGAATCAACCCGCGACGCCCGTCATTGAGCGCCAGCTTGCCCCTTCAGCCTGTATCGCCGCCCATTTCCGGGTTGGCAAGAGCATGACTTCGCGAGCGCGAGCGCGCCACAGCCCGCCCCCCGTTCGAGACGCCGGCACAGAGCGGTGCATAGGCTACAGGCAAGGGCCGATTCGAGACAGGAAACAATTCGTTAAGCCATCCGGTGCGAAGGTCCGCGATGGTGCATCATGACCGGCGACACCCGATTCGGCCGGTCCTTCAAGAGCAGGTCCGTCATGAGCGAAGCGCGTTCACTGACACCGCTGAGCGAAACGGATTACGAGGCGATCGAGGCGGCCGTCATGGAAACCGCTCGTGGCCGCTGGTTCATGACCGAATTCGCCAGGCGCAACCGTCAGGCCGACACGATCCAGCTTCTCGGCGCCATCAACCGGATCGAGCGGGTGGTCGGTATCGGCCTGCCGGAGCCGGTGCCGGAGCCCGATATCAGCGAGGCGGCGGCCCTGATCGCCGATCTGCGGATCGATCTGGAACGGATCAGCGGCAAGGCCGAGGAGCGCGCCTCCGGCCTGGCTGCGCGGATCGAGACGGCCGCAGGCATCATCGTCCAAGCCACAGAAAGCATGCAGGAAGCCGCCTGGAACCTGCGCGAGGCCGGCGCAAACGAGACACTGTGCGACATGCTCGACCAGCGCGCAGCCGAGATCTCGGCTGCGACCGTCATCGTGGAAGGCACGGTTCAGCAGATCGACAAGATCGCCGACACGATCGCGATGCTGGACAGCAGCCTTCGCGCGGTCGCCAGCCTGTCGCAGGGCACCGCCGAGGTCGAGCCCTTCATCGCCCCGCCGCCACCGGCGCGGACTCTCGACCAGCGCGACACGGCGCCGCTCGCCGGCTATGACGATATCGAGATCATCGAGATCGACGATCAGGCCCTGTCCCCCGCCATCAACAAGCTTACGATGGTGGATCGGCTGGGCGAGACGCGAATCGGCTCGATCGAGCAGCTCGACGACGACATCGTCTTCAACGAGCCGGCCGACGAGGTGACCGTCGCGATGGTCGAGCAGCCCTCTCCGGCCTTCGCTTTCCAGCAGCGTCTTGCCGGCGCCGAACAGCCGGCGATGGCCGCTTCGCCGACATCCGGGTCCGAGGCCACCCTGCGCGAACTCGATGCGCTGCCGGCGGACCGGAAAATCGCTTATTTTGCCTGATCACTGGCGACGAAGCTCGTCATCTTGCCCGGGTTCAACAGGCCGCGCGGATCGACCTCGCGCTTGAAGCCGAGTTGGTCGGCATCCGCCCGCTTGTGCCGGCTGCCCTCCTCCAGCGAGACGACATGCGGGTTGGCGATGAAGACGCCCGACGCCTCATGCTGCGCGATGATCTCGTTGAGACGCTCCGGCGTCGAGTAACGCAGGATCGGCAGCGCGCTCGCCGTCACACGCCCGCCGAAGCGGATGAACTCGTGATGCGGCAGCAGCTCGTCGCCGAAGCTCGCGATCGTCTCGCGGGCGCTTTCGACGAGCCGGTCATGCGGAAACAGGCATTGCAGATAGGTGATCGAGCGATCGCTCTTCAGCCACTGCAGCGTGGTGTGGTTCCAGGTGTATTCGTAGAGCGGGACGGTCCCTGGCCCTTCTTCCGAGGGCGCCTCATAGGTGATCGTGCCGCGCTTTCCGGCGATCGCCTTGAACGGGCCGAGCGAGCCCTCGGCGATCATGCAGATCAGGATGCTCTTGCCCGGCGGGCAATGCTGCTTCAGGGCGCCGAAACAGGGCGTGATGGCGGACGAGATCGGCGTGACCAGCTTCTTGACGATGCCATCGGCAAGGGCGAGTTCATAGCCGGCCTGGAAGGCTTCCATGTAGTCGTCGAAGGCGACGATGACGTCGATCCAGGGCCAGGCCGGCGCCAGCGGCATCTCGAGCGCAGTGATGATCCCGGTCGTGCCATAGGCGCGGTTCACCTTCTGGGCGGCATCGTCGCGCAATTCGATGATCCGCGGCTCCTCCTCGACGGTGACGATGCGCGCCGCCAGAATGTTGCCGGGCTCGCGCAGCCCGCCATAGGTGACGGAGCCGACGCCGCCCGAACCGCCGGCGACGAAGCCGCCGACCGTCGCGCTGCGCTTGGTCGAGGGATGCATGCGCTGCTCGTATCCGGCCTCCCGCATCGCGATGTCGACATCGAGCATGCGCGAACCGGCGGCCGTGCGCACGATGCCGGGCTTCTGCCAGGCGATGCCGGTGAGCCCGGTAATGTCGAGCAGGACCCCGCCCTCGAGTGGCACGGCCTGGCCGTAATTGCCGGTACCGGCGGCCCGCACCGTCAGCGGGATACGCCGTCTGGCGCAGGCAGCCGCGATGCGGATGACCTCGGCCTCATCGCGGGGAGTGGCGATGATGTCGGCCGACTTGTCGGCGAGCTGCTTGTTGAGGATCGGCGAATACCAGAAGAAGTCGCGCGAACGCTTGCGCACGACCTGGGCCTCGTCGATCAGCGCAATGCCGTCGAGGTCCTGCTTCAGCGCGGCGATGTCGTAGCGCGAAGCCTGGGCGGGCTTCGGCTGGCGTCCGGGAACGGCGCTCATGGGAAATCCTCTTGTTCTCGATTTTGCCCGCTCGCGATGACGGCGGCGTGCCTCAGTTTTCCCGCTTCAGGGCGCTCTCATGCCAGTGCCGCAGCAGCATATGCGAGACCCAGCTCGTGGCGAGGAAGATCGCGATGCCCGACAGCGAGATCATCAGCAATGCGGCGAAGACGCGCGGAATCTTGAGCTGATAGCCCGCCTCCAGAATGCGGTAGGCCAGGCCCGAAGCGCTGCCGCCGGTCCCGGCGACAAATTCGGCCACCACTGCGCCGATCAAGGCAAGCCCGCCCGAAATCTTCAGCCCCGCCAGGAAATAGGGCAAGGCCGCCGGCAGCTTGAGATGGCGCATCGTCTGCCAGCGGCTCGCGCCATAGAGCTGGAACAGGTTGACCAGGTTGTGGTCGGCCGAGTTGAGGCCGAGGATGGTGTTGGACAGGATCGGGAAGAAAGCGACGATCCAGGCGCAGATCAGCAGCGACAGGTTGATGTCGCCGGCCCAGATGATGATCAGCGGCGCGATCGCAACGATCGGCGTCACCTGCAGGATCACCGCATAGGGCAAGAGCGACATCTCCAGCCATTTCGACTGGGTGAAGAGCACGGCGAGCGTGACGCCGACGATCACCGCCGCCGCCAGCGCCATGAAGGTGATGCGCAGCGTGATCCAGAGCGAGCCCGACAGTGTCCCCCAATCGGCAACGAGCGTCTCGCCGATCAGCAGCGGCCCCGGCAGGATATAGGGCGGGATTCCGTTCCAGCGGACGGCGAACTCCCACAGGGCCAGCGCCAGCACGCCGATCGCGAGCGGGGCCAGGATGCGCGGCCAGGCGCCGGCGGGCAGGCCGAGAACGCGAGGCTCGGTCGCGAAGACCGGCCGCGCCTCGGCGTCGGTGCCATCATGGGCCGGTGCGGGGGTCTCCAGCGAAGGCGCGCTCATGAGCCGATTGCCTCCTTGAGCTTGCCGGAGACGGCGCGGCAGAGATGGGCGTATTCCGAAGAGGTGCGGAACAGGTCGTCGCGCGGATAGGGCGCATCCACGTCGAGATCAGCCATGACGCGGCCGGGGCGCGCCGCCATCACCACGATGCGCTTCGAGAGATACACCGACTCGAAGACCGAATGGGTGACGAAGACCGCGGTGAACTTCTCCTTCCACCAGAGTTCGAGCAGGTCATCGTTGAGGCGGTGGCGGGTGATCTCGTCCAGCGCCGCAAAAGGCTCGTCCATCAGCAGGATCTTGGGGCGCAGCACCAGCCCGCGCGCGATCGAGACGCGCATCTTCATGCCGCCCGAGAGTTCGCGCGGATAGGATTTCTCGAAGCCGGCGAGGCCGACCAGGGCCAGCATCGCCGCCGCACGCTCGCGGGCCTCGTGCTTGCGGACGCCTTTCAGCGTCAGCGGCATCATCACGTTGGCGAGCGCGGTCGCCCAGGGCATCAGGGTCGGATCCTGGAAGACGAAGCCGAGGTCGCGCTGCGGCTCGCCCGAGGCGTCATGGCCGGTGGTGGGCCATTCGATCGTGCCGCTGGACGGCGCTCCCAGCCCCGCGATCATCCGCAGCAGCGTCGACTTTCCGCAGCCCGAGGGGCCGAGCAGGCTGACGAACTCGCCCGAGCCGAGATCGAGATTGACGTCGCGCACCGCGATCGTGCCGTTGGCGAACTGCTTGGAGACATGGCGCACACTGACGAGCGGTCTGCCGCCGCCGGTGTGCTCCGTCATGGTCGTGCTCAGAGAGGCCGTGTCCAAAGCCTGATGATCCGTTGTCTGCAATGATCAACCGTCATTCTCGGGCGCAGCGCAGCGCGAACCCGAGAATCTCCGGCAGGAGATGCTCGGGTCAAGCCCGAGCGTGACGTGTCACGCCTTGCCGACGCCCTTGTTGACGAAGTCCAGGCTGTAGGCCTTCTTCAGGTCGATCCCGGCCGGGAAGACGCCCGCCTCGGTCATCGTCTTGTAGAAGCTCAGCCACCGCGCATCTGTCATGGCGCCGATGCCGAGCGTCAGCGCGTCGCCCGAGAGAACGATGCCCTTCTCGTTCATCACCTTGACCGCGTAGTCGATCTTCTCCTGATCCATGTCGGGATTGTCCTTCAGGATCTGGGCATTCGCAGCAGCGACGGCAGGGCCGCCCTTCATGTATTCGGCCCAACCCTCCAGCGAGGCTGTGACGAAGCGTTGGACGAGGTCCTTCTTCTCGTCGGCCATCTTCTTCGAGATGTTGATCGTGGTGTTGTAATTCTCGAAGCCGGCATCGGCGATGAGATGGACCACCGGCGTGACGCCGCCCTGCTTCTGGATGGCGAAGGGCTCGGACGACAGAAAGCCCTGCTGCGAGATGGTCTTGTCGGCCAGAAACGGCGCCATATTGAACGTGTAGGGCCTGATCTGCTCGTCGGTGAAGCCGAATTTCGCCTTCAGGAACGGCCAGTAGCTGTTGCGCCCGGCGGCGCCCACCAGGATCGGCTTGCCCTTCAGGGCCGCGAGCGAGTCGTTACCGACGCCGGGATGGGAGATGATGACCTGCGGGTCTTTCTGGAAGATCGAGGCGATGCAGAGGAAGGGGATGTTCTCCTGCGCATAGCGGATCGCCTCGAAGGAGTTCGACATGATCATGTCGACGCGGCCGCCGAGCAGAAGCTGCGAGGGGTTCTGCTGCGGGCCGCCGGGACGGATCTCAGCATCGATGCCGTATTTCTTGTAGATGCCGTTGGCGGCGGCGAGATAAAAGCCGCCATGCTCGGCCTGGGCGCGCCAGTTGGTCTGATAGGAAACCTTGTCGAGGGTCTGGGCGCTGACAGGGGCGCCGGGGACGGCCACCAGCGCCGAGCCGCCGATCAGTCCAAGCGCGCCACGGCGCGTCAGGCGATACTTCATCGTCATGCTACAACCTCCCGAATGGCGGCACTGGTGGAGCTCCAAGTCAGCAACATATATGCCATGCGACGAACGCGGTCGTGAACCAAAACGCCCCGCAGATGCGCACAGAACGCGCATTTTGCCTTTCTTTTAGGCAAATAAATCATGAGAATCCTGATCTTTGGAGCGACCGGCATGGTTGGCCAAGGCGCATTGCGGGAATTCCTGCGTGATTCCGACGTCACGCAGGTCGTGACGCTGGGACGCAAAGCCACCGGGCAAAGCCATCCGAAGCTGCGCGAGATCGTGCGGGACGACCTGCTGCACCATGGCGATATCGAGCCCGAGCTCGGCGGCTTCGACGCCTGCCTGTTCTGCCTCGGCATCACCTCGGCCGGAATGAAGGAGGCCGACTACGCCCGCATCACCTACGACATCCCGCTTGCTGCCGCCCAGGCTCTGCTGCAGGCGAGCCCAAAGGCCGTCTTCATCCATGTCTCGGGGGCCGGCGCCGACAGCACGGAGACGGGCCGGGTGATGTGGGCGCGCATCAAGGGTCGGGCAGAGAACGCCCTGCTGCGCCTTCCTTTCCGTGCCGTCTACATTCTGCGCCCTGCGATTATCCAGCCGATGCACGGCATCCGGTCCAGGACGGCGCTCTACAACGTGCTCTATCGCGGCTTCGCCCCGTTCTGGCCGTTGCTGGAGCGATGGGTGCCGGATTACGTCACCTCGACGGAACGGATCGGGCGGGCCATGCTGGCACTGGTCCAGGACGGGGGCCCTTCGCGCATTCTCGAATGCGCCGAGATCAATCAAGTTGCGAACGGGGACAAGATCTGAGATGGGCGCGCGCTTCTGGGGCGATCTGAAGACCGCGGACTTCGCCGGCCTTTCAGCCGACAACACCATCGCGGTGCTACCGCTCGCCGCGATCGAGCAGCACGGCCCGCATCTGCCGGTTAGCGTCGACACCACGATCATGAACGCGATGCTCGCCGAGGCGATGCCGCTCGTTCCCGGCGATCTCGACGTGCTGGTCCTGCCGACGCAAGCGATCTGCAAATCGAACGAGCATCTTCACTCGCCGGGCACGCTGACGCTCTCCTGGGAAAGCGCGACGCAGGGCTGGATCGAGATCGGCGAAAGCGTCAAGCGCGCGGGCCTGCGCAAACTCGTGATCGTGACTTCGCATGGCGGCAATATCGACCCGATGAAGGTCGTCGCCCGCGAGTTGCGGGTACGCCACGGCATGCTGGCGGTGACAACGGCCTGGCGCGCCTTCGGCCTGCCTCCCGGGGTCTTCGCCGACCTCGACGCCAACCATGGAATCCATGCCGGCGACATCGAAACCTCGCTGATGCTGCATTTCCGGCCCGACCTCGTCGATATGAGCAAGGCCGGGCGCTTCGAGCCCCTCACGGTCGGGATGGCGGCGGAGGGCTATACGTGGCTGCGACCGACCGGGCTGCACGCGATGGCCTGGATGGCGCAGGACGTTCACGCCTCGGGCGCAGCGGGCGATGCCTCCCTCGCAACGGCGGAGAAAGGCAAGGCGACCGCTGCGCTACAGGCGAAGGGCTTCGTCGAACTGCTGGCGGATGTGGCGCGGTTCCCGCTGGAGCGGCTGCACAAGGCGGGCTGACCCCCCGCCTACTCCCCCGCCTTCATCTGCCGGGCGTAGATATCCTTGTACTGCTCGCGCAGCAGGTTCTTCTGGACCTTGCCCATGGTGTTGCGCGGCAGGTCCTGCACGACGAAGACCTGCTTCGGCTGCTTGAACTTGGCGAGGCGCTGTTCGAGCGCCGCGGCGATGGAGGCTGCGGTGATCGTCGCGCCGGGCTTCACCACCACGACGGCGGTGACACCCTCGCCGAAATCGGGATGCGGACAGCCGATGACGGCGCTTTCGATCACGCCTGGCATCTCGTCGATCTCGGTCTCGACCTCCTTGGGATAGACGTTGTAGCCGCCGGTGATGATCAGGTCCTTGCCGCGCCCGACGATGTGGACATAGCCGGCACCATCGATCTTGCCGAGGTCGCCGGTGATGAAGAAGCCGTCCGGCTTGAACTCGGCCGCCGTTTTCTCGGGGTTGCGCCAGTAGCCCTTGAAGACATTGGGTCCCTTGACCTCGATCATGCCGATCTCGTCGGGGCCCAGAAGCTTGCCCGTCTCGGGGTCCGCAACGCGTGCGGAGACGCCCGGCAGCGGGAAGCCGACCGTGCCCGCGACGCGCTCGCCGTCATAGGGGTTCGAGGTGTTCATGTTGGTCTCGGTCATGCCGTAGCGCTCGAGGATGGCGTGACCGGTGCGCTCGCGCCATTCGCGATGCGTCTCGGCCAGTAGCGGCGCCGAGCCGGAAACGAAGAGGCGCATATGCGCGGTCGCAGCCCGCGTCAGGCGTTCGTCCTGTAGCAGCCGGACATAAAAGGTCGGCACGCCCATCATGCAGGTCGCCTGGGGCAGGTCTCTGAACACCTGTTCGGGATCGAATTTCGGCAGCAGGATCATCGAGGCGCCGGAAAACAGCACGCAATTGGTCGCGACGAAGAGGCCGTGCGTATGGAAGATCGGCAGGGCGTGCAGGAGCACGTCGTCCTTGCCGAAGCGCCAGTAATCGACCAGCGCCAGCGCATTCGAGGCGAGGTTGTCGTGGGACAGCATCGCGCCCTTGGAGCGCCCGGTGGTGCCCGAGGTGTAGAGGATGGCGGCAAGATCGTCCGGCCCGCGCTCGATATCGGCGAAGGCGGCCGAGGCGGCCAGGGCCTTGTCGGAGAGCGTGCCGGCGGAGATGTCGGGCGAACGCCAGACGCCGAGCGTCTCCAGCTTCGCGCCCGCCTTGGCGGCATAGGGCTTCAGGGCATCGGCCTTGGCCGGGTCGCAGACGAAGACGGCCGGCTGCGCATCGCCCAGGAAATATTCGATCTCGGCCGGGGTGTAGGCGGTGTTCAGCGGCAGGAAGATCGCGCCGGCCCGCACCGCGCCGAGATAGAGCATCAGCGCCTCGATCGACTTCTCGACCTGGACGGCGACACGGTCGCCCGGCTTCACCCCCAACGCCACCAGCGCGTTAGCGTAACGGGCGGAAACGTCGACCATGTCGGCATAGGAATAGTGCCGGCCGTCATCGAGCAGCGCGAAGCGTGCACTGGGCGCCGGGATGCGCGCCCTGACGAGGTCGAACAGTTGGTTGCCCATGATTTCGGGTCCTTTCAGGCAGTTCCGTGAGGCGCGGTGTTGTCTTGAGGTTGGCGATCAGGCTGCGGCCGGCCGCAGCAGCTTGCGCACGCCCGAGGAGGCGACCACCGTATTGCGGGTGGCGAAGGCCTCGTGGTTGGTCTCGATGTCGTCGAGATCGTAACGGTAATTGACCATCACGCCGTGCGACTCGCGCAGGCCACGCGCCGACATGTTGCCGCCGACATTGATGCGCTCCAGCCGCGCGCCATTGCCGAGATGGAAGCGGGCAACCGGGTCGATGACGCGTCCGGAGGCGGTGCGGGCGCGCAGCAGATACTGCGCCGCCATCTGGCCGAGCAGCTTGTCGCGGCGAGCTTTGGCCGCATCGTCGAGCGAGATCGTCTCGACGGCGGGCCGCGCCAGCTCCGAACGTTCCTCGTTGGTGAGGGCGAACTCTCCCGGATCGGCGACGATGCCGTCGAGCCAGCGTGCGAAGCCCGGCACGGGCGAGAGGGTGACGAAGGTGTCGAGCCCCGGCAATTCGCGCTTCAGATCTTCTGCGACCTGCTTGATCAGGAAGTTGCCGAAGGAGATGCCGCGCAGCCCTTCCTGGCAGTTCGAGATCGAATAGAACACCGCGGTCGTCGCAGCGGGAGCCGACAGCACCTCGCGCTCGCCGCTCAGAACCTCGCCGATGCTGCGCGGAATCTCGCCGGTCAGCGCGACTTCGACGAAGATCAGCGGCTCGTCGACAAGCTGGGGATGAAAGAAGGCGAAGCAGCGGCGGTCGGCCGGTTCGAGCCTTCGGCGCAGATCGTCCCAGCCCTGAATCTCGTGGACCGCCTCGTAGCGGATGATCTTCTCCAGCACATTGGCCGGGCTACGCCAGTCGATGCGGCGCAGGACGAGGAAGCCGCGATTGAACCAGGAGCCGAAGAGATGGCGGAAGTCGGAATCGACGGCGAGCAGGTCGCGGTCGCTCTCCATCGCCTCGAACAACGCCTCGCGCATGCGGACCAGCACATGCGTCCCGTCCGGGGCGAGGTTGAGGCGGCGCAGCAGTTCCTGCCGGCGCGGTTCGGAGGCGAGATGCAGGGCGGAGATCGCAGCCGCACTCGGGTCCCTGCGATAGGCGTCGATCGCCTTGCCGAGCCTGTCATGGTCCGGCCCGAAGCGTTCCTGCAGCATGGCGAAGAAGGCCTGGCGGCCCGGCCGGTCGAGCCGCTCCCAGGCATCGAGCACACCCTGCGCCAGCGCCATGCCCGAGGCCTCTCCACGGCCGGAGAGCAGATCCTCGCAGAGGCGGTCGATCGGCCGGTTGCGCTGGCCCAGGAAGCGCTCGAAGCCGATCAGGGCCCGGCCGCGGTCGGCCACATTGGTCAACAGATCGCCGAGAAACGCCATGTCCATCCGGTCCTCCCAAAAGCATCGCGCGAAAAAGCGGAAGCCGTCTTTTCGCTGAAGCAATGCCTCCAAATCTCTAGAATCGGTCACGCCCTGGAAGCGATCACGGCTTCCGCATTTGGACGAGCCCGTCCGGATGCGGCGTGATCTCGTCCCGTATCATGCCCTGCGAGACATTCTACACAAGTCCGGCCTCGGTCGCACGACGTCTCAGCGCAGCAGCGTCCAGGCCTTCAGGAAGAAATCGGGCGCGCCGAAATTGCCCGATTTGAGAGCGATCACCATCTCCTGCCCATCCGCAACGCGCGTCCAGGGCACGCCGGGATCGATCTCGGGACCGATCTCGAGCATGCCGATCCCCAGCCCTTGCACGACCGCGCCCGAGGTCTCGCCGCCTGCAACGAGCAGTCGCGAGACACCGCCCTTCGCCAGCAGCGCTGCCGTTTCGGCAAAGGCGCGCTCGACCGTCTCACCCGCCGTCTCGCGGCCGAGCCTGGCCTGGATTGCGGCGACTTCCTTCGGGTCATCGCTGGAATAGAGCAGGAAGGGCTTGTCCGGGGATTGCGCCAGTGCCCAGGCCGCGAGCCCGCCGGCATCCTGCCCGCCGGAGACCAGTTCCATCGGGTCGACCTTGAGCGCCGGATAGCCGGCCTCGATCGCGGCCTTGATCTGTGCGCGCGTCGCCGTCGAGCAACTACCGGAGATGATACCGGCGCGTCCCGCCGGTGCCTTCAGGCTGGCGGCGATCTCGCGCTCGGGAAGAAGGCCCGCCTTGCGGAAATTCTGCGGCAGGCCCATCGCGATGCCCGAGCCGCCGGTCAGCAGCACATGGCTGGAGACGGCCTCACCCAGCACCATCAGATCGGCATTGGTCAGCGCATCGGTGACGACGTAGCGCACGCCCTCGCCGGTGAGTTTGGCAAAGCGCGCCTTGACCGCATCCGCGCCGGCCAGGACGGTGGCGTAATCGACGAGCCCGACCGCCGCCTTCGTCTGCGCGCCCATCAGCCGCATCAGGTTCGAATCCCGCATCGGCGTCAGCGGGTGGTCTTTCATCGAGCTCTCATGCAGCGGCACCGCGCCGACGAAGAGATAGCCTTGATAGATCGAGCGGCCATTGGCGGGAAAAGCCGGACAGACGATGGCGATGCCGGCGCCCAGCCGCTGCGCCAGCGCGTCCGCGACGGGCCCGATATTGCCCTCGGGCGTCGAATCGAAGGTCGAGCAGTATTTGAACAAGATCTGCTTCGCGCCGGCGGCCAGCAGCGCCTCGCAGGCGGCGAGCGAATCGGCCACGGCCTCGGCGACGGGATTGGTGCGCGATTTCAGCGCGACCACGACGGCATCGGCCTGCGGCAGTTCCTGCCCCTTCCCGGGCGCGCCGATGACCTGGACCGTGCGCATGCCGCTCCGGTTCAGCATCAACGCGACATCCGTCGCGCCCGTCATGTCGTCAGCGATCACACCCAGCAGCATCTGCGCCCTCCGATCCTGCGCCTCATGCGAGCGCTTGTGCCTGTCGTCTTGTAGTCGGCGAACGCCGTCAAGACGACAGGGGATGCGCGCATGCACGCCGCCAGAGCGGGACTTGCCGGCTGGCCATCAACTTGCATGCAGGCGCGCTGAATAAAAGCATGCAGGGACAAGCGGGCGCCGGCGCGATGGGCCATCGACGCCGCTTCGATTTTGCATCAGGCTAGTACCAACCGGGACGATCTTGCGCGATCATGACCGCAATCAGACAAGGGGACATTCGATGAAGCTGCTCACCGTCCTGGCCTCGGCCACCGTCCTGACACTGGCCGCGCTGCCCGCCCTCGCGCAGGCGCCCTCGACGCTGCGGATCGGCCTGCAGGAAGATCCCGACATGCTCGATCCGCACAAGGCCCGCACCTTCGTCGGCCGCATCGTCTTCAAGGGCCTCTGCGACAAGCTGCTCGACATCACGCCCGACCTGAAGCTTGTGCCGCGGCTGGCGACCGAATGGTCGTTTTCGCCTGATGGCCTGACGCTGACGATGAAGCTGCGCACCGACGCCAAGTTCCACGATGGCGACGCCTTCAACGCCGAGGCCGCCAAGGCCAATATCGAGCGCGCCCGCACCCTGCCCGACTCGCTACGCAAATCGGAGCTTGCCTCGGTCGACAGCGTCGAGACGCCCGACGCCTCGACGATCGTGCTGAAACTCAAGCGCCCCGATGCCACGCTGCTCGCGCAGCTCACCGACCGCGCCGGCATGATGCTGGCGCCCAAGAGCCTCGCAGGCGACGTCGCCGCCAAGCCGGTCTGTTCGGGCCCCTATAAATTCGTCGAGCGCGTGCAGAACGACCGCATCGTGCTGGAGCGCTTCAAGGAACACTGGGAAGCGGCAAACTATCATTTCGACCGCATTCTCTACCGCTCGATCCCCGACACCACCGTGCGGCTGGCCAACCTGCGCTCGGGCGAGCTCGACATGCTGGAGCGGCTGGCCCCGACCGATGTGAAGTCGGCGCAGGCCGACAAGGCCCTCAAGGTCGCGAGCATCGCCAATCTCGGCTACCAGGGCATCACCATCAACACCGCCAATGGCGATGCCGCCAAGCAGCCGATGGGCATGGACAAGCGCGTGCGCCAGGCGCTCTCGCTCTCGATCGACCGGAAGGTTCTGAGCCAGGTCGTGTTCGAGGGACTCTATGAGCCGATGATCCAGCCATTCAACCCCGGCAACCCTTATGTCAGCGCCGATTTCCCGGTGCCGGCGCGCGACGTCGCCAAGGCCAAGGCGCTGCTCAAGGAAGCCGGCCTCGCCAAGGTCTCGGTCGAGCTCTTCGTCACGAACAACCCGGTCGACGCCCAGCTGGGGCAGGTCATCCAGGCGATGGCGGCGGAGGCCGGCATCGATGTCCAGATCCGCTCGACCGAGTTCGCCAGCCAGTTGCGCGACCAGCAGCAGGGCAAGTTCCAGATGAGCCGCATCGGCTGGTCTGGCCGCATCGATCCGGACGGCAACCTGCACCAGTTCGTCACCTCGAAGGGCAACCAGAACGACGGCAAGTACTCGAACCCCGAGGTCGACAAGCTGCTCGACGAGGCCCGCACGGTCTATGACGTCGCCGAGCGCAAGAAGCGCTACGACGCCGCGCAGAAATTCCTCCAGGACGAGCTGCCGATCGTCTATCTCTACAACCAGACGGTGTTCTTCGCGCTGCGTTCCAACATCACCGGCTTCGTGATCAACCCGGACGGCATGATCCGTCTGTCCGGGCTGAAGCGGTCTTGAAGATTGGCGTGCCCATGCCGGCAAACGCGCTTCCCTTCCCCCTCGTGGGGAAGGGAGAGGGATGGGGGGCGACAGACCGGGTGAGCGCTGTTCGAGCCATGCCTATGGCATCGGCGACGCGACCCAACCTCGAAGTCGATCACCTCAGCTTTCAGCCCCCCACCCCTAGCCCCTCCCCACAAGGGGGAGGGGAACAGCGCGGCGCTTACGCATGCTCGCCCTGATCGGCCGCCGGGCCATCATTGCGCTGCCGACGCTGTTTCTGGTGTCGCTGTTCGTGTTCGCCCTGCAGCGCGCGCTGCCGGGCGATCCGTTCCTCGTCATCGCCGGCGAGGAGCGCGATCCCGAGGTGATCGCAAGGCTGCGCGAAATCTACCGGATGGACGACCCCGTGGTCGTCCAGTTCTTCGCCTGGCTCGGACAGATCGTGCAGGGCGATTTCGGACGCTCGCTGCGCACCGGCGAGCCTGTGCTCGGGCTGATCCTGCAAAAGCTGCCGGTGACGCTGCAGCTCGCCATCGCCTCGATCATCGTCGCCATCGGTATCGGCATCCCGGCCGGCATCCTCGCGGCCCGGCGCAAGGACACTGTCGTCGACTATTCCGCGAGCGCGCTGGCGCTGTCGGGGCTTTCGATCCCGAATTTCTGGCTCGGCATCATGCTGATCCTGGTCGTTTCGGTGGAACTGCGCTGGCTGCCGGCCTCCGGCTACGAGCCGTTCTTCAGCGATCCGAAGGGGGCTATCGAGCGGCTGATCATGCCGGCCTTCGTGCTGGGCAGCGGGCTCGCCGCATTCCTGATGCGCCACACCCGCTCGGCCATGCTGGAGGTGCTGCGCTCGGACTATGTCCGCACCGCACGCGCCAAGGGGCTCGACGAGGATGCCGTGGTGAACCGGCACGCGCTGCGCAACGCACTGGTGCCGATCATCACGCTGACGACGATCCTGTTCGGCGAATTGCTGGCGGGCGCCGTGCTGACCGAGCAGGTCTTCACGATTCCCGGCTTCGGCAAGCTGATCGTCGATGCGGTCTTCAACCGCGACTACGGCGTGGTGCAGGGCGTCGTGCTGTGCACCGCGATCGGTTTCATCCTGATGAACCTGCTGGCGGACGTGCTCTACATCCTGGTCAATCCGCGGCTGAGGACGCAGTAATGGCCGCGACCGGGACAGACGCCCTCGCCGGGCCGGCCGAGCCGGCCTTCCGCCCGCGCCCCGGCGTGCTGGTGCTGCTTTCCCGCAACCGCGCGGCACTGATCGGCGGCGCAATCGTGCTCACCTTCGTGCTGATGGCGGTGTTCGCGCCGCTGCTGCCGCTGGCGGACCCGTTGAAGTCGAACTTCCTCGCCATCCGCAAGCCACCCTCGGAGCTTTACTGGTTCGGCACGGACGAACTCGGGCGCGACCAGGTCTCGCGTTTGTTCTTCGGGGCGCAGGCCTCGCTGCTGGCAGGCATCATCTCCGTCCTGATCGCGCTCGCCATCGGCGTGCCCTTCGGACTGCTCGCCGGCTGGTATGGCGGCTGGACCGACATCGCGATCTCGCGCGTCACCGAGGCGATGCTGGCCTGCCCCTTCCTGATCCTCGCGATCGCCTTCGCGGCCGTGCTCGGCCCGTCGCTGACCAATGCGATGATCGCGATCGGGCTTTCGGCGGTGCCGATCTTCGTGCGCCTCGTGCGTGCGCAGGTCATGAGCGTCAAGGCCGAGGATTTCGTCGAGGGTGCGCGGGCCGTCGGCGCGCGCGACCTGCGCATCGTCGTCCGTCACATTCTGCCGAACATCCTTTCGCCGATCGTCGTGCAGTCGACCCTGTTCATGGCGCAGGCGATCATTCTGGAGGCGGCCCTGTCCTTCCTCGGACTCGGACAGCAGCCGCCATCGCCGTCCTGGGGCCAGATGCTGAACGTCGCCAAGAACTTCATGGACCAGGCGCCCTGGATGTCGGTCGCGCCCGGCATCTGCATCTTCCTCGCCGTCCTGGGCTTCAACCTGCTCGGCGACGGCCTGCGCGACGTCCTCGATCCAAAAGAAAACTGAGCCCAAGGACCATCCATGTTCACGACCCGCCCTGAAATCCTCGGCACCTTCGGTGTCTGCACCTCGACGCACTGGCTCGCCACGGCGACGGGCATGGCCATGCTGGAGAAGGGCGGCAATGCCTTCGACGCCTGCGCGGCCGCGGCCTTCGTGCTGCAGGTCGTCGAGCCTCATCTCGTCGGCCCCGGCGGCGAGATGCCGGCGGTGTTCTATTCAGCCGAAACGAAGAAGGTCGAGGTCATCTGCGGCCAGGGCTCGGCGCCGCAGGCCGCGACGATCGACGCGTTCAAGGCACTCGGGCTGGATCTCGTGCCCGGCTCCGGCCTGCTCGCGGCCGTCGTGCCCGGCGCCTTCGGCGGCTGGATGACGCTGCTGCGCGACCATGGCCGCCTGCCGCTGCGCGAGGTGCTCGAACCTGCGATCGGCTATTTCGAGAACGGACACCCGATGCTGCCGCGCGTCTCGGACACGATCGCCGGGTTGACCGACCTGTTCACCAAGGAATGGCCGACTTCGGGCGCGGTCTACCTGCCGGGCGGGCAGGTGCCGAAGGCGAAGGCGCTGTTCCGGAACCAGGCCGCAGCCGACACCTACAAGCGCATCCTCAGCGAGGCGGAGGCCGCTGGCGGCAGCCGCGAGACGCAGATCCAGGCCGCCTACGACGCCTGGTACAAGGGCTTCGTCGCCGAGGCGATCGATGCATTCTGCCGCACGACCGAGGCCATCGATTCCTCCGGCCGCCGCCACAAGGGCCTGCTCACGGCCGACGACATGGCCCGCTGGCAGCCGAGCTACGAGACGCCGGCAAGCGTGACCTATCATGGCTGGGAGGTCTTCAAGATCGGGCCCTGGGGCCAGGGGCCCGTCTTCCTGCAGACGCTGAAAATCCTCGAAGGTTTCGACATTGCGGCGATGGGCCCCGACAGCGCCGCCTTCGTGCATCATGTCGCGGAGGCGATGAAGCTCGCCTTCGCCGATCGCGAGGCCTATTACGGCGATCCGGATTTCGTGACGGTGCCGATGGAGACGCTGCTCTCCGAGGAGTATGCCCGCGAGCGCCGCAAGCTGATCGGCGATACCGCCTCGCAGGAATTGCGGCCAGGCGTGGTCCCCGGCTTCGAGGAGCAGGTCGCGCGCGCCATGGCCGGCGTGCGCTATGTCGGCCAGTCCGGCAAGGGCGATGCGACGGTCGGAGAGCCGACCACGGCTTCGATGGTCGCAGCCGGACGGCGCGGCGACACCGTGCATATCGACGTCATCGACAAATGGGGCAACATGATCGCCGCCACCCCGTCGGGCGGCTGGTTCCAGTCCTCGCCGGTGATCCCCGCCCTCGGCTTCCCGCTGAATGCCCGCGCACAGGCCTTCTTCCTGGAGGAGGGCCTACCCTCCTCGCTCGCGCCCCTGAAGCGCCCGCGCACGACGCTGACGCCGTCGCTCGCCTTCGAGAACGGCGAGCCGCGCCTCGTCTTCGGCACGCCGGGCGGCGACCAGCAGGAGCAGTGGCAGCTCGGGCTGTTCCTGCGCCGCGTCCATCACGGCCTCAACCTGCAGGAGGCGATCGACCTGCCGCTGTTCCACACCCAGCATTTCCCCTCGACCTTCTATCCGCGCGAGGCGAATCCGGGCCATCTCGCCGTGGAGGAGAGCATAGGGGATGCCGTTCTGGCCGATCTCGTCGCGCGCGGTCACAGGCTCGAACGCGCCCCGGCCTGGACCATCGGACGCCTGACAGCGGCCGAGACCGGCGCGGACGGCCTCTTGCGCGCGGCCGCGACGCCGCGTCTGATGCAGGCCTATGCCGCCGGCCGCTGAGGAATCGATCGCATGGAATCGCTTGCATGACCTGGTCCATCGTCGCCCGCGACGCCGCCACCGGCGCCTATGGCGTTGCCGTCTCGACCTGCGCCTTCGCCGTCGGCTCGCGCGTGCCCTATGGTGGCGGGCGCATCGGCGCGATCGCGACGCAGGCCTTCGTCAACCCGCTCTACGGCATCGACGGAATGCGGTTGCTCCAAGAGGGGCGCTCGGCCGTCGAGATCGTCGCGACGCTGATCGCGGCCGATGAGGGCCGTGCGCATCGCCAGCTTCATGTCATCGACCGCGAGGGCCGGATCGCCGCCCATACCGGCGCTTCCTGCATCGACTGGTGCGGGGCGCTGGACGGACCGCAGGTCTCCGTCGCCGGAAACATGCTCAGCGGCCCGGAGGTGATCGAGCAGACGCTGAAGGCCTATATCGCGGCCTCGGCGCTCGATTTCGACGAGCGGCTGCTGGTCGCGCTCGAAGCCGGCGAGAAAGCCGGGGGCGACAAGCGCGGCAAGCAATCCGCCGCGATCCGGATCTGGTCCGGCGAGCCGGTGCCGAGCTTCGACATCCGGGTCGACGACCATACCGACCCGCTGGCGGAACTGCGCCGGCTCTGGCGCGTCGCGCATCAGCGCTATGTGCCGTTCCAGCAGGCATCGCCCTCGCGGGGCCGGCCGGCCGGCGTGACCGACCGCGACGAACTGGACCGGCTCTGCACGGACTACGCAGCGGCCTGGAACGCACGCCATCCGGAGGTGTGACGCGCTGTTCCCGACGGCATCGTCGCGCTCGCCCGAAACGTTAAAGTCACAGCCGCCCGAGAACGCGGCGAGGCTCTGCAGGAGGAAGCGCCATGGCAGCCGACACAGACGCGCTGGAACGCCGGATCGCCTTGCTCGAAGCGCGGCTCGGAATGCTGACGGCACTGATCTCCGCCACTCCTTCCGGCGCGCTCGCCATCACGGCACCCGGCGGGATGAGCATCACCGCAGGCGGGGCCCTCGCCATCACCGCGGGCGGCAGTCTCAGCGTGACGGCCGGTAGCAACGTGGCCGTGACCGCCGGCAGCCGGGTCAGGCTGGCAGGCAGCCAGGAAATCGCGCTCGACAGCCGCCAGTGCCATCTCTCGGCGACGGTCGCTCTCAGTCTCTCCAGCGATCAGGCGGTCGCGATCGCATGCTCGAAGGAGCTGACGATCCAGGTCGGCAAGACTCTGTCGGTCGAGGCCGCCGATGCCGTGTCGGTGAAGAGCGGCGATGCCAACCTCGTCCTCAAGAAGGACGGCACCGTCACGCTGAAGGGGCGCGATGTCACGCTCGACGCCGCTGGACGGCTCACAGCGAAATCGAGCCGCGATCTCGTGCTCAAGGGTTCGAAGATCAGCCAGAACTGAGGTTCGCGCCCGCCCGTGTTCCCGCGGCGACACCATCGCCGCTATTTGATCGGCGTCAGCCTGGAGCCCATCCCCGGCACGGAAATCGGCCTCGCCTCATGGCGGGCTTCGCCGGCTCCCGGCGCCGGCTTCCGGACAAGGCGGATGGCGAGAAACACGCACAGACCGATCGACAGGACAGCGAAATAGATCGGCAAGCCCTGGGGGCCGATGATTTGCATGGCGGCGGAGCCTGCAAGCGGGCCGATCGTCGAGCCGACGCCCCACAGAAAGAGCAGCCCTGCCGACAGCCCGACCGGCTGCTCGTCCTTGAGCCGGACGAACGCATGGGTCACCGCGACAGTGTAGAGCGGAATGCTGCCAGCTCCGACGATCGCGAAGAGCGCGAGCAGCGACAGCAAATGCAACGATCCAAGGTAGAGGGTGATGCCGAGCGCGACGAGCGCAGCCACGACGGAGCCCGCAGCCGCCAGCATGATGATGCGGCTGTCGAGCCGGTCGGCCAGGAGGCCCGTCGGCCATTGCAGCAGCAGGGCTCCGATCTGGACGGAAGCCGTGAGCAGGATCGCCGCTCTTTGATCGAGCCCGATCAGGATGCCATAGGCCGGCGCGACATTGACCAACGGACCGCCCATCAGGCCGACATAGAGGCAGCCGATCACCGCTGCCGGGGCCTGTGTCCAAAGCAGTTTCAGCTTGAGCGAGACTGCCTCGGATGAGTCCGGCCCGCGCGCCCGGGTCAGGCAAACCGGGATCAGCGCCGTCGAGAACGCCATGGCCGCAAGCAGCAGCAGGCTTTCCATCTGGATCGCCGCATAGCCGACGGCGAGTTGGGAGCCGATCAGGGCCACGCGGTTCAAGATCTGATAGAGACCGAAAATCCGGCCGCGCTTGCTGGGATGGGCCTGCCCGCTGATCCAGCTTTCGATGCAGATGCCATGCCCCGCCGCAGCCAGGCCCATGACCACGCGGGGCACGACCCAAAACTCCGCCGGCAACAGCGCGATGGAGATCGTCGACATCGTCTGCAGGGCCGCAAAAACGGCAAATGCGCGGATGTGGCCGATGCGCCGGATCAGGGGCGGGAGCTTGAAACAGCCCCAGAGGAAGCCGACAGAATAGGCGGAGCCGACCACGCCGATCAGAAGCGGGCTCTGCTTGGCCAGCGCGAGGCTCAGAGGCACCAGCGTATTGAGAAGCGTGCCAGCGATCTGGAGTACCAGAGCGCCGGCGACGATGGCCCCCAATGCGGCGACGGAGCCACCCGGCTTGCCGGATGGTTCCGAGGCGATCGGTTCGCTTCTTTCGAAGTCCTGCTCGGAATCCACCGCCAACCCTTCGCATGCATCGGGCCGCCGGCGCGACTCCGATGCCGCAGGCTAGAGCATGCCGTTTCGCGACGGAACCACTCCGTTGCTCCGGGCAGGCTGGTAGCCTGCCCGGCTCTGACGCCGTGGCATCGCAGCGGTCAGACGAGCTTGCCGCGCGCCGCGACCGGCAGTTCACCGACCAGCTTGTCGCCGCGCACGGTCACCAGCCGGTCGACCATGTTGACGACAACGCAGACATGGTTTGGCACCACGCGCACGACCTCGCCGACCTTGGGCCGGCCATTGCTGGCCGAGAGATCGAGAAAGCCATGCTCCTCGGCGAATTTCGCGATCTTCGCCGCCGGATATTCGAGGATGTAGCCATGGCCGTCGAGACCGCCCGAATCGCTCGTCAGCGTCTTGGAGCCGGAATCGAGGATGCCGCGCTCGGGCCCTGCCCGGCTTACGACCGTGGCGTAGACGGTGAGCGCGCAGTCGTCGAGCGTCGCCACCCCGGCCGCGACCTGCATGCGGTCGTTGAAGATCGAGGTGCCGGCGCGGTGCTCGGTCGCGCCTTTCAGCTTGCCGATATTGGGGATGTTCGGCGAGCCGCCGGTCGAGACGATGCCGGCCTCCAGGCCGGCGTCGCGCAAGCCGGCATTGGCGGTGTCGAGGAAGGCCTGCGTGCGCTCCCAGCCGTCTTCCGGCGGATACATCAGGAAGCCCGCGAAACGCAGCCCCTTCGAGCCCGCGATCAGCTTCGCGAGCTCGACCGCCTCGCCCGGCGTCTCGACGCCGGCGCGCTGGCGGCCGGTGTCGCATTCGACCACGACCTCGAGATCGCGCCCGGCGATCTCGGCCGCCTGCGGCAGGCCGGCTATGGTGACGGGGTTGTCGGCAGCGACGATCATCCGGACCCGGCGCTGGAGATGGCCGAGCCGGCCGAGCTTCTGCTCGCCCAGGATGTTGTAGCTGATCAGGATATCGTCGATGCCGCCATCGGCCATCACCTCGGCTTCGCCGAGCTTCTGGCAAGTGATGCCGCGCGCGCCGGCCTCGATCTGGAGGCGGGCGAGCTCGGGCGACTTGTGCGTCTTGATATGCGGGCGGTTGGCGACGCCCTTGGCGTCGCAGACGGCCTGAAGCCGCGCGATATTGGCCTCGACCTTGTCGAGATCGATCACCACGGCCGGCGTGCCGTAGACGCGGGCGATCTCCGCCTTCAATGTTTCATGCTTCATGGCGTCCTGGGCGAGAGCGCTCACGGCAGCACCTTGATGATCGCTTCGATCTCGACCGGCATATTGCCCGGCAGCGAGCCCATGCCGACCGCCGAGCGGGCATGGCGGCCGTTCTCGCCGAGCACCGCGACGAGCAGGTCCGAGCAGCCATTGATGACCTTGGGCTGGTCGCCATATTCGGGCACGCCATTGACCATGCCGAGCAGCTTCAGCACCTCGACCTTGTCGAGCGAGCCGGCTGCCTCCTTCATCGCCGCCAGCAGGCCGAGCCCGGTGGTCCTGGCGAATTCGTAGCCCTGCTCGGTGGTGAACTCCTTGCCGATCTTGCCGGCCGGGATCGAGCCGTCGGGATTGCGCGGCCCCTGCCCCGAGAGGAAGACCAGATCGCCAGCCTTCTTGAAGCGGACATAGTTCGCCATCGGCGCCGCGACGGCGGGCAGGCTCAGTCCCAGATCCTTGAGTTTCTGTTCGGCGCTCATTGGCGGCTCCTCATCGTTTCTGTTTGGTGACGCCAGCGGCGTCGGGATCGAGCTCGCGCTCCATATAGCGTGCGGCATCGTCATAGCTCGCGAGCTTGACGGCAAGGCCGGGGTCATGCGCCACGCGAAAGCCCTGCCGCTGCCAGAAGCCGGGCGACTGCCCGACCGCGACCAGCGAGAGGCAAGGCAAGCCGGCTTCTTTCGCAACATCGGCCAGATGCGCGACGATCACCCCACCCGCTCCCGTCCCCCGCGCTGTCGGCAACAGCGCGAGATCGTGGATATAGAAGCTCGTCGGCTGCGCCGGGATGCTGCCGAGCAAGCTGTTCAGCGCCGGCGGCTCGCCGCGACGCCAGGGATGGCTCACGACATAGCCGCGCAGGGCATCCGGGGAGGCCAGAACATTGCAGCCCGCCGGAAACAGGCGCTGGCGCTCGGCAAAAACCGCCTCATCCTCGGGGTAGGCGGGATGCACCATGCCTGCAACGGAGAGAACGGCCGGCAGGTCGGCGGGTGTCATGGGGCGCCAAGCCGCTTGGTCATCGACGAACGTCATGCTCGGGCCTGTCCCGAGCATACCCTGCGAGAGATTCTCGGGTCTGCGCTCCGCTTAGCCCGACAACGACGCTGCACTTTCACCGTCGCCTTACGCGGCGACCTTCCTGAACTTGTTGGTGCGCTTGGGGTGCCACCAGGCGCCCTTCAGCACGACGCCCTCGGAGAAAATCTTCTTGTCGCCCGTCATGTGCTCGCCGGTGACGTCGGCATAGTCGAACTTGCCTTCCTTCACCGTCAGGATTGTCGCGTCGCCGAGCGATCCGACCCTGAGCGAGCCGTATTCCGGGCGCTTCAGCGCCATCGCCGCATTCACGGTCGAGGCGGCGATGACGTTGTTCAGGCTCATCCCCATCAGCAGGAACTTCGACATCGTCGTGACCTGATCATAGGCCGGGCCGTCGATGCAGAGCTTGTGCACGTCCGAGGAGATCACGTCGGGCTCGAAGCCGTTGGCGAGCATGGCGCGCGTCGTCTTGAACGAGAACGAACCCTTGCCGTGCCCGATGTCGAAGATCACGCCACGCTTGCGGGCCGCCTGCACTTCCGGCTTCACCGTGCCCTGCGCGGTGCAGGGTGCATTCGGGAAGGGGCGGAAGGCGTGGGTCAGCACGTCGCCGGGCCGCAGCATGTCAACCACCTCCTCATAGGATGGCGGCGGATGGTCGATATGGCACATCAGCGGCATGCCGACCTCGTTGGCGACCTGCAAAGCGATGTTCAGCGGCACGGTGCCGGAATTGCCCGAGGCGTGCAGGCCGACGCGAACCTTGATGCCGACGATGAGATCGCGGTTCTTGTCGGCGACCTCCACGGCGTCGATCGGATTCATCATGCGCAGATCGCCGCTCTCGCCGACCATGACGCGGTGGTCGAAGCCGTAGATGCCGGCATGCGAAACATGGAGATAGGCGAGGATGCGGGCCTGGCTCTTCTCGATGACGTGCTTGCGGAAGCCCGGCCAGTTGCCGGGGCCGGCCGAGCCGGTGTCGACAGAGGTGGTGACGCCGGACGCGCGGCAGAACTCGTCGGCATCGATGCCGAGCGAAGTGCCACCCCAATAGACATGGGTGTGCAGGTCGATCAGGCCGGGCGTGACGATATAGCCGGAAACGTCGCGGATTTCCTTGGCGCCCTTGAGGTCCTTGCCGAAGCCCGAGACCTTTCCATCGGTAAAGGCGACATCGAGGATGCCGTCATGCTTCTGCGAGGGGTCGATGACCCGGCCGCCCTTGAGGATGAGATCGTGAGTCATTGTGCTTCTTCCTTGGCAGCCAATCAGACGGGTGAGACGGCGCCCTTGCGCTCGACGATCAGGCCATAGGCCTGGGGTTCGCGATGCCTGGCGAAGTTGAAGGTCGAGGCCTTGTAGCTCTTGCCGAGGTCCATGTCGCAGCGGGCGACCACGAGTTCGTCACCCTCGGTCACGGCCTGTGCCACGACCTCGCCGGTCGGGGCGATGATGCAGGAGCCGCCGATCTGGTCGACGCCGGCCTCCGGCCCCGCCTTGGCGACGCCGACGACCCAGGTGGCGTTCTGGTAGGCGCCGGCCTGCATTACGAGCTGGTTGTGGAACTTGCCGAGCCGGTCATGGTCGGGGGCCGGCGGGTTGTGCTTGGGGGTGTTGTAGCCAAGCACGATCAGCTCGACATCCTGCAGCCCCATCGAACGGTAGCTCTCGGGCCAGCGCCGATCGTTGCAGATCATCATGCCGATATTGGCGTCCATCGTCCGCCAGACCGGCCAGCCGAGATTGCCGGTCTCGAAATAGCGCTTCTCGAGGTTCTGGAACGGCGCCTCGGGGCGATGCTCGGGATGCCCCGGCAGATGGATCTTGCGGTATTTCCCGACGATCGCGCCGGTCTTGTCGACCAGGATCGCGGTGTTGAAGCGGCGCTTGCGTCCGTCCTCGTTGGCCAGTTCGCAATAGCCGAGATGGAAACCGACGCCGAGGCGCTTCGCCTCCTCGAAGAGCGGCGCGGTCTCGTTGCCGGGCATCGCGCTCTCGAAATGGCTGTCGATCTCGTCCTCATCGTCGATCCACCAATGCGGGAAGAAGGCCGTCAGGGCAGCTTCGGGATAGACGATCAGGTCACAGCCATGGCTCTTGGCCTGGCGCATCAGCTCGATCATCCGGGCGACGGCAGAGGCCCTGCTCTCATCGCGCTGGATCGGGCCGAGCTGGGCTGCGGCGATGGTCAGGATACGCGTCATGACGCCAATGCTTTCCCTTGCTCCGTTGTGGAGGCCCGAATTTCGGAAGAAGATGACCCAACGGAAGCGAACGTTGCGCCGGGCCCGGCATCGTCGTAGCCTCCAAGCGCTGCTCGCCAACGCAGCTCCAAACCGCTGTCGGGCGCCCATGCGGCAGGGAGAAACGCGCCATGACCATGTTCAATGTCGTGCGGTTCCGCATCAAGCCGGGCCGCGACGAGGAGTTTCTGGCAGCTCACCGCGACGGTCTGGCGCGATGGCCCGGCCTCGTCAACGGACACATCATCAAGACTGGCGAGCGAGCCTATTGCCTGATCGGCGAATGGCCCGATGTGACGGCTCTGAAGGCGGCCCGCACCGAGATGATCGCGACGCTCAACAGCTTCCGCGACACACTTGAGGATCTCGGAGGAGAACTCGGCGTCACCGACGCGGTGTCCGGCGACAAGGTCGTCGATCTCACGGCCTAAGGTATCGGACCCGATACCGCATTCGGTCCGATGCCTTAGCTCTTTGTTCCTGCACCGGCGTTCTCCGAAAGCCGCATTCCAGTTTTCGGGCCAATGCCCTGGCAGTGCAGGGACCGGGGCACGGCCAGCGCGAGCCGGAGCTCGCCTGCAACGGCGCCGGAGTTGCCCGACGGGAGAAGCGTGCCGACGGCCCGACGCCGGCGGCTCTTTCAGGCGTCCTTCCCCGAGGCTCGAACGCAAATCTTCGCCATTGAGCGAGATCGCTTCGAACACGGAATCGGCCACATGGGCAAACGGCGGCATGGCTGCGGTCTCGTGCGCGTTTCTCGCCGGCTCAGAGGCTCATTGTCACAACGCCTTGGCGAGGCGCGGGTCGAGCGAGTCGCGCAGGCCGTCGCCGAGCAGGTTCACCGCGAGCACGGTGATCGAGAGGAAGATCGCCGGGAACAGGATGATGTGCGGCTTGACCTGCCAGAGCGCGCGTCCCTCGGCCATGATGTTGCCCCAGGAGGGCGTCGCCGGCGGAATGCCGGCGCCGATGAAGGAAAGGATCGCCTCGATGATCATGGCGCTGGCGCAGATATAGGTCGCCTGCACGCTCATCGGCGCGAAGGTGTTGGGCAGGATGTGGCGGAAGATGATGCGCGGCGTGCGGGCGCCGTTAGCGATCGCCGCCTCGACATAGGGCTGCTCGCGCAGCGACAGCACGACGCCGCGCACGAGGCGGGCGACACGCGGAATCTCCGCGACGGTGATGGCGATGATGACGTTCTGGATCGAGCCGCGCGTCAACGCCATCAGGGCGATGGCGAGCAGGATCGGCGGGATCGACATCATGCCGTCGATGATCCGCATGACGATGCCGTCGGCCCAGCGCACGAAGCCGGCGAAAAGCCCGATGGACAGGCCGATCACCGAGGAGAGCACGGCCACGCTGAAGCCGACGACCAGCGAGACCCGCGCGCCATAAATGACACGCGAATAGATATCGCGGCCGAGCATGTCCGTACCGAACCAGTAAAGCTCCGATGGAACGCGTGTGCGCCGCGAGGTCGCGATCGCCGTCGGATCGACCGTCCAGAGCAGCGGGGCGAAGATGCCGATCAACGCCATCAGCGCGAGCAGGGAGCCGCCGATCGCCACGGAGGGGTGACGGCGCAGATAGCGCCGGAAACGGAACCAGCGGCTCGGCAGCGGCGCGACGCCGGGCTCGGGCGATGCGGCCAGAGCGGACGGCGCCGGAAGGGAGCTTTGCATCGTCAATAGCGTATCCTCGGATCGACGATCGTGTAGGTCAGGTCGATGATCAGGTTCACCAGGACGTAGACGAGGCTGAACATCAGCACGACGCCCTGGATGACGGGATAGTCGCGCCGCAGGATGGCATCGACGGTGAGCCGGCCAAGACCGGGAATGGCGAAGACGCTTTCGGTGACGACGGCGCCGCCGATCAGGAGCGCGATGCCGATGCCGATGATCGTGACGATCGGCACGGCAGCGTTCTTGAGGGCGTGCAGGAAGAGCACCTCGCGCTGGCCGACGCCCTTGGCCTGAGCCGTGCGGACATAGTCCTGCTGCAGCACCTCGAGCATGGTGGCGCGGGTAATGCGCGCGATCAGCGCGATATAGACCAGTCCGAGCGTGATTGCCGGCAGGATCAAATTCTTGAACCAGGGCCAGAGCCCCTGTGACAACGGCGTGTAGCCCTGCACCGGAACCCAGTCGAGCTGCAGCGCAAAGACATAGGCCAGCAGGTAGCCGACGACGAAGACCGGCACCGAAAAGCCGAACACGGCGAAGGCCATGGCGCCGCGGTCGATCCAGGTCCCCGCCTTCCAGGCGGCGATAACGCCCATCGGCACGGCGACCGTCACCGCGAAGATCAGCGTCAGCACCATCAGGGAGAGGGTCGGCTCGATGCGCTGCGCGATGAGCTGCGTCACCGGCAGCGAGGTGAAGATCGAAGTGCCGAGGTCGCCTTGCAGCACGCGGAAGGCCCATTCGGCGAAGCGCACGAGATAGGGCCGGTCGAGACCCAGGCTGGCGCGGATCTTCTCGACATCCGCAGGCGAGGCCTGGTCGCCGGCGATCACCGCGGCCGGGTCGCCCGGCGCGATATAGAGCAGGGAGAAGACGAACAGTGCGACGAATGCCATCACGGGAATGGTCGTGATGATCCGTCTGACGATGAAGGCTAGCATTGCGGCTTTCCGGCCATGTGTCGCTCGATCCGATGTCTGGCTGCGATCCGGTGTCTGGCGGCGCCGCGACCGTCATCGGCCGCGGCGGCGAGGTTGATAGCCGGCATCGCGCGCCAGAGGCGCGCGGCCCGGACCGACCGAGAGGCGAGACAGCGCCTCTCGGAGTGTGACGTCCTTTAGGCCTTCGAGACGCCCCACAGGACCGGGAACGGCCCGCTGGTGACGCCGGAGATGTTCTTCCGCCACGCCTGGTAGCCCAGATAGAAGCCGGTCGGGCAGTAGACGACGTTTGCGACCGCCGCCGTATTGAGCCTGCCCATCACCGCCTTTTCCTCGGCGACATCCTTGGCGTTGAACCAGTTCGTCACCTCGGTCTCGACCGCCGGCACGTCCGGCCAGCCGAACCAGGCCTTTTCGCCATTGGCCCGCACCGCGGTGTAGGAGGCCGGGTTCACGCAGTCCGCGCCGGCATGCCAGGTGTGGAACATGTTCCAGCCGCCCTGGCCGGGCGGGGTCTTCTGGGCGCGGCGGGCGCCGGTCGTTCCCCAGTCGGTCGCGACGAAATCGACCTTCAGGCCGATGCTCTTCAGCAGTTCGGCGGTGACGTCGCCCATCGACTTGGTCGCGGCCATGTCCTGCGCCACGACGCAGACGACCGGCTCGTCCTTGTAGCCCGACTCGGCGAGCAGCTTCTTGGCGGCGGCCAGGTTCTTTGCCTTCATCATCTCGCCGCCTACTTCCGTGTAGAGCGGCGTGCCGGGCGTGAAGAACCCACCCATCTCCTTCCAGAGCTTGTCGTCGTCGCCGACGATCGAGCGCATATAGTCTTCCTGGTTCAGCGCCGTCATCACCGCCTGACGCACCTTCACGTTGTTGAAGGGCGGATGCAGGTGGTTCATGCGGAAGGCACCGATATTGCCCAGTGGATCGCCGATATCGACGCTGATGTTGGCGTTTTTCTTGAGGATCGGCACGAGGTCGGAGAGCGCGGTCTCCCACCAGTCGACCTCGCCGTTCTGAAGCGCGGCGGCGGCGGTCGCGGCATCGGGCATGATGACCCATTCGATCCGGTCGAACAGCATCTTCTTGCCGCCGGAGAGCCAGGAGGCAGGCTCATCGCGCGGAACGTAGTCGGCGAACTTCTCGAACACCGCCTTGGCGCCCGGAACCCACTCGTTGCGCACGAATTTCATCGGGCCGGAGCCGATATATTCGGTGATCTGCTGGAACGGATCGGTCTTGGCGATGCGCTCCGGCATGATGAAGGTGCAAGGCGAGTTGTTCTTGCCGAGCGCGAACAGCATCTTGGGGTAAGGCTGCTTCAGCGACCATTTGAAGGTCGTGTCATCGACAGCGACCAGTTCGTTCTCGATCGCCTTGATCATCAGGCCCATCGGATCGCGAGCCTGCCAGCGCTTCAGGCTCTGGACGACGTCCTTCGACGTGACCGGCGCGCCGTCATGGAACTTCAGGCCGGGACGCAGCTTGAAGGTCCAGGTCAGACCGTCGGCGGAGACCTCCTCGCTGCCGACCATCTGGCGCTTCGGCTCGAAGTTCGAGTCGATGCCGTAGAGCGTGTCCCAGACGAGCAGGGCGGCGTTGCGGACGACGTATTGCGTCCCCCAGATCGGGTCGAAATTGGCGAGGTTGGCCTGGGGCACGAAGCGCAGGGTCTTGGCGGATGCGCCCTGCGACAGGGCCGGCATCGACAGTCCACCGGCAGCGGCCAGCGCGCCGGTCCCCGCGGCGGTCTTCAGAAATGTTCTGCGGTCCATCGATCTCTCCCCTGAAACGGCAACCTCTATGCGGGCGACCCTGGCGCGAGTTTGGGCAGAAAAATTCTGCCGTGACAACTCGTCTGACGGCCGTCCGCAGGCGCCGACCCGCTTGCACGGTTCGTGCCAAACGGAACCGATCGCAGCTTTGCCGGCCGAACCCGCCGGAGGCCGCAGAATCGGAGGTAGAAAAAGAATCTTTTTCGTGCGGCAGCGGTACGTCGCGCGAAACTGCGGCGCCTGCCTCATTCGCAGGCGCCGCGCGAGCGACCCGGCCGTGACGACCTGCCGCATGGGGCCCGATTCCGGATCCGGCCGCTGCCGCAGGCCCTCGAGATTGCGCCGGCTTTGCCCGAAAGCCGCATCCCGCGTTTCCGGGGCGATGCTTCAGGCGACGCCGACCGGCACATCGATCCGCGCGAAGGGCCGGGCGGCCTCGAAGGCTGCGGCGGCGCGCAGGACGAGCGCATCGCGCCCAAAGGCACCGACCACCTGCAACCCCGCCGGCAGCCCAGCCCTGGTCAGCCCGCAGGGCAGCGAGATCGCTGGAGCCTGCGTGATGTTGAACGGATAGGTGAAGGGCGTCCAGCGCGTCCAGTCGTCACCATAGCGGCCATGAGCCGGCGTGTTGGCGCCGACCGCGAAGGCAGGCAGCGGCAGGGTGGGCGTCAGCAAGAGATCGAAACGTGCATGAAATTGCGCCATCTTGTGCGCAAGCGCATTGCGCTGGTTGAGCAACGCATCGACATAGGTCGCGCCGGTGACGCGCTCGCCCCGTTCGGCGACGGCGACCAGGCCCGGGTCCATCCGCGCCCGCTCGGCCGGGCCGGCCGTCCGCAAGGCAAGCGCCGCGCCCGCCGACCAGATCGTCATCAGCGTCTCGATCGGGTCGTCGAAGCCGGGATCGACCTCCTCGACGCTCGCTCCGAGATCGCGGAAGACCATCGCGGCGGCTTCCGTCAGCGCCGCGATCTCGGGATCGACCGGCACATTGCCGCCGAGCCGCGGCGACCAGGCGACGCGCAGCCCCTTCACGCCGCCCTTGAGCCCGTCGACATAGTCCGGCGGCCGGTCGATCATCGCGGTCATGTCGCGGTCGTCGGGCTGGCCGATCGCGTTCATGGCGAGCGCCGTATCGGCGACGGTGCGAGTCAGCGGCCCGAGATGAGCGAGGAAGCCCATGGTCGAGACCGGCCAGGCGGGGACGCGACCATAGGTTGGCTTGAGGCCGACGACGCCGGTGAAGGCGGCTGGAATGCGCACGGAACCGGCACCGTCGGTGCCGATATGGATGCAGCCGAGATTGAGCGCGGCGCAGGAGGCCGCGCCGGCCGAGGAGCCGCCGGGGCCGGTGGCGATGTCCCAGGGGTTGCGGGTGATGCCCGACAGAGGCGAATCGCCGACGCCCTTCCAGCCATATTCCGGCATGGTGGTCTTGCCGAGGAAGACCGTTCCCGCCTCGCGCAGCCGCGCCGTCGCCGGTGCGTCATGCGCGAAGGCAGCCTCGGCGGCCACGGCCGAGCCGCGCCGCATCGGCCAGCCGGCGATGCCGATATTGTCCTTGATGGTGACGGGCACACCGTCGAGCGGGCCGAGTGGCTCGCCCTTCAGCCAGCGCGCCTGCGAGGCCTCCGCCATGGCGAGGGTGACCGCCTCGTCGCGCATGACGAAGGCGTTGATCTGCGGCTCGAAGCGCTCGATCCGCTCGAGTGCGTCCTGCGCGACCTCGACCGGCGACAGCTTGCGGCTGGCGAAGAGCGGGCCGAGTTCCGCGGCCGAAAGCGATGCGATTGTCGTCATGGGCCTATCCTGTCTGCGTCGTTCGGAAACATCTCGCCGTCACTGCGCATTGGCAGCGCGCCATGCCGCGCTCAGCAGCACATTCGCGCCGGCGGCCATGTCCGCGTCGGTGCTCAATTCGGCCGGGTTGTGCGAGAGCCCGCCGATCGAGGGAATGAAGACCATCGCGGTGGGGCACAGCCGCGACATCATCTGGGCATCGTGGCCGGCACCGGAGATCATGCGGCGGATCGGCAGGCCGAGTTCGGCGGCGCTCTGCTCCACCCCGGCGATCAGTTCCTCCGCAAAGGGCGTCGCCGGGAAGCGGGCGAGGTCCCTGAAGGTGATCTCGATGCCCTCGCGGTCCGAGAGTTCGGCGCAGAAGGTCCGGATCGCGGCCTCCGTCGTCGCCAGCGGCGCATCGAGCGGATTGCGCAGGTCGAGCGTCATGACGACCGTCTCGGGAACGACGTTGACGTTGGCCGGCTGGACGCGGATGACGCCGCAATTGGCGAGTTGCCCCGGGATCGTTTTCGTCAGCTCGTTGGCGAAGATGTTGATCCGCGCCGCAGCGAGGCCCGGATCCTTGCGATAGATCATCGGCGTCGTGCCGGCATGGCTCGGCCGGCCCTTGAGCGTCAGCTCCAGCCAGCAGATGCCCTGGATGCCGGTGACGGCGCCGAGCCCGCCGCCCTCGCTCTCGAGCACCGGCCCCTGTTCGATATGCAGTTCGAGATAGGCATGGGCGGGCAGGAAGCCCGGCCGTTCGGGCCCCTCATAACCGATCCGCTTCAGCTCCGTGCCGAGCACCGCACCATCGGCATCCAGCTCGGCATGGGCGGCCGCGACGCTCATGCCGCCGGCCCAGACATAGGAGCCGAGCATGTCGGGATGGAAGCGCGCGCCCTCCTCGTTGGTGAAGGCGATGACCGCCATGTCCCGCTTCGGCGTCAGTCCGGCATCGCGCAGCGTCGCCAGCACCTCGACACCGGCGATCACGCCCAGCGCACCGTCGAAACGGCCACCGGTGCCGACGGTGTCGATATGGGAACCCATGACGACGGCGGGCCCCTCCTCCCTGCCCTTCAGGATGCCGACGATGTTGCCGATCGCGTCGACCTTCACATCGAGGCCGAGCGCCTTCATCTCGGCGACAAGCCAGTCGCGGCCCTGCCGGTCCTCATCGCTGAGCGCGAGACGGCGGCAGCCGCCTTCCGGCGTCGCACCGATGGTGGAGAGCGCCGCGAGCCGCGACACCAGCCGGGCGCCGTCGATCCTCAGATTGCTGCTCATCCGTCATCTCCATGGAGGCCGGCGCATCGGGGTCGAGCGCACAGGCAAGATGCAAGCCGCCATCGCGAGCGGGGCCTGTTTCTTAGTCGGGCCGACATGCCCCTGTCGATGGCCGGACTTGGCTGCGGCGGCAGGTCAGGACAAAAGCGCGCCGCAGGCCCGCTCCGGATGGCCCTCCCCGGACGGCTCCTCTGCGTGCTATGTTCGCAACCACGGAAATGCCCGGGGCGAGTGACGGGCGCGCATCTCTGGCTCGCATGTCTGGCTCGCACGGGTCGCCACCGGGGACGATCATGACGGACGAGGACATCGCGCTGGTCAGGGAGAGCTTTGCGCATCTCCATCGCCGCAAGAACGAGACCGCCGAGATCTTCTATGCGCGCCTGTTCAAGATCGCGCCGGAGGTGAGGCCGATGTTCAAAGGCGACAGCGCCGCCCAGCGCACCAAGCTCATGGAGACCCTGACCGTCGCCATCGCGACCCTGCGTGATCCGAAGGGGTTCGGGGCGCTGCTGGGCAAGCTCGGACGCAACCATCACGGCTATGGTGTGCAGGAGCGCCACTTCGACGATGTCGGGAAGGCACTGATCTGGACGCTGCGGACCTCGCTTGGACCCGCCTTCACACCCGAACTCGAACGCGCCTGGCTCTCGCTCTATGACGAGATGGCCAGCATCATGATCGCAGCAGGCCGCGCCGCCTGAGGCACGGCCTGCTGCGGCTTGGTCAGAACTCTTCCCATCCGGCGTCGCTGGCGCGGCTGTTGGCGACCTTGCGGGCCGGGGGGGTGGGCGCCGGCGCGGCGGACCTGACCCTGGCCGGCTGGGCCTTCGGCTGCACGAAGGCGGCCTCGGCGAGCTTGCGCAGGCGTTCCGGCTCGGAGGCGGCGGGGGCTGCTGCCGGTGGCGCCGGAGCCCGTGCCCGGGGCGCCTCCTCCGGCCCTGTCCTGAAGGCTGCGACGAGGTCGTTGAGCTGTCCGATGCGTCCCGAGAGCGAGCCGGCGGATGCGGCGCTCTGTTCGGCGAGGGCTGCGTTCTGCTGGGTCATCTCGTCGAGATGGGCGACGGCCTGGCTCATCTCGTCGATGCCGTTGGCCTGTTCGCCGGAGGCGGCCGAGATGTCGGCGATGGTGGCGGCGACCTTCTGCGAGTGGCTGAGGATCTGGCTGAGCTGGTCGCCGGCCTGGCGCACCAGCTTGACGCCCTCGCCGACCTCCATGTTGGACGACGAGATCAGGCCGGAGATGTCCTTGGCGGCGGCGCTGGAGCGCTGCGCCAGGGTGCGCACCTCCGAGGCGACGACGGCGAAGCCCTTGCCGGCATCGCCGGCCCGGGCTGCCTCGACGGCGGCGTTCAGCGCCAGCAGATTGGTCTGGAAGGCGATGTCGTCGATCACCCGGATGATGTCGGAGATCTTCTGCGAGGCGGTCTCGATGCGGGCCATGGCGTCGACCGCCTGGCCGGCGATGGCGCCACCCGACTGGGCCGCCTGCATCGCATCATTGGCGATCGCGGCGGCATCCCGCGAGGCCTGGGCCGAGGCCTTGACCGAGGCTGCGAGCTCCTCGGTGGTGGCGGCGGTCTCCTCCAGCGAGGAGGCCTGCTCCTCGGTGCGCTTCGACAGATCGTCGGCGCCCATGTTGATCTCGCGCGCCGCCAGCCCGACATCGGCCGAGGTCACCTGGATCGTGCGCACCGTCGAGGACAGGCGGTCCACCGTCTCGTTGATCGCGCCCTTGAGTTCGGCGAACTTGCCGCGATAGGCCGCATCGACCCGCACCGTCAGGTCGCCGCCCGCCACGGCCGACAGCGTCCGCGCGAACTCGCTCGTCGCCGAATCAACAACCGCGTTGATCTCGTTGATGCCGGCGACGAGCTTCTGCATCTGCTCGTCGGCCTGGTCGATCTGGAGCCTGGCCGAGAAGTCGCCGGCCGCAGCCGCTGCCACGACCTCGCCGACATCCGAGACCACAGCCTCCATCGACTGCGCCCGCGCCAGGCGCGCCGCCGCGGCAGTCCGCTCCTGCTCCTCAAGCGCGCGCACACGCTCGCCGTTCTCCTTGAACACGGTCAGCGCACCGGCCATCGCGCCGATCTCGTCTTGCCGCTCGCCATAGGGCACGGCGGCGGAGAGATCCCCGGCCGCCATCGCCTTCATGACCAGCGTCATCTGCCCGATCGGCCCGGTGACGCGCGAGCGCACCTGACTGTAGCCGACAGCCGTCAGGATGAGCGCGGCGACGAAGAGGATCGAATACTGAATCAGCGTCCACGAGGCGGCCCGTGCATCGGCCGAGGCGCGGTTGTTCAGCACGGTGATCGCGACGCTGGCGACATCGCCGACCGTGTCGAGCACCGGCACGACCTTCTCGCGCCACGCCTCCGTGCTCATGTCGACGGTCGAGCCCGTCGTCAATTTCTGGATCATGCCGTCCTTCATCTCGCGGAAGGGGCCGGTGAAATAGCTGCTGTTCGCCTTGCTGATCGCCGCCTTGATCTCCGGGGCTGCCTGCGGCGTGTCCGCAATCGCGCGCAGCGAATCCCAGGCGAAGGTGCTGCGCCCTTCGGCGAGAATGATGGCGCGGGTTTCGGTCGCGTCGAAGGGGCGCTTCTGGGCCAGGATCGCACTCATCATGGCGCCGCTCGTCCCGGTCACGGCCCGGACGGACCAGGCCAGCGAGCGGATGATGACGAATTCCGACAGTGGCGGGCTGGCCGCGCGGATCTCCGATTCGACCGCGGCCGAGGCCTTTTCGAGCGATTGCAGATAGGCCTCGCCGACGGCGAAGACCTTGGTCGACATATCCTTGGTGCGGCCGGCCGGCGCGAGCTTAGCCTCGGCGTCGACCTGTTCGCGCAGCTTGCGATAATCCCCATAGGCGCCGCGCAACGCACCGGCCGCGGTCTGGACGAAGGCCTGCGGCGCCTTGTCGATCTCGGGCTGCGCCTCCGCCATCGCCGCGTCGACTTCCTTGCGGCGCTCCATATAGGTCTTGATCGAGGCCTGATTGGATTCGGGCGGCTGGATCACGGCCGTCTGCAGCGACGCCCGCTCATAGCGCGCCGCCACCAGCGCATCGAACAAATCCCTGTTCAGACCGGCAAGACTGGCAGCCTTCCCGGCAGCGTCGTGCTGCCAATACGAGGTCCAGATCTGCTGGCCGCTGAGCGCGGCAACGGCAACCCCCATGAGGCCGATCAGGCCTGCGAGCATCGTCCTGATGGACATGGTGGAAAAGAGCTTCGTCACGTGCGCGCCTCGCTTCGGCAGATCTCCGAACTCACGTGGGTTCGGCAATATATCAACAATGCGCGCAAAGACTTGAGATTGTGTTTACTTTGACGGCCCCGATTGTACCCCGCCCGAACCGCGCGCCAGTAAGACCCCGACCGGCGCGTCACGACCGGATGCCGCATGCCCGCCGGCATCACCGTTGCCAATCGGTCACAGTCACCATCCGCCACATTCTCGCCACATCGCGTTCACCCCGCGGCCATCTCGTGCCCCTTGAACGGTCGTCATGCGTTCTCGTTGGAACGCCAAGCCATTTCGGCAGTTGATACCCCGTTTCCGCAAGATCGATTCAGCAGAGTCAAACTCCATGTCCGTCGCCACGCCCGCCGTTTCCCTGCTCGACCGCCCGCTGAAGCGCGTGGTGGCGCTGCTGATGCCGCTGCTTCTGGCGGCCTGCGTCGGCGCCCAGCCGCCACAACCCTTCGAGGTGGCGTATACGCCCGGCGCCCATGTCAGCGCCGAGTATCTGGCGATGTATGGCGAGCAGCCGAACGAGCAGTTCCCCCTGCCGGCGACCGATCTGAGCGAGGTCGACCCGCGCTTCCTCAGGCAGGAAGTCGCCTATCCGACGCGCGAGCAGCCCGGCACCATCGTCGTCGATACGGACAACCGCTATCTCTACCTGGTGCGCGAGAACGGCCGCGCGGTCCGCTACGGCATCGGCGTCGGCAAGCAGGGCATGTCCTGGCGCGGCCGCGCCACCGTCGCCCGCAAGGCCGCCTGGCCGCGCTGGACGCCGACGGCGGCCATGGTCGCCCGCGATCCCGAGAAGAACGGTCCCTGGGCCGGCGGCATGCAGGCCGGGCTCGACAATCCGCTCGGCGCCCGCGCGCTCTACCTCTACCAGGGCGACCGCGACACGCTCTACCGTATTCATGGCACGTCGGAGCCGTGGTCGATCGGCAAGTCCGTCTCCAGCGGCTGTATCCGGATGTTCAACCAAGACATCATCGACCTGCACAGCCGCGTCCCCACCGGCACCACGGTCGTGGTTCTGAACCGCCGGCAGTTGCTCACGCCGGAGCCCGGCGAGAGCTTCGACGAGTTCACCCCCGACGACAGCATCTGACACCACGCCAGAAGACGTCATGCGCCTGACAACCGCAGGCCCCACAACGCTGTGGTGTGGCGGGCTCGGTTGTTCAGGCGCGGCAATCTGGTGTAGTCGGTAGCGCCGGACGCACCCGCCCGTCCTTTGCCGCTGCCGCGCGTGGCGGGTTCGTGCCGGCGGGAAAGGCAAGTCCATGCGCGTGACGATGATCGGTTCAGGCTATGTCGGCCTGGTGTCGGGTGCCTGCTTCGCCGATTTCGGCCATGTCGTGACCTGCGTCGACACCGACGCGTCCAAGATCGATGCCCTGAATCGCGGCGAGATTCCGATCTTCGAGCCTGGCCTCGCCGATCTCGTCGCCAAGAACGTCCGCGAAGGTCGCCTGACCTTCACCACGGAGCTTGCCGGCCCGGTCCGCGGGGCCGATGCCGTCTTCATCGCGGTCGGGACACCGACGCGACGCGGCGACGGCCATGCAGACCTGTCCTATGTCTATCAGGCAGCGCGCGACGTCGTCGCCGAGATCGATGGCTTCACCGTCATCGTCACCAAATCGACCGTTCCGGTCGGCACCGGCGACGAGGTCGAGCGCATCATGCGCGAGACGCGGCCGGACGCGGATTTCGCCGTCGTTTCCAACCCGGAATTCCTGCGTGAAGGCGCCGCGATCAGCGATTTCAAGCGCCCCGACCGCATCGTCGTCGGGACGGATGACGAGCGCGCCCGTCGTGTCATGGAAGACCTTTACCGGCCGCTCTACCTGAACGCGGCGCCGCTGCTGTTCACGCAGCGACGGACCTCCGAGCTGATCAAATACGCAGCCAATGCCTTTCTCGCGATGAAGATCACCTTCATCAACGAGATGGCCGATCTTTGCGAGGCAGTCGGCGCCAATGTCCAGGAGGTGGCGCGCGGCATCGGCCTCGACAACCGCATCGGAGCCAAGTTCCTGCATGCGGGCCCCGGCTTCGGCGGCTCCTGCTTTCCCAAGGACACGCTGGCGCTGATGAAGACGGCGCAGGATCTCGCGAGCCCGCTGCGCATCGTCGAGACCGTCGTTGCGGTCAACGACCAGCGCAAGCGCGCCATGGCGCGCAAGGTGATCGCGGCCTGCGACGGCAGTGTGCGCGGCAAGCGCATCGCCGTGCTTGGCCTCGCCTTCAAGCCGAACACCGACGACATGCGCGAAGCGCCTTCGCTCGCGATCATCGCGGCGCTGCAGGATGGCGGCGCCGAGATCGTCGCCTATGATCCCGAGAGCATGGGGCCCGCCAAGGCCCTGCTCAGCGGCGTCAGCTTCGCGGCCGACCCCTATTCCTGCATCGAGGGCGCCGATGCGCTGGTGATCGTGACGGAATGGGACGCCTTCCGCGCGCTCGACCTCGACCGGGTCAAGACAAGCCTGCGCACACCCATCGTCGTCGACCTGCGCAACATCTACCGCTCGGACGACATGCGCCGGCGCGGCTTCAGCTACAGCAATGTCGGCAATGCCTGAGGCCGCGATCTGACGCTGCGTCAGAGGCACCCGCGGGCGCCTTGATACCGTCACATGCAGGCACCACCTCTTGAGCGGCGGCGCATCCGCGCCGCCCGACATGAGAGGAGATGACGATGACGCCGCAAGAACGCGACGTGATCGCCGGGATTTTCGACCGCCTGAAGCAGGCGGCCAACCAGCCCCGCGACCCCGAGGCTGAAAGCTACATCGCGGAGCGCCTGCGCGAGCAGCCCTACGCGCCCTATGCCATGGCGCAGGCTGTCTATGTCCAGGAGAACGCGCTGACCAACCTGCAGGCACAGGTCGAGGAGTTGCAGACGCAACTGCGCGAGCTGCAGAACCGGCCCGCCGAGGCGCCCGCCCAGGCCGGCGGCTTCCTCTCCGGGATCTTCGGCGGGGCACAGCCGGCAGCGAGGCCGCGCTCGGTGCCGTCCGTTCCGCCGCGCTCGCAGGACGCGCCCTCCCCGGCATGGTCCGGGCAGCAGCCCGGCGCGATGGCGGCGGCTCCGGCCGGACAGCCCGGCCCCGGCATGCAACCTGGCCCCGGCATGCAACCTGGCCCGTGGTCGAACGCAGCGGCGCAGCAGCAGGCTCCCGGGCGCGGCGGCTTCATGGCGACCGCGCTGACGACGGCTGCCGGCGTCGCGGGTGGCATGATGCTCGGCAGCGTGCTGAGCAATGCCTTCGGCGGCGGGGCGGCGAAGGCCGCCGAGGCCAAGCCGGCCGAGGCGGGCGCCAGCCATCAGGCGCAGGATGCCTCCGCGAGCCCGGGGACCTCTGCGAACACCGATCAGGCCAGCTACAACGACGGATCGTCCGACCCGGCCAATTATCAGCAGGCAGCCCATGAGGAGCCTGTCGATAACGGCTATGACGACGGCTCGAGCCTGTTCGACGGCGGGGACGAGGACTGGGCCTGAGGCGCACGCCCTTGCCACGACACCGGGCCAGAGCCGCCACAAGGACCCGACATCACGAGAAACCCGCCCGGTTCGCACCGGGCGGGTTTTTTCATGGGCGTCGCGCGGGAGCGCGTGATCAGATCACCAGCACCCTGGCGCCGACACGCACGCGCTCATAGAGGTCCGTGACGTCATCATTGGTCATGCGGATGCAGCCGGATGATACCGCCTGGCCGATGGTGTGCGGCTCGTTGGTGCCATGGATGCGGTAGAGCGAGGAGCCGAGATACATGGCGCGCGCGCCCATCGGGTTTTCCGGGCCGCCCGGCATGAAGCGCGGCAGGTCGGGCCGGCGCTTGAGCATTTCGGGCGGCGGCGTCCAGGTCGGCCATTCCGCCTTGCGGCTGACGCTCTTCATGCCGGCCCAGGAGAAGCCGGGACGGCCGACACCAATGCCATAGCGCAAGGCCCGGCCGCCGGGCTGGACGAGGAAGAGGAAGCGCTGGGGCGTGTCGATGATGATCGTGCCCGGCTTGTGCGGACCGTCATAGGCGACCTCCTGCTTGTGGAAGCGCGGATCGATGACGCGCTCGATCGGGCGCTCCATCTCGATCGGCTGGCCCAGCGCCGCGACGCGCCTGCCCGGAGTCCGCTGTCCCGCCGCCTGCTCGAAGGGATCCATCTCGTAGCCGGCCTGCGGCCTGACGCCTTGACCATAGGCGGAATAGCCGCCCGGCCGGTTGTAGACCGCCCCGCCCCGCCCCGGCGGCGTCGGATCGCGGCCAGTCATCAGCATCTCGATGAAGCCACCGCCGTAATTGCCCCGCCCCGCCGAGGCGGTCGTCATGGGGTCGACCTGCGCGGGACGGCCATAGGGCTGGGCCAGCGCCGAGCCGGGAACGGCAGCGGCTCCCGACAGGACAAGCAGCGGAACGAAGAGGACTGGACGCATGACGCAACTCTCTCGACATCGACTGCGAGAAGCCTTGCGGCGCGCTTTAAAAGGAATGGTGAATCGTTGACTCTTCCGGGCCGGAGACGCCGGTTACCGGGCCAATTCAACGAATTAACCTTAGTGGAGCGGAAAAGGACAAGGTGAAGGAAGCGTTGCGGCGGGCCCGCTCCTCAGCGGCGGCAGCGCACGAACACCATGGTTCCGTAACGGTTCGCGACGCTGGCATCGACCCAGCGCAGGACGAGCGTGTTTCCATCGAAGGAGAGGATCTCGCGATCCTTAGAGTCACCGCCCTCGCCCGCCGGGCCGACATGGCTTCTGCCGATCATAGCGGGTTTGACGACGTGTTCCGTGGTCTTCGTCGCATCCGGACTGTGCAGCATGACGCCGCCCGACGGGCCTCTGGCGATGATGTAGGGCGCGCCGCATCCCTGACCTGGGCGGCATCGGCCTCGCGGAAATAGGAGGCCAGCCCCCAACGACCGATGAGCTGGTCTGCGGTCTGAGCCGCCGCCGGCGCGACGCCGCCGCCAAGCGCCATCGCACAGGCCGCCATCACGATCCTCGACCTCATTCCGGTCATCGCCTGCCCCCTTGTCGCATGTGGCCCGGTGCCTCGTGGCATGGTCAGCGCTGCCGTCCGCGCCGCGCCACCCACCAGAGCTGCAGCAGGGTGCGCCAGCGCGCGACATCGCAGATCAGGATAACGGCACCATAGACCAGTCCCCCCAGCACGACCTGCAGGAGCAGTTCCGGCACCGCGGCAAAACGATCCCGCAGCGGCCAGATCGCGGCCGCCATGGCCGCCACGGCAAGCAGGATCGCGCCGCAGTCGCGTGGTGGCGGCAGCACCGGGAGCGTGCGCAGCGCGGCGACGGCGGTGATCGCCAGCACGGAGAGGAAGGCCGCCGACTGCGCCCCGGCATAGACGAGGGCGCCCGAAGCCGACAAGGCAGCCACGACCGCAATGTTCACGCCGAAGCCGATCAGCGCCGCGAGCGTCGCCACCAGCGTGCGCTTTTCGATCAGGAAGGCGGGATAGAGCCCGGCCTGAAAGATCGCGATCGCGACGAAACCCGGCAGGAGCGGCGCCATATAGGCCGAAAAGCGACCCTGGAAGCTCGGCGGCACCAGGATGCGGTCGAAGGCCGGCAGGACCAGCGCGAAGCCCACGGCCGCCGGCAGCGCCACCGCGAGGACGATGACGATGTTGGCCGCGATGCGCTTTTGCGCCGCGCGCCGTCCGCGCGTCTCGTCGAGGCGGATGACCTGCCGCAACAGCACGATTTCCAGCGTGGCGCCGAGCGTGCCGAACAGGCGCAGGCCCATGTCGGAGGCAAGCGAGAAATAGCCGGCCTCGGCAAAGCCGTGCGCACCCGCCACCAGCGAGCGGTTGAGCAGGGGAATAAGCGAGTAGATCGCGTTGCCGGCGACGAGCGGCAGCGCATATTTCGCGAAGGTCCAGGCAATATCCCGGCGGGCAGCCGAGACCGAGAGCGGCGCATCCGCCAGCGTGCGGCGCACCGAAACCAGCGCGACGGCGGCGCTGAGCAGCCCGCCCAGCAGCACCACGGTCGGATCTCGCGTCAGCCAGGCGCCACCGACCATCAAGATGAGCGCCAGCAGGTTCTTGACGATGACCAGCCGGGCATAGGCGGCATCGAGGAAGCGCGCCCGCGCGACCGCTCCGTGATAGTCGAAGAGACCGGCACCGATGCCCGCCAGCACGGAGGCTGCGAGCATCATCGCCGGCATGCGAAAATCGATGCCGGCGACGACTGCCGCCAGCAGCAAGGCGCAGAGCGTCATGCTGACGCCGGCGATCAGAAGATCCAGCGTCGCGCGAATCTCGGGCTGCGTCTCGCGCGTCGCCAGCGAGTAGAAGCGCACCGCCGACAGCCTGATCCAGTCGAGCAGCGCCGTGTTCACCAGGACGATGATCGCCGCGCCGATGGCATAGCGCCCGAACTCGGCCGGGCCGAGGAAGAATGCGATCAGCAGCCCGAGGACGAAGTTCAGCCCGGCATTGACGACGAAGGGCAGCAGGACCGTCATCTGGTTTCCGTCACCTCATCCGGGCCCTGTCGTTCAAATCCCGTCGCCCAAAAGCCAGTCACCCGACCCTGTCGCCGCGGACATGGCGCCGATGCAGCAGGCGGCTTGGCGACTCAGTGCGCGGAGTGTGAACCTGCTATTCCAATGGCCTAGACGGCCCTCCGGCGTTTTCCAAGGGGAAGCACCCGCTCCATGCCCGGCGATCCGCTGTTCTATCTCGTCGGCTGGGCGACGACGCTCGTCATCGCGATCGGCAAGAGCGCCTTCGGCGGCGGTCTCGCCATCCTCGGCATCCCGCTGCTGGCGATGGTCGTCTCGCCTCTGGACGCGGCGATCATGGTCGCGATGCTGGTCTCGCTGATGGATCTCCTGGCACTGCGCAGCTTTGGCCGCGAGACCTGGTCGACGCCGGACCTCGCCTGGCTGCTGCCCGGGCTCGCGGCCGGCATCGGCATCGGCTACGTCGTCTTCGTGCGCATCGACCCGCGCATCGTCACACTGGTCATCGGGCTGACGACGCTTGCCTTCACGCTGCAATGGTTCCTGAAGGGGCGGCTCGCGGCAGCAGGCGCGCGGCCGGTCTCGGGCCGACTCGCCTTGCTCGCCGGCACGGTCTCGGGCTTCACCACCTTCGTCGCCCATGCCGGCGGCCCGCCCGTCGCGATGTATCTGCTCTCTCGTGGGCTGCCGAAGAGCGTGCTGGTCGGAACGACAATCGCCCTGTTCACGCTCGGCAACTGGCTGAAGCTGCCGCCCTATTTCATGCTGGGGCTGAAACATCCTGACGCCCTGTGGGGCGCGCTCGCGCTGGCGCCCGCCGTGCCGCTCGGGATCTGGCTCGGCCATGTCGTGCATCGGCGGCTCGACCAGAAGAAGCTGTTCCTCTGCTGTTATGCCCTGCTGGCGGTCGCCGCGCTGAAGCTGACGGTCGATGCTGCACTTGCTCTGCTGCGCTGACGGCATGGGGGAGGATCGCGGCGCACCCCTATCGCGGTGCCGGGATTGGCCCTAATCGAGCGGCCATGACCAGCCTGCCGCCTCCGCTGCGCCTTGCCCGCGACGACGATTCCGAGCCGCTCGCGGCCCTGATCGCGGCGAGTTTCGCCGAGTATCCGAACTGTTTCTTCGAATGGTCGGAGTTCCCGGAGCTGCGGCGGCCGGCCAGCCATTTTGCCGCCAAGGGCGGACAGCTCTGGGTCGCGGAGGCGCCCGGCGGCGGCATCGCCGGCTCGCTGGGCGCCACGCCGATCCCGGAACAGAACGCGGTCGAGATCACCAAGGTCTATGCCGCGCCAGCCTTTCGGGGCTCGGGACTGGCGCAGGCGCTGTTTGCGAAGGCGCTTCATTTCGCCGAAGGCGGCGGCTTCGACGCCATGATGCTCTGGTCCGATTCCCGCTTCGCTCGCGGCCACCGCTTCTACGAGAAGCTCGGCTTCCGGCGCTGGCCGGGCGAGCGCTATCTCGCGGACACCTCCGCGACCTGGGAATATCATTTCCGCCTGAACCTGCCGCAGCAGGCATGACCGCCGGGCCGGCTCTTCGCGCCCTCACAGGCATCGCGCTCCTCACCGTCATGGATGCGGTGGTGAAGGCGCAGATGCAGACCCATCCGTTCGTCCTGACGCTGTTCATGCGCTTTGCCATGGGCGGGCTCTGCGCGCTCGCGGTGCTCGCCTTCGTGCGCCCGCCCGCACCGACGCGCGCGAGCCTGATCGGCAACGCCATCCGGGTTCCAGTGGTGGTGCTGACGGCCGGCAGCTTCTTCTATTCGCTGTCGGTGCTGCCGCTGGCGGAGGCGCTGACGCTCGCCTTCCTCGCGCCGGTCTTCGTCGCACTGCTCGGCGGTGTGCTGCTCAAGGAACGGATGGACAGCCGCATCCTGCAGGCGCTCGGCTTCGGCGTCGCGGGCATGCTGATGATGGTCTGGCCGCGGCTGCAGGGCCATGTCAGCGGCGCCAGCCTCGGCGTCGCAGCCGCCCTGTTCTCCGCCATCGCCTATGCCTTCAACCTGATCCTGCTGCGGCGGATCGCGATGAAGGAACATCCGGCGATCATCGTGGCCTTCCAGAATTGCGGGCCGGCGCTCTGTCTCGCCATCCCTGCCGCGCTGAGTTTCGTGCCGATGACGGCGCGCGACCTGCTGATTTATCTCGCGGCCGGTGCGCTCGGCGTCGCCGGCCATCTGACGCTGACCTCGGCCTTCGCCCGCGCCGAGGCGTCGCGACTTGCCCCGCTGGAATACACGGCGCTGATCTGGGCAAGCCTGCTCGGTTATTTCGTCTTCGGCGAGGTGCCGCTGATCACGACCTATGCCGGCGCCGTCTTGATCGTGGCGGGAGCGATCGCGATCAGCCGGCGATAGGCCGGCCGTAAATTCGCCGGTTTGGTCGGCCTCTTGCGTGGCCGGGCTGGTGTGCAGGAGGGGGCCGCCGATGAGACCGATCCTCGTTGCCGCGGCCCCGCTGTTCGCAGCCGGGCTCGCCGCCGCGCCCTGAACCATGCGGCCTCCCGCGCCCCTGCGGAAGAGACCGGCGACGCTTGCCGTCATTGTCTCGTTTGGACTGCATCTGGCGCTTCTGGGTGCCCTGGCCCTATTGCCAAGCATCGAGCGTTTGCAGCAGGAGCCCGACCAGGGCATCGAGGTCGAACTCGTCACGCCGGAGCAGATCGGGCTGCCAGCGCCAATGCCGACCGCGGAGCCCGCGCCTCCGGCAGCAGGCGAGGCTCCGCCCGCGGCCTCAGCCTCGGCGGCCCCTGCGCCGGCCAGCCCGCCTCCCGCTGCGCCACCCGCCGCGCCTCCTGCTGTGCCGGCCGCGCCGGTGCGCGTCAGGGCACGGCGGCTGCTCTCCGGTGAGGTTCTCTCGAACCCGCACAGCCGCGGAACGCGGGACGCCCTTGCGCGGATGGACGAGGCCGAGCGCATCGAGCAATTGTGCAACCTCGAAGCGATGGGCCAGATCCATGCCTGGAAGGCCGCGTTCGAACCGGACCGGGTCGTCGCCTATGCGATGGGGGGCACGAAGCTCCTGAAGACGACGATGCAGGCCGACGCCGCTGCGTTCCGCAGCAAGCGGCAATGGTATCGCCTGCAGTTCAGATGCGAACTCACGCCAGACCGCAAGGCGATCGGCGGCTTCGAGTTCATGGTCGGCGATCCGGTGCCGCGCGACCAGTGGCTCGCGCTCGATCTGCCGGAGGTCCACTGAGACATAAGCTGCTAGCGCCCGGCGCCTTGCCCCTTCGCCGGAAAGATCATGCAGGTCTCGGTGCCGTGCGCGAGCAGCTTGCCGCGCGCATCGACGAGGCGCCCCTCGGTGGTGGCGACCGTGCCGCCACGGTGGATCAGCTTGCCCTCGCAGCGCACCGTGCCGCTTTCGGGCATGACCGGCCGGACATAGTTCACCTTCATCTCCAGCGTGGTGTAGCCCTCGCCGGCTTTGAGCGTCGCATGGGTGGCGCAGGCCATGGCGGAATCGAGGATCGTCGCGGTCCAGCCGCCATGGATCGTCCCGAGCGGGTTGAAGAAGCGCGCCGACGGGCGGCCGACGAAGACCACCCTGCCCTCCTCGACCTCGACCAGGTCGAAATCCATCGCATCCGCGAAGGGCGGGCCCGGATGATGCCCCGCGATCATGCCGCGCAGGAAATCGAGGCCGCTGCCCGCCAGCAGGGTGTCCCGCGATACCACTCCGACCTCGCGTGCCATCGACCGCCCTCCACAGCGTGTAGATACACGTTATGGACAAGTCCGCCGTCCGGTCAAGCCGGTCTCAGGGCGCCCCGCGCGCGACGCGACGCAACGCCTTCAGCCTGTCGCGCATCTCGCTCCAGTTGTCCTTGCCGAGCCCACCTTCGATCCGCTCCTGCGCCTGCCGCCAATGCGGGATCGCGGCCTCGATCGCGGCCCGTCCCTTCGCGGTCACGGCATGAATCGAGGCGCGGCCCTTGCACTCGACCGGCTCGATCAGCCCGGCGGTCACGAGCAATTGCAGGTTGCGCGTCAGCGAGGTGCGTTCCAGCGCGAAGCGGTCGGCGAGTTCGGTCACCGACCGCCAGGCCCCGGTCGAGAGCGCCGAGAGCAGCACGAACTGCGTGATCTTGAGCCCGCTCGGGCGCATCGCCTCGTCATAGGCGCGCGTCACGGCGCGAGCGGTCATGCGCACATGCAGCGCCACGCAGGCGCGCGCGATGTCGTCCAGCGGCGGGGCGGGCCGGGACGCATCCTGCCGAGCGGGATCGGGCGCATCTGTCGTCATTCCGCCATGCTACCGTGTTCGAACGCCGATGCCAGCCGGCCCCGCCGCCGGCGGCGGATTCACCTTTCGTCGGGATCGTTTCTTGACTCGCGGCGGGCACGCGCCTATCTCCCCGCCATCGGTTGGCACTCACGGATCGAGACTGCTAACAGATGCCCATCGCGGGCAATCTGACGCCCGCATCGAATTTGTACCGAGAGGAAGACAGAACCATGAAGTTCCGTCCGCTGCATGACCGCGTCGTGGTCCGCCGCCTTGATGGCGAAGAGAAGACCAAGGGTGGCATCATCATCCCCGATACCGCCAAGGAAAAGCCCCAGGAGGGCGAGGTGGTGTCCGTCGGCCCCGGCGCCCGTGACGACGCCGGCAAGCTCGTCGCGCTGGACGTCAAGAAGGGCGATCGCGTCCTCTTCGGCAAGTGGTCCGGCACCGAGGTCAAGATCGACGGCCAGGATCTCCTGATCATGAAGGAATCCGACATCATGGGCGTCATCGGCTGAACGCCTGAGACCGCTCTTTCCGTCATTTCATAAGGAGTTGCTCTCATGGCAGCCAAAGACGTCAAGTTCTCCACCGATGCGCGCGACCGGATGCTGCGCGGCGTCGAAATCCTCGCCAACGCCGTCAAGGTCACGCTGGGTCCGAAGGGCCGCAACGTCGTGATCGACAAGTCGTTCGGCGCTCCGCGCATCACCAAGGACGGCGTCACCGTCGCCAAGGAGATCGAGCTCGCCGACAAGTTCGAGAACATGGGCGCCCAGATGGTGCGCGAAGTGGCCTCGAAGCAGAACGACCATGCCGGCGACGGCACCACGACCGCCACCGTTCTCGCCGCCGCCATCATGCGCGAAGGCCTGAAGTCGGTTGCGGCCGGCATGAACCCGATGGACCTGAAGCGCGGCATTGACCTCGCTGTCGAGGCCATCGTCGCCGACCTCAAGAAGAACTCCAAGAAGGTCACGACCAACGCGGAAGTCGCGCAGGTCGGCACCATCTCGGCGAACGGCGACGAGTCGGTCGGCAAGATGATCGCGACCGCCATGCAGAAGGTCGGCAACGAGGGTGTCATCACCGTCGAGGAAGCCAAGACCGCCGAGACCGAACTCGACGTCGTCGAGGGCATGCAGTTCGACCGCGGCTATCTCTCCCCCTACTTCATCACCAACTCCGAGAAGATGGTGGCGGAGCTCGAGGACCCCTATATCCTCATCTTCGAGAAGAAGCTGTCCTCGCTCCAGGCGATGCTGCCGATCCTCGAAGCCGTCGTGCAGACCGGCAAGCCGCTGCTCATCATCGCCGAGGACGTCGAAGGCGAGGCCCTGGCCACGCTCGTCGTCAACAAGCTCCGTGGCGGCCTGAAGGTCGCTGCCGTCAAGGCTCCGGGCTTCGGTGACCGCCGCAAGGCCATGCTCGAGGACATCTCGATCCTGACCGCCGGCCAGATGATCTCGGAAGACCTCGGCATCAAGCTCGAGACCGTGACGCTCGCCATGCTCGGACGCGCCAAGAAGGTGCGCATCGAGAAGGAGAACACCACGATCATCGACGGCGCCGGCAAGAAGAAGGACATCGAGGCCCGCGTCCAGCAGATCAAGGCGCAGATCGAAGAGACCTCTTCGGACTACGATCGTGAGAAGCTCCAGGAGCGTCTGGCCAAGCTCGCCGGCGGCGTCGCGGTCATCCGCGTCGGCGGCGCGACCGAGGTCGAGGTCAAGGAGAAGAAGGACCGCGTCGACGACGCCCTGAACGCGACCCGCGCGGCCGTGGAAGAAGGCGTTCTTCCGGGTGGTGGCGTGGCGCTCCTGCGCGCCCTGTCGACCGTCAAGTCGATCAAGACCGCCAATGACGACCAGAAGACCGGCGTCGAGATCGTCCGCAAGGCGATCATGGCTCCGGCCAGGCAGATCGTCGACAACGCTGGCGATGACGGCGCGGTCGTGGTCGGCAAGCTGCTCGAGTCCAAGGAATACGCCTTCGGCTACAATGCCCAGACCGGCGTGTACGGCGATCTGGTCAAGGCCGGCATCATCGACCCGACCAAGGTCGTGCGCACGGCGATCCAGGACGCGGCTTCGATCGCCGGCCTGCTCATCACCACCGAGGCGATGATTGCCGAGCTGCCGAAGAAGGATTCGCCGATGCCCCCGATGGGCGGCGGCGGCATGGGCGGCATGGACTTCTGAGGAAGTCCAGACGCCCGACGCGTCAAAATGCTGGAACCGGGCGGGCCCGGTTCCAGTGGCGGCATGGACTTCTGATCCAAGCCTCTCAGCACAGAACTGCGGAAGGCCCGGCGCAAGCCGGGCCTTTTTCATTTCCGCGTCGTCCCATGAACGCCGTCGAAGCCGGCCCCAAAAGCGGCTTTCCGCCCGATGACAATCTGCTCATCTTGACGCGACGCCATTGAACGGCCGCATCCGCTGCGACATGGTCGGCTTCGCGGTTCTTGCCGCGATTCAATCGTTGATCAGGAACTGCCGATGCGCCCGTTGAGTTTCGCCGTCGCCGCGCTCGCCCTTGTGGCGCTCATCGCTGGCCAGCAGAGCGGTGCGGCCGGTACGATCGGCATGGGCGTGGTCGGCATCCTGCTGGCGCTGGCGCTGTTCCGCTCGACCGAGATCGACTTCTTCCTGAAGATCTTCTCCGGCATCTTCGGCTCGGAATATGTCGTCTTCGGCGCCGGCGCGCTGCTGGCCCAGGGTGGCTACTGGCCGCAGGACTGGATGGCCGCGGCCCCGCCGACGAGCCTCGCCACCACCGTCGCGGTCTTCGGCATCCTGATCTACGCGATCTCGTTCATCCCGGTGGTGCAGCGCATCGCGCGGATTTCCTCGCCCTATTTCCTCTCCGGTGAGGCGACCGAAGCCAATCTCTGGTTCCTCGGCCGCTATCGCGTGAAGCTTGGCCATCTCGCGGTCGCGCTGATCGTCTTCCTCGTGGTGCTGAACCAGGCGCAGGTCGGCGTCTCGCTGCGGCTGAATTTCTTCTATCGCGACTTCTACAACGCCCTGCAGGAGAAGAACGCCGCGGCCTTCTGGGAGCAGCTGATCTGGGTGTTCTGCGTCTGGGCCGCGATCTCGGCGATCACCAACCTGATCGAGATCGTCGCCCAGTCGGTGTTGCTGATCCGCTGGCGCGAATGGATGGCCGACGAGTACAGCCGGCGCTGGCTGCAGAACGGCACGCATTACCGCATCTCGCTCGCCGGCACGGCCGACAACCCCGACCAGCGCATCTCGGAAGACACGCGCTCCTTCCTGAACCAGACCTATTCCTTCTCGCTGACCATGCTGACGCAGGTCTCGACGCTGGTCTCGTTCTCGATCATCCTCTGGAACATACCCGTAGCCATCACCGTGCCGGGAACGAACCTCGTCATTCCGGGCTTCATCTTCTGGGCGACGCTGATCTATGCGGCGGCGGCGACCTGGATCACCCACCTCATCGGCAAGCCGCTGATCGCGCTCGATTTCGAGCAGGAGCGGCGCGAAGCGAATTTCCGCTTCTCGCTGGCACGGCTGCGCGAATATTCCGAGCAGATCGCCCTGATGCATGGCGAGCCGGCCGAGCGCCAGCATCTGGCCCGCGGCTTCCACGCGATCGTCTCGAACTTCTACCAGCTGATGTGGCGCAAGCTGAAGCTGACCACCTTCACCCTGTCCTACAACCAGGCGAACGTGGTCATCCCCTTCGTGCTGCTGGCGCCCTACTATTTCGCCGGGGCGATCACCTTCGGCGTGCTGACACAGGTCTCATCGGCCTTCGGGCGGGTGGAGACGGCGATGTCCTTCTTCATCAACAGCTACCAGTCGATCGCCTCCTACCTCGCCTCGATCAACCGCCTCACCACCTTCGAGACGGCGATCGCCCAGGCACAGGCCGCCAATGTCGGCGACAAGGCGATCCATCGCGATCCGGCGCCCGACCGTGACGTCCATATCGGCGGCGCCACGCTGACCCTGCCGAATGGCGCACCGATCGTGCGGGTGGACGATCTCGATCTCGGCCAGGCACGGCGGACGCTGGTGGTCGGCCCGTCGGGCTCGGGCAAATCGACGCTGTTTCGCGCCATCGCCGGCATCTGGCCGTTCGGCGAGGGCAAGGTCGGCATTCCGGCCAATGCCGAGATCATGCTGCTGCCGCAGCGGCCCTATCTGCCGCAGGGCACGCTGCGGGCGGCGCTCGCCTATCCCTCGCAGGACGATGCCTATGGCGACGACGCGTTCCGGGACGCGATGGACAAGGTCAGGCTCTCGCATCTGAAGGACCGGCTCGACGAGGTCGATCTCTGGGGCCAGCGCCTGTCGGGCGGCGAGCAGCAGCGGCTGGCGGTGGCCCGCGCCCTGCTCGCGCGGCCCGACTGGTTGTTCCTGGACGAGGCGACCGCCTCGCTCGACGAGAAGCTGGAAGGCGAACTCTACGCCGCCATCGACAAGTCGCTGCCGGAGACGCGGGTCGTCTCGATCGGCCATCGCGGCACGCTGCGCGAGATGCATGATGTGGTGGTGACGATGGAGCCGAACGAGGACGGCACCTTCACCCCGCGCATGCCCGTGAAGGTTCCGGCGGAGGCTTGAGCGAGAGGAAGCAAGCTCGGGCCCGGAAACACGCCGTCATCCCGGACAGGCCGCGAAGCGGCGCAGCTCCGGGATCCATCATAAGGCTCCGGACCACTCCGATGGATCCCGGGTCAGGCCCGGGATGATGCTTGAGGATCGGTAGAACAGTCCTGCCTCGGTAGAGCAGTCCTGCTAAAGCGCCCGGTCGAAGCGCAGTTCGCCGGCGCCTCCCTTGAGCACAAGCTTGCCGTCGACGAGGTCCCAGTTGCGGGCGGCGCGCAGCGCCGTCAGGAAGCTGCGCTCGAAATCCGAGAGGCCCTTGTCGCAACTGCGCTTGGTCAGCGCGAGCGGGCCCACCGCGAAACCCTGCTGGCGCAGCGGGTAGGCGGAAGCCGAGAAGGTGTTACAGCCGCCGAAGCCGGTGCCGCGCAAATTGGCGTCGACCTGCAATGTGGCGCGCCGGTCGGCGATCGGCTTGCCGTTCATCGAGACCGCGCTCCAGGCGGCCCCGAGCGGGAAGTTCTTCTCCTGCTGCTGGGCTGGCGCCGCCTGCGGCGTGCCCAGGTCCTGGCGCGACGGCATCTGCTGGCGGCGCTGCGCGAGCGCATCTGTCGGCATCAGCAAGGGGGCGGCCATCACGGCAAGAGCGGCGGCGTAGCCAAGGCGTCGAATCATTGTCGTCTTACCCGGTCGTCTAACCTGAATTCACTGGCAGGACCCTAGCGCATCGGCCAGCCCCTGTGAAAGCGCGTAGCGACGTATCGCCCCGCGATCAACCGCGAAGCTGATCGGCCAGCGTTTTCACCCAGCGCTCACCGGATGACGACGCGCGATTTTTTTCGTCCGCGCATGCATCCGGAACACGATCGGATTCGTAAACAGCAAATGCGTCGGAAACGCGAGGTCCGGCATCACGAGGTCCAGAAGCCGGCCCCACCCCCCGGGGTCGTCTGCGACCGGCGAGGCCGCTTGCCCCCCAGCAGCGGCCTCGCTTGGCCGGCGCCGGAGTCGAGGCCCTGGAGACACGGGGCCCGGGAGACGGACCTGTCGTCAGATCCGGGCCTGGAGCCGTTCGATCAGCGGATTGGCCTTGCGGAAGACATAGGCCGGCGCGCTGACGGTGACGTCGTCCGCGCCCGCCCTCGCCAGATGCTCGACCAGCGCAAACACCGCCTTTTCGGGGCAGTGGATCGTCACGATCCCGCCCGTCATGCTCGCGCCAAAGGGCAGGCGTGCGCCGAAGAGGCCGGCGAGATCACCCAGCATGTCCGAGGTGGCATCGATCCTGGCCCTGATCTCACGGACCGAACGCGCCTCCTCCTCGGCCGCGATGCGCGACAGGATGGCGTTGGCCGCAGCCTTCGCCCGCTCGCCCCAGGGCGCACGGACGGAGGCGACGAGATTGGCTTCCGACGCCAGCATCACGCCGTCGTCGAGGATCTTGAGGGCATTTGCCGAGAGGGTGGCGCCCGTCGTCGTGATGTCGACGACGATTTCGGCCGTGCCGGCGGCCGGCGCGCCCTCGGTCGCGCCGAGGCTCTCGACGATGCGGTAATCGGCGAGGCCATGGCTGGCGAAGTAGCGGCGGGTCAGGTTGACGTATTTGGTGGCGACGCGGAGCTTGCGGCCCTGGCGGATGCGCATCGTCGAAGCGACATCGTCGAGATCGGCCATGGTCCGCACATCGATCCAGGCCTGCGGCACGGCGACGACGACATTGGCGTGGCCGAAGCCGAGCGGCGTCAGCATCTCGACGGCGGCGTCGGCATCGGCGACCTGCTCGCGGACCAGATCCTCGCCGGTGATGCCGAGATGGGCGGCACCCGAGGCGAGTTGCGCGACGATCTCGGAGGCAGAGAGGAAGGCGACCTCTGCACCCTCGACACCGGCGATGGTGCCGCGATAGTCGCGCTCACCGCGCGACTTGACGAATTTCAGGCCGGCGCGGCCGAAAAAGGCCGTGGCATTCTCCTGCAACCGGCCCTTGGAGGGCACAGCCAGGACGAGCGGGGCATCACCGGCGAGCGGGGCTTCCGTCATGCTGCGTCTCCCGCCAGGCGTTCGAGCCAGATCGAAGCGCCGACCGCCGGGATCGGCGCAGCGGCGCCGAGGCGGCCGAGGACCTGATCGTAGCGCCCGCCGCCGGCGACCGGCTTGCCGTCGCCGCGGGCCTCGTCGTGAAGCTCGAAGATGAAGCCGGTGTAGTAATCGAGATTGCGCGCGAAGGCCGCCTGGAAGGCGATTGCCGCGACATCCACGCCGCGCACAGCGAGGAAGCCAGTGCGCTCATCGAAGGCGTCGAGCTGTCGGCCGAGATCGAGCGAGGCCTGGTCGGCCAGCGCGCGCAGGGCGGCAGAGGCGGTGTCGGGATCGCCCCTGATCGCCAGAACCTGCGCCAGCAGCGCCTTCACATCGGCATTGACCGGGTTCTCGCGCTCGGCCGCCCGCGCCAGGAAGCGCTCGGCGATGTCGCCCGCGCTGCGGCCGCCCACCGTGGAAATGCCGGCGATGGACAGCACGTCCTCGACGAAGGCCTTGGCCGCCTTGGGATCCTGCCCCTCCAGCGCCTTGAGCAGGCCGGCATGTGCGGCATCGCCATCGGCCGCGGGCGGATCGAGCGCATCGACGGCCCGCGTGCCGCTGCCCTGCACGACGGCGCGCATCAGCCGGCGGCGCGCGCCGGCCGGGACCGAAAGCCCGTCGAGCAAGGCGCCGAGCAGCGCGACGTCGCCCATCAGGATTTTCGGGCTGGCGAGGCCGAGCGCAGCCGTCGCCTCGACCGTCAGCGCCATGATCTCGGCATCGGTCGCGGCAAAATCGTCACGGCCGAAGGATTCCAGCCCGGCCTGCGCGAATTCACCCGGCTCGCCGGCACGCATCCGGAAGACCGGACCGGCATAGGCATAGGCAGCCGGTTCGGTCAGGCCGGAGGCGATATGATCCAGCGCGACGGGGATGGTGTATTCCGGCCGCAGGCACCAGTCGCGGCCATCGGCGTCCTGCGTCATGAAGATGCGGCGGCGGATGTCCTCGCCAGAAAGATCGAGGAAGACATCGGCCGGTTGCAGGATCGCGGGCTCGGCGCGGGCATAGCCCTCGCGCGCGAACAGCGCGATCACGGTCTCGATGCTGGCGCGGATGGCGGGCACGGCGGGTCAATCCTGTTGCGGCGCTGTCCTAGCAGCGACGGCTGCAATTTTCGACTGATTTGAGGGAATTGGGTGAACGGGAATCACATACGTCATGCTCGGGCTTGACCCGAGCATCTCAGGACAACAGAGGCTCCCTCACCTCGGCTTGCCTGAGATCCTCGACCCTTTCGTTACGCTTCGACCGAAGATCACGTCGGGCAAATGTCCTCGAACAGATCGCGCCATTGAGGATTGGCTTTCTCGACCAACTCGATTTTCCATTCCCGATACCAACGCTTCAAACTCGTCTCGCGCTGAATGGCCAGATCAATGTGATCGAACAGCTCGAACCAGACGAGCTTTTCAAGGTTGTAGCGGGCCGTGAAGGAGCGGCTGGCGAGTTGCTTGTGCTCCGAGACGCGCCGAACGGGATCTGCCGTTACTCCGAGGTAAAGCGTGCCTCGCGGCTTGTTCGTCATGATGTAGACGTAGGATGGTTCGAGGTTCACGTCATTCTCGGGCGGAGCGCAGCGCGGGCCCCAAAATCTTCGGCAAGAGATGCTCGGGTCAAGCCCGAGCATGACGCCTTTCATCCGTGTCGCGCGAGCACCCGCTTCACGCCGTCGACCAGTTCCGCCAGCGGCACCGCGAACTGCGCCTCCGCCTGCTTGGCCTTGTGCTCGGCGGAATCCTTGACGTCGCGGCTGGCGGCGGCGAGTTCGGCCCCCAGGATGAGGTCCTTGATGATGACGGTTCCGGCCTCGCGCTCAGAAGAACCCTGAATGACGGCGCAGATCGCGCCGCGCCGGTCAGCGTACTTCATCTGGGCGTTGAAGCCGGACGATCCGAGATAGAGATCGGCACGGACCAGCGGCTTGCCGTTGCCATCGACGGCCTTGCGAAGCTGCGACACCATCGCCTGATAACCCGGCATGAACTCCGGCGACTTGTTGTCCATTGCGGTCACGACGACGAGCGGGAGTTCGCTCTTCGCGTCGACGAGCGGCGACTTGGCCGCCTTCAGCGCCGAATAGAGCCGCGAGACGCCGATCGAGAAGCCGGTCGCCGGCACGGGCTCGGGCCGGAAGCGGCCGACGAGCCCATCATAACGCCCGCCACCCGCGACCGAGCCGAAGCGCACGACCTGGCCATCGTCGTTCGTGACCGGGAAGGTCAGTTCGACCTCGTAGACCGGGCCGGTGTAGTATTCGAGGCCGCGCACGACGGAAGGATCGATGCGGATGCGATCGGGACCATAGCCCGCCGCGACGACCAAAGCATGAATTTGACCGAGATCGGCGAACCCCTCTCGCATTGACGCGTTCTGGTCAAAATTCTTGTTCCAGTCTTTGATTGTGTCGAATTCTGGCTCGCTGCCCGCAAAGTATCCTGTTTCATTCTGAACTACTGCCAGAACGTAGGTGCTTTGCTCATCGTTCAGCCCCGCGCCCTTCGTGAAATCCCCGCTCTCATCCTTGCGGCCCTCGCCGAGCAGCAGCCGCACGCCCTCCGGCCCGAACTTGTCGAGCTTGTCGATGGCGCGCAGCACCGTCAGCCGGCGGCCGGCATTCTCCTCGCCGCCGAGGCCAATCGCCTCCATCACGCCGTCGAGCACCTTGCGGTTGTTGACCTTGACGACATAGTCGCCGCGCTTGATGCCGAGCGCCTCCATCGTGTCGGCAGCAAGCATGCAGATCTCGGCATCGGCCGCGACAGAACCCGCCCCGACGATATCGGCATCGAACTGCATGAACTGGCGGAAGCGGCCGGGACCCGGCTTCTCGTTGCGGAAGACGTAGCCGGCACGATAGCTGCGATAGGGCTTCGGCAGGGCGTCGAAGTTCTCGGCGACATAGCGGGCGAGCGGCGCGGTCAGGTCGTAGCGCAGCGAGAGCCACTGCTCGTCATCGTCCTGGAAGGAAAAGACGCCCTCGTTCGGGCGGTCCTGATCGGGCAGGAACTTGCCGAGCGCGTCGGTGTATTCGACGAAGGGCGTCTCGACCGGATCGAAGCCGTAGCGCGAGAAGCTCTCGCGGATGACGGCGAGCATGCGCTCGGTGGCGGCGACATCGGCCGGGCCGCGATCGACAAAACCGCGCGGCTGGCGGGCCTTGAGCTTGCTGGGGGCGGACATGGGTGTTCGCTTCTCTGGTCATGCGGCACCACCAGCAGATGGTGCAAAGTGTTGCGCGAGGGGTTAGCCCGCTCGCGCGAACGGGGCAAGTGAGGCGAGCGCCATGCAGGGCAACCGCCCGAAAGTTCTGGAATGGCCGCTGGCGCACTCAAGCCCTCCCCCCCGCTTGCGATGGGGAGGGTTGGGTGGGGGGCAGCGCCGCTCGGCACGACGATAAGGATGTGGAGTTCCGGCTTTCCCGCCCCCATCCCCAACCCTTCCCCGCCGCAAGCGGGGGGAAGGGGATGGCGCATGCCTTGTCCCGCCAGCGCAGCCGGCGTTAGGCCCCGGCGCAAGCTTGCGTTAGCATGTCGGCATAAAAAGGCTGGAGGGCGCCATGGCAGGCCGGCTTCTGACCCTGTTGACCTGCCTGTTGGTGGGGCTGTTGCTCGCCGCCTGCGGGCAGAGCGAAGCCGACCAGCGCCAGGCCTTCATCGCCTTCCTGCAGACGGAAGTGCTGCCGAAGCCCGGCGCGCGCGTACCGCAGCCCAACGCCGAGAAGCTCACATCCTTCGGCGACTATGCCGGACACTACGCCGTGATCACGCGGTTCCACGAGCGCATGAACGCCTCCGTCGCCAATCCGATGCAGGATGCGATGAGCAAGGGCATGCCGCGCTCGATCGAGGAGGTGGCGACGCGCAAGGCCGACATCGCGGCGGTGCGCGCCGGCTTCGTCAAGATGCGCGACGCGCTGGATCGCTCGGTCGCGACCGCGGATGCCGAGCGCGACGCGCTCAAGCAGCCGGCCGATCTGGCGAGCGTCTATGCGGCGACCTACGACAAGCTGGTGGCACAGCCGGTCGCGACGTTCCGCGAGATCTTTCCGCCGACCGACGACGCCTTCGGGGCGGTGCTGGAGCTGGCCGAGCTGATCGACGCCAACCGCCCGGCGATCCGGTTCAACGGCGCGCAGATGGAGATCAACAACATCGCCCTGCGCACCAAAATGCAGACCGCGATGACGGCCATGACATCGAAGCAACGCGCGATGATCGAGGCCCAGCAGAAGCTGCGGCGGATGGTCTACGGGGGGTAGCGGGCGAGCCCCGAGTCGGAGAACGTCATTCTCGGGCGGAGCGCAGCGCAGACCCGGGAAGCTCGGGACAAGAACACGCGCGAGACTGCTTCGGCACGAGATGCTCGGGTCAAGCCCGAGCATGACGCCGTGCTACTCAGCCGCAACCAGCGTCGGCGCCTTGAGTGGCGCATCCGCAATACCCGCCTTCGCCAGCTTCTCCGGCAGCGGGCCGCCGGTCGCCCAGTCGAGCAGTTCGGCGGTGTGGACGACCGGAGTGGTCGCACCCTTGTCGGCGAAACCCTTGGCGATCTGCGTCATGCAGCCGATATTGCCGGTCGCGACCAGCACCGGCTTCGTCTTCTCGATATTGCCGACCTTGCGTTCGCGCAGGCGCCCGGCGATCTCGGGCTGGAGGATGTTGTAGACGCCGGCCGAGCCGCAGCAGATATGCCCCTCCGGCACCTCCTTGACGCGGAAGCCCGCAGCCGAGAGCAGGCGCTTGGGTCCGTCCTTGAGCTGCTGGCCGTGCTGCATCGAGCAGGCGGAATGATAGGCGATCGGCATCGCGACATCGCGGACGGGCGCGAGGTCGATCGTCTCGAGGAATTCGGTGACGTCCTTGGCCAGCCCCGAGACGCGCATCGCCTTCCCGGCATAGGCCGGCTCGTTGCGGAACATGAAGCCGTAATCCTTGATCGTCGTGCCGCAGCCGGATGCCGTGATCAGGATCGCGTCCAGCCCGTCGCCCTCGATCTCGGCCATCCAGGCGTCGATGTTGCGGCGGGCGAAGTCGAGCGCGTCATGCTCGCGGCCCATATGGTGGACGAGCGCGCCGCAGCAGCCCTCCCCCTTCGGCAGCACGACCTCGACGCCATGGCGCGTCAGCAGGCGGATGGTCGCCTCGTTGATCGCGGGGTCGAGCACCGGCTGGGCGCAGCCGGAGAGGATGGCGACGCGCCTGGCCAGCGGCGCGACCGTGGTGGGCGCGAAGCTCTGCGGCCCCTCCATCGCCGAGCGCGCCGGCAGCCGTGACGGCGCCAGCGCCAGCATCGCCTTCAGCCGGCCGCCGACGAGCGGCAGGGCGCCGAGCACAGGCCCGAGCGGCTTCGCCAGCATGGCACCCAGCATGGCGACGCGGAAGCGGCCGGGATAGGGCAGGATCGCCGACAGGATGCGCCGCAACGCCTTGTCGTGCCAGGAGCGCTCATAGGTTTCCTCGATATGGGCACGGGCATGGTCGACGAGGTGCATGTAGTGCACGCCGGAGGGGCAGGTCGTCATGCAGGAGAGGCAGGAGAGGCAGCGATCGACATGCTTCACCACCTCTTCCGTGGCCGGCTTGCCGTTCTCCAGCATGTCCTTGATCAGGTAGATGCGCCCGCGCGGGGAATCCAGTTCGTCGCCCAGCAGCAGATAGGTCGGGCAGGTCGCGGTGCAGAAGCCGCAATGCACGCAGGTGCGCAGGATCTTTTCCGAGGCGGGAAGCCTGGGATCGGAGGCGAGATGGGCAGGGGTGAAGTTGGTCTGCATGGTTTTGTCCGTTCGCCTGCCCCGTCATGCCCGGGCTTGACCCGAGAATCTGGTCCCGAGAGTTCCCCGGGTCTCCGCTTCGCTCCGCCCGAGAATGACGGTCGCGGTCAAATCCCCGCATACATCCGGCCGGGCTCGAAAATCCCCGCCGGATCGAAACTCTGCTTGATGCCGGCGGTGACCCGCATCAGCGGCTCCGCCAGCGGCTCGAAGACCGGCACGGCAGCGCGGATCGCGGCCGGTGCGCGCACCAGCGTCGCATGGCCGCCGAGCGGCTTCAGCGCGGCGCGGATCGCGCCGGCAGCCGCGTCATCGCCGGCCGGCACCGCGAGCCAGACCAGCCCGCCGCCCCAATCGTAGAACCAGCGCGCGCCCGGCAGGCGCGCCGCAATCGCCGCCGTCGCGCGGGGGCCATCGGTGGGCGCGACGGAGAGGCGCCAGACGGCTTCCTCCGTCCCGGCGAAGACGCGGGCGTCGCGGACATCGTGCCAGAGCTCGCCCGACGCCGCGCCCTCCAGCATCTCGGGCGTGCCGTGGAGGCGCAGGAGTTCGATCAGTTCGCGGCTGCGATAATCGATCGAGTCGGAGAAATTCTCCAAACGCAGCAGCGTTCGGGCCTGGTCGGCACCGATACCTTCCGGCAGATGCGCCGCGGCGAACGGCTCGAAGGGCGAGCCGAGCGCGGCCGAAAGCAGGCCGACCGCGGTCTCATCGGAGAGCCCGCGCCAGACCAGCGTGACGACCCGTTCCGGGGCCGGAAGCACGCGGAAAATCACCTCGGTCAGGAAGCCGAGCGTGCCATGGCTGCCGGCGACGAGCTTCACGAGGTCGAGCCCGGTGACGTTCTTCATCACCCGCCCGCCAGATTTGATCGCCTCGCCGCGTCCGTTCACCAGCCGGATGCCAATCAGCGAGTCGCGTGCCGCGCCGGCATTGATACGGCGGGGCCCGGAGATGTTGCCGGCGGCGACGGCGCCGATGGTCGGCTCGCCCTCCGTGCCGAGCAGAGCGCGATGGTCCATCGGCTCGAAGGGCAGCATCTGGCCGCGCTCTGCCAGCGTCGCCTGGACGAGCGCCAGCGGCGTGCCGGCGCGCGCGCCGATCACCATTTCGGCGGGCTCGTAGATCGTGATCCCGCTGAGGCCGGCGCTGGACAGCGTGCTCTGCGTCTGTGTCGTGCGGCCGAGGCCGGCGCGGGTGTTGCCGCCGGCAAGGGACAGCGGCGTGCCGCTGCCGATCACGGATTTGACGATGGCGCAGGCCTGCGCCTCGGTGGTGGGAATGTGGAGGGTCACGCCGCGACCCTGCCTTCGAGCGGAAACACCTTGGCGGGGTTCAGCAGCCAAGCCTGATCGAACACCGCCCGCACCCGCATCTGCTGCGCGAGGTCCTCGGGATTGAACTGGAAGGTCATCAGGTCGCGCTTCTCGATGCCGACGCCGTGTTCGCCGGTGAGGCAGCCGCCGACCTCGACGCAGAGCTTGAGGATGTCCATGCCGGCATCCTCCGCCTTCTGCGCCTCGACCGGATCGTTGCAGTTGTAGAGGATCAGCGGGTGGAGATTGCCGTCGCCGGCATGGAAGACGTTCGCCACGCGCAGGCCATAGCCCTTCACGATCTCGTCCATGCGCCGCAGCACATGCGGCAACTGCCCGGTCGGGATGGTGCCGTCCATGCAGATATAGTCGGCGATGCGCCCGGTCGCGCCGAAGGCCGATTTGCGGCCCTTCCAGATCGCGGCGGCCTCCATGGCGGATTTGCTCTCCTTCACCGTCTTGACACCGTGCTCGCGGGCGATCGCGACGATGCGGGCGAGCTGGGCGTCCATCTCGGCGTCGGAGCCTTCGACTTCGATGATCAGCAGCGCCTCGACATCCATCGGGTAACCGGCATGGGCGAAGGCTTCGCAGATCTCGATCGCCGGCTTGTCCATGAACTCCATCGCGACGGGAATGATGCCGGCGCCGATGATGGCCGCGACCGCCTCGCCCGCCTGCTCGCTGGTCGGGAAGCCGAACAGCACCGGGCGCGCGCCCTCGGCCGAGCGCAGGATGCGCACGGTCGCCTCCGTGACGATACCGAGCTGGCCTTCGGAACCGACGATCAGGCCGAGCAGGTCGAGCCCCGGCGCATCGAGATGCGCGCCACCGATTTCCACAACGCTCCCATCCAGCATGACCAGAGTGACGCCGAGCACGTTGTTGGTGGTGACGCCGTATTTCAGGCAATGCGCCCCGCCGGAGTTCATGCCGATATTGCCGCCGATCGAGCAGGCGAGCTGCGAGGAGGGATCGGGCGCGTAAAAGAAGCCTTCCGCCGAAACCTCGCCGGTGACCGCGAGGTTGGTGACGCCAGCCTGAACCTTCGCAACACGGTTGGCATAGTCGATCGCGAGGATGCGGTTCATCTTCGAGACGCCGATGACGACGGCGTCCTCCTGCGGTATCGCGCCGCCGGCGAGCGAGGTGCCGGCGCCGCGCGGCACGACCGGCACGCCCTGCTCGCCGCAGAATTTCAGCACCGCCGCGACCTCCTGCGTCGTGGAGGGCAGCACCACGGCCAGTGGCAAGCGGCGATAGGCCGTCAGCGCGTCGGTCTCGTAGGGCCGACGCTCGTCCTCGGCGGTAATCAGCGCGGCGGGCGCGACCAGTCGCGACAATCCTTCGATGATCTGTTCGCGACGGGCGAGGATGGTCGGGTCGGGAACGGGAAAGGCGATGGCGGACATGACGCGGATTCCTGAGCGGCGGCGCAGACCCTAGACCAAATCGAAACTGCTTGCAGCGCGACGAGCGTGCATGATTGTTTCCAATTGGGAAAAGATGACGAGAGGACGACCCTACTCATGGACCGTTTCGGGGATCTCGACGTCTTCGCCCATGTGGTGACGGCGCGGAGCATGTCGGCGGCAGGCCGGCAGCTCAACCTGTCGCCGGCGGTGATCTCGAAGCGCATCCGCCGGCTCGAGGAACGGCTGGGCGTGCGGCTGCTCCAGCGCACGACGCGGCAGCTCTCGCTGACCGAGGCCGGACAGGGATTCTACGAGCGCGTGGTGTCGATCCTGTCCTCGATCGAGGATGCCGAGGCCTGGGTCGCCAGCGGGGCCGGCCAGGCGCGCGGGACACTGCGGGTCTCGGCACCGACCTCCTTCGGGCGGCTGCACATCGCGCCGCATCTCAAGCCGTTCCTCGACGCGCACCCGCTGGTGACGGTCGAACTCGTCCTGACCGATGCCTTCATCGACATCGTCGGCGAAGGTTTCGACCTCGCGATCCGCATCGCCGACCTGCGCGATTCGAGCCTGGTCGCGAAGCGCCTCGCACCAAACCATCGTGTGCTCTGCGCGGCGCCGGACTATCTGGCCCGAGCAGGCGTGCCGAGCGGCATCGAGGCTCTCGCGGGGCATACGCTGATCGCCCACAATGCCGACCACTGGCGCCTCGACGGGCCGGACGGGCCGGTCACGGTGCGGGTCCACGGGCCGTTGCGGACGAATTCGAGCGAGGTCGTGCGCGAGGCGCTGCTGGCGGGGCTCGGCATCGCGTTGCGCTCGACCTGGGATGTCGGGCCGGAGCTGCAATCGGGCGCGCTGCAACGGGTGCTGCCGGACTATTCCGTCGGCAAGCGCGTCGCTATCCACGCGGTCTATCCGAGCCGCCGCCACATGGAGCAGAAGGTGCGCGCCTTCGTGGACTATCTCGGCGAGCTTTACGGGCAGACGCCCTATTGGGATGCTGGGCTCGCCCTGTAATATCTCCGCTCATGTTTCTATGGTGGATATCGACCTTTCATCCAGCGCCCATCCCCGGGGATCGTGCATGCCGCGCCGCCGTATCCTTCTTTCGTTTGCGCTGACCTTCGGCCTGTCGATGAGTACCCCCCTGTTCGGACAGGCCTCCGCCGAGCCGCGCTTCACGCTGGACGCCAGCGGTCGCAAGATCGTCGCCGTCACCAATCTCCCGACCGCATCGGGATGCCAGCCCGCCACCGGCACCGGGCGCATCGTCGAGCGTCAATTCGAGAAGGGCCAGTTGCGCGGCGTCATGTTCCGGGAGCCGCCCTATGACGACGCCTACATCAATCTCCCCGACGCCTACCAATTCAGGAACAAGGCGACCCATGCCCGCACCCGCGCCGTATTCGACGACCTCCTGCGGGAAGGAAACGAGGTCAGGCTGGGCATGGTCGCATGCGGCGCTGCGGGACGTGTCGTCAAGCTGACCTCGATCGCGCTCATCGCCCGTGCCTCCGCACCTGTCAGCCCCTCCGCCGCGAGCCCCTCCCCCGCCGCACCGCCAGCCGAGCCCATGCCGGCACCGGCAACCTCCGCGCCGCCTGCCTCCTCAACGCCTGCCACGAGCGCCGCTGCGGCAGCCGATGACGAAGCGTCCTGGGACGTCTCTACCTACCAGCGCAACCTCAAGCTCGGCATTGCCGACGGCAATCATTTCACGACACTGATGCTCGACTGCGTCCTCGGCTCGGGCCGGGTGAAGATGCTCGTCGATGACCCCAAGGGCCGCTATCGGCGCGGATCGACGCAACCTTTCCGGGTCTCGGCGGGGCAGGCCATCGCCCTGCTCAGCGGAACGGCGCTCTTCAGCGACATGAATTCCGAGATGCAGATCGAGGCGAATGTCAGCCTCTCCCAGCTTCGCGGCGTGCTATCGGAGATCGCCCGACAGCGGCAGTTCGTCATCACCACGCCGGGCGGCACACAACCTGTCGACGTCAAAGGTGCCGACAAGGCGATTCCGACCTTCCTCTCATCATGCGCAATAGCCGGCTGACCGCCGCGCTCCGCGCGAGATCAGCAATTCCAGGGAGCGCCCATGTTCGGCGTCATCGAAGGCACAGGCTCCACCGTCCTCGATCCGCGCTTCCATCGCGTGATCCCGGGCTCGGCGCGGGTCGAGCGCCTCTGGAGCGGGTCGCGCTGGGCCGAGGGGCCGGCCTGGTTCCGGGCGCATAACGCACTGGTCTGGTCCGACATCCCCAATGACCGGATGCTGCGCTACGATGCGCTGTCGGGTCAGACGAGCGTCTTCCGCCAGCCGGCGCGCAACAGCAACGGCAATACCGTCGACCCGCAGGGCCGGCTCGTCACCTGCGAGCATGGCGGGCGGCAGGTCACCCGCACCGAGCATGACGGCTCGATCACCGTGCTCGCCAGCCACTGGCAGGGCAAGCGGCTGAACTCGCCCAACGACCTCGTGGTGAAATCCGACGGCTCGATCTGGTTCACCGACCCCGACTACGGCATCCTCAGCGATTATGAGGGCAACAAGGCCGACAGCGAGATCGGCCATTGCAACGTCTATCGGATCGACGGGCAGACAGGCGCGCTCAGCATCGTCGCCGACGACTTCGTCAAGCCCAACGGCCTCGCCTTCTCGCCCGACGAGCGCATCCTCTACATCGCCGATACCGGCGCGAGCCATGCGCCCGTCGACGGCCCGCGCCATATTCGGGCCTGCGAGGTCACTGCAGACGGAAAGGGGCTCGCGGGCTCCCGCGTCTTCGCGACCTGCACGGCCGGACTGTTCGACGGTTTCCGCCTCGATATCGAAGGCCGGATCTGGACGAGTGCCGCCGACGGCGTGCACATCTACCACCCAGACGGCACGCTGATCGGCCAGATCGCGATCCCGGAGATCGTCGCCAATGTCTGCTGGGGTGGGCCAAGGCTCAACCGGCTGTTCATCTGCGGCACGAGTTCGCTCTATGCCGTGCTGACGAACACCAACGGAGCGACATGGCCGGCTGCTGCGCCGGCCCGATGACTTCGTCCGCGTGAGGCAGGGCGGTCGCGCGTTCACGTTCACGCGAGACCGCGCCTCCAGGCCAAGGTGGCATGGCGCTTGCTGAATTGCATGCACCTTGCCCCGTGGAGCTGCATGCATGTTCAAACGTCTGGCTATTTCAGCCGCACTCGCCTTTTCCCTCGCCACGGCGGCGCAGGCGGAATCGGTGGTGCGCTACGGCATCTCGCTGGCGGACATCCCGCTCACCTCCGGCCAGCCCGATCGCGGCGCCGGCGCCTACAAGTTTACCGGCTATACGCTCTACGACCCGCTCGTCGCCTGGGAGATGGATGTCGCCGAGCGGCCAGGCAAGCTCGTGCCGGGGCTCGCCACCTCATGGATGGTCGACCCCGCCGACCAGAAGAAGTGGCTGTTCACGCTGCGCGACGGCGTCAAATTCCATGACGGCTCGGCGCTCGACGCGGCAGCTGTGATCTGGAACCTCGACAAGGTGCTGGACGAGAAGGCGCCGCATTACGACCGGCGCCAGGCGGCGCAGGTCAAGCCGCGCCTGCCCTCGGTCGCGAGCTACCGCGTCGTCGATCCGAAGACCGTCGAGATCACCACCAAGGCGGTCGATTCCTTCTTCCCCTATCAGATGCTCTGGTTCCTGGTCTCCTCGCCGGCCCAGTACGAGAAGCTCGGCAAGGATTGGGACAAGTTCGCGTTGCAGCCCTCGGGCACTGGCCCGTTCAAGCTCGACAAGCTGGTGCCGCGCGAGCGCGCCGAACTCGTCAGGAATCCCGATTACTTCGACAAGAAGCGCCTCGCCAAGGTCGACCGGCTGATCCTGCTGCCGATGCCCGACGTGCTGGCGCGCACCAACGCGCTGATCACCGGCCAGGTCGACATGATCGAGACGCCGGCGCCCGACACCGTGCCGCAGCTCAAGTCGGCGAAGATGCGGATCGTCGAGAACGTCACGCCGCATGTCTGGAACTATCATCTCTCGGTCGCGCCGGGCTCACCCTGGACGGATGTGCGCCTGCGCAAGGCGCTCAACCTCGCCATCGACCGCGAGGGCATCGTCGCCCTGCTGAACGGGCTGGCCCGTCCAGCCATTGGCCAGGTTGATCCGACCAGCCCCTGGTTCGGCAAGCCGACCTTCCAGATCAAATACGATCCTGAAGCCGCGAAGAAGCTCCTGGCCGAGGCCGGCTATTCGAAGCAGAAGCCGCTCAAGACAACCTTCGTCATCGCGCAGGGCGGTTCGGGCCAGATGCAGTCGCTGCCGATGAACGAGTTCATCCAGCAGAACCTGAAGGATGTCGGCATCGAGATCGAATTCAAGGTCGTCGAGCTCGAGGTGCTCTACACGCGCTGGCGCAAGGGCGCGAAGGACGAGATGAACGCCGACGTCTCCTCGAACAACATCGCCTATGTCACCTCGGACCCGCTCTATGCGATCATCCGCTTCTTCCACTCCAACCAGGTCGCCCCCGTCGGCGTGAACTGGGGAACCTGGTCGAGCCCGGCGGTGGACGCCCTGCTGGATGAGGCGGCGAAGAGCTTCGACGTCGCCAAGCAGGACGAACTGCTCGCCAAGGCCCACAGCCTGATCGTCGACGACGCCGTGCTCGGCTGGGTCGTGCACGACACCAACCCGCATGCGCTCTCGCCGAAGGTGAAGCAGTTCGTGCTGGCCCAGCACTGGTTCCAGGACCTGACCACGATCGGCGTGGACTGATCCGCAATGGGCCGCCGGAGCCTCAGGGCTTCGGCGGCTCGGCCTTCAGGTGCACCACGATGAAGGGCATCGCCAATCCCAGCACCATGAAGCGCGCGAGATGATGGGCGCCGACATAGAGCGGGTCGAGCCCCATGGCGAAGGCGAGCATCGCCATCGCCTCGAGCCCTCCCGGCGCGAAGGCCGCCATCGCCGTCGCATAAGGCACGCCCGCGAGCCAGGCGGCCGGCCAGGCGAAGGCAAAGGCGACGACAACCGCGACGACGAAACTGCCGATGGCGAGCGGGAACAGGGCGGCGAGTTCATGCCGCTTCACCGTCGAAACGCGCCCCCCCATCACGGCTCCAAGCAGGATCAGCACGGCGATCTGGATCGAGCCGGGTAGCGTGCCCTGAATGAAGCCGCTGCCATGCAGGACGGCGCTGGCCATGGTCGAGCCGAGGATGATCGGCGCGGTGACGCGGAGGCGTTCGAACAGGAGGCCTGCGGCCAGACCGCAGGCGAGCAGCAACAGCAGGTCGCCCGCTCCGACGATCTGCGCCACAGCCGGCGTGCCGGTGGCGGCGTGGCCGGCGATCTGCATGATGCTCGGCAGGAACGCGACCAGTACGAGGATACGGAAGAGCTGGACGACAGCGATCTTGCCGATATCGGCGCCCTTGGCCTGCGCCACGGCGATGACGGCGGAGAGCGCGCCCGGCGCGGCGGCGAGCAGCGAGTCGATCCAGGACCAGCGCGCGACATAACGGAGATAGGCGCCGCTCGCGACCATGATGGCGGCGAGCGCCAGGATCAGCACCGCGAGCGAGCCCGGATAGCGTGCGGCGGCAGCCAGCGCCTCCGGCGTCGCAGCCGAGCCGATCAGCGCGCCGGAGACCAGCATCGCGGCATCGAACCAGGGCTTGCGCAGATCGGGCAAGGGCCTGAGCACGCCCACGATCGCCACCAGCAGCATCGACCCCGAGAGCCAGGCCGCAGGGACGCCAAACAGGGAGAGCGCGGCTCCGCCACAACCCGCCAGCGCGATGACGGCCGCCTCGCGCCCGAGGGTGATCGCTCGCGTCGAGTGGAATTGTGAGCGTGCCATGGCGTCCGCGCTGCGCGCCGCTGCATGCGTCGCCCCTCGCGCGTTCATGATCGGCTCGCGCCCGACGGTCAATTTCCGACGCTTCGCGACGGCGCAAGCCTGCCCTGCACACAGAGCAGGCGTCGCCTGCCGTCGGGGCGCGGCTCAGCCTGCTGCGAGGGCCTTCTGCAACCGCTTCACGACCTCGACCAGATCGGAGGATTTGCGCGCGAAGCAGAGGCGCAGGCCCGTCTCGCCGCCCGCCCCGAAGGCGGTGCCGGGCGCGAGGCCGACATTCGCCTTGTCGACGAGTTCGATGGCGAGGGCGCGGGAATCCTCGCGGCCATCGACCGAGAAGAACTGGTAGAACGCCCCGTCTGGCGGCGCCAGCGTCACGCGGTTCGTCGCCTTCAGCCCCTCGGCGATGATTTTGCGCCCCTCGGCCGCGCGGGCGATCTGCTCGGCGACGAAGGGCTCGCCCTCGTCGAGCGCGGCGATGGCGGCGCGCTGCACGAAGACCGGCGAGCCCGACGTCGAATACTGGATCAGGTTCTCGATGACCTGGCCGAAAGCGGCCGGCGCCTCGATCCAGCCGATGCGCCAGCCGGTCATCGCCCAGTTCTTCGAGAAGGTCTGGACGAAGAGGACGCGGTCGTTCTCGTCCATGACGTCGTGGAAGGAGGCGGCGCGGGCCGAGCCGTCATAGACGAAGCGGGCATAGATCTCGTCGGCGATGATCCAGAGGCCGTGCTTGCGCGCCAGCGCCAGGATCGCGGCGAGTTCATCCTTCGTCGCGGTCCAGCCGGTCGGATTGGCGGGGGAGTTGATCGCAATCGCGCGGGTCTTCGGCGTGATCGCGGCGGCGAGCCGGTCGAGATCGAGCGAAAAGCGGCCATGGACATAGTCCATCGGGACATCGACCGGGACCGCCCCGCCGATGCCGATCGCGGCGGCGACATTCGGCCAGGCCGGTGTCGGGATCACGACCTCGTCGCCTGGGCCGGTGATCATGCGCACGACGATCTGGACCGACTGCATGCCGGAGCCGGTGACGAAGAAGCGGTCCATCGCGAAGGGCTGGCCGTAGAGCGCGGTGTGATAGCGCGCCAGCGCCTCGCGCAGCTCGGGGATGCCGCGCTGCCAAGTGTAGAAGGTTTCGCCCGCAGCCAGGGATTTGTTGGCGGCGCGCGCGATGAAATCGGGCGTCGGGAGATCGCCCTCGCCGACCCAGAGCGGGATCAGGCCTTCCTTGAGCCGGCCGTGATTGACAACCTCGACGATGCCGCTTTCGGGCGCATTGCGGGCCTCGGGCCTCAGCTCGGCGATCAGGCTGGAGCCCGGAAGCGTGACGGTGGACATCGGTGGCGACCTCGTGACTGTGAGCCGCCACCTTTAGCCGATGGCGACGCGCCCAGGCATGAAATCGCGAGATCGGGTCGATCGGTCGCGGTGATGAATCAGTGCGACCGATCGACCCGGCGTCACACTGCCTTCTGCTTCAGCAGGTCGCGAATCTCGCCCAGCAGGACAACGTCCTCGGCCGGCGCGGCCGGAGCCGAAGCCTCGTCCTTCTTCTGCTTCTGCATCTGGTTGATCCCCTTGACGACGAGGAACAGCACGAAGGCGATGATCATGAAGTTGACGGCGATGGTGATGAAGTTGCCATAGGCCAGGACGGCGCCCTGCTTGCGGGCCTCAGCCAGGGTCGTCGCCGTTATGCCACTGTTGAGGCCGATGAAATGGTTCGAGAAGTCGACGCCGCCGAGCGCGCCGATGAACGGCATGATGATGTCGTTGACCAGCGAATCGACGATCCGGCCGAAGGCCGCGCCGATGATCACGCCGATGGCGAGATCGACGACATTGCCCTTCAGTGCGAATTTCTTGAATTCCTCAAGCATGCTTTAGCCCCTTCTCCAGTCTGGCGTCCTGAGCCGGGTATGGCCACGCCGCGTCGCAGACCGGAAGGCTAGAGACAAATGGCGGATGTGGAAACCAGTTCCCACCCGTCGGGATCGTCCTCTAATGTCCCGCCAGCGCAGCGCCCGACGATGGAGGCAGAATGATCCCCGCATGGTCCGTCGTCCTGGTGGCGCTGGCCTATCTGTGCGCGCTGTTTGCGATCGCCCACGCCGCCGACACCTCGGGCCGCCGGCTGATCAGCGGCCGGGCGCGGGCGACGATCTATGCGCTGGCACTGGGCGTCTACTGCACCTCCTGGACGTTCTACGGTTCGGTCGGCTTCGCCAGCCGGGCGGGGCTCGACTTCCTCGGCATCTATGTCGGCCCGATCCTCGTCATCGGCTTCGGCCACCGTTTCGTCGGCCGCATCGTCAGCATCGCGAAATCCCAGAACATCACCTCGATCGCCGATTTCGTCGGAGCCCGCTACGGCAAGAGCGAGCGCGTCGCGGCGCTGGTCTGCCTCGTCGCCGTGATCGGCGCCCTGCCCTACATCGCCCTGCAGCTCAAGGCGGTGGCGAGCTCGCTGTCCGTGCTGCTGACGGCGGCCGGGGGGCGTCCCGCGCCGCCCGACGTACCGGTCCTGACCGACCTCGCCTTTCTGGTCGCGCTGGTGCTGGCCGGCTTCGCCTGCGCCTTCGGCACGCGGCATATCGATGCCACCGAGCATCAGGACGGGCTCGTGCTGGCCATCGCGGTCGAGTCGCTGGTGAAGCTGGTGGCTTTCCTCGTGCTCGGCGTCTTCGTCGTCTACGGGCTCTATGACGGCGCGGGCGACCTGCTCGCCCAGGCGTCGAAGCTCCCCGACGGCATGGCGCCGATCTGGGAGCGCACCTCGAGCTGGCCGACCTTCCTGACGCTGACCCTGCTTTCCGCCTGCGCGGCGCTGCTGCTGGCGCGCCAGTTCCACATGACGATCGTCGAGAACCGCGATGCGCGCGACGTCCGCCGCGCGGCCTGGATGTTCCCGATCTACCTCGTCCTGATCAACCTGTTCGTGCTTCCGCTCGCCATGGCCGGCGAATTGATGATGCCGGGCTCAGGCGTCGACCGCGACATGACCGTGCTGCTGCTGCCGCTGCAACGCGACGCCGGGCTGCTCGCCCTGCTGGTCTTCGTCGGGGGCCTGTCGGCAGCGACCGCGATGGTGATCGTCGCCTCGGTCGCTCTGGCGATCATGATCTCCAACCATCTCGTCATGCCGGTCCTGCTGCGCGGACGGCGCGGACTGAGCGATCCCGCGGGCTCCAAGGCCCAACTGGAAGCCCAGGGAGCCGGCAATGGCACGATGGGCGGCGACCTCGGCTCGCAGGTGGTGATCATCCGGCGCGTCGCGATCCTGTGCGTGATCCTGCTCGGCTATGCCTATTACCGCGCGGCCGGCGAAGCGGCGCTGGTCTCGATCGGCCTGCTCTCCTTCGCCGCGACGGCGCAGATCGCGCCGGCCTTCTTCGGCGGGCTGGTCTGGCGCCGCGGCACGGCGCTGGGCGCGGCGGCCGGGCTGATCATCGGCATCGCGACCTGGGCCTATACGCTGCTGATGCCGAGCCTGGCGCATCCGGGCGGCTACTGGAGCGCGATCGTCGCGCTCGGCCCGCTCGGCAAGGCCGCGCTGCGGCCGGAGGCCCTGCTCGGGCTCGACCTGCCAGCCCTGCCCCATGGCGTGCTCTGGAGCCTCGGTCTCAACATCCTGGCCTATATCGGCTTCTCGCTGCTGCGCCCGGCCAATGCGATGGAGCGGCTCCAGGCCAACGCCTTCGTCGAATCGGACAGGGCGACGATGGCGCAGTCGTTCTCGCTCTGGCGCTCCAGCGTCACCGAATCCGAGCTGCAATCGACCATCGGCCGTTATCTCGGCCAGGAGCGGACCCAGCGCGCCTTCGAGGGATTCGCCAGCAGTCGTGGCGAGGAGCCCACCCCCGGCCGTGACGCCGACATCCATCTGCTGCGCTTCGGCGAGCATCTGCTCTCTTCGGCGATCGGCGCCGCCTCCTCGCGCCTCGTGCTGTCGCTGCTGCTACGGCGGCGCAACCTGACGACCGAGGCGGCCTTCAAGCTGCTCGACGACGCTTCGGCAGCGCTGCAATACAACCGCGACATCCTCCAGCACGGGCTCGACCACGCCGGCCAGGGCATCACCGTGCTCGACCGCGACCTCAGGCTGCTCGCCTGGAACCAGGCCTTCATCCAGCTCTACGACCTGCCGGGCTCGATGGTGCGCTTCGGCACCGGACTCGACGAGATCGTGCGCTACAACGCGGCGCGCGGCGCCTATGGCGACGGCCAGCAAGACGAGCTGATGGCCGCGCGGCTGCAGAGCTTCGTGCGAGACCGCGAGCCGGTCAGACTCAAACTCTATCCATCGAAAAAGGTCATCGAGATCCGCACCAACCCGCTGCCCGATGGCGGTTTCGTCACGACCTATACCGACATCACGGAGGCGGTGGAGGCGCAGGAGGAGCTGGAGCGCACCAATGAAAGCCTGGAGCGGCGCGTCGTCGAGCGCACCGAGGAAATCCTGCACGTCAATGCCGAGCTCCAGCGCGCCAAGGGCCAGGCCGAGGAGGCCAACGCCTCGAAGACGCGCTTCCTCGCCGCCGCCAGCCACGACATCCTGCAGCCTCTGAATGCGGCGCGGCTCTATGCGACCTCGCTGGTGGAACGGGACCGCGCGGCCGGCACCCCGGACCTGGCGGAGAACATCGACGCCTCGCTCGATGCAGTCGAGGAAATCCTGACCGCGCTGCTCGAGATTTCGCGCCTCGACGGCGGCGCGCTGAAGCCCGAAATCACCTCCTTCCGCCTGGACGAGCTGATGCGCCAGCTCCAGCGCGAATTCGAGCCGAGCGCCCAGGAGAAGGGTCTCAAGCTGGTCTTCATGCCGACGGGCCTGGCGCTGCGTTCGGACCGCAGGCTGCTGCGCCGGCTGCTGCAGAACCTCGTCTCGAATGCGATCAAATACACGCCGAGCGGCAAGGTGCTGATCGGCGCCCGTCGGCGCGGCGCGCAGATTTCGGTCGAGGTTCTCGATACCGGGCTCGGTATCCCGCAGGGCAAGCAGAAGACCGTGTTCCGCGAGTTCCAGCGGCTCGACCAGGGCGCCAGGGTGGCCCGCGGGCTGGGTCTCGGGCTTTCGATCGTCCAGCGCATCGCGCGCACCCTCGACCACAAGCTGACGCTCGACTCCGTGCCCGGCCGCGGCAGCCGCTTCGCCGTCCTGGTGCCGCGCGCCTCGCCCCTGCCCGAAATGAGCACGAGCGCCGCGCCGCGACAGATCCCGGCCGGGCAGCTCGCCGGGCTCAAGCTGCTCGTCATCGACAACGAGCCGGCGATCCTCGACGGGATGAAGCGGCTGCTCGAAGGCTGGGGCTGCAGCGTCACGACGGCGGCCGGGCTCGACGAGGCGCTGGTGCTGCTGAAGCGGCGCGAGCCCGATGTCGTGATCGCGGACTACCATCTCGACCATGGCAACGGCCTGACCGCGATCAGCACCGTGCGCGAGCGCTCGCGGTCGCCGATGCCGGCGATCCTGCTGACCGCCGACCGCACCCCGAATGTGCGCGAGGCCGCTGCGGCGCTCGACGTCCATCTGCTCAACAAGCCGCTGAAGCCCGGCGCGCTGCGGGCGCTGCTGGCGCAATGGCGGGCGACACGCGTGGCAGCAGAATGAATCCGGCTCGCGGAATCGGCAGCAGGCCGACATAATCGACGGCTACAGCATCGGCTTTTCCCGAAAGCCGCATTGCGCCTTTCGGGCCGACGCTCCAAGTCCGGCTTTCTGCGACGAGCCGCAACAGGACATTTCCCGATGCCGACCCTGCATGTCTCGTCCCTGTCGAAACTCCACGATACCGTGGCCGCGGTGAGCGCCAGCCATCTCGTGACGCTGATCAACGTCAACACCGTGGTCGAGCGGCCCGCCGGCATCAGCGAGAGCAATCATCTCTTCCTCGGCATGTCCGACATCAGTGCCCCGATGGAGGGTCATGTCGTCCCGGAGGAGGAGCATGTCGAACGTTTCCTCGCCTTCGTGCGCAGGTGGGACCGCTCTGCCCCACTCGTGATCCATTGCTGGGCAGGGATCAGCCGCTCGACGGCCGCCGCCTATATCGCCGCCTGTGCGCTGGCCCCTGCTCGGGAGGAGGACGAGATCGCGCGGGAGCTGCGCGGCGCCTCGCCCTCCGCGACGCCCAATGCCCGCCTTGTGGCGATCGCGGACGGGCTGCTGCGCCGCGACGGCCGCATGAGCACGGCCATCGAGCGGATCGGGCGCGGTGCAGACGCCTTCGAGGGCACGCCGTTCTCGCTGCGGCTCGGCTGAATCCGGAAGGCTTTTCGTCAGACAGCTTCGTGCGGGCTGCGACATCATTGCCACCGATATCGGCGCACTCTCCCAAAATCGATGCAGAAAATTGCTTGCGCTGCAGGGAATTTGCGACAATGCATCACGCGGGGGATACCGGAATCATGACCATCGAACTCGACTCACGCGACCGCGCCATCCTGCGCATCCTGCAGGCCGATGGACGCATCACGAACTCCGACCTGGCGGAGAAGGTGCATCTGTCGCCCTCGGCCTGCCTGCGCCGGGTGCGGCAGCTCGAGGAGAGCGGGCTGATCCGTGGCTACGCCATGATCCTCGACGACAAGATCGCGGGCTTTCCGGGCACCGCCTTCGTGTTCGTCACGCTCGACCAGCAGGGCCGTGCCTCGCTGGAAGGCTTCGAGCAGGCCGTGCTGAACCTGCCCGAGATCCTGGAGTGCCATCTGCTCGCCGGGGCGCATGACTATCTGATGCGCGTGATCTACCGCGACAGCGCCGATTTCGAGCGCATCCACACCGACATCATCACGCAGCTTCCGGGCGTCACCCGCGTGCAGTCGACGCTGACGCTGCGCAGCATCAAGAAAAGCTCGGCGCTGCCGGTCTGACGATCGTCAGGAGCGTGGGCGACGTCGGCGCGACGGGGTTGCAGGGGGCGCCGCTCCGGCGGATAAGCATCCCGCAAACGGGAATCATGCTGTGAGCGAAGCCACGACCAATGACGACGTCGCTGCCCTGCCCTTCGAGGCGGCGCTGAAGCAGCTCGAGGACATCGTCGCCCGGCTGGAGCGGGGCGACGTGCCGCTCGAGGAATCAATCGCGATCTACACCCGCGGCGAGACGCTGAAGGCGCGTTGCGACGCGCTGCTGAAGCAGGCGGAAGCGCGCATCGAGAAGATTACGCTCAGTGCCGACGGCAAGCCGACGGGAACCGCCCCACTCGACGTCGACAAGTAAGCGTCGACAAGTAAGACCTGTCGTCAGAGGCGCTCCGCGGTCCCCCCCGCCCATGGCACGAGGCGGCCGATCAGCCCCTCGACCAGTGCCGCGACATGGCGGACGCCGGCATCATTGGCCCGGCGCCTGTGCCAGGCGAGATGGAGCGGGAAGCCCTCGACCGGGATCGGCGGCGCCAGCGCGATCAGCTCTGCCCGCGCCGATTCGGGCAGGCAGCGGCTCGGCAGCAGCGCAATCAGGTCGGAGCCGACCAGCAGCGGCGGCACCATCATGAAGCTCGGCACGACGATGCCGAGCTGGCGGGCGCGCCCGATCCGCGCCAGCGCCTCGTCGAGCGCGCCCCTGGTCTCGCCACGGCCCGACACGAGCACATGCCGAAAGGCGAGCCAGGCATCGAGGTCGAAGCCGGCGCTGGCGGGATGGTTCTTGCGCATCGCAGCGAGATAGGTTTCGCGGAGAAGCTCCTTGCGCGTGAAATCGGCGTCCATAGCCGGGAAGACGGAGACAGCGAGGTCGATCGTGCTGCGCCCGAGCCCGTCGAGCGCCGCCGCGGCGCCATGCCAGGGCATGATCGCGAGCGTGATGCCGGGCGCCGAGCGTGCCAGCTCCGCCTGCAGCGCGGGCGCGATCACGACGGCCGGATGATCGGCCATGACGAGGCGGACGGTCTGGCGCAGCGTCGACAGTTCGGTCTCGCGCGGTTCGAGCAGAGCCGCCATGCCGGCGAGCACGTCCTTGACCGGCTGGGCCAGCGCCTGCGCCTTCGGTGTGAGGCCCATGCCGCCGGCACCGCGCTCCAGCAGCCGGTCCCCGAAAAGCTGGCGGCAGCGCTCCAGCGCGCTCGACGCCGCCGGCTGCGACAGGCCGAGGCGCTGCGCCGCGCGCGAGACATGGGCCTCGTCGAGCAGGGCGTCCAGCACCACCAGGAGGTTGAGATCGACGGCGCGCAAATTCATGAAACGGATAGTACGATATATCGATCATCCATTGGAATGATTTTATTGGAGCCGGCATCCTCCCATCACCGCAAAGGAGGTTGCCATGACGAAGACCCTGATCCTGCTGTTCCACCCCCATTTCGAGCGTTCGCGTGCCAACAAGGCGCTGTGCGAGGGCGCCAGGAACCTGCCCGAGACCGAGATCGTCGACATGCAGGCGCTTTATCCCGATGGTCAGATCGATGCCGACGCCGAGGTCGCGAGGCTGCTCGCGGCGGACTCCATCGTCCTGCAGTTTCCGGTGCAGTGGTATTCGACACCGCCGCTGCTCAAGGCCTGGCAAGACGTGGTCCTGACGCGGATGTTCTACATCGCTTATGAATCCGAGGGCGCGAAGCTCGCCGGCAAGCCTTTGCTCATCGCCGCGACCGCCGGCAATGTCCGACCCGCCTATGCGGCAGAAGGCATCAACCTGTTCCCGCTGCGCGACTTGCTGAAGCCGCTCCAGGCGACGGCCAACCGCTGCGCCCTGAACTGGCACGAGCCCTTCCTGATCTACAACGCCCACAAGGCCGATGACGAGGCGCTGCAGGCGGCAAGCGAGCACTTTGCCGTAAGACTGAGCCGCCTGGCGGCCCCGGCGCCGGCCACCGTCCTGGCCTGAGAGGGGCCGCCTGCAGCAAGGCCCTTGCCGCAGGCGCACGATCCCGGCAGGCTTCAGCCAGCAGAGGAGCCCCCGCCATGTCGCAACTGCCCGCCGAAGATCCCGTCCCGGGCGACGCCCGTTCCTGCGAGGCGATCGAACAGGTGATCGTGCCGCGCGCCCATGATCTCGGCGGCTTCTCCGTCCGGCGCGCCCTGCCCTCTATCGGGCGCAAGATGGTCGGCCCCTTCATCTTCTTCGACCAGATGGGGCCGGCCGAGTTCCATCTTGGCGAGGGCCTCGATGTCCGCCCTCACCCGCATATCGGGCTCTCGACCGTGACCTATCTGTTCGATGGCGAGATCATGCATCGCGATTCGCTCGGAACCGAGTTGGCAATCCGGCCGGGTGCGGTCAATCTGATGACGGCGGGACGCGGCATCGTCCATTCCGAGCGCACCGGGCTGGAGGAGCGCCAGAAACCGCCGAAGCTGTTCGGCATTCAGGCCTGGCTCGCCCTGCCGAAATCGCATGAGGAGACCGCGCCGCAATTCGTCCACCATGCCGCACCCGAACTGCCGAGGATCGTGGAAGGCGGGAAGCGCATCAGCCTGATCATGGGCTCGGCCTATGGCCAGACCTCGCCGGTCCAATTTCCGTGGGACGCGCTTTATGCCGAAGCCGTGCTCTCGCCTGGCGCGATCCTGCCGCTCGACCCCGATTACGACGAGCGCGCGATCTATATCGTCTCGGGCAGGATCGACATCGCGGGCGACGAGTTCGGCGCCGGCCAGTTGCTGATCTTCAAGCCGGGCGACCGCATCTCGATCCTCGGCATCGACCAGAGCCGGCTGATGATCGTCGGCGGCGAGCCAATGGACGGGCCGCGCCATATCTGGTGGAATTTCGTCTCCTCCTCGAAGGAACGCATCGACCAGGCCAAGGCGGAGTGGAAGGCCGGCCGCTTCGACACCGTGCCGGGCGACGACGCCGAGTTCATCCCGTTGCCCGAAGGCTGAGCACCCCCTCCGGCATCTCCCTCAGCCCCGGCATCTTCGACGCCAGGATCGCCAGCGTCGACAGGCCGAACAGCGCGACCGGCAGCCAGATCGCAGTGGCGAGCCCGAACCACTCGCCTACCAGACCGCCGGCGAGCGCGCCGATCGGGCGCATGCCGTACATCGCCGTGGTCAGCGTCGCGCTGACCCGGCCAAGCAGCGGCTGCGGCGTCACGGCCTGGCGCAGGCTGGTCTGGGTGATGAACCAGAGGATCGGGCCAAAGCCGAACAGGAAGAAGGTCAGCGCCAGCGCATGCCAGCCGAGCGCGACCGGCGCCAGCGCCAGCAGAGTGGCCCCGACGAGGGACGAGGCAGGCCCGAAGACCAGCAGCAGCCCCGTTGGCAGCCGAGCGATCAGCGTGGCCCCGCCAAGCGCGCCTGCGATCAGCCCCGCGCCATAGACCGAGGAGGCGAGCCCGATCGCCTCCGGCGCGAGCAGCAGGACGCGGGCGGCATAAGGCGCGGCCAACGCCGTGAAGGCGAAGAAGGCAAGGTTCCAGGCGATGGCGCAAAGCGCGATCGGCCTGAGATAGGGATGGCGGGCGACGAACAGTCCTCCCTCCGCGATGGCACGGTGCAGCGGCAGGCGCGGTTGCACTGCGGGCCGTTCTCCCGGAAGCCGCGTCGCCGCCGCCAGCACCAGCGCGCCGGCCAGGGCACAGACCAGCAGGCCGAACCAGCCTGATCCGCGCGCGACGGCCCAGCCTGCGATCAGCGGCGCGGCGAGACTGAAGCAGGCGCGGCCGAGTTCGAGCCGGCCGTTGGCGCGCGGCAGGGCCGCGACCGCGACCGCGCGCGGCATCAGCACGAAGATCGACAGTGCGATCACGACCGGCCCCATCGCCGCGACGAAGGCCGAGCCGGCGAGCATCCAGCCCGGCTCGCCCGTCGCCAGCAGACCCGCGCCCGCCAGCGCACCGACGACCATCAGAACGCCGCCGATGCGGATCAGGCCGCGCGGCGCGACCCGGTCGGCGAAGACACCGGCGGGAAGCGAAACCAGCAGCCAGGCGGCCGATTGCGCCGCGACCAACAGCCCGACGAGGCGCGGGCTCGCGCCGGCCTGCGTCGCGGCGAGCGTCATCGTGTCGAGCGCCAGCCTGTCGGCGAACTGGGCCATGATCCCGGCGAGCAGCAAGGCCGGCAGAAAGGGAGAAGCCATCATGCGGGTCCGTGAAAGGGCGTGTCCGGCGGGCTTCGCATCCCGCCGGCCGGGCTCCCACCCGAATCCTGCGCATCCGCTCCATCACCGACGCGTTTGCCAGCGTCCGCCGCAGGCTCTATTCCAAACCTTCCTTCAACAGCCAGTGCCGTTTCGTGCCACGCCCCCAGACGCCTCTCCTCGATACCATCCATGATCCTGCCGATCTGCGGCGGCTCGACGACGCGCGACTGCGCCAGGTCGCCGACGAATTGCGGCTCGAGACCATCGACGCGGTCTCGGTCACAGGCGGGCATCTCGGCGCAGGGCTCGGCGTCGTCGAGCTGACGGTCGCTTTGCACCATGTCTTCGAGACCCCGCGCGACCGGCTGATCTGGGACGTCGGCCACCAGGCCTATCCCCACAAAATCCTGACCGGGCGGCGCGAGCGCATCCGCACGCTGCGCCAGCCCGGCGGCCTCTCCGGCTTCACCCGCCGCACTGAGAGCGAATACGATCCGTTCGGTGCCGCGCATTCCTCGACCTCGATCTCGGCCGGGCTCGGCATGGCCGTCGCGCGCGACCTCTCCAGCGGCAGCAACAACGTCATCGCCGTGATCGGCGACGGGGCGATGTCGGCGGGCATGGCCTATGAGGCGATGAACAATGCGGGTGCGCTCGGCTCTCGCCTCGTCGTCATCCTCAACGACAACGACATGTCGATCGCGCCGCCGGTCGGTGCCATGTCGGCCTATCTGGCCAGGCTCGTCTCGGGGCGGACCTATCGCTCGATCCGCGAGATCGCCAAGCACATGGCCGAGCGGCTGCCGCGCTTCTTCCAGGACAAGGCCAAGCGGACGGAGGAGTTCGCGCGCGGCTTCTTCACCGGCGGCACGCTGTTCGAGGAACTCGGCTTCTACTATGTCGGCCCGATCGACGGTCACAATCTCGACCATCTGCTGCCGGTGCTGCGCAATGTCCGCGATTCCGGCACCGGCCCGGTTCTCGTCCATGTCGTGACGCAGAAGGGCAAGGGCTATGCCCCGGCCGAGGCCAGCGCCGACAAATATCACGGCGTCGTCCGCTTCGACCCCGTCACCGGGCAGCAGGCCAAGGCTCCGGCCAATGCGCCGAGCTATACGGCGGTCTTCGGGAACGCGCTGATCAAGGCGGCGCGCGAGGACGACAAGATCGTCGCCGTCACGGCCGCGATGCCGTCCGGCACCGGCATCGACGCCTTCGGCAAGGAGTTTCCGGGCCGCACCTTCGATGTCGGCATCGCCGAGCAGCATGCAGTGACCTTCGCCGCCGGCATGGCGACCGAGGGCTACAAGCCGTTCTGCGCGATCTACTCGACCTTCCTGCAGCGCGCCTACGACCAGGTCGTGCATGACGTCGCGATCCAGAAGCTGCCGGTGCGCTTCGCGCTCGACCGGGCCGGGCTGGTCGGCGCCGACGGGGCGACCCATGCGGGCGCCTTCGACATCGCCTATCTCGCCTGCCTGCCCGACATGGTGGTGATGGCGGCGGCCGACGAGGCCGAACTGACCCATATGGTCGCGACCGCGGCAGCGTTCAACGAGGGGCCTATCGCCTTCCGCTATCCGCGCGGCGAGGGCGTGGGGGTCGATATTCCCGATCTCGGCGTGCCGCTGGAGATCGGCCGCGGCCGCATCGTCCGCGAAGGCGCGCGCGTAGCGTTGCTCTCGCTCGGGACGCGGCTGGCGGAATGCCTGACGGCGGCCGAGCTGCTCGGCCAGCGCGGGCTGTCGACCACCGTCGCGGATGCGCGCTTCGCCAAGCCGCTCGACGAGGCGCTGATCCTGCGGCTGGCGCGCGAGCACGAGATCCTGGTCACGGTGGAGGAAGGCTCGGTCGGCGGCTTCGGCAGCCATGTGCTGCACCTGCTCGCCCGCAGCAGCCTGCTCGATGGCGGCCTGAAGGTGCGGACGCTGACGCTGCCGGACATTTTCCAGGACCACGACAAGCCCGAGGTGATGTATGCGCGGGCCGGGCTCGACGCGGCCGGCATCGTGCGCACGGTCGAGGGCGCGCTCGGGGTCCCAACCGCGATCAAGCGGGCCTGAGCCGGCCCGCCCGCCATGAAGAGCCGGGCCGACCAGTTGCTCGTCGAGCGGGGGCTGTGCGAGAGCCGCGCCCGCGCCCAGGCTGCGATCGCCGCCGGTCTCGTCACGGTCGATGGCCGCCCCGTCCGCAAGGCCTCGGAGATGCTGACGAAGACTGCCGTGCTGACGGCGCAGGCGCCGCATCCCTACGTTTCGCGCGGGGGTCTGAAGCTCGCGGAAGCGCTCGACGTCTTCGGCTTCGATCCCGCAGGCCGGACCTGCCTCGATGTCGGCGCCTCGACGGGCGGCTTCACCGACCTGCTGCTCAGGCGCGGCGCCCGCCAGGTGATCGCGGTGGATGTCGGGTGCGACCAGCTCCATGCCTCGCTGCGGCGCGATCCGCGCGTGCTCGGGCTCGAGGCGCAGGACATCCGGACGCTCGCGCCGGGAGAACTGCCGGAGCAGCCTTCGCTGGCGGCGATCGATGTCAGCTTCATCTCGCTGCGGCTGGTGCTGCCGGCGGTGGTCGCGCTGATGGCGCCGGCCGCGCAGATCGCAGCGCTGATCAAGCCCCAGTTCGAGGCGGGGCGCGCCGCGCTAAAAAAGGGCATCGTCCGCGACGAAGCGGTGCATGACAGCGTCTGCGCCGAGATCGCGGCGCTGATGGCGGGGCTCGGCTTCACCGTGGCGGGACCGGTCCCCTCCCCGATCGAGGGCGGCGACGGCAACCGCGAATTCCTGATCGGCGGGCAGCGCGGAGCAACGCTGTAAGCCATTCAGATCGCGGCGGTTTTTCGCAAAAACCGCATTCCGCTTTTTGGGTCGGCGTTTTACCGCGCGAGCAGCGCGTCGATCTCGGCCTGGAGGACGCGGCTCTCGACATTGCCGATCTCGACCGTGCCGTTGGCGTTGATGAACTGCGCCGCCCGGCTGATCTGCCGCCGCAAGGCGTCGCTGGCGACCTCGACGATGGTCGCGGGTTCAAGTCCGACGCGACGCTCCGCGAGAAGCGCCGTTGCCGTCTCGACGAGCCGGGACATTGCCCGGCACAAATCCTCGAATCCCGCCCGGCAGGCCGGGGCCAGCCGGTCATAGGCAGCAAGGGCCGAGGGCGTGCAGCGCAGGGGAGAGCCCTCGAAATGCTCGCGATAGGTGACGCTGCGCCAGGCTCTCAGGTCGTCGACGACGCCATCATCATCCGCAGCCAGCTCGATCAGCATCAAGGCTTCGCTGTAGCGGTTGAGGAAGTCGGTCGAGAGGCGCGGCACCTTGGACGTATCCGCCCTGGCGTCTCCCTCATCAACCAGCGCCTTGATCGCGGAGACAGTCATCATGAGCCCCAAACTGGCGCGACTATGCTTCGAAAAACCCAAATAAAGTGTTGATCCGAAAGGGACTCATCGCCACATCTGCGAGATCATGTGTGGTCGCTACGCCATTACCCTGCCGCCGGAAGCGATGCGGACGATGTTCGGTTATCGCGAGCAGCCGAATTTCCCGCCGCGCTACAACATCGCGCCGACCCAGCCGGTGCCGGTGGTGCGGCTGCATGAGGGCGTGCCGCAGTTCATGCTGATGCGGTGGGGCTTCATCCCCGGCTGGGTCAAGGACCTCCGTGATTTCCCGCTCGTCATCAATATCCGCGGCGAAAGCGCGGCGACGAAGCCCTCCTTCCGGGCTGCGCTCATCCGGCGCCGCTGCCTGATGCCCGCCGACGGGTTCTACGAGTGGCACCGTCTCGGCCAGGGCCGACAGGCCGAAAGCCGGGCCTATCTGTTCCGCCGGCCCGATCGCGGGCTCTTCGCCTTTGCCGCGCTGTGGGAGACCTGGCACTCGCAGGACGGTTCGGAGATCGACACGGTCGCGCTGGTCAATGGGCCAGCCAACGGCATGATGGCGGCGATCCACGACCGTTGCCCCGTTGTCGTCGAGCCCCGGGACTTCGGCGCCTGGCTCGATCCCGCAGCGGAAGCCCGCGACATCGCGGCCCTGCTGCGGCCACCGCCGGACGAAATGCTGGAGATAGTCAGGATCGGCAACGCGGTGAACAAGGTCGCCCATGACGGGCCGGAGGTGCAGGAGCCGTTCGATTCGTCGACGGCGCCCGCTGCGCCTGCTCCGGCCCGAGCACGGAAAACCGCCCGGGACAGCGGTCAGGGCGATCTGTTCTGAGGTGGCTCGGCGCGCGCTTCGAAAAGCGGGCGGGCAGCATCGAGAATCGCACGCGGCAGCGCAGCCAGCTCCTTCGATGCCAGCGTCAGATGTGTCAGGTGCCGTGCGACGAGTTGCCCGACCCCCTCCGCCTGGGCGCGGTCGCGCTCGCGCTTCAAGGGATCACGGCTCGGCTGACCCGAGAGCCAAAGCTTGTGAGCACAAAAGACACGAGGATCGACCGCCACGATTCGGAGCGGCACACCGCGCTCATCGATGGCAACGGCCTCAAAGGGTGGTGCGTTCTCCAGCCATTCGAGTCCCGCGATCGCAACCGCGGTCAAATCCTCCGCTACGCCGACCAGGCTGTCGCGCACCTGTTTCCAGGGCGGCGTCGCTGCCGGCATGATGAGATCGACGAGAAAGCCTTCGTTGTTGACGGCGCGAAACGTCTCCCGGCCTCGCTCGAAGGTGCCATCGATCCGCCGCAGAAGCCCCATCAGCCCCGCCTCGCCGAGATCGCGGCTGGCCACGAAACGCAATTCCCGCCGCGAGTCGAACAGTAGGTCGATGTCTTCCGTCGTGGTGATATCGGGATCGACGAAGACGCCGGACGCAGCCTCATAAGCATAGAGAGCATTGGTGCCGACGATCCGCAGCCCTTTGCCCAGGACACCGATGTCATCCAGCGCCCGGATGATGCGCGCGCTCGTCAGCGGCACTCGCCCCAAGCCGAGCGCGCGGTTGAGCGCCGCCTGCCGGTCCAGCATTGCCTGCGCTGTCTTCAGGCGCCGGCGCGCAGCCGAGCGAGCCGAATCGAAATCCAGCTTGATCCGCTCCGTCTCCGGCGAGCGGGCACCAAGCGATCGCTGGCTGCGCCGGCCGGTTCCCTCGGGATAGCTGCTGTGAAGCAGGTAGTCAGTCCCTTTGGTGGCAGACCAGACCATCGAACCACGATAGCCGCGAAGACGAAGCTTCGCCTCACGGAACGCTGCATAGCGCTGACGGGTATTGATCGTTTCCCGACGTTGGTCGTTGTCGAGCAAGCGCATCGCGAGTTCCAACAATCGGGGAGCGATTTCGTCCCAGTTGTTGGAACTCTAGCACATCTTCAGGTTCCAACAAATGCAGCCGTTTCCGGTCACAACTGTTGGAACTCACATCTGCAGGACGGCGCCGGGGTTCAGGATGCCCTGCGGGTCGAGGGTCGTCTTCAGCGACTTCATCAGGGCGAGCTCGACCGGGTCCTTGACGCCGGGCAAGAGGTCGCGCTTGAGCCGGCCGATGCCGTGCTCGGCCGAAATCGAGCCTTGCATCTCGCTGACGATGGCATGGACCGCCTCGTTCATCGCACTCCAGCCCCCGATGAAGGCGGCCTTGTCGCCGCCGACCGGCTGGCTGACGTTGAAGTGGATGTTGCCATCGCCCATGTGGCCGAAGGGCAGCGGCCGGCAGCCGGGCACCAGCGCCATGACGGCCTCCGACGCCCGGGCGATGAAGGCCGGCACGGCATGCAGCGGCACCGAGACGTCGTGCTTGATCGAACCGCCCTCATAGGTCTGCACCTCGGAGAGCATCTCGCGCAGCTTCCAGAAATCGGCACGCTGGGTCAGCGAGCCGGCGAGCGCCGCATCGGTCACGAGGCCCTGCTCCATCGCCTCGCCGAGGAAGGCCTCAACCGCCTCGTCGAGCCCGGTCGCGGACTGGGCAGAAACCTCCATCAGCACATACCAGGGCGACGGGCCGGACAGCGGGTCGCGCGCGCCCGAGGCATGCCGCAGGACGAAATCGAGCCCGAGGCGCGATATCAGCTCGAAGGTGGTGAGCGTGCCGCCGGCGCCGGCCTTGGCGGTGTTGAGCAGCGCCAGTGCCTCTTCCGGGCCAGGCACCGCGAGGAAGGCGGTGGCGCGGGCGGCCGGCTGCGGAAAGAGCTTCAGCACGGCGGCGGTGATGATGCCGAGCGTGCCTTCGGCGCCAATGAAGAGGTTCTTCAGGTCGTAGCCGGTGTTGTCCTTGCGAAGCTGGCGCAAGCCGTTCCAGATGCGCCCGTCGGCCAACACGACCTCGAGCCCCATGCAGAGTTCGCGGGCATTGCCATAAGCGAGGACGGCGGTGCCGCCGGCGTTGGTCGAGAGATTGCCGCCGATGGTGCAGGAGCCTTCGGAGGCCAGCGAGAGCGGAAACAGCCGCCCGGCTGCCTCGGCCGCGGCCTGCGCCTTCTGCAGCGTCAGCCCGGCCTCGACCGTCATCGTGTCGCTCTGCGCATCGATGGCGCGGACCTTGTCCATGCGCTGGAGCGAGAGGATGATCTCGCGCCCTTCCGCAATCGGGATCTGCCCGCCGACGAGGCCGGTATTGCCCCCTTGCGGCACCAGCTTCGTGCCGGTCCTGGCCGCGAGCTTGACCAGTTCGGCGACCTCCTGCGTCGAGCCCGGCCTGACGATCGCCTGCGCCTTGCCGCGGAACAGGTCCCGCCACTCCTTAAGGTAGGGCACCATCGCGTCGGCATCGGTGACGACGTTCTTCGCGCCGACGATTGCCGCCATGTCGTCCAGGATGGATGCGCTCAAGGATGCCTCCGGATCTTACTTCTTCTTCGCCCGGCGGAAGACACCGACGAGCTCGATATGAGCGGAATAGCGGAACTGGTCGACGGGCGTGACACCCTCCAGCGCATAACCGCCCGCGATCAAGATCGCGGCGTCGCGGGCAAAGCTGCCGACGTCGCAGGAGACATAGACGACCGTACCGGTCTTCGCGCTGGCCAGCCGCCTCGCCTGCGCCTCGGCACCGGCGCGCGGCGGATCGAGCACGACGGCGTCGAAAGCGTTCAGCTCATGCTCCAGCAGCGGCCGCCGGAACAGGTCGCGAATCTCGCTCGTGATCGGCTTCAGGCCTTGCGTGGCGCCGGCCGCGCGCGTCAGCGCCAGCACCGCGGCCTTGTCGCTCTCGACCGCATGGACCTGGGTGCGCTCGGCCAGCCGGAAGGCAAAGGGGCCGCAGCCGGCGAAGAGATCGGCGACACGCTTGGCCTTGGCCGGCAGGCCCGCCAGCACCAATGCGGCGATCGCCTCCTCGCCCGCGGTCGTCGCCTGCAGGAAGCCGCCGGGAGCGGGCGCGACCATCGCCTTGCCCATGCGCTGCTGCGGCGGACGGCGCTCGACGACGATCTCGCCATGCATGGAAAGACGCGCCAGATCGAGCCGCTCGGCCGCTTCGGTCAGGGAGAGCCTGAGCTTGTCGCCAGCCGGGCCATGGCCGCGGATGTCGATGTCGAGCCCGGCTTCGGACGCCGTGATCTGGATGTCGAGCGGCTTGTTCGAGCCGCCGAGCCGGTTGGCGACGAGTTGGGCCGCGTCCGGTGCGCGCGCAAGACCCGGCGCGAGAACCGGGCAAGCCGAAACGGCGATCAGGTCATGGCTGCGAGCGGCCATGAAGCCGACGAGCATGCCTAAGCCTTCCCGCCGGGCATGGAAGGTGACGCGGCGGCGCCCGGCACCATGGCCATCGACGATCTCGGCGACGGCTGCCTCGACGCCGGCACGCGACAGCGCCGTCTCGACCTGCCGGCGCTTCCATTCGCGGTAGAGGCCCGGCGCCATGTGCTGGGCAGCGCAGCCGCCGCAGCGGGTGAAGAGCGGGCAGATCGCCGCGATGCGCGAATCGGCCGTCGCGATGATCTCGACGAGTTGCGCGCGCTCGCCGTCGCGCACCGCCCGCACGGTCTCGCCCGGCAAGGCATAGGGCACGAAGACATCCCCGGCCGGCGTTTCCGCGATACCGTCGCCGCGTTGGCCCAACCGGACCACCGAAAGAATTTCATTCATGGCGAGCGTCATCGTGGTCGAATTGTCTCCCGTCGGGGTCTTCGCCAGCCGCATTCTTCCGACCTCGCGCCGGATGGCGACTTGCTGATGACCCGCTTTCGCGTTTCGCCTATCAGGTTGCAGGCAAACAGGGAAATCTCGGCATGACCACCCGCGACGGCGTCATCGAAGCCATCGGCAATACGCCGCTGATCAAATTGAAGCGCGCCTCGCAGGCGACCGGCTGCACCATCCTCGGCAAGGCCGAGTTCATGAACCCCGGCCAATCCGTCAAGGACCGCGCCGCGCTCGCGATCATCCGCGATGCGGAGCGGCGCGGCCAGCTTCGGCCGGGCGGCGTCATCGTCGAGGGCACGGCCGGTAATACCGGCATCGGCATCACGCTCGTCGGCAATGCGCTGGGCTACCGCTCGGTGATCGTGATCCCGGAGACGCAGAGCCAGGAAAAGAAGGACATGCTGCGGCTGGCCGGCGCGACGCTGGTCGAAGTCCCGGCCGTCGGCTACGTCAACCCGAACAATTATGTGAAGGTTTCAGGGCGCCTCGCCGAGGAACTGGCGAGGACCGAGCCGAACGGCGCGATCTGGGCCAACCAGTTCGACAACACCGCCAACCGGCAGGGCCATATCGAGACGACCGGCCCCGAGATCTGGGCGCAGACGGATGGCAAGGTCGACGGCTTCATCTGCGCGGTCGGCACCGGCGGGACGCTGGCTGGCACCGGCATCGCGCTGAAGCGCTTCAACCCCAAGATCACCATCGGCCTCGCCGACCCGATGGGGGCTGCGCTGCACTCGTTCTACACGACCGGCACCCTGAAAGCGGAGGGCTCCTCGATCACCGAGGGGATCGGCCAGGGCCGCATCACCGCCAATCTCGTCGATGCGCCGATCGACGTGTCCTTCCAGATCCCCGACGAGGAGGCGGTGCCGCTCGTCTTCGACCTGCTGGAGCATGAGGGGCTGTGCCTCGGCGGCTCGTCCGGCATCAATGTCGCGGGCGCGATCCGGCTGGCGAGGCAGATGGGCCCCGGCCACACCATTGTGACGATCCTCTGCGACTACGGCACGCGCTACCAGTCGAAGCTGTTCAACCCGGAGTTCCTGCGCTCGAAGGGCTTGCCCGTGCCAGGTTGGCTCGAGCGCGACGGCGCGGCGCTGAGAGAGACGGTGGCGCGGGTGATGGGCTGACGCCCATGCCGCTCGACCCCGCCTCGCCGCTGGCGCGTCTGCTCGATGCACCGATGCGACCGGGGCGCGTGGTCTGGATCGGCTTGCGCCCGGCGCGCCGGGAGCCGATGCAGTCGAAGGAGATGGCAACGCTCGATCCCGCCAAGGGGCTGATCGGCGACCATTACAGCAGCCGCACCGGCGGCGCCCGGCATGTCACCCTGATTCAGGCCGAGCATCTCGTCGCTATCGCCGCCCATCTCGGGCTCGAGACCGTCGCGCCCGGGCAGCTTCGCCGGAACATCGTCGTCTCGGGGCTCAATCTGCTGGCGCTCAAGGGGCGGTACCTCCACCTCGGCGACGCGCTGCTGGAGGTGACAGGAGAGTGCCATCCCTGCTCGCGGATGGAAGAAATCCTTGGCAGCGGCGGCTACAACGCCGTGCGCGGCCATGGCGGGATCACGGCGCGGGTGGTCGCGGGCGGGGTGGTGCGGATCGAGGACGAGGTGGCGCGGGCGGAGCGCGCGTGACGGGCTCGGGCGCGATCGTCCAAACGGATCGGGCGCGGAGGGCCAAAACACAGCCCTCCGCCAAGGCATTCTCGGTCAGTTGGGCGGGCTCCAGAAGCCGGCCTGGTAATCGCGATCCGAGACCTTGTCGGCGTCGTCCTGCTCGATCGTCTCGGGTTTTTCCGGGTGGTCGCACTCGTCATCGAGCACGCAATCCACGTCACGCCGTTCCAGCATCGTCGCTCCTTTCGCAGGTTGGGAGGGTTCGCGGTGGCCGGTCCCAGATAGGGCGGAATGCTGCAGCGCACAAGGCACGTCATCGTGACGGGTGCGGGAGCGAAGAGGTGCAAGCTGCTTTGGACGGGTGAAACGGGTGGACAATGGGTCGGCAGGGCAGCCGACCCCGTCAGCGCCTTGGGGCCTGCATCGTCGTCAACGCCTCGGCGAGACGCCTGACGCCTTCCGCCAGGCGCTCGGGCTCGTTGAGGGTGAAGTTGATCCGGATCGCGCGCCGGTTCAGGCCCGAGGCATCAAACACGCTCGAGGGCGTGACGCAGACGCCCGCCGCCATGGCATGGGGCAGCAGCAGGTCGGTGTTGAGCGCAGGATCGCGCCCCACAGCCCAGACAAACATGCCGCCGACCGGGACTTCCCAGTCGAGCCAATCGCCGAGATGCTCGCGCATCGCGGCACAGAGTGCGTCGCGGCGCCGGCGATAGAGATCGAGCACCTGCGGCTGGATTCGCTCGATCAGCCCCGCTTCCAGCGCAGCGAGCGCAATCCGCTGTGTCACGCCGCTGGTGCACATGTCGGAGCCCTGCTTCGCCATGGTCAGCGCCTCGATCATCTCGGGCGCGGCGATGACCCAGCCGATTCTGAGACCGGGCGCGATCTCCTTCGACAGCGTGCCCATATAGACGACCGGCCCTGCATAGGCCTCCCCTGGGCGAGCGCGGGCCGAAAGTTCGATCATCCGCGGCAGCCGCTCGCCGTCATAATGCAGCGTGCCGTAGGGATCGTCCTCGACCAGCCAGGTCCCAGTCGCATGGGCGGCATCGACCAGTGCCTGCCGGGTTTCGACGCCGACCATCTTTCCGGTCGGGTTCGAGAAGTTCGGCACCGTATAGGCGAATTGCGCCCCCTGGATTGCAGCAACCGCATCGAAGGCCGGATCGTCGATCACCAGATTCCTGAATGTCGGGGAGCGCGGGCGCCAGGCGTCGAGCGCACCGAGATAGGTCGGGAACTGGCCAGCGATCACCCCACCCTCGTCCAGCAGGAGCTTGCCGATCAGGTCGAGCCCCTGCATGCCGCCGGAGGTCACGAAGACATTGGCGCGCGTCAGCGCCAGGGCCGGCGAACTGAACCGCTTTGCGAGCGCGTCGCGAAGATCAGGCAGGCCTTCGATCGGCCCATAGCCCAGAACCTCGTGAGCATGCGTCTCGACCACCTCCCGCGCGATCGACGCGATCTCGGCGATCGGGAAGGTCTCCGGGGCCGGCAATCCCCCTGCCATGTTGATCAGCCCGGGAATGCGGCCGGCAGACAGGAAGGTGCGGGTGATGTCGTTCGTCGTGGCCAGCCATCTTGCAAATGGCGGGCGTTGCACCGTCGCGGCTGCTGTCATCTGGTTTGCTCCCGGCAGAACAGCACTGTATCACCGCCATCGATAGCGATTGCGTGCGAATTTCCGGGGAACAGGCCTATTGGAGAGCGATATGCGCCAGCGAAAAGCCAGTAGGCGACAAGACTCGCTACGCCAGCGCTTCGATGCGATCGACCGGCGCATCCTCATCCATTTGATCGATGACGGCCGGATGCCGAACCTGGACGTGGCCGAGAAGGTCGGGCTGTCGCCGACGCCGTGCAGCCGCCGCATCCGGCAGCTCGAGGAGGCCGGCGTCATCGAGGGCTATTCGGCCAGGATCAACCCGGCCGCGCTTGGCCTGAATCTCTGCGTGATGGTCTCGGTCAAGCTGGCCAGGCACGGCCCCGACGGCCATGAGCAGTTCCTGCAGGCGATCCGGGATCGGCCGGAAATCACCGAATGCCTGCTGGTGGCCGGTGCCAGCGACTATCTGCTGCGGGTCTGGGTCGAGGATATCGACGCGCTGCGGGAGTTCATCACCAACGCGCTCCAGGGCATTCCGGCCGTGGCCGAGACATCGACGATGCTCGTGCTCGACCAGACGTCCTATCCGCTCGCCGGCCTGCGCTGACATCGCTCGCGATCGGCCGAGCGCTCCACACGACGAGGCCCTACCCCGCCCGCAGCGGCCAGACGATCAGGATCATCGGCACTGCCACGGCCAGAACGATCAGGGACAAAGGCGCGCCCAACCGGGGGTAATCGCTGAATTTGTAGCCGCCCGGGCCCATCACCAGCGTGTTGCACTGGTGGCCGATCGGGGTAAGGAAGTCGCAAGCCGCGCCGATCGCCACCGCCATCAGGAAGGCGTCGGGATTGTAGCCGAGCTTGGCGGCGAAGCCCGCGCCGATCGGCGCCATCACCAGTACCGTCGCGGCGTTGTTGAGGAAGGGCGTCACCGCCATCGCCGCCGCGAGAATGAGCGCGACCGAAGCCCATCCCGGCAGGCCGGAGCCGACCTGCGCCAGCCAACCGGCAAAGACATCGGTCGCCCCCGTCGAGCGCAGCGTGTCGCTGACCGGGATCAGCGCCGCGAGCATCAGCAGGATCGGTGCGTCGATGCTGGAATAGGCTTCGCGCAGAGGCAGGCAGCGCAGCGCGATCAGCAGAACAGCCGCGGAAAAGAAGATCAGCGGCACGGGGGCGAGGCCCGCCGCCAGCGCGATGACGGCGGCGAGCACGATCGAGACCGTCATCACGGCCTTGCGCGTCGAGCCCAGCGACACGACGCGGTCGGCGAGCGGCAAAAGGCCGAGCTCCATCAGCTTCTCGGGCAAGAGCTTCTCGTCGCCCTGGATGACGACGATGTCGCCGGCGCGCAGGCGGATGTCGCGCAGGCGCTGCGAGAAGCGCTCACCGGCGCGGCTGATAGCGATCATGTTGACGCCGAAGCGGGCATGCAGGCCGATATCGCCGGCCGATTGCCCGATCAGCACGGAATCGGGGCCGATAATGGCCTCGCTGACCTGATCGGGGTCGAGCGCATCGCCTTTCTGCGTCGGCCTGTTCTTGCCGTCGAGATCGAGCCCGCCCTCGGCCACCACGCGTTCGAGGACGGCGGCGTCGCCACGCAGCAGCAGCGTGTCGCCGGCCTTCAGGCTGGCATCGGGCAGCGGCGCCTGGAAGCGGCGCTCGTCGCGCAGCATCGCCACGATCTGGAGATCGCCGCCGCCGAGCGCCTTGAGGTCGGCGACCTGCTTGCCGGCGAGGACGGATTTGTCGCCGATCCGCGCCTCCGTGACATAGTCCTTGATATCGATTGCCTGATCGAGCGAGACGGCGCCGCGCCGGTCCTTCGGCAGCAGACGATAGCCGACGGCGAGGAAGGCGCAGCCGGCGAGCGCGACGATGATGCCGACGGGCGTGAAGTCGAACATCGAGAAGGGCTCACCGCCAAGTTCCGCCCTGACGCGGGCGACAATGACGTTGGGCGAGGTGCCGACCAGCGTGACGATGCCGCCGAGCAGCGAGGCGAAGGCCATCGGCATCAGGAAAACGGAGGGCGAGCGTCCGCCCTTGCGGGCGAGCTGATAGGCGATCGGCAGCATCATCGCGAGCGCGCCGATGTTCTTGATGATGGCCGACATCACCGCGACGACGACGACCAGCAGCACGATTTGCGCCTGCGTCGAGGCGAGATTGGGCGCGAGCCGCGCCAGCAGCCGCTCGATCACCCGCGAGCGTGCCACCGCCGCGCTGAGCACGAGCGCGCTGCCGACGATGATGACGATGTCGTCGGAGAAGCCGGCAAAGGCCTCCTTCGCCGGCACGATGCCGACCGCGACGCCGGCGAGCAGCGCCAGCATCGCGACGATATCGTAGCGCAGGCGGCCCCAGAGAAAGGCCGCCATCATCACCACGACGAGCGAGACGGAGAGAAGCTGGGGGGTGGTCATCGACAGGCGCTCATCTCGTTCCCGCGTCGCGGGGTGCCGCGCCGATCTCGCATCAAAAGGTCAGAGCCATTTCTTCCAGCGGAAGAGCATGTAGGGCAGCACGGCGAACAGGATCATCAGCCCGATCGCCATGGGATACCCCCACTGCCACTCCAACTCCGGCATCGTCTTGAAGTTCATGCCGTAGATCGAGGCGATCAGGGTCGGCGGCATCAGCGCGACGGAGACGACCGAGAACAGCTTGATGATCTTGTTCTGCTCGATCGAGACGAGGCCCAGCGTCGCATCGAGCATGAACTGCAGCTTGTTCGACAGGAAGGTCGCATGCTCCTCGATCGCCTGCACGTCGCGGACCGCGGCGCGCCATTCGGCCGAGAAGCCGGTCTGCGCCTTCTTGGGGCGCGTGTAGTTGGCCGAGAGGAAAAGCAGCACGCGCTCGACCGAGACCATGCTTTCGCGGACATTCGAGATGATGTGCTCGTACTGGCCGATCTTCTGGATCACCGCCTGATAGGCGCTGCCCTGCTCGACATCCTGGCCGCGGCCGGCGAAAATGCGGCGCGAGGCGGCATCGACCTGGTCGCCGACGCCGCGCAGCACCTCGGCGGCGCGGTCGACAATGGCTTCAATCAGACCGTCCAGCACGGCTTCCGGCTGGGTGCCGCAGCCGCCGGGTTTGGTGGCGCGGTTGAGGAAGATGCTGAAGGCGCCGGGCTCGTCATAGCGCACCGTCACCAGCGCCTTCTCGGTCAGGATGAAGGTCACGTCCGCGAGCTTGGGCACGATGGTCTCGGACTGGCAGATGATGCGCGCGGTCATGTAATGCGCACCGTTCTCGGTATAGATGATCTCGGAAGGTTCGAGATCATGCATCTCCTCGCGCGTCGGGATCGAGATGCCGAGATGCTTCTCGACCCGCGCATCCTCCGCCGCCGTCGGATTCAGCAGATCGATCCAGATCGAATCCGGCGGAAAGGCCTCCTCGGCGGCGATCGCGCGATGCAGGAGCTTGTCGCGCGAGTTGGGGCAGATGCCGTGGATCAGAAGCATGGCGGGGCCTTCAACAGTCGTGGGCACGGTTCGACATGGCGGCAGGAACGCCGAACCCGCCGCCATGTCAAACTCATCCGATCAGCGTCAGGACGGGATGGTGAAGCGCTCGGGGCGGCTGCCGTCGCGGTCGGTGAAGCCGTAGGCGCGCGCGAGATCCGCGACCTGCAGCACCTGCCCGCCATGGCGGGCGACCTCGGTATCGGCCAGAAGCGCGGCGACCGCGCGACCGGCGTAGAGCGGCGTCTCGGTGGTTTCACCCGCCATGCCGGCATCGCGCACACGCTCCGTCAGGACGTGGCCCGGCGAGAGGCCGAGCGCGGTGACGCCGAACGGTTTCAGCTCGGCTGCCATCGCCAGCGTGAGCCGGTTCATCGCGGCCTTGGCAAGATCGTAGAAGACATCGCCGAGATAACCGCCTTCCGTGGCGAAGCTCACCGTGACGATCAGGCCCTTGCGCGCCTGCACCATCGCCGGCGCAACGGCCCGCGCGAGCAGGAGCTGGGCATAGACGCCGCTCTCGAAGCTCTCGCCCAGCCGCGCCACGGGCCTGCGCCAGAACGGCGCGCCGAAGGCCGAGCCATCGGGATAGCGCAGGCCGTCATAACCCTCATTGCCGCCCCAGACGGCGTCGACGACCCCGTCGAGCCGGCCGAAACGGCGTAGCGCCCATGACACCAGCGTATCGACCTCGCGCTCATTGGTGTGGTCGCAGCGATAGGGATGGCCCTTGCCGCCAGCCGCCTCGACCTCGCGGGCGGCGTCCTCGAAGGTCTCCTGGCGCTGGTCGGTGCGCGGGCCCGCCTCGCTGGAGCGGCCGGTGACGATGACGGTGGCGCCAGCCTCGCCCAGTGCCCGGGCGACACCGCGTCCGAGGCCGCGCGAGGCGCCCGCGACGAGACAGATGCGGCCTGAAAGCGGACGGTGCGGCTCGCTCACGCCGCGAAGACCGCGGCGGCATCCTCGACGGCCCCCGCGCCCTCGGTCACGGCCAGTTCGAGCGCCGGTGCCTCCGTGGCCAGAATCTCGGCGAAGAAGCGGGCGGTGGCGAGATCGCCGGATGCGTTGTCGTCCGCGCGCGTCGCCAGCGCCTTGCGGGCAAGGCTGGTGCCACCCTGTGCCAGGGCGAAGAGCTTGAGATAAGGCGTCGCACCGGCGAGCGCGTCGCCCTGCCGCTCGCCCATCGTCGCCAGCATCCATTGCGTCGCCCGCTCCAGCGCATCGACGGCGGCGCCAAGCCGGGCCGCGCTGTGGCCGAAGCCCGGTGTGTTGGCAGCCTCGACCTCACCGACGACGCCGCGCATTTCCGCGATCAGCGCAGCGACGGCCTGCCCGCCCGAGAGCGGCAGCTTGCGCAGCACGAGATCGATCGCCTGGATGCCGTTGGTGCCCTCGTAGATCGTCGCGATGCGGGCATCGCGCAGATGCTGGGACGCGCCGGTCTCCTCGATATAGCCCATGCCGCCATGGACCTGGACGCCCGTCGAGGCGACCTCGACGCCGATATCGGTGGCATAGGCCTTGGCGACGGGCGTCAGGATCGCGGTGCGCTCGCTCGCGGCCTTGCGCCTGGCCTCGTCGGGCTCGCGGCGGGAGCGGTCGAGCGCCTCCGCTACCTGATAGGCGATGGCGCGCGCGGCTTGCGTCTTGGCGCGCATCTCCATCAGCATGCGGCGGATGTCGGGGTGGACGATGATCGGGCTCATCGGCGCGCCCTTCGGCGCATCGAGCGCCACGCCCTGCCGGCGCTCCCTGGCGAAGCCGAGCGCCTGCTGATAGGCGCGCTCGGCAATCGCCACGCCCTGTAGCGCGACGTTGAGGCGGGCATTGTTCATCATCGTGAACATGCAGGCGAGGCCGCGATTCTCCTCGCCGATCAGCCAGCCGACGGCGCCGCCCTTGTCGCCGAAGGCCATGGAGCAGGTCGGCGAGGCGTGGATTCCCAGCTTGTGCTCGATGCCGGAGCAGCGCAGGTCATTGTGCTCGCCGAGCGAGCCATCGGCGTTGACGAGGTATTTCGGCACGAGGAAGAGCGAGATGCCGCGCGTGCCGGCGGGCGCATCGGGCAGGCGCGCCAGCACCAGATGCACGATGTTCCCGGTCATGTCGTGCTCGCCATAGGTGATGAAGATCTTCTGGCCGGTGATGCGGTAGGTGCCATCCGCGGTCCGCTCGGCCTTCGATCGCAGCGCGTTGAGATCGGAACCGGCCTGCGGCTCGGTCAGGTTCATCGTGCCCATCCACTCGCCCGAGACGAGCCTGGCGAGATAGGTCTCCTTGAGATGCTCCGAGCCATGGGCGTGCAGCGCCTCGATGGCGCCGACCGTCAGCAGCGGCCCGAGCGCAAAGGCGAAGGCGGCCGAGTTCCACATCTCGGTGCAGGCCGATTGCAGCAGGGCCGGCAGGCCCTGTCCGCCATGCTCCTCGGGCGCCGGCAGGGCGTTCCAGCCGGCTTGCGCCCAGGCGGTGTAGGCCTCCTTCCAGCCCGGCGGCGTCGTCACCGCGCCATCCTTCAGGGTCGAGCCATGCGTGTCGCCGATGCGGTTGAGCGGGGCCAGCACGTCGCCGGCAAACTTCGCCGCTTCATCGAGAACGGCCCGCGTCATGTCGCCATCGAGCTCAGGGGCAAGGCCGTCTGCGATCAGCCGGTCGAGACCCGCGACATGGCGCATCGTGGCGAGGATGTCCTCGACAGGGGCGCGATAGCTCATGGTCGTTTCTCCCTGGGTGCCGGCCGCGCCTGTCGTCGAGCCCGTCCGGCCTCGGCCATGCCGGTTCCGGTCAAGCCTGCTTTTGACGTTGCCGCGATGGTAGCGAGGAACTATCCCCGATGCCACGCGCAGGCGAGGACGACTTTGGTCAGGCGCTGGATATAGTTTAGTTGTAAACTGTTTTGGGTCAATCGGGCAGGCAGGCCCGGCAATGGGTGTTTCTTGAAGCAGGATCAGGCTTCCGGCCGCGTGACGGAACGGCTCGGGGCGGATGCACACGGCATCGCCCGCGCGGCCGAACTGCTGCGTCAGGGCAAGCTCGTCGCGCTGCCCACCGAGACGGTCTATGGCCTCGCCGCCGACGCGACCTCGGGCGCGGCCGTCGCCGGCATCTATGCCGCCAAGGAGCGGCCGAGCTTCAACCCGCTGATCGCGCATCTGCCCGACCTCGCGGCGGCCCGCCGGCAAGGGCTGTTCGACGCCAGTGCGCTGGCGCTGGCGAAGGCGTTCTGGCCGGGACCGCTGACGCTCGTCGTGCCGATCTCGCCGGGCTGCGAGGTCAGCGAGCTCGCGCGCGCCGGGCTGGCTTCGGTCGCGCTGCGCGTACCTTCGCACCCACTTGCCCATGCGATCCTGCAAGCGGCGGAACGGCCGATCGCCGCGCCCTCGGCCAACCGCTCCGGCCGCATCAGCGCCACCAGCGCCGCGCATGTGCTGGCCGATCTCGACGGCCGGATCGATGCCGTGATCGACGGCGGGCCGACCGAGGTCGGTGTGGAATCGACCATCGTCGCCTGCCTCGATGGCGCGCCCAGGCTGCTGCGGCCGGGCGGCGTGCCGCGCAGCGCGATCGAGGGCGTGATCGGGCGGCCGCTGGTGCTGGCGGGGGACGCCGGCATGGCGCCGATCTCGCCCGGGCTGCTCGCCTCGCACTACGCCCCCGCGGCGCGGGTGCGGCTCGACGCGGAGGTTCCCCGCCCCGGCGAAGCCTGGCTCGGCTTCGGGGCCGACCCCGACGGCGCCACGGCCGGCCGGCCTGCGCTCAATCTGAGCCCGTCAGGCGATCTCGGCGAGGCAGCGGCGAACCTCTTCGGCCATCTGCGAAGTCTCGATGCGCTCGGCCCGGTCACGATCGCCATCGCGCCCGTTCCGCAGCATGGGCTGGGCGAGGCGATCAACGACCGTCTCCGACGCGCCGCCGCGCCACGCTGACACGCGCCGAGGCGGTACTGCCGAGACAGTCTTGCCAGGACCGCCTTGCATTCCCGCAAGATTTCGGCTTGCCTGCCCGGACTCGAGGACACCGCCGCCGATGCATGCCAATCTCGCTTGGGACGATTTCCGGCTGGTCAAGGCGATTGCCGACCATAGCGGGCTGACAGGCGCGGCGGCTGCGCTCAGCGTGAACCACTCGACCGTGTTCCGCCGCCTCGGGCAGATCGAGGAGCATGTCGGGCTGCAGCTCTTCGAGCGCCGCAAGACCGGCTATGTCGCGACCGCCGCCGGCGTCGAGATGGCCGCGCTGGCCGGCCGTGTCGAGGAGGATGTCGCGGCCTTCAGCCGGCGCCTCGCCGGGCGCGACGTGGCGCCCTCCGGCGAGCTGCGCGTCACCACCACGGACACGCTCTATCTCAACCTGCTGCTGCCGATCTTCGCGGCTTTCCGAGCAGCTCATCCGGCGATCCGGCTCGACATCGTGATCGGCAACCAGCCGCTCAACCTGTCCAAGCGCGACGCGGACATCGCCATCCGTGCCAGCGATGCGCCGGGTGAGACGCTGGTCGGCCGCCGGCTCGCGACGCTGAACTGGGCGATCTATGGCCGCGCCGGAGATGGGCCTGCCCCGCCCGACGCGAACGGCCCGGCCAGCCTGTTCGCGCGCGACTGGGTCGCGCTCGGAGACCAGCTCGGCCATGTCAAGGCAGCGCGCTATGTCCGCGACAAGGTCGCGCCGGAGCGCATCGCCTTGAAGAGCTCGGCCGTGCTCGGCCTGGCCGAGGCGGTGGAACAGGGCCTCGGCATCGGCCCCCTGCCCTGTTTCATCGCCGATCAGCGGCCGGGGCTGGTTCGGCTGCTGCCGCCCGACCCGGATTTCTCCACCGGCCTGTGGATCCTGACCCATCCCGACATCCGCAACGCGCCGCGCGTGCGCGCCTTCATGGATTTTGTCGGCGGCGAACTGGCGAAGCGGCGCGGCCTGATCGAGGGGACGAACGAGTAGGCGGTAGAAGCTCGCTGATTTCGCACGGAAACAGGCCGACATCCCGGACAAGCCGCGAAGCTGCGCAGCTCCGGGATCCAGCACAAGGCTCCGGAGCGCTCCGATGGATCCCGAAGCAAGCCCGGGATGACGGAGCGTTTCCGAGAAATCGCCGCACGCTCTAGCCGATCTCCACCACGACCCGCCCGCGCACCTTGCCATCCAGAATCGCCCTGCCGGTCTCGATCACATCCGCGAGCGGAATCCGCGTGGTCATCAGGGCTAGGCTCTCCCGGTCGAGATCGCTCGCCAGCCGGGCCCAGGCTTCGAGGCGGCGAGGCTTCGGGCACATCACCGAATCGACGCCGAGCAGCGCCACGCCACGCAGGATGAAGGGCGCGACCGAGGCCGGCAGGTCCATGCCCTGCGCCAGGCCGCAGGCGGCGACGGCGCCGCCATATTTCGTCATCGACAGCAGGTTGGCCAGCGTATGCGAGCCGACCGCGTCGACGCCGGCGATCCAGCGCTCCTTGGCGAGAGGGCGGCCAGGTCCCGACAGCTCGTTGCGGTCGATGATCTCGGCAGCGCCGAGGCCCTTGAGATAGTCCGCCTCCTCCGGCCGGCCGGTCGAGGCGACGACATGCCAGCCGGCCTTCGCCAGCAGCGCGACCGCGACCGAGCCGACGCCGCCGGCAGCCCCGGTGACCACGACCGGGCCGTCGGCCGGCTTCAGCCCGTGTTTCTCCAGCGCCAGCACGCAGAGCATCGCGGTGTAGCCGGCGGTGCCGATCGCCATCGCCTCGTCCGGGTTCAGGCCAGCGGGCAGCGGCACCAGCCAGTCGCCCCGGACGCGGCTCTTCTGGGCATAGGCGCCGAGATGCGTCTCGCCCGTGCCCCAGCCATTGAGGACGACGAGATCGCCCGGCTTGAAATCAGGATGCTCCGAGGTCTCGACCCGGCCGGCGAAATCGACGCCCGGGATCATCGGCCAGCGCCGGATCACCGGGGCCCGGCCGGTCAAGGCGAGGCCGTCCTTATAGTTGACCGTCGAATGCGTGACGCGGACGGTGACGTCACCCTCCATCAGCTCGCTCTCGTCGAGCTCGGTGAAGGCGAGGTCGGGGCCGGTCTCGCCCTTGGTCGCGACCAGGGCCTTGAAGCTGGACATCGGCATCTCCTCTTCGCCATCCGTGCCGACAGGAGATACGCAGCTCCGACCGCGCGGCAAGCCCGCGCGGCGTCCGCCTTTCGTCAGCGGGATGTCAGGCCGGCTGCGGCGTCATGCGCTGGACCGGCTTCTCGACGATGGGCAGGTTGATCAGCGCCGAGGCGATGCCGAGCGCGACCGAGAGCCACCAGACGATGATGTAGGAGCCCGACGCCTCGTAGAGGATGCCGCCGAGCCAGACCCCCAGAAACCCGCCGACCTGATGCGAGAAGAAGGCGAAGCCATAGAGCATCGCCATGTATTTCGTGCCGAACATCAGCATGACCAGGGACGAGGTCGGCGGCACGGTCGAGAGCCAGAACAGGCCGATGACGATGCCGAAGCAGATCGACGTCGCCGGGCTCGCAGGCAGCAGGATGAAGGCGGCGATCGCGACCGAACGACCAAGATAGATCCAGGCGAGCAGATGGCGCTTGGGCATGCGCGTCGAGAGCCAGCCCGAGGAGAGCGAGCCGACCGCATTGGCGAGCCCGATGACCGCCAGCGTCCAGCCGCCGACCCAGGCCGGCAGGCCCATATCCTTGAGATAGGCCGGCATATGCACGGTGATGAAGGCGAGCTGGAAGCCGCAGGTGAAGAAGCCCAGCACCAGGAAGACGTAGCTCTTGTGCTTGAAGGCCTCGGCCAGCGCCTGCGGGATCGACTGGTTCGGCAGGTTCGCCGCCGAGGCCTGGGTGGCGCCGCCGAGCTTGCGCGTCGAGAGGAAGATCGAGATCGGCAGGATCGGCAGCAGGGTCAGCGCGAACATGATCAGCGCCTGGTTCCAGCCGATCTGCTCGATCAGGATGTTGCCGATCGGCGGATAGAGGAACTGGCCGAAGGAGCCGGCGGCCGTGCCCGCGCCGAAGGCCATCGGGCGCCAGGACTCGGGCAGCAGCTTGCCGAAGGCGGCGAGCACGAGGTTGAAGGAACAGGCAGAGAGGCCGAAGCCGATCAGCACGCCGGCACCGAGATGAAGCTGCAGCGGCGTGGTCGCATGGGCCATCACGACGAGGCCGATCGCATAGAGCAGCGCACCGGTGCAGAGCACCTTCACGGTGCCGAAGCGGTCTGCGATGGCGCCCGCGAAGGGCGCGCCGAGGCCCCAGAGCAGGTTCTGGATCGCCAGCGCCAGCCCGAAGGTGTCGCGCCCCCAGCCGAACTGCACGGTCATCGGGATCTGGAACAAGCCGGCGCTGGCGCGCGGGCCGAAGGTGATCAGCGCGATCAGGCAGCCGGCCGCGACGATGATTTCGGGCGCATAGCTTCGCCCCGGGGCGGCACGCGGCGTGACACTCATGGCGAATCTCCGGAAGCCTGCAGAGGGACGTGTGGCTGCACGTTACCGCCGATCACCGAGGTCCGACAACGCGAATTCGTGGCATGGCGCATCACGCGATTGCATGGAAGGCGCGCGACGGAACCGTTTCGGCCGCCGCGTTAACCGCCGCTCAACCCTACCGGGGTGATAACGGAACGACGCGAAAGCGCGCCGGTTGCGCGCCGTTCGCTCCCCTGTGTCCGAACCGGGTGTGTTGGTTTGAGTCATCTGCGTTTGCGCAAGCGTACGAGACGCATCGGGTCGGTCGGGCTGAAATGGGCCCTGGCGACGGTTGCGCCCTGGGCGCTCTCGGTGGGGCTGCTGGTGTCGTTCACCGCCTCGGCCGGCCAGAATTTCAGCCTCGACACCCTGCCATCGACGGCGCTGTTGCGCAGCGAACCCGGCCCCGCCTCCGATCTCGAGGAAGGGCCGTCGATGCTGATCGCGGCCAGCGCCTTCCGCCTGCCCGGTCTTTCGCTGTCCTCGGCGATCCGGCAGGCGCATCTCTCCTTCGACGATCCAGAGCGCCGCGTCGCGATCGATCCGCGCCAGCCGCGCGAGGAGATGAAGCGCACTGCCGGGGGCTTCCCCGAGGTCGACCGCAGCGCCAAGGGTGACCCACTCCCGAAGCTGCGGCCGAGCATCTCGGCCAAGGCCCCGCGCGAACTCGAACGCGTCGTCTTCGGCGACAACCAGCCCGGCCTGATCTCGGGCGGCTTCTCGCTGGAAGCGATGCGCGAGGCCGAGGGCATCATCGGGCCCCCGGTCGGCTTCGAGCCCCATGCCGACGACCAGGGCCTGACCGATCCCGCCCTCTCCGACGCCTCGCCCGATGCGCTGGCATCCGTCCATCGCTATGGCGCGGTGCCGCGCACGATCGACGGCGCGACGCCCGGCGTCGCTTCCGCAAATGCGCAGGCCTCGTCGACACCGGCGGTCTCCTACAGCGTGACGACGCTGGTGCCGGCTCTGGCACCGCCGGTGGTGCCGGAGCGGCCCGGCCTGATCGCGCGCGCGCCGTCCTCGCCGGAGCGCCGCACGGCCAAGGCCGACCCCGGCCCCCGCGAGATCTATACCGGGCTGATCGCCGCCAACGACATGGCGCGCCAGCAGCGCTGCCTGGCGGAAGCGGTCTATTTCGAGGCGCGCTCGGAATCCGACGAGGGCCGCGCCGCCGTGGCGCAGGTCGTGCTCAACCGGGTCAAGAGCGGGCTCTACCCCGACAGCGTCTGCGGCGTGGTCTACCAGAACAGCAACCGCTACCTCGCCTGCCAGTTCACCTTCACCTGCGAGGGCAAATCGCTGCGCATCACCGAGCCGGCGCCGTGGCGCGACGCGGTCCGCATCGCCCGCGAGGTTTATGACGGCACGACCTACATGCCCGAAGTCGGCGCCTCGACGCATTACCACGCGCAATATGTCCGGCCCTACTGGGCGAAGAAGCTCAAGAAGATGGACACGATCGGCCAGCACGTCTTCTACAAGCTGCGGCCGGGTCAGACTTGAAAGCTTCCGCAAAGTAAATGACGCTCGGACGCTCCTCGTCATCCCGGGCTTGACCCGGGATCCATCGAAAGGCTCCGGCGCTCCGCGATGGATTCCGGAGCGGCACCGCTGCGCGGCTTGTCCGGAATGACGGCCCGGTGCGATGGGAAAGCCCCCCAAAACCCCGCAAAATCCGCTCAAATGCGACCTGTCCGCTTCACGCAACGTCAAACTGCGTGAATCCACAGCCCGGCACCGGCTTGGTTAATTTTACCTTGTTTCGGCGTTTACCTTGCGTTCATCACTGTTTCCCGGCTTCCTCCGGCCAACGAGCGGCGCAAGACGTCGCACAGGGTTGCGGGACAGGTTGTCGGCATGACGCACAAGGTTCTCACCGTTTCGGCGTTCGCGGCCTCGGCTCTTTCGGCCGCGCTGCTGCTGGGTTCGACGGCCGCGCAGGCCGGGGGCTGCTTCGGCTCCTCCTGCCGTCCGGCGCCCTGCCAGGGCACGGCCTGCTACAACCTCGTCCAGACGCCGCCGGTCTACGACACGATCGCCGAGACGCAGCTCGTGCGCAGATCGCAGACCCGCCACCGCGTCGTCCCGGCACGCTACGACTACGTCACCGAGAAGGTGATGATCCAGCCGGCGCGCCAGATTCCGCATCATGTCGCGGCCCAGTATTCCTCGGTCTCCGAGAAGGTGGTGATCTCGCCCGGCGGCAAGCGCTGGGAGGTTTCCACCGACGTCCATGGCCGCACCACCGGCTGCTGGGTCTATGACGAGCCGCAATACGGCTTCCGCCAGCGCACCGTCGAGGTCACGCCGGCGACCGTGGAATATGAGACGATCCCCGCTGTCTACACGCAGCGGCAGCGCAGGGTGATGGTGCAGCCGACCCAGGTCGTGCACGAGATCATCCCTGCCACCTACGAAACCCGCCATCGCAAGGTGCTGGTGAGCCCCGGCTCGCAGCACTGGCAGAAGGCTGGCTACTGAGTTTTACATGCAGACCCTTTGACTACGGAAAAGACCACTCAAACCCCGGCTCACGCCGGGGTTTTTTTATGGGGTTTTCCGAGACGGCGCGGAGGAAAAGCGGCGGGGCTTGCGCAGCGAGCGGCAAGCGCCGCTATCCCAGCCCGCCCATCAGCAGCGCGAGCACGCCGACGCCGAGCAGGAAGGCGAGCATGCGCGCCGGCATGCCGATCAGGCTGCCGGGCGAACGGCCGAGCGCGAAGCCGGCGACGATTTCGGAGAGGCCCAGCCCCAGCAGAACGAGGATGAAGGGCGGAAAGGTCGCCGAGGGCGCGATCCAGCCTGCCTTGACGACGGCAGAGACGATCGCGCCGAGGCCGGCACCGAACGCGACGAAAACCAGTTCGGCGCGCGTGAACCGCATGCCGGGCTCAGCGCCGACGGAAGTTCTGGTTGCGCGGTGGGCCGCCCGGAGCGGGGCCGGCGGTCTTCTGGCGGAAATTGATGCGGCCGCGATCAAGATCGTAGGGCGACATCTCGACGACGACGCGGTCCCCGGCGATCGTGCGGATGCGGTTCTTCTTCATCTTGCCGGCCGCATAGGCCAGGATCACGTGCTCGTTGTCGAGCTTCACCCGGTAATTGCCGTCCGGCAGCACTTCGACCACCGTACCGTCGAATTCCAGCAGTTCTTCTTTAGCCATTCTGTCGTCCTTCGTGTGCCCGTTGGCGCTGGGAACGGGCCGATCCCGTGGATCGACCCTGCCCGCTATCAGCTTGCTCGCGCGTCAGTTCGCGCGCCGCCGGGCGCCGTTGGTGCGTGGTTGCTGTGTTCTTTGCTGCAAGAACGCGACGCCGCCAAGCCCTTCCTTGGCGGAACCACCGTCTTTTCGCTGGGCCGGAGCCTCGCTGCGCTGCGGCCTGTCGTTGCGCGACGCATCATTGCGCGAAGCCTCGGAACGCTGGCCACCGCCATGAGCCGGCTTGGCACCCTGCGGCCGGCCCTGGCGTTCGCCCTGGGGCCTGCCCTGGTCGCGACCGCCGCCGCCCTGCTGGCCGCGTCCGCCGCGGCCCTGGTTCTGCGGCGGCTTCTTCGGCGTGCGGCCGTCCCAATACGGCACCTCGCCCATGGGCGTGATGGCGATGCGGGTCAGCTTCTCGATCGAGGCGAGATCGCCGCGCTCTTCGGGCGTGCAGAAGGCGATCGCCATGCCAGACGCGCCGGCGCGCGCGGTGCGGCCGATGCGGTGGACATAGGTCTCGGGCACGTTGGGCAGGTCGAACTGGACGACATGGCTGATGCCGTCGACATCGATGCCGCGCGCCGCGATGTCGGTCGCGACGAGGATGCGCAGTTCGCCGTCACGGAAGGAACCGAGTGCCCGCTCGCGCTGGCCCTGGCTCTTGTTGCCATGGATCGCGGCCGACTTGATGCCGGAGATCTCGAGCTGGCGGACGACCTTGTCGGCGCCATGCTTGGTACGGGTGAAGACGATGGCGCGCTCCATTTCAGGAACGCTCAGGGTCTTCGCCAGCAACGCCGGCTTGTCGCCCGGATTGGTGAAGATGACGCGCTGGTCGATCTTCTCGGCCGTGGTCGCGACGGGCGCGACCGAAACCTCGACCGGGTCGCTCAGATAGGCGGAGGCGATCTCGCGGATCGGCTTCGGCATCGTCGCCGAGAACAGCAGCGTCTGTCGCTTCTTCGGGATCAGCGTGGCGATCCGGCGCAGCGCGTGGACGAAGCCGAGATCGAGCATCTGGTCGGCCTCGTCAAGGACGAGGTACTCGATCTCGCGCAGCGAGACGGCACGCTGGTCGACGAGATCGAGCAGGCGGCCGGGGGTGGCGACGAGGATGTCGACATGCTGGCCGAGCGCGCGGATCTGCTTGCCGACGGGCACGCCGCCGAAGACGACGGTCGACTTGATCGTGGTGAACTGGGCATAGGCGCGGATCGAGGTCTCGATCTGGGCCGCGAGTTCACGGGTCGGCGACAGGATCAGCGCGCGCACCGAACGCGTTTCCATGCGGCGCGGCTGGGTCAGCAGGCGGTGCACCAGCGGCAGCGCGAAGGCGGCGGTCTTGCCGGTGCCGGTCTGGGCGGCACCGAGAAGGTCGCGGCCCTGGAGAATCGGGGGGATCGCCTGTGCCTGGATCGGCGTGGGCGTCGTGTAACCTTCGGAGGCGAGCGCCTTGAGAAGCTGCTCGGCCAGGCCGAGGTCGGTGAATTGAGTCAAAACAGGACTTTCTGGACGCCGCGACGCAAGGGGCACATGTGGGTATCGGCTGTGCCGCCGGATTGCGCCCGGCCTTGAATATTGAATCTGTCCTGCCGGCGAACCGCTAAGCCACAGCGCCGGAAGGGGTCTTCGAGAGTGTCTATTCTGGAAAAGCCGGGCGGGCGCGAGACGCGCCTGCCCGGTCGATGATCGTCAGTCTCAGGCGACGGCGAGGTTGCCGGCCGAGGACTTGCCGGTCTTGCGATCGGCGATCAGCTCATAGGAAACGACCTGGCCTTCGACCAGTTCGCGCAGGCCGGCCCGCTCGACGGCGGAGATGTGGACGAAGATGTCCTGCCCGCCGTTCTCAGGGGTAATGAAGCCGTAGCCCTTGGTGGCGTTGAACCACTTGACGGTGCCCTTATCCATGGAAGGTAGTCCTTACGTTTCAGATCCGCGTATGTGGTGAAGACACGGCTCGACGCGCGGACGCCTGCCATGGCCTTGTAGTCGATGTGTGGTGGATCTGATTCGTGCCCGCCGACCGGGAGAACCCGCGCGGAGGATTGGCCAGAACCCGGCCGCATCTCGTCTTACATGGGTTGGGCTAGCACAAATTGCAATGCGGGTCCAGCGGCGGCGACGCCCGGCGTGCTGCAACGCGAAATTTACCGATCCGGTCAACGAACGCTTCACCGCGGCGAGCGAAACGCCGCCGCGACCTGCCGCGTCGCCAGCACAATGCCGCGCCGTAAGCGAGTTCTTGACACTGCCCGAGGCAGGCTGCCGGTCCGATATCGCCGAAGGAACCGACCGTGCCACCGACCGCGCCCTCGACCGCGCCCTGGCCATCCCGCTTTCGCGGCCCCTCGTCGCCGGCCGCACGACGCCCGCTGCGCACCTATCTGCTCGCCCTGATCCTGCTCGCGCTAGCGCCCTCCATCGGCGCGGCCGCCATCGCGGTCTGGCGCGCCGGCTCGGCCTTTCGCGAAACCTCGACCGCCCAGTTGCTGGACACCTCGCGGACGCTCGCGCGCGCGGTCGAAAGCGAGCTGGAGCATAACTCAGCCGTCCTCACCGCCCTGGCGAGCGCCCCGGCCCCCTGGAATGGCGGGGCGGACGAGCTGCAGGGCTGGCTCGATGGCATCAGCGCCAGGCTCGGCGGGCGGATCGTCGCCGGCAGCGCCTTCGGCGAGGCCGGCGCCGGGATCGACGGGCTGACTGGCGCCGGCGTTCCCCGCGACCTCGTGAAGCGCGCCGCCGCCGTCCCGGGGCGTACGGTCATCTCCGATCTGTTCACGACCGCGCCGGGCGCGGCTCCCGACGTCGCCATCGCGGTGGCGCCGGGGCGTGGCGACACGGCCGGACAGGTGCTGAGCCTGATCATCCCACCGGACCGGCTCGTGCGCTCCCTCCAGCAGCGGGATGCGACGCCGAGCGGAATCCTCGTCGCGGTCACCGACGGGACCGGGCGCATCGTGGCGCGCTCGCGCGATCCCGAGCGCTATATCGGCAGCACCGTGCCGGACTGGAACAACCTCAAGGCCGTCGGCGCGAGCCATGGCAGCTTCAGGGCGCTGACGACCCAAGGGGCGCCGGTGATCTTCGCCTTCCAGCAATTGCAGGGAACGCCGGGCTGGGTCGTCGTCGTCGGCGAGCCGCTGAAGACGTTCGATGCCCGCTGGCAGCAGCCTCTGGTCGGTCTCGCGATCGGCAGCGGCATCGCGATCCTGCTCGCGCTCATGGCCGTGACCTGGCTCGCGCGCCTGGTGCTTCGCCCCGTCCAGGCGCTGGCCGAGCATGCGAAGGTCGTCACCGCCGACGAGCATCTCGACGCGCCCATGACGGTCCCGCCCTCGCCGATCGCCGAATTCGAGGCGCTGCGTGCCAACATCGAAAGCGCGGAGAGTTCGCTGCGCCGGCGGGCCGAGGCCGAGCGACGCATCGCGGGCGCGCTGGCGGCGAGCGAACGCCGCTACCGTGCGCTGGCCGAGGTCGGGGCGCTCGTCTTCTGGCGACGCGACAGCGCCGGCGCCATCATCTCGGTGACCGGCTGGTCCGAGCTGACGGGCCAGCCCGAAGCGGCCGCGATCGGGACGGCATGGCTGGAGAGCATCCACCCGGCCGACCGGGCCGTCGCCGACGCCGTATGGGGAGAGGCCCGCGCCATGCGCGCGCCTCTCGACGTCGAATTCCGGATCGCGGCACCCGACGGGCAGTGGCGCTGGGTGCGCGAACGCGGTGTCGCGATCAAGCACGAGGATGGCAGCATCGACGAATGGGTCGGCGTGCTCGAGGACGTCGATGCGCGCCGGCAGGCCCAGGCGCGCATCGCTCACATGGCCCATCACGATGCCCTCACCGGCCTGGCGAACCGGCTGCTCTTCAAGGAACGGATCGAGGCGGCGGTCATGCGCGTCTCGCGCGGCCAGCCCGAAGCCGTGCTCTGCATCGATCTCGACCGTTTCAAGGAGGTCAACGACACGCTCGGCCATCCAGCCGGCGACGCCCTGCTCTGCGCCGTGACGGAGCGCATCGGCGCGCTGGTGCGGGAGGGCGACACCGTCGCCCGGCTCGGAGGAGACGAATTCGCGATCGCTCAGACAGGCGTGGCGCAGCCGGTCGGCGCGTCGGCGCTGGCGGCGCGGCTCGTCGAGCAGCTCAGCCAACCCTATGATCTGTTCGGCCATCAGGTCGTCATCGGTGCCAGCGTCGGCGTCGCGCTGATCAACCCCGGCGACGATCCCGACCGGGTGCTGAAGAACGCCGACATGGCTCTCTACCGCGCCAAGGAGGAAGGCCGCGGCCGATTCTGCTTCTTCGAGCCCGCGATGCATGCACGCATGCAGGAGCGGCGGCTGATGGAGGTAGCGCTGCGCCGCGCCACGGCCGAGCGTGAATTCGAGGTCTATTACCAGCCGCTGATGAAGGCGAGCACGCGCGAACTCGTCAGCTTCGAAGCACTGCTGCGCTGGAACCATCCCGAGCGCGGCCAGATCCAACCTGCGGACTTCATTCCGCTCGCCGAGGAGATCGGCCTGATCGTGCCGCTCGGCGAATGGGTCCTGATGCAGGCCTGCGCCGAGGCGGCGACATGGCCGGAGCATCTCGGCGTCTCGGTCAACATCTCGCCGGTGCAGCTCGGCCATCGCGGCCTGTCGGAGGCGATCGGGCGCGCCCTGCGCGAATCGGGGCTCGCACCGCAACGGCTTGAGCTGGAAATCACGGAGAACGCGCTGATCGAGGACATCGACGCCGCCATGTCGACCCTGCTCCGGCTGAAAGCCCTGGGCGTGAAGATCACCATGGACGATTTCGGCACCGGCTGCTCGTCGCTGGGCTATCTGCGCAGCTTGCCGTTCGACAAGATCAAGATCGACAGCTCCTTCGTCGCGAGCCTCGGCAACGAGCAGGAAAGCCGCGCGATCATCAAGGCCGTCACCGGCCTGTGCGGAAGCCTCGGCATCGTCACGACCGCCGAGGGCGTGGAAACCGAAGCGCAGCTCGATTTCCTGCGCTCCGAGCATTGCACGGAGGTGCAGGGCTTCCTGTTCAGCGAACCCCGCCCCGCCTCACAGCTCCCCGCGCTGCTGCTTTCGCTGGGCGCAGACAGCGCGCAGGCGGCGAGCCGCCTGCGCCTGGTCAGGCGTTAGCGCGGGCAGACCGCGCCGGTCTCGGCCCAGGCCCTGAAGAGCGCGCCGAACTGGTCCTGCGTGCCGGGCGCCGGCTGGCGGCCGGGCCCGGGGCGCCAGGCCCAGCCGACGAGCGTGTCCTCGGCGACATGCTTGATCAGCGCAGCCATATCGCGACTGCCATTGCGGTTGGGATCCTTCATCTGCTCGCAGATCTGGCCGAGCGTCCTGCCCTCCCAGGCCATCGAGGCCGGCGCCAGCGCCCAGTGACCGTCGCCCGGCACGCGCGCCGGATCGAAGTTCTCCTTGCCGTGGCAGGTCGAGCAGACCATCCCCGGCGCGCCGTGCCCGTCCTTGCCGCGCACGACGAGCGGCTGGTGCGGGCGCTGCGCATCGGTCTGGCGCGGCCGCTCGGTCGCGGGGTGGCAGTTCACGCAGCGCGGATGCTGCAGGACCTTGCCCATCTCGGTGAAGAGCGCCGCCGACCGCGCCTCGCGCTGGCCGATCGACTGGAAGCTCTCCGGAGGCTGCAATGTGCCGGCCGGCGGAGTGGCCGTCTGGGCGACGGTGAGAGCGGTACCGCCGAGGGCGAGCCCGAGCCCCGCGACGGCGGCGAGAAGCGTCTGGCGCAACATCACACCATCCCTCCGACCATCGGCAGTTGACGCGGGCGGCCCTGGCCGAGCCGCGCCAGCGCATTGGCGACAGCCGGCCCGATCGGCGGCACGCCGGGTTCGCCGACGCCGGTCGGCTTCTCGGTCGAGGCGATGATCCTGACCTCGACCTCCGGCATCTCGTGAATGCGCAGCGAGCGGTAGGTGTCGAAATTGGTCTGGACCGGCCTGCCCTTGTCGAGCGTGACCTCGCCATAGAGGGCGTGGCCCAGGCCGAAGCCGATGCCGCCTTCCATCTGCGCGCGGATGACGTCGGGGTTGACCGCGATGCCGCAATCGATCGCGCACCAGACCTTGTGGACCTTGGGCTCGCCGTCCTGCCCGACCGAGACCTCGGCGATCTGGGCGACGAAGGAGCCGAAGCTCTCCGCCACCGCGACGCCGCGCGCTCGGCCGTTGCCGGCGTCGGGGCCGGTCCATTTCGCCAGCTCGGCGACGGCCTTCAACACACCGGCCAGACGCGGCTCCTTGCCCATCATGGCAAGACGGCCGGCGACGGGGTCCTGCCCCGCGGCCTGCAGCAGCTCGTCGACGAAGCACTCGACCGCATAGGCGGTATGGGTGTGCCCGACCGAACGCCACCACAGCGTCGGCACGCCGACCTTGGCGGTGTGAACCTCGCAACGGAAATCCGAGACCTCGTAGGGCAGTTCGTTGGCGCCCTCGACCATGGTCGCATCGACGCCGTTCTTCACCGTCATCGCCTCGAAGGGCGTGCCAAGGAAGAAGGACTGGCCGACGATGCTGTTGGTCCACGCGGTGATCCTGCCGTCCTTCACCGCGCCGCGCATACGGTGGACGAAGAGCGGGCGATAATAGCCGCCGGTCAGATCATCCTCGCGGGTCCAGACCAGCTTGACCGGCCGGTTCGGGCCGATCGCCTTGGCGCACATGGCGAGCTCCGCCGCCAGATGCTGGCTGACCTGCGCGCGCCGGCCGAAGGAACCGCCCGCCAGCATGGTCTCGAGCTGGACCTTCTCCGGCGGCAGGCCGAGCACCGTCGCGATGGTCTGGTGCTCCGTCGTCTGGAACTGGCTGCCGAAGCGGGCGAGCGCGCCCTGCGCATTCCATTCGAGATAGCCGTCGAGCGGCTCCATCGGTGCATGAGCCAGATAGGGGAAGACGTATTCGGCCTCGATCACCCGCTCGGCCTTGGCGAGAACCGCCTCGGCATCGCCATGGCGACCGGCGACGGTGCCCGGCGTGCGGGCGAGTGCGCGATACTCGGCGACGAGTTCGGCGCTTCCACGCGTCTCGGCCTCGCTCTCGTCCCAGACGACCTTCAGCGCCTCGCGGCCCTTGATCGCCGGCCACATGCCCTGCGCATAGACGGCAACGCCCGAACCGATCTGCTTGACGTCGACGACGCCCTTGATCTTGAGCGCATCAGTCGCGTCGAAGCTCGCGACCTTGCCACCGAAGCGGGGCGGCCGGGCGACGACCACCGTCAGCATGCCGGGCGCACTGATGTCGATGGTGAACTGCGCCTTGCCACGGGCCTTGTCGGCGCTGTCGAGGCGCTTCACGGCACCTTCCTTGCCAATCAACCTGAACTGCGCCGGCTGCTTCAGCGGCGCATTGTCGGGCACCGAGAGCTTCGCGGCTGCCTCGGCGAATTCGCCGAAGCGGCCCTGCTTGCCCGTTGCGTGCTTCAGCACGCCGGCATCGATCGTGATCTCGCCAGCCGGCACTTTCCAGGCCTGCGCCGCGGCCTGCACCAGCATGGCGCGGGCGGTCGCTGCCGCCTTGCGGATCTGCTCGAAGGAATTGGCCATGGCGGTGGAGCCGCCCGTGCCCTGCACGCCGAAGGCGAGGTTGGCGTAGAGCTTGACGTCGGCGGGCGCATGCGCGGCGCGCATCTGGCCCCAATCGGCATCCATCTCCTCGGCGACGAGCGTCGCCAGGCCGGTGAACGGGCCCTGGCCGAACTCGATATGCTTGACCAGGACGGTCACGCTGTCGTCGGCCGCGACGCGGATGAAGGCGTTGGGCGCGAAGGCGGCTGCGCCGCCGGGGCGGAAGGCCTGGGCCGCGCCGGACTGGGCGCGAGCCGCTTTCGGAAGCTGCAGTGCGATGACGAGGCCGCCGGCGCCGGCCAGAAGCGAGCGGCGCGAAAGGGTGAGATCATGGACGGTCATGCTCAGCCCTCCAGCGTGCGGGCGGCGGCGTGGATCGCCGTGCGGATGCGGGCATAGGTGGCGCAGCGGCAGATGTTGCCGTTCATCGCGAGATCGATGTCGCGGTCGCTCGGCTTCGGGTTCTGCTTCAGCAGCGCGACCGCGCTCATCACCTGGCCGGACTGGCAGTAGCCGCATTGCGGCACGTCGATCTTGTCCCAGGCGGCCTGGACCGCCCTCGCCTCCTTGCCGTCCAGCGCCTCGATGGTGGTGACGGGCCCCTCGACCGCCGAGACCGGCGTGACACAGGAGCGCACCGGCTGGCCGTCGATCCAGACGGTGCAGGCGCCGCATTGCGCGACGCCGCAGCCGAATTTGGTGCCGGTCAGGCCGAGATTGTCACGGATGGCCCAGAGCAGGGGCGTGTCGGCGTCGACATCGACGCTCTGGGAGCGTCCATTGACGGTGAGTGTATGGGCCATGGCTGCCTCGCGGATTCAAAATGCCGTGTGAAGAAGCGGAACGTCGCCCTGCCGCGGGGGTTATCTGCGAACCCATTCCGGCATAGCGTCGACAGGCGATCGCGAACGCAACCGCCTGAATTAGATTTTCGCCTGAATTGGACTTTCTGGATCAATTCAGTCTAGTTGGTAGAGTCGCGCAAAGACTGGAATTCGTCAAGAGTGAGAATGAGCAGCTCACGAGAATGTTCCCCGGCAGCGCCGGACGAGGCCAGGACCCGGATCGAGCAGATCGCCGATGCGGCCTTGCGGCGTTTCGCGCGCTACGGTTTCAAGCGCAGCTCGATGGACGACATCGCCCGCGAGGCCAGCCTCGCCAAGGCGACGCTCTACCTGCATTTCAAGGGCAAGGACGACGTCTTCCGCGCGATGATCGAGCGCTTCGGCGCCCGGATCGCGACGCTGTCCGAAGCGGTGATGGCCCGGCCCCTGCCCTTTCCGGATAAACTCGAAGCGTTGATGCTGGCGCAGTTCGGCGCGAGCTATGCCGCCTTCGGCGATGGCGAGCACCTGGCCGAGCTCAAGGCGGTGATGGCGAGCATCGCGCTGCGCGAGATCCAGGCGTTCGAGGGCATCTTCACCGCCAATGCGACGATGCTCCTGACGGAGGCCGCGGCCAAGGGCGAGATTGCGCTCGGATCGCTCGCACCCGGGGCGATCGTCGAGACGCTGTCGCAGGCTGCGATCGGCGCCAAGATGGGCCAACCGCCCGCGCTGGAAACCTATGAGGCGAGGCTGCGCCAGATCGCGGCGCTCGCGGCGCAGGCGGTGGCGAAGCGGTGACGTTGCCCTAGCCCGCCGCGATGCTCGAACCTGCACCCGCGGCGCGCCGATCTCCGCCGACGCGCCGATGCATGGTGCCTTGGCCTCAGCCCTCCTTGGCCCGCACGGCCCCCAATGCCGCCTGCGCTGCCGCGAGCCTTGCGATCGGGACGCGGAAGGGCGAGCAGGAGACGTAGTCGAGCCCGACGCTCTCGCAGAAGCCGATCGAGGCCGGGTCGCCGCCATGCTCGCCGCAGATGCCGAGCTTGATGTCGGGGCGCGCCTTGCGACCGCGCTCGGCCGCGAGCTTCACCAGCTCGCCGACGCCCTCCTGGTCGATGGTGACGAAGGGATCGGCGGCGAGGATGCCCTTGGCGGTATAGGCGCCGAGGAAGGAGGCGGCATCGTCGCGCGAAATGCCCAGCGTGGTCTGGGTCAGGTCGTTGGTGCCGAAGGAGAAGAACTCGGCGCTCCTGGCGATCTCCTCGGCACGCAGCGCGGCGCGCGGCAGTTCGATCATGGTGCCGACCTGATAGGTCAGCGCGACCTTGCTCTCGGCCATGACCTCCTTGGCCATGGCGTCGATGCGCGCCTTGACCAGATCAAGCTCGGCCACGCCCATGACGAGCGGGACCATGACCTCCGGGATCACCGCCTTGCCGGTCTCCCTGGCGGCGATGACCGCCGCCTCGAAGATGGCGCGGGCCTGCATCTCGGCGATCTCGGGATAGGCGATGGCGAGGCGCACGCCGCGGAAGCCGAGCATCGGGTTGAACTCGTGCAGTTCGGCGGCGCGGTGCTTCAGCGCATCCGGCGTCACGCCGAGCGCGGTTGCGACGGCCGCGATCTCGGCCTCGCCATGCGGCAGGAACTCGTGCAGAGGCGGATCGAGCAGGCGGATGGTGACCGGCAAGCCCTGCATGATGGTGAAGAGCTGGACGAAATCCTGCCGCTGCATCGGCAGGAGCTTGGCGAGTGCGGCGCGCCTGCCCCGGTCGTCCCCGGCGAGGATCATCTCGCGCACCGACTGGATGCGCCCCTCCTCGAAGAACATGTGTTCGGTGCGGCAAAGCCCGATGCCCTCGGCGCCGAATTCGCGCGCGGTCCGGGCATCGTCCGGGGTCTCGGCATTGGCGCGGACCTTGAGGCGGCGGACCTTGTCGGCCCAGCCCATCAGCGTCGCGAACTCGCCGGAGAGTTCCGGCTTCTGCATCTTGACCTCACCGAGCAGCACCTGGCCGGTGCCGCCATCGACGGTGAGGAAATCGCCGGCCTTCAGCGTCGTCGCGCCGACCGTCAGCGTGCCCTTGGCGTAGTCGACACGGATCTGGCCCGCGCCCGAGACGCAGGGCTTGCCCATGCCGCGCGCCACCACCGCCGCATGCGAGGTCATGCCGCCGCGGGTGGTCAGGATGCCTTCCGCGGCGTGCATGCCGTGGATGTCCTCCGGCGAGGTCTCGACGCGCACCAGGATGACCTTGCGGCCGGCCTTCTTGGCGTTTTCGGCATCGTCGGAGTTGAAGACGATCTCGCCGGCGGCGGCGCCGGGCGAGGCCGGCAGGCCGGTGGTCAGGATACGCCGCTCGGCCTTGGGATCGATCATCGGATGCAGCAGCTGGTCGAGCGCGCCGGGCTCGACGCGCTGAACAGCCTCCTCCTGCGAGATCAGCCCTTCGGTCGCGAGTTCGACCGCGATGCGCAGCGCCGCCTTGGCGGTGCGCTTGCCGGACCTTGTCTGCAGCATCCAGAGCTTGCCCTCCTGGATGGTGAACTCCATGTCCTGCATGTCGCGGTAATGCTTCTCGAGGATGCCGTAGATGCGGCAGAGCTCGGCATAGGCCTCCGGCATCTCGCGTTCCATCGAGGGCTTGTCGGAGCCGGCTTCCTTGCGGGCGGTCTCGGTGATGTCCTGCGGGGTGCGGATGCCGGCGACGACGTCCTCGCCCTGGGCGTTGATCAGGAACTCGCCATAGAGCGCGTTCTCGCCGGTGGAGGGGTTGCGGGTGAAGGCGACGCCGGTCGCCGAGGTGTCGCCCATGTTGCCGAAGACCATCGACTGGACGTTGACCGCCGTGCCCCAGGCGGCCGGGATGCCGTTCAGCTCGCGATACTTGATCGCACGCGCATTCATCCAGGAGGAGAAGACGGCGCCGACCGCGCCCCAGAGCTGCGCTTCGGGGTCCTGCGGGAAGTCGCTGCCCAGCGCCTTGCGGACGATGGCCTTGTACTTGCCGACCAGCACCTTCCAGTCCTCGGCGCCGAGATCAGTGTCGAGATGGAAGCCCTTGCGCTCCTTGTAGTCCTCCAGCGCCTCCTCGAAATCGCCGTGGTCGACGTCGAGCACGACGTTGGAATACATCGTGATGAAGCGGCGATAGCTGTCCCAGGCGAAGCGGGCGTCGCCGGACGCCTGCGCCACGGCCTCGACGGTGATGTCGTTCAGGCCGAGATTGAGGACGGTGTCCATCATGCCGGGCATCGAGGCGCGGGCACCCGAGCGCACCGAAACCAGCAACGGATTGGCCGGATCACCGAAGGTCTTGCCGGTCAGGCGGCCCATCTCGGCAAGCGCCGCCCTGGCCTGGGCGTCGAGCTCCGGCGGGAACTGCTTGCCGTTGTCGTAATACCAGGTGCAGACCTCGGTGGTGATGGTGAAGCCGGGCGGCACGGGAAGTCCCAGATTGCTCATCTCGGCCAGGTTTGCGCCCTTGCCGCCGAGCAGGTTCTTCATCCCCGCCTCACCCTCGGCCTTGCCGTCACCGAAGGTGTAGACCCATTTCCCGCCAGCCATCATCCAGCCCCCTTCACGTCTTCCAAGCCGTGCGCAACAACGCAGCGGCCAGCGAATGGTTCGTGTGCGTCGCAACAGAGGCGACGCGGCGTGGTCATGCCGAAAAGCGCATGAACAATCAATGAGCGAGCAGGCTACAAGCCGATACAACCGGGGGGACGATGGCACGCGCCGCCGGTGAGCGGGATTAGGGTTTCGGCCGAGCGAGACAGCGAAAGACCTTTCGTGACGGCCTCGGTTCGCGGATAGCGATCTCAAACGGCCGCTTCGATCGGCTCCGACATCGTCACCCGGCTCCTGACGCTCGGGCGTTGCTGCATCGCTGCGTACCAGGTTCGTAGCGCCTCGCACTGCGCCGGGACCGGCAGCTCCACGAATCCGGCGAAGATCAGGCCGGCGATGACAGTGATGTCGGCCATCGAGAACACTTCACCCGCGACGAAGGGCTGCCGTTTCAGAATGCCATCGAAATAGTGCATGCCGCGCACGGCCTTGTCGCGCTGACGAAGGCCCCATTCGGCATTCTGGTAAAGCTCGACGTCAGGCCCAAGCCCGGGCGTGGCGTGATGGAAATAGACGCTGACGGGGTCGAGCAATTCCAGTTCGGCGCGCTTGTTCATCATGTGGATCACGCCCTTCTCCAGCGGGGTCTTGCCGGTGAGCAGGGGCGCGCCGTCCAGCGCGTCGAGATATTCGGTGATGGCCGTGCACTCGGCCATGAAGGTCCCGTCCTCGAGTTCGAGCACCGGCAAGGTGCCCGAGTAGTTCTTGGCGAGGAAGTCGGGCGTCTTGTGCTCGCCCTTGCGCAGATTGACCGACACGAAGCGGACACGCGATCGCAGGTTCTTCTCGGCCAGGGCGATGCGGACGCGCGCCGGATAAGGCCCGGTCGCCCAGTCGTAGATCGTCATCGCAGCCGGCTTGGCGATGGCCGTATCATTGGCGTCGGGATTCATTTTAAGTCCCTACCTGTCACTTGGTAGGGAAACCTAGGGCTCGTCATCTCCACGGTCAACGCCTATCTGTCACTTGGTAGGCAGTGATCGCGAGGCAGCGAGGTGAACTTGAATTCTCGGGAGAAGATCCTGGCGGCCGCCAAGCGCATCGCGCAGGCGCATGGCTATGGCGGGTTGAACTTTCGCGATGTCGCAGACGAGGTCGGCATCAAGGCCGCGAGCGTCTACCACCACTTCCCGAGCAAGGCCGATCTCGGTGCCGCGGTCGCGCGGCGATATTGGGAAGACACTGAGGCTTCGCTGGAGGCATTGCTGGCCGAATTCCCGGATCCCCTCCACAGCTTGCGGCACTATCCCGACACGTTTCGCCGGGCGCTGGCAAACGGCAACCGCATGTGCCTCGGCAGCTTCATGGCCGCCGAACATGACGACCTGCCGGACGCCGTGAAGCGGGAGGTCGAGACATTTTCCGACATCAACGTGGCCTGGCTGAGCCGCGTTCTGTCCACTGGCTCCGTGATCCCCCCTGAAGCGAGCGAAAAGCGGGCCCGCGCCATCTTCGCCGCCCTCGCGGGCGCCCAGCTCATGGCGAGAAGCCGCTCGGACATCGCGCTCTACGACGCATCGATCGAGAGCTATCGCGAGGCGGGCCTGCTGCCCGCCTAAAGTCCTTTGCCTTAGCGTTTCGCGATCTCATCGCGGCTTGATGCGCGCGATCACGGCGAATATGCTGCGGGCAGGCGAGACGAGACGCCTCCGGACCCGCGGAAAAGGTCTAACCTGCTCGGACAGCGATAAGCTGACGCGTCTGCCCCTGTGCAGCCGATTGCGGGTCTTCGGCCTCATGCACTGGAGGCGTCATGTCACAACTTCCCCCATCCCCCGATCTCGACCATCTGCGCAAGCAGGCCAAACGCCTGTTACGCGCCGCCCGCGCCGGCACAGGCGAGGCGCTCGAACGCTTCGCCACGACCCTGCCGGCAGCGCGAGACCTATCGCTCGACACCCTCGCGCAACGCCCGCTGCGATTGCACGACGCGCAATCGGTCGTCGCGCGGGAGCACGGCTTCCGCTCCTGGACCGAGCTCAAGCGCTATGTCGAATGGGCCCGCAGCGCCGCCACCGAGCGGCTGTCGCGCTGGCTGCGCTTCGTCTTCGAGGGCCAGGCGCGCGAGCGCGCGCTGGCTTTGCGCATGCTGGACGAGGAGCCCGCTCTGGTTTCCGGCGATCCCTGGCTCGGCTGCGTGGTCGGCGATGTCGCCCGCATCGAGCGCGCGCTCGCAGCCGATCCGGACTTCGCCAACCGGCCGGGCGGGCCTCTCGCCATGCCGCCGCTCGCCGCCGTCACCTTGTCCCGGCTGATCCGCGAGCCGGGCTTCGAGGACAAGCTGCTGGCGAGCGCGCGCCTGCTGATCGGCCATGGCGCGGATGTGAACGGCCGCTTCACCGATCCGCGCTTTCCGGGCGATCCGCTCTCCGTGCTCTATGGCGCGGCCGGGCGGACGCATCACGCCGGCATGACAGAGCTCCTGCTCGAAGCGGGAGCCGATCCGAACGACAATGAATCGCTCTATCATTCGGTCGAGAGCCAGGATTTGTCCTGCACCCGGCTGCTGCTCGCGGCCGGCGCACGCGTGGCCGGGACGAACGCCGTGGCGCGCTCGCTCGACTATGACCGGCCGGAAGCGCTGCAACTGCTGCTGGCGCGGCGCGAACAGCCCGTCGAGACGCATTGGCTGCATCACGCCATGCTGCGGGGACGCTCGCTCGCTCATGTTCGCGCGCTGGTCGAGGCCGGCGCGGATCTTTCGGCGCGCGACCGGGCCGGAGCCAGCGTCAACGCTTTCGCCCGTCGCTTCGGCCGCGAAGACGTGCTGGCGCTGCTGCGCGAGCGCGGCGTCGTCGACGATCCGACCCCCGAGGAGGATTTCGCTGCCGCCTGTGCGCGCGGCGACGAGACTGCGGCAAAGGCGATGTTGCGGGCCGCGCCGGACGTCCTATCGCGTCTGAGCGAGGCGCAGCTCAAGGCGATGCCGCAGCTTGCAGCGCTCGGCCGGCTGGACGCCGTCAGGACGATGCTGGCGCTTGGCTGGCCGCGCGAGGTCAAGACGGCCTGGCATGCCACGGCGCTCAACCTCGCAATCTTCCCCGGCGACGCGGCGATGACGCGGCTGCTGCTGGAACAGGGCGCGGATTGGCGCACGCAGCATGGTTATGGCGGCAACGCCCTGGGCACGCTGTCCTTCGCCTCGCAGGCCGACGGCATCGGAGAGCCGGCGCCGCGCGACTATCCCGGCTGCGCGGCGGCGCTCGTCGACCATGGCGTGCCGGCGGAAGCCTTCCGGAGCTATGGCTTTTCCGACGAGGTCAGCGATTGGCTCGAAGGGCGGCTCGCGGCCGAGCAGGAGGCAGCGGTGGGGTGAGAAGCTGGAAACGGGAGGGAGCGCGTCTCAGCGCGCCCTCGCCTTCTTCAGCGGGCTCTCGCCTTCTTGGGCCAGCGCAGCGGCCAGTTGACGATGCGGTCGGGCACGTCATCGTCGGGCACATCGTCCTCGCTGGCGAAGACGCGGCCGCGAACCGCGACCCCGGCCGCAACCACCGTCTCCGCATCGCCCGAGACCAGCGGATGCCACCAGGGCAGATCGCGACCCTCGGCGACCAGCCGATAGGCGCAGGTCGGCGGCAGCCATGGCAGGGTGCGGACGTCATGGGGCGTCAGCGTCACGCAGTCCGGCACCTTGATCGAGCGGTTGGGGTAGTCCTTGCAGCGGCAGGTCTGCGAATCGAACAGCCGGCAGCCGATATCTGTCGCGAGGATCGCGCCGGTGTCCTCGTCCTGCAGCTTGACGAGGCAGCAGCGACCGCAGCCGTCGCAGAGCGATTCCCATTGCTCGCGGCTCATCGCCTCGAGCGGGGTGCTGCGCCAGAATGGATCGTCGGGGTCTCGGTCGCCGGTCATGCCGCCTTATGCTCCGCCGTGTCGGCAGATGGAAGCGCGGGCATAAGCAGGGCATGGCCCGCATCCGCCCCTCGCGCTGTGGCGTAGCCATCTCGACCGTGCCGAAACGGAACAGCGCAGATGGCCCGGAATCTGCTGTCCACCGGAGATTCCGGTTCCGGCCTCTTACAGCCGGGCCCGGAGCGAATATGTATCTGCGACGCGGCCAGAACATGTTGCCAAGACGGCCGGGGCGCGGCAGGACAGTGTCGTCGCCCTTTTCGGCGATGGCTCTCATCGGAACCTCGGGACGGCGATGGAGTTCAGGAAAACAGGCTGGACGACCCGACTGAAGCGCTTCGCGCTGGCGGTCGATTCATGGGTCGATGCCGGGCTGTGGGGCGCGGCGCGGCGCGCCGGCGACACCTATGAACGCATCCGCAGCTTCGCCGACCGCCTGACCGTCACCGGAGGGCAAAGGCTGGCGGCCGAGTTCGCCAGCGAAGGGCTGAACATCGGCATCGCCGGTTCCCTCGTCATGTTGTCGCTCGCCATCCCGTCCTTCCGTGAGGGCCGCGAGGAGGCGCTCAAGAACCAGGTCTTCGCCGTGACCTTCCTCGATCGCTATGGCGCCGAACTCGGCCATCGCGGCGCGCGGCACGACGATTCGCTGAAGCTGGAGGAGATGCCCGACCATCTGCTCAAGGCGGTTCTGGCGACCGAAGACCGGCGCTTCTACGATCATTTCGGCATCGACATCTTCGGCACGCTGCGCGCCATCACCGTGAATGCGCGCGCCTCGGGCGTCGTCCAGGGCGGCTCGTCGCTGACGCAGCAGCTCGCCAAGAACCTGTTCCTGACCAATGAGCGCTCGCTCGACCGCAAGATCAAGGAAGCCTTCCTCGCGGTCTGGCTGGAGTACCGGCTGACCAAGAACGAGATCCTGAAGCTCTATCTCGACCGCGCCTATATGGGCGGCGGCACCTTCGGCGTCGCAGCGGCGGCGGATTACTATTTCGGCAAGTCGGTCAAGGATGTCAGCCTCGCCGAGGCGGCGATGCTCGCCGGCCTGTTCAAGGCGCCGACGAAATACGCCCCGCATGTCAACCTGCCGGCGGCGCGCGCCCGCGCCAACGACGTGCTGAATGCCATGGTCGATGCCGGCTTCATGACGGCAGGCCAGGTCGACAGCGCCAAGCGCAACCCGGCGACGCCGGTCGACCGGCGTCGCGATTCGAGCCCCGACTATTACCTCGACTGGGCGTTCGATCAGGTGAAGGCGCTGGCCGACGACGGCAAGCTCGGCCCCGACCGGGTGCTGACGGTGAAGACGCCGCATGATCCCGCGATCCAGGACCGCGCCGACGAGGCGATCGAATCGATCCTGCGCCAGCACGGGCCGGGCTACCGGGCGAAGCAGGCGGCGACCGTGGTGATGGACCCGGACGGGGCGGTGCGCGCCATCGTCGGCGGGCGCGACTATGGCGCGAGCCAGTTCAACCGCGCGACATCGAGCCTGCGTCAGCCGGGGTCCTCGTTCAAGCCCTTCGTCTATGCGACCGCCCTGCAGGCGGGGCTCTACAAGCCCAGCACGGTGGTCACCGACCGCCCGGTCTGCATCGGCAACTGGTGCCCCAACAATTACGGCCGTTCCTATGCCGGCTCGATGCCGCTGACGACGGCGCTGGCGAAGTCGATCAATACGATCCCGGTGCAGATGTCGATCGCGATCGGCCAGGCGACCGGCGAGAGCCATGTCGCGCGCGCGGCCCGCATCGGACGCATGAAGATCATCGAGACCAGCCGCGCCATGGGCCTCAACTCGCCGCTGACCGACACCGTCTCGTTGCCGATCGGTGCCGCCGAGGTGACGGTGATCGACATGGCGGCAGGCTACGCGGTCTTCGCCAATGGCGGGAAGCGGGCCAGGCCCTATGCCGCGATCGAGATCCACAATTCGCAAGGCGAGCCGATCTACCGGCACGACCGCGACGAGGCGTCTCCGGTCCAGGTGCTCAGCACCCAGGTCGCGCAGGACATGAACTTCATGCTCTCCAAGGTCCCGACCGAGGGAACCGGCCGCCGCGCCGCGCTGGAGGGCGTCGTCACGGCCGGCAAGACCGGCACGACCAACGGCTACAAGGATGCCTGGTTTGTCGGCTATTCCGGCAACCTCATCGGCGCGGTCTGGTTTGGTAACGACGATTCCTCCGAGACCGCCAACATGACCGGCGGCTCGCTGCCGGCCATGACCTGGAAGGAGATCATGCAGTTCGCCCATCAGGGGCTCGAACTGAAGCCGATCCCCGGCGTTGCGCCACCCGACCCGAAGGCCGCAACGGTCGCGAAGGCGCAGGCGCCCGCCGCCGCGATCACCGCGGCGTCCGGCCCCGGAGCAGGCCATATGCCGCGCCAGTCCTTCGAGGTGCTCTCGGCCGTCGGCGCGATGTTCAAGACGATCGAGCCGCCCCGTCCCGCCGGCCGGCCCCTCCAGGTCGGCATCCGCGAGGTCTCCGGAGGCAGCGAAACGCGGATTCGCTAGGGCCGGGTTCGGTCCGCCTGCACTGTGGACGTCGTCGACTGCGTCCCCCTCTGTTGACGCACCCGCTCCCGCTGGTTCAACTCCCGCCGCCGCCATCGGCGGGCCGCTTTCGGAAAACAGGGCATTGCGCGTCTTCCATCTCGCCTATCTGATCGCTCTCGGTGCCGGGCTGGGCCTGACCTCGGCGCATTTTGCCGTCGCGGGACGACCGCTGCCGGGGATGGTCGAGATCGGCGTCTGGAAAGCCTGGCCGCGCAGCGGCGGGCGCGACATCGATCCCTATATGCGGGCCTATCTCGCCCGGGGCGTGCATCTGCCGCTGGGCGCGGGCGAAGGGCTGGAGCTGATCGCCGAGCGGGACCAGCAGGGCTGGCCGCTCGACGGCCGCTGCCGCTATGCGCTGACGGGCGCGACGCCGACGACACGCGGCTGGACGCTCAGCGTCACCGATGCCGACGGGCGCGCCTTCCGCCTGCCGCTCGACCGCAGCGGCTTCACCGATGCCGAGGTCCTGCGCGACGAGACCGGCGCCCTGCGCATCGCCGCCGCCTCCTGGCCGCAGGCGGGCAACTGGCTGCCGCTGCCGACGAGCGGGCGCTTCCAGCTCCGCCTGCGGCTCTACGACACGCCGATCGCGACCCAGGCCGGGGAAACGCGGGCCGAGAGCCTGCCCCGCATCGAGCGGATCGATTGCCCATGAGCGCGGCCGGCCAGGAGATCGCGCCCGGCACCGTCGCCGCGCCGCGGCCCCTGCCCGCGGGGGCGCGCTTCGCCGCGGCCGTTCGCCGCCTGCTGCTGACGACCGTAGCGGGGTTCGTCCTCGCCGGCATCGTCCATATCGTCACCATCCTGCTGATCCCGGTTCTGTCGCGCAGCGACGCCAACAACGCCTATCGCGCGCTCGGGACCGGCGGCCGGGCCGAGTTGATCTCCGCCAACGACAGTCGCGGCCTGCCCCTGCCGCGCGAGGCCGACCTGGCCACGGTGACGGCGGTCTGCAGCTACGATCTGAGTGCCGGCCCGATGCGCGTCGTCGCCCGCGCCGGCACGCTGCCTCTTGGCCTGACGCTGCACCGGCGCGGCGGCGGCGTCATCTATGCGATCACCGACCGGGCCGCGATCCGTGGCGTGGTCGAGTTCGTGGTGATGACGGACGAGCAGCGCGACGAACGGATCGCGCGCGACGAGGATGGCGAGGCCGCGCGCGAATTGCGGATCGTCTCCGACACGGATCAGGGGCTGATCGTGGCGCGCGTGCTGGTGCGGCACCCCTCCGACCGTGCAGATGCCGAGGCGCTGGCGAGCGGCGTCGCCTGCGGCATGGCGGACTGAGATCAGCCCTTGTAGACGACCGGCGGCTTGGCGCCGTCACTGGCGGGCTCGCGGGCGCCGAAGACGCCGATGAGCGGCAGCTTGCAGAGCGGCCCGGCCTCCGCTTCCAGCGCCATGATGGCACGTTCGGCGCGGACCGCCTCGCGCGACGGCATCTCGACGACGAGGTTGGCGAGCGCGTAGCGATAGCTCTCGAGGCGGAAGCCGACGCGTTCGCAGACCCAGAGGATCAGGCCCTCGTTCTCGACGACGCGCGCGAAAGCCGGATCGATCTGCCCCGGCGCGACATGGGGCGAACTCTCGGCCGCGCGCATCCGCACCCTGTCGGCGGAGACCACCCGCATCGCATTGGCGCGGAACGGGCCGATCAGCAGCCGGTCGGCATTGGTATCCTCGGCCAGACGCGAATAGCGGGACACCTGCGACGCGTAGGAGCCGGAGGTCAGCGCCTTGAAATAATCCGAGACGAGGCTGGACTGGGCCTGCACCGGCAGAATTCGGGAATGGGCTAGGTCCGAGATGCGGCTCTGGAAAGTGCTGCGTTCATGCCCCGGCATGATGAAGCGCCAGGCGCGGTCCCGCAGTTGCTCCTCGTCATCGGTCATCCGGAAATACGAGGCCGCCTCGCCGCGCGCCGTGGCCGACCAGAACCCGGCCTGGGGCGCGACGACCTGGCTCCAGACGTCCGGTCGCGGGCGGCCGAGATCGCCGGGGCCGGCGCAGCCAGCCACAGAGAGCCCGAGCAGGATTGCGGCCAGCCGGCCGCTCCGCCTTGAGACGGCGCGCGGGTGATCGGCAGCCTCGGAGGTCACGCCGGCTGCCTGGCGCTGGTCGCCTTCTTCGTCCGCTTGGTGCCGCCGCTCACGGTCGGCGCGGCGGCCAGGACAGGCCGCCTTCGACGAACGGCCGGCTCGACGGGGGCGGGCTCGGCCTGCCGCTCGTAGCGGACGCCGGTGAAGAATAGAATCATCGCCTGCTCCTGCCGCGATGCGGAGGGTGTCGAGGCGGTTTGCGACCGGCGACGCGGCGCAAGAGGGATGACGACGGCCATGATGCGCCTCCGTGTCTTGGCGCCTTGCGTTTCGGTCGCGGGAGATCGCTCTCCGCTCCGCATCAGGCCCGGACATGGTTAACGCCCTCTTAAAGCCTCGGGGATTACTCTCGCCCGACGCCAAGAATCACAGCCGAGTGTCCCATGCCGTTGCGAATCTCCGCCGAACTCGCCCATCTCGCCCGCCTCGCGCGCGATGGCGGGCTCGACCTCAGCCAAGTCTCGCTGCGGGTGAAGGCAGACCTGCTGATGTCGACGCCGCAACCCGCGCAGGACGATCTCGCCGCCTTCGGCGAGATGGCGGCGGCGCTGGTTCCCGGCATCGACGAGGCCACCGCCGTCATCCTGGCCCGCAAGGTCGCCGGCTGGCGCCACGCCCCGGCTTCCGTCATCGCGGCATTGCGGGCCCGCGGCGGCGCCGTGCTCGCGGCCCTGCTGCGTCATGGCATGCCACTGGACCCGGTCGAAATGGAAGAGTTCGCCGGCCATGCCGACGCCGCTTTGGCCGGCGCGCTGCCGGAGCGGGCCGATCTCAGCGCCACCGCGACGCTCATCCTGGTCGAGCGGGCGGACCGGGAGATCGATTTCGCATTGATGGCCAACACGGCCATCACCCTGCCGCGCGCCGCGCTCGACCTGCTGCTGGCACGGGCGCGGGAGGATGCGGGCTATGCCCCGCCGCTGCTTGCCCGCCGCGACCTCTCCAGCGCGGAGATCGCGCCGCTTTTCCTGTTCGCAGGCGAGGAGCGGCGCCTCGCCATGCTCGATTCGCTGGCGGCGCTGGATTCGCTCGGCCCCGTCGAGCGGCGTGAACCGGTTTCCCGCGACGTGTTCGCCGGCTGGCTCGCCATGGCGGCGGACGATCACGACAGCGCTTTCGGCGCGCTCGCGAGCCATCTCGGCGGCGGGCCGGCCCTGACGCAGGCGATCGGGGCGGACCGCTCGCGCGACCTTGCGGCGCTCGCGCTGACGGCGGCCGGCGCCAGCGTCGAGGATGCGACGCGCTTCCTGATCCGGCTCGGCGACGAGGCGGCCCACTCGGTCGAGCGCATCTTTGCGGTGGTCGCGCTGATGCGTGCGGTACGACCTGCAGTGGCATTGCGGCTGGTCATGCAGGTCAGCGGCACGCCGATGCCGGCGCTCTCGCGCCGGGGCCAGCATCAACCTGCGATGGATCCGAGCGGCACCCCCGCGCGGATCGGCCCGGCCCGACCGGAGAGCGCGGTGCCGGCGAGCGACATCCTGCGCAAGCTTAGCACCAGGCGCGACCAGCGCTGAGCGCCGGTAGCTGCCGGAACCGCGCTACTCCGCGACGAGATCGAGCCTGGGGTCGCCCTGCCGGTTCTCGATCTCGACCAGCCAGAGATCGGAATCGAAGCGCAGCTCGCGCGCGACACGCTCCTCGACGCTGCCGGGGTCGCTGTCGAGAACGAGCTGGAAGCGGCGGATGCCGTCATCCTGCGCCATCGATTGCGGTGCTGGCCCATAGAGCGCCGCCGTACGGTCGAGCCGGTCGAGCTTGACGAAAATGGCGCCGGCCTCTGCCGCGCCGCGCCGTCTCAACACGGCGACGAGCCCGTCATGCCCCGCCTGGCGGAGATAAGCGGAGACCCAGAAATCGCTGGTGAGGCGCGCCATCGGCGCTGCTCCCTCGCTGCCTGTTCAATTACCCGGCCGGCGCAATGTCCGTGCTCAGTTCTCGGCGCTGCGGCGCGGCGTGGCGGACCTCGCCTGGGCGACGCCGCGAACCTCCGCCGGCGGCCGGATATCGGCGCCGTTGATCAGGTCGGCGATCGGATCGCGCGGGGCGGCGGCGCTGCGCGCGACCGGCGCCGGAGCGGGTGCGGCTGCCGTACGCGGAATGCTGGTCACGGCCGCCGGTGGCCGGACAACGGGGTCGCGTGCCTGCTGCGACAGGTCGTTCGGGCGCGACGGCGGCAGCGGGGCCGGCGTCGGGGTCATGGTCGCGGACGCGCTGGCGGCGGGCTGCTCGGCGCGCCGCTCGGCCTGTCGGGCAGGCGGTGTCTGCGACGGAGCGGACACCATCGGCGCCGGATGGCGCGCCTTCTGGAGGATCAGCGCATTGGCGAGGATCGCGGCCGACACGGCGGCGAAGACCAGCAGCACGAAGGCGCGGCCGGGCCGGCGCGCCGCCAGGCGCACAACCCGGCCGAACCAGGTCGTCTTGTGGCGCGGCTGCGAAGCCGGGCGCCGGAGCGGGGCGGAGAGCGAGGAGCCGGAATGGGCGCGGGCTGCGATCGTGGACATGCGGTTGGCTCGTGCTCAGGCGGTCAGACGAAAAGGCGCTTTGGTTTCGAGGCCGCGGCGCGGTGCGCGCGCGAAGGTGGCGATCCTGACCGGCTCGGACGCATCGGCGACGCCGCCGACGGGCAGCCGGACGGCGACGCGGGTCCCGACGCCCGGCGCGCTCTCGACGGAGAGGCGCCCGCCATGGAGGCCGACAAGCCCGCGCACGACGGACAGGCCGAGGCCGGTGCCCTCATAGGCGCGATCATAGGAGCCCTTGGCCTGGAAGAAGGGATCGCCCAGACGCGGCAGGTCGCTGGCGGAAATGCCGATGCCGGTGTCCGAGACCGAGAGGTCGATCATGTCGCCATCGCGCACGACGGCGAACATCACGCGCCCGCCGACGGGCGTGAACTTGATGGCGTTCGAAAGCAGGTTGATCATCACCTGCTTCAGCGCACGACGATCGCCCAGCACCGGCGGCAGATCCGGCCCGACGACGCGTTCGAGCGCGATCTCGCCGGCCTCGGCCCGCAGCGCCATCAGCGCACAGCAATCGCGGGTCATCTCGGCCAGATCGAGCGGCTCCTGCTCGATCGTCATGGTGCCGCTCTCGATCTTGGAGATGTCGAGCAGCGTGTTCACGACATCGAGCAGATGGTGGCCCGAGCTGTGGATGATCCGGGCATATTCCAGCCGCTTCTGCGCATCGAGCCAGCCCTGCTGCTCCTCGCCGCTGAGCATCTCCGAGAAGCCGATGATCGCGTTCAGCGGGGTGCGCAGCTCGTGGCTGACGGTCGCCAGGAAGCGGCCCTTGATGTCGCTCGCCTTCACCGCTTCGGCATGGCCGCGGGCGCGCTCCTCCTCCTGGGCGCGCCTTGCCGTGATGTCGCGCATCACGCAGACGACGGCTGCGCTGTCATTGGGGCCGGCGGTCTCGATCCGGTGCGCATGCATTTCGAGCCAGAGCGAAACCGGACGCTGCTGCTCCTGATCGCCATGCGGGACGAAGAGCGTGCGAAAGCAGGCAATGGCGGAGCCCGCGCCATGGGCCGCGTCGCTCAGCGCCTTGAGGAAGAGCGGACGGTCGGCGACATGCACGCGCTCGAACAGGCCGCGCCCGTGCAGTTCGCGCGGCTCGGCACCGGCCAGCGACCGGGCGGCATCATTGGCGAAGACAACGGCGCCGCCGGCATCGTGCCAGGTGACGAGATCGCCGACATGGTCGAGCAGGAGCTGGGCACGCTGGTCGGAGGCGCGATGCTCGCGCAGCTCCTCGCCACGGCGGCGCAGGAAGCCGATGGCAACGATCATCGCCTGCAGGATCGCGACCGTCACCAGGACCGGCATCATGCCGTCCGCCCAGCGCGCCTGCCCGGCGAAAAGGCCGAGATGGTCGAGCGCGACGACGCTGCCGAGTGTAAGCGCCGCGATCGCGCTGGCGCGCGACACATAAGGCCGCGAGCCGAAGAACATCGCCTCGGCGGGCACGGCGGCGAGCCAGAGCAGCAGGGGCGAGCCGGCGCCGCCGGTCATGCCGGAGAGCGCGCCGACGAAGAGGGCGAGCGCCGCCGCGGACATGCAATGCGCGATGTCGAGCCGGCCGGTCCTGGACAGCACCACGACGGCGAGCAGCGGCAGCGCCGCGGCCACGATCACCGCCGCCTCGAGGCCGCCGAGCGTGCCGCGCCAGGCGAGATAGGCCGGAGCCAGGCCGAGCGCAACCGCGCCGACCAGCAGGCGGGTCAGGATGAAGCGCTCATGGCGCATGCGCTCGAGCGAATTGGGCAGCACGGATGCGTGCACCATCGCCGCCACCTGTGTCCTGACCGCCTGCATCTTCATGGGCAACGCAACGCCTAACTGTGCGGACCGTTCGTCCGCTTGCCGGCAATCTCGCCCCGGGCGGTTTAAGCGGGGCTTAAGGCAGCCGCGGCCGGATCGCCGAAAAGCGTCGCTGTATCACGGCTTTCTCTATTAAGAACAACGACTTCCGCGGATCTCTCCGGGGGCGCCCGGCACGGCCGCGATGTTGGAAGCAGGGTGAACGGAAGCTGAAGATCGAGCGTCGTGTTTGACGATCCGGAATGACGTGATTTTTCCGCATCCCGGGCTAGGGTCGATGCGGGATGGGGCGCAGGCAGCGCCCGTCACGAAGCGGGGACCATGATGGCCTATATCCTGCGCAGCCTGGCGGTGATCGGCGTGATCGCGCTGAACTCGCCCGTCCAGAGCGAGAAACCGGATGATGGCGGCGCCGTCGCGCGCGTCCGCAGCGTTGCAAGGGCGGCGGCTCAGGTCGATCCGCAGAGCGCGATGTCCAGCGTCACGGCCGCACGCGAGACCGCGCAGATTCTCGCAGGTCTCGACCCCGAGACCCGCCAGCGCGTGATGGCCCTGGCGACCGCGGGGCTCGCGGGCCGGCACGACCCGCGCGAGCCCTCAGCCCCGGCCGCGACACGCTGAGGCGCCACGCCCCATGATCGCAGCCCGCGCTTGACGCGGCCGCCCGACGCGCCGAAGACGCTGGCCTCGAACATGGCAGGGCGGGAGCCGGCCTGCCACGCGGCGACCGGCAGCGGACAGGACATGAGCGCGAACCTCGACGAGATCATCGCCAATTTCGACCTGCTCGAGGAGTGGGACGACCGCTACCGCTATCTGATCGAGCTCGGCCGGGAGCTGGAGCCGCTGCCGGAGGCGGCGCATAACGACGCCAACAAGGTGCGCGGCTGCGCCAGCCAGGTCTGGCTCGACTCGCGTCGCGATGGCGGCCCCGGTCCGCAGACGCTGCTGCATTTCCGCGGCGATAGCGACGCCCATATCGTGCGCGGGCTGGTCGCGCTGGCGCTGGCGATCTATTCCGGGCGCAGCGCCTCGGAAATCCTGGAGACCGACGCCTTCGCGATCTACGAGAAGCTCGGTCTCGCCGCGCATCTGACGCCGCAGCGCTCCAACGGCGTGCGCTCGATGATCGAGCGCATCAAGTCCGACGCACGCACAGCCGCCGCCGGCTGATCGCGGGCCGCCTCATCCAGCCCGTTCCGGCATGAGGCTCGGGCGCGCGTTTTCGCCATGCCAGACGGAGTTCCGGCATTTCGCCGTCGCGGGCGGCGGCGCGATGCCGTAATGCGTCGCCAGCGCCTTGAGCGCGAGACGCAGCACGACCTTGGCCGAACGCGCCGGCCAGCCGCGCTCGCGCTCGACACGGTCGAGCCCTTTGAGGAAGCCGCAGACATCGATGGCGAGGCCCGACAGATCCGGCCCGAGCCGGTCGCAGGCCAGCCTGACGCGCTGACGGGCTGTAAGGGCGGCATCGGAGGCGCCGGCCGGATCGCGGCCACCGGCCCCGTGCGCGTCCGGCACGAGCGAGGCATCCCAGTTCATCGTCACGCGCGGCATCATCCGCGCAAGGGTGAGATCGGAGCGGAAGCGCTCCCCGGCCGCGAACTCCTCCGCCGAGATTTGCGGCCGGCCATCCCGACCCGGCCGGCGATGCAGCCAGAGCAGCGGGCTCTCGCGCTCGTCCAGCGTCACCGCCTGCATCCGGCCGTCGATCGGAACGACGCCCTCGGCCAGGCTCCGCTTCGGAGCTTTCGCGGCGCCGGTCGCGAGGAGGCGCCGCGAGCCGCCCTCGCCGCTCCATTTCGCCAGGCCGTCGCCAACCAGTGCGTCGGCCGCCTCGGATGGCGCATATCCGGCTCCGAGGCTGGTGCCATTGGTGCTCCGGTAGAGCGCGATCCGTCCGCAGCCCAAAGGCGAGCGGCAGCCGAAGGCACCGGGCTGCGCCAGATGCCGCAACAGGCGAGCGCGCAGATCAGGCCCGTCTTCTGCCACATCCTCTGCAACGCTCCCCGCCACGCCCCCTGCCCGGCTCACGACCGGGCCTCCGGCCGGGCGCCCGTGACAAGCGCGCCCGTCAAGGCGAGTAGCCCGGCCTCGAGTGCAGCCAGCGCGAATTCCCGTGCCGGATCGTCGCGGCGATCCTCGATCAGGGCGCAGGCATGGCGAACCGTGGTCCGGTCGCGGCCGAAGCAGATGCCGACGCGGGTGAAGCTCAGGCCGAAGGCGACATGGGCGAGATACATCGCGGTCTGTCGCGCCAGCGCGATCGGCCGCCGGCCCCGGCAGGGCGAACGCAGGCTCGCGGCTGGAACATGGGCAACGGCCGCCACGACGACTTCGGCGAGCCGCGCCAGCGCCGCCTGGTCGATGGGATCAACATCTGCAGGCTCAAGATTGTTCATGATATGTTCTCATTAATTCTCGCCGGACAGCGACGATGCCGGCTCGATCATGCATGAAAATATTCCTATGACAAGACACGGCGCGAACGCTGCCGGCTTATCCCCGCCAGGTCGCCGGGACGTTCCGCGTACAAAAAAGGCCGCCGGCAAGCCGGCGGCCTTTTTTATGATCCCTGAAGGTCCCGCCTCGGCGAAACCTCGGGCCGGTTTCAGCGGCGCTTGCGGCGCTGCTGGCCCAGGCCCATCTTCTTGGCGAGCTGCGAGCGCGCCTCGGCATAGTTCGGCGCGACCATCGGATAGTCCGGCGGCAGGCCCCACTTCTCGCGATACTGCTCGGGCGACATGTTGTACTGCGTGCGCAGATGGCGCTTGAGCGATTTGAACTTCTTGCCGTCTTCGAGACAGATGAGATAGTCGGCCGTGATCGACTTCTTCACCGGAATGGCAGGCTTCGGCGCCTCGGCCGGCACCACCGGAGCGGCACCGCTGATGACGCGGCTCAGCGCGGCGTGCACCTCACCGATCAGCGCCGGCAAGTCGGCGGACGGAACGGAATTGTTTGAAACATAGGCAGAGACAATATCCGCAGTCAGCTCGATAAAATCCGATCCGTCACTATCAGCCATGATGGCGCCACTCCCTGAGATGTCTTCTGCGAAAACTGCGACCGATCGCGCCATCATACATGCATGCCTTGCGCGATCCTGACCAAGAGCACCAAGCACTTTCGACTCAGACGCAACGCCAGCGGCCATTGCGGACCGTTTAGTCGATAGCCTACATCACTGCAAGTGATCATCTGCGTGCGAATACGAATATCCCAAGGGAATATTGCATTCACCGCCAGATGATCATGGTAACCGGAATTTGCGCGACAGGGCATCTGCCTGAGTGCGAGCGGTCTTGCCAGCCCGAGCCCTGCTCTCTACCTGTCTGAGCCAATGCATGGTGGAGAAGTCGTCGATGCGCTCTCATCCCGTTCCCGGCGCGGCGACGCCCCGTCGGCGCAAGACTGCTGTGCCGCGCGCCGAGATCCGCACCAAACGGACGGTCGTCCACGGCACCGAACTCAGCGACGATTATGACTGGCTGCGCGCCTCGAACTGGAAGGAGGTGCTGCGGGACCCCGCCGCACTGCCGGCCGACATCCGCGCCTATCTCGACGCCGAGAACGCCTATTGCAAGGCGCTGCTCGCTCCGACCCGGGCGCTGCAGCGCAGCCTCGTCAAGGAGATGCGCGGCCGGATCAAGGAAGACGATTCGAGCGTGCCACAACCGGACGGGCCGTTCCTCTACTATTCGCGCTACCGCAAGGGCGGGGAGCATCCGCTGATCTGCCGCAGGCCGAAAACCGGCGCGCCCGCCTCAAGCGAGAAGAACACCGGCAATAGCCGCGAGCAGATCATGCTCGACGCCGACGCGCTTTCGGACGGCAAGGATTTCTTCGATCTCGGCGACACCGCCCACAGCCCCGACCACCGCCTGCTCGGCTGGAGCGCCGACGAGGCCGGATCCGAACTCCACATGATCCGGGTCCGCGACATCGCCAGCGGCGAGGATCTGCCCGATGCGATCCCCGACACGACGGGCGATATCGTCTGGGCCGCCGACAGCCGCGCCTTCGCCTATGTCCGCCTCGACGCCGACCACCGCCCGTCCCGGGTCTTCCGGCATCGCCTCGGCCACGACCCGAGCCAGGACACGCTGCTGCATGACGAGTCCGATGCCGGCATGTTCGTCGATATCGACGAGACGCAGTCCGGGCGCTTCCTGCTGATCTCGATCAGCGACCACGAGACCTCCGAGATCCGTCTGGTCGATCTGTCCGAGCCCGAAGCGCGGCCCGTCACGGTCGCGCCACGGGCAGTCGGACGGCAATACGACGTCGAGCATCACGGCGACGATCTCCTGATCCTGACCAATGCCGACGGCGCCGAGGACTTCAAGATCGTCACGGTGCCGGCGGCCGATCCTTCGCCCGCCGGCTGGCGCGACCTGATCCCGCACAAGCCGGGCCGGCTGATCCTGAGCCATGTCTGCCTGAAGGGCCGACTGATCCGGCTGGAGCGGGAGGACGGCCTGCCGCGCATCGTCATCCGCGATCTCGCGACCGGCGCCGAGAGCAGCATCGCCTTCGACGAGGAGGCCTATGGGCTGGGCCTCGACGCCGGCTACGAGTTCGAGACCGACCGTTTGCGCTTCATCTATGCCTCGATGGCGCGCCCGGCCGAAACCTACGATTACGACATGGTGACGGGCGCGCGCGTGCTGCTGAAGCGGCAGGAGGTGCCCTCGGGCCATGACCCGGCGGCCTACCGGGTGCGGCGCATCTTCGCCACGGCGAAGGATGGCGAGCAGGTTCCGGTCTCGCTCCTGCACCGGGCCGATCTCGTCCTCGACGGCTCGGCGCCCTGCCTGCTTTATGGCTACGGCTCCTATGGCTCGGCGATGTCGGCCTCGTTCCGAATCCGGCCGCTGAGCCTGGTCGATCGCGGCTTCGTCTATGCCATCGCCCATGTCCGTGGCGGCACAGACAAAGGCCGGCGCTGGTATCTCGACGGCAAGCGCGAGAACAAGCGCAACACCTTCACGGACTTCATCGCCGCGGGCGAGGCGCTCGCCGATGCCGGCTTCACGGCGCGCGGGCGCATCGTCGCTGAAGGCGGCAGCGCCGGCGGCATGCTGATGGGCGCGGTCGCGAACATGGCGCCCGAGCTCTTTGCGGGCATCATCGCGGAGGTGCCCTTCGTCGACGTGCTGAACACCATCCTCGACGACACATTGCCGCTGACACCGCCGGAATGGCCCGAATGGGGCGACCCGATCCGCGACATCGCGGCCTTCGAGATGATCCGAAGCTATTCGCCCTATGACAACATCACGGCGCAGGCCTATCCGCCGATCCTGGCGATGGGCGGGCTGACCGATCCGCGCGTGACCTATTGGGAGCCCGCGAAATGGGTGGCGCGGCTGCGCGCGACGATGAGCGGCGGCGGGCCGATCATGCTGCACACCAATATGGAGGCCGGGCATGGCGGCTCGGCCGGGCGCTTCGACTCGCTGAAGGAAACGGCCCTGGCCTATGCCTTCGCGATCCAGGCCGTCGGCGAGGGCTGGCCGGAGGCCGGCTCCGACTGATCAGGAGCCGAGCCGGCTCTTTTCGCTGGCGAGATAGATCTTGAGCTCGTCCATCGACGCGAAGCTGTAATCGCCATCGGGCGTGCGTGCCTGGATCGAGCCGTCGGCATAGATGGTGAAATGCGCCTCGCCGACCTGATAGGCGCCGACGATGCCTTCGTCGGAGGCAGCCGGCGCCGCGGCCTCTGCTACCAGCTCGGCTTCCGGAGCCTCCGGCTGGGACACCGCGTCCTGCAGTGGCTCGGCCTCGGGAGAGAGCGGCGGCGCAGGCTCGAAGGCGGTCACCTCCGGAGCGGCCTGCGCGTCCGGCGTGTCTTCCCAGTTCCCCGTCGCGGGCGCGGGCTCGAACGCCTCGGCTTCGCGCGCGTGCGGCGGCCAATGCGGCGCTTCCGGTTCGGGCGTGTCCAGTCTCGGCCATGACGGCTCGGAGTTGGCCTGCGCTGGCGCAGCATCCGGCCGGCCGGCACCGTCCTCCTGCGGCTTCACCTCGGGCTCGGCGAACCAGGGGGCGTGGCGCCGCGATGGGGTGTTCATCCAGCTTCCGGCCGCGGCAAGATCGTCGGGGCGGCTGCCCGCACGCTCTCCAGCGGTCTCTCCCGCCGTCTCCTCGATCGGGGCGTCGGCGAAGGACGGCTCGATCCGGCCGTCGGGGCGTTCGGATTCGCGCCGCAGGCCGGCGAGGCTCTCACGCAGCAGGCCGAACTCGTCATTCTCGCGCAAGGGCGGCGTCAGCGCGGCGGTGAACGGGTCATCGATATCGGAGGGAACAGGAGCGGCAGCGAGGCCCTCATCGACCCCGGCAACGAGCTCCGACGGCGCGCGCTCGCCGGCAGCGCCCTCCGCTTCCGGGATGGCGGCCGGCTCGGCGTCGGGCAGTTCGGGCAGGAGCATCGGCAAGCCCGACTCGGGCGCGGCGGTTGCCGGCTCCGGCTCGCCCTGCGGATCGACCGGCCGGAACGGATCGAAAGCCGGGAGGATATCGGCGACGTCGCTGCCGCTCTCGGCCAGCCCCGACCCGTCGCCGGTTTCCGGCGCGGCCTGCCTGGCCAGATGGGCGCCGAAGAGATCGGGCTCGACCGCCGTATCGGCCGGTTCCCGCGGCTCCCCGAACGCCTGCGTCCCGACTAGCGCGGCGCCGGCGAGCGCCCCGACACCGGCGTCGGCCAAGCCGGGCTGCAGCGTCGCGGCCGGCGATCCGGGGCCGGATGACGTGCCGGGGATAGCGGCTTCGCGCTCGCTGCCCGGGCTCCCGGCCATCGATGCCAGCGACACCGCCATGGCGGTGCCGGACAGCGTCGTCTTCAGACGCCGCAGCTCGACCAAAACCCAGGCCAGCGCCAGCATCACGACGCCCGCCGCCGCCATCACGGTGCCGATGATCACCTGCGTGAAGCCGCGCTCGAGCACCATATAGGGCAGCCCGTCGACGATGGCCGCGCCGCCGCCGCAGAGGAAACCAAGGCCGAGCAAGACAAAGATGATGATCAAAGGAACGTCCTCGGCAGCATGTTCGAAAGCAATCATGGCAAATCGCCCGATGAGCCGACATCGGCCCCCTCTCGGGCTATCTTGTAACGTATTGAATAAGAGACAGTTTCAAATCGTGTTCCCGCATAGAGCGAGGAATCGGGCAATATTGCGGCGCCCCGCCGCAATGACATGGGGCCATCGGCAGGGCGGCGGTTGCCGGGGAGGCCCCGGAGGCTTAACTAACAAAGGGAATGGCGGGCACTCCCAGCGGGGACAACCCGACCCAGGCCGCCCGGCGGCAAGCCATTCTCAGTTCAAGCGATTTGACAGCCCAAGGAGAGGCCCCCATGTCCTTCACCCTTCCCGACCTGCCCTACGCCCATGATGCGCTGCAGCCCTTCATGTCGAAGGAAACGCTCGAGTATCATCACGACAAGCATCATCTCGCCTATGTCACCAACGGCAACAACGCGATCAAGGGCACGGAATTCGAGGGCAAGTCGCTCGAGGAGATCGTCAAGGCCTCGCACGGCAAGAACCCGGCCGTGTTCAACAATGCCGGCCAGCACTACAACCACCTGCATTTCTGGAAGTGGATGAAGCCCAACGGCGGCGGCAAGATCCCCGGCGCGCTGGAGAAGGCGATCGTCGAGTCCTTCGGCTCGGTCGAGAAGTTCAAGGACGATTTCGTCGCCGCCGGCATCGGCCAGTTCGGCTCGGGCTGGGCCTGGCTCGAGGTCAAGGGCGGCAAGCTCGCCGTCTCCAAGACCCCGAACGGCGAGAGCCCGCTCGTCAACGGCGCGAGCCCGATCCTCGGCTGTGACGTCTGGGAGCACTCCTACTACATCGACTACCGCAACCGCCGGCCGGACTACCTCAAGGCTTTCCTCGAGAGCATGGTGAACTGGGAATACGTCGCCGAGATGTATGACGCCGCCAAGGCCTGAGACTGACCGGTCGATCGAATGAGAACGGGGCCTTGCGGCCCCGTTTTTCGTTTTGCCAGTACCGACACGGTGAAGGCCTGCCTCGAAACTCGCTCCGGTGGGTCGGCTGGCGCAGCGATCGAGAAGCGGAGCGGAGCGGACTTCTGTCCGTGAGCACCGGAAGCGCAGATCGCTGCGCCAGACGGCCGCCGGAATAGAGTTTAGAGGCGGGCCTTCAGGCCGCGACGCTGTGCAGGAACTGGTCGACCGTCGCGCGCAGCCGCAGCGCCTGGGCGGCAACCTCGCCGGCCGCCCCGCGCACGTCCTCTGCCGAGCGCCCGGTCTCCTCGACGCTGTCGGCGAGCACGCTGAGATCGCTCGACACCGAGAGGGCCGAGGAACTCGCCATCGCGACGCCGCTGGCGATCTCGCCGGTGGCGATCGCCTGCTGCTCGATCGAGACCGCGACGGAATTGGCGAAGTTCTCGATCGCGCTCATGCGCTCGGCGATGTTCTGGATCGAGCCGACGACCTGGCCCGTCGCGCTCTGGATGGCGCCGACCTGCGTGACGATCCGGTCGGTCGCATCGGCGGTCTGCGAGGCCAGGCTCTTGACCTCGGAGGCGACGACGGCAAAGCCGCGCCCGGCCTCGCCGGCACGGGCCGCCTCGATCGTCGCATTGAGCGCGAGCAGGTTGGTCTGGGCGGCGATGTCGCGGATCAGGTTGACGACCTCGCCGATGGCGCGCGCCGTCTCGTCGAGCGCACGCACCGAACTCGCCGTGTCGCGCGAGATAGAGGCTGCCTCGACGATCTCGGTGCGGACGCGGCGGACCTGGAACTCGACCTCGCGGATGGCGGCGCCCATCTCCTCGGCGGCCTGGGCGGCGCTTTCGACATTGCCGGAGGCGCCATGGGCGTTCTGGGCGGCACGCGCCGCGCGGCCCGAGGATTCGGCAGCGACCCGGGCGAGCCCATCGGAGGCCTCGCTCATGCGGTCGGCATTGCTCTTGAAGGCCTCGAGCGCGACGCCGACCTCGCCGCGGAAGAGCGCGATGGCCTCGTCCACGCCTTGCTGGTGATGGCGGCGCTCGGCCTCGGTGACGTGCTGCTTCTCCTGCAGCGTCGCGCGCTCGGCCAGGCGCAGCTTGAGGATGCCGAGCGCATGGGCGATGGCGCCGATCTCGTCGCGGCGCGCCAGCGCGTCGATCGGCGTGTCGAGCTTGCCGTCCGAGATGCTGACGATGGCCTGCGTCATGCTCTTGAGCGGCCTCATCGTCCGCGACAGCGAGAACCAGAGCAGCGGCCCGAGGATCAGCAGGATCAGGATGCCGAAGCCGATGGTCGCGACCTGCTCGAAGCCGACGCGCGATAGCAGGCGGGACTTGTCGAAGCGCAGGGCGATATAGCCGATCTGCTTTTGATGGCCGCCGACGCGGACGACATGCAGCTTGGTCACGAAGGTGTCGTCCTCGATCTCGGTCGAGACCACATCCTTCAGAACGTCCCATGGTTCGCGGCCGAGCTGAGCCGTCACCGAGCGTGGCGTCAGCGCGAGCCTCGCCTCCTCGGTTCGCCCCGCGCTCGCCAGCACCGACAGATCGTCGGCGACGAAGCCGGCCTCGAAATCGGGATCGCGCCGGAGCGAGGCGAGAATGTAGCCGAGCGTGTTGGTGTCACGCGCAAGGATGAGCGAGGGCGAGGCGTTGACGACCATCAGCACCAGAGCCGTCATCTTCTGCTCGAGATCGTCGCGCGTCTTGGCGTCGTTGTAGCGCGCCGCCGCGATGACCACGACCATGATGGCGAGCGCGACGATGGCGACCGCCGCCGCGGCGATCTGGCTGCTGAGGGAACGGCCCGGCTTGCGTGCCGGGGCGAGCGCCTGCGCAGCGGTCTCTGCCTTGGCCGCTCGCTTGAACCAGGTCATTGCACTGAACATCCCGAAAACCGGCTCGAATCGGCGACCGCCGCCAGACACGCGCTTCGGCAGGGAACCTGTCACAGTTAGGTAAATAATCGATTGCGCGGGCCGCCTCTCAGCGGAGCTGAGAGAAGCGCATCATCGTCGCGCCTGACGGTGCGAAAGCCGCCAGTGCGGCGTGCTCGATCGGTCGCGTGGCGACGACGGGGTCGAGCCGGCCGAGTTCATCGTCGATGAAGCCGGGATGGCACATCACGAGATGGGCCGGCCCCGGCCGCAGCAGGAAACGTTGCAGATCGGCAGTGAAGTCGCGCGCCGGATCGAACGGCGCAACACCGGAGAAGCCGCGATTGACGGGAATGCCGCGCCGCAGCGCCGCCCGCCGAAAGCCGAGCGCCAGCGCGGCAATGGTCAGCGCCTTGCCGATCGCGATACCGCGAGCGCGAATCGCCGCGGCCGAATCGGCGGGGTCCCGCACATAGACGCTGCCGGCCGCATAGCGTTTCATCACCGCGTCCAGCACGCTGCGGCGCACGCCCGGCAGCACATGGACATGCTGGTGGCCGTCGATGAAGTCGGGCGGGCGGCCGAGCCGGTCCTCGAAGGCGTCGAGCTGGCGGGCGATCTCGTCGGCGATCTCGCGGCGCGCTGTCGGCGATGTCGCGCCCGCCCGGGCCAGATCGCGCAGCGCCGGAAATTCGCCGCCGGGCGCGAGCCGCGCCATCGCCCCCAGCGGGGCCGCGCAGGTCAGGTTGAGGTGCAGGCCGAGATCGGCCCTGTCGCCGAGCGCGCCGAAGGCCGGCGCGAAGCCCTGCCAATGCGGCCGGTTGGTCATGGCGCCGGCCGCCGAGAGCTTGCCGGCCTCCAGCAGCGCCAGGATCGAGCGGCTGACGCCGTCTGTGAGGGCGAAGTCGTCGGCACACAAAACAAATCCGCTCGCCATCAGCTCTGTTGTCCCGCGTTCAGCCGCCATGCGCTAAGAGCGCCGATCGGGCTTGTGAGCGTGCAAGCTTTACGGTTCTGTGCGGGCCGCGTCATCCAGAACGGCCCGGCCCCTGGGCCGGATGTCGCGCGGGACGCCGCCAAGAGGTCAATCAGGTGTCCGAGATATCGCCCCCATCCGCCTCGCCCGCGCCGCGGGCTCCCTCCAGCCGGCCCGAGCTCTCGATCGTCGTGCCCGTCCACAACGAGGCCGACAACCTGCCCGTTCTGGTCGAGCGCCTGAAGCAGGTTCTCGACGGCGCGGTCGCGTCCTGGGAGCTGGTCTGCGTCGATGACGGCAGCCGCGACGGCACGCTTGCCGTGCTGAAGCTGCTCAGCGCCCAGGACCGGCGGATCAGCGCCGTCTCGTTCAGCCGCAATTTCGGCAAGGAGATCGCCATCGCAGCCGGGCTCGACCATGCCTCGGGCGACGCGGTCGTGATCATGGACGCCGATCTGCAGCATCCGCCAAAAACGATCCTCGTCTTTTTGGAGAAGTGGCGCGAGGGCTTCCTCAACATCTACGGGCAACGCTCCGACCGCGACGGCGAGAGCCGGCTGAAGCGCAATTTCGCCAAGCTGTTCTACCGGCTCTTCGCCAGCTTCGGCGAAACCGAACTGCCGGAAGGCGCTGGCGATTTCCGCCTGCTCGACCGCAAGGTCGTCGATGCGCTGCGCGCCCTGCCGGAGCGCGCGCGATTCTCGAAGGGGCTTTATGCCTGGGTCGGCTTCCCCTCGACCGGCGTGACCTTCGACGTCGCCGAGCGCGAGCATGGCGTCTCGAAGTTCCGTTACCGCAAGCTGTTCAGCTTCGCCTTCGACGGGCTCTCCTCGTTCTCGACCGTGCCGCTCAAGATCGCGACCTGGGCGGGCGCCATGATCGCACTGATCTCGACCATAACGGCCCTCTATTTCATGATCCGGACGCTCGTCTTCGGCACCGACCTGCCCGGCTTCCCGTCTCTGATCGTCTCGATCATGTTCTTCTCCGGCATCCAGCTCGTCTCGCTGGGCATGATCGGCGAGTATGTCGGGCGCATCTTCGCCGAGGTGAAGCGCCGGCCGCTCTACCTGATCGGCGAGCGCGTCGGCTTCGATGCGCGCACGGTCGACCATCCAAGGGGCGACGCGCTGCCGCCGCTGATCCGGTAGACGGCGTCCGCCGCACTGGACCGACCTTCGCGGCGCGGCTATGCGGCTTCACAGGATGAGGGCTGCAGTTCCACGACAGCTCCGGGGCCGCGATGTTCAAGAAGATCCTCTCCGTCAGCGGCTTCACCCTTCTGTCGCGGCTTTCGGGCTTTGCGCGCGACATCGTCCTCGCGGCCGTGCTGGGTGCTGGCGCGATGATGGACGCATTTTCGGTCGCGTTGCGGCTGCCGAATCATTTCCGGGCGATCTTCGGCGAAGGCGCCGTGAACCAAGCCTATATCCCCGCCTATGCGCGCATCCGGCAGCAGGGCGGCGAGGCGGCGGCAGCGCTGTTCTCGAACCGTGTCTTCAGCCTGAACCTGATCGTGCAGCTCGTGCTGGTCGCGGTGGCGCTGCCGCTGATGCCCGAGGTCGTGCGGCTGCTCGCCCCGGGCTTCGCAAATGATCCGCAGCGCTTCGATCTCGCGGTGGCGCTGACGCGGATCACCTTTCCCTATCTGCTCTTCATCACGCTGGTGACGCTGCTCTCGGCCAATCTCAACGCGGTCGACCGCTATGCCGCAGCGGCGGCCGCGCCGATCCTGATGAATCTCTGCCTGATCGCGGCGCTCACCGTCGCCTTCCTGTTCCCGAACGCGGCCTATGCCGCAGCCTGGGGCATGGCGGCAGCCGGCGTGCTCGAATGGCTTTTGCTCGCCTTCGCGGCGCGGCAGGCTGGCGTCGCAACCGCCCTGACCCGGCCGCGGCTCGATGCCGATGTCAGGAGCTTCTTCAAGGCCTTCGGCCCGGCGGTGATCGGTTCGGCCGGCGTGCAGATCGCGCTCTTCGCCGACACGATCATCGCCTCGCTCTTGCCGGCGGGCGCCTATGCCGCGCTCTACTATGCCGAGCGGCTTTACCAGCTTCCCATCGGGGTGATCGCGATCGGCGTCGGCACCGTGCTGCTGCCGACGATGAGCCGCCTGCTCGCGGCCGGCGACACCTCAGCGTCGGACCGGGCGCAGAACCGGGCCGTGGCGCTGACGATCGTCGCCGCCGCGCCGTTCGCCGCCGCCTTCCTCGCGATCCCGGAGCTGATCGTCTCGGCGCTGTTCGAGCGCGGGCGCTTCGATGCGGCGGCGAGCCAGGCGGCCGGCGCCGTGCTTTTGGCCTATGCCGCCGGATTGCCGGCGATCGTGCTGATCCGGACGCAGCTCTCGACCTTCCAGGCCCGCGGCGACACGACGACACCGATGCTGGTCTCGCTTGCCGCCATCGGGGCGAATGTCGCGCTGAAGCTGCTGCTCTGGCGCGATTTCGGCGCCCCGGGCCTCGCCCTGGCGACGGCGGCGGGTGCCTGGATCAATGTCGGGACCTTGTTCGTGCTGGGCATACGGCGCGGCTGGGCGCGCCCGGACCCGCGTCTGGCGACTCTCGTGGCTGTGACGCTCTGCGGCGCGATCCTCGCCGGGCTCGCAGCACGCCTCGCTGCGCCGATCCTGCTGGCCGCGCTGGCGGACTTCCCCTACCAGCCGAGGCTCGTCGCGCTGGCGGTCGTCGGCGTCCTCGCGGCGAGCCTTTACAGCGTCGTGGTCGCAGGCGGGCTCAAGGCCTCTCGAACGCTCAGGCTGCTGCGCTGAGCACTCAGGCGAGGAAGCCCCTCGCCTTCTCGGCCAACAGCGTCGCGGCCTCGTCGACCATGCGCGTCACAATCTCGCCGGCCGGCGGGATATCGGCGACGAGCCCCGCCGCCTCGCCGAAGATCACGGCCGCCTTCTGCGCATCGCCGGCCGCGAAGGCGGCGCGATAGGCCGGCGCCTCCTGTTCGATTGCGGCCCTGAAGGCGTCGTCATGGCCGGTCCAGCGCGCGGTGAAGGCGTTGTCGGCGACGCGGATGTCGAAGGGCTTCGGCCAGTCGAGCCGGCGGGCGATGTCGGGCAGCGAGGTACGAACGGTCTTGTCGCCGGTGGCGGCCAGGGCCGCCGCATGGTGGCCGGGATGGACCAGTGCCTCGCGGCTCGCCCAGAAGCGGGTTCCCACGAGCACACCGTCGGCGCCCAGCATCAGCGATGCGGCGAGCCCGCGGCCATCGGCGATTCCGCCGGCCGCCAGCAGCAGCGTATCGGGGCTCTGGCGGGCGAGCAGGTCGGCGACCTCCGGCACGAAAGGCAGGGTCGCGCGGCGGTGGCCATGTCCGCCCGCCTCGCTGCCCTGGGCGACGATGATCGCCGCGCCGGCATCCAGCGCCTGCCGGACATGGTCGAGCGACTGGCACTGGCAGATCAGCGGCACTCCCGCCGCCGCAAGTTCCGTGGCGAAGGGCGCGGGGTCGCCGAAGGAGAGCATCAGAGCGGCCGGGCTGTGCGCCAGCGCGGCCGTCAGCAGGTGCGGCTGCTTCGCCAGCGACCAGATGATGAAGCCGCAACCGACGCGGGTGTTGCCGGCCTGGCCGAACTCGTTCTCGAGCCAGGCCGCGTCACCATAGCCGCCGCCGATCAGGCCGAGCCCGCCGGCCCGCGTCACCGCGGCGGCGAGCGCTCCCCCGGCCGCCAGCGCCATCGGCGCCGACAGGACCGGGTGCTCGATGCCGAGCTGCCGCGTCAACCTGGTGACGAGGCGCGCCATGGCCCTCAGACCTTCGCGCTGCTGGCGAAGTCCATGTAGAGCTCGCGCGCCTTGCGGTAGAACGGGCCCGGCTGGAGCTGGCGATCGTCGATGCGGCCGACAGGCACCACCTTCGAGTAATTGCCCGAGGAGAAGATCTCGTCGGCCTGCTCGAAATCACTGTAGCGCAGGCTGGTTTCCTCGACCGTGACGCCATCCTGCCGCAGCAGGCCGATGACGCGCTGGCGGGTGATGCCGTTCAGGAAGGTGCCATTGGGAACCGGCGTCTTCACCACGCCGTCCTTGGCGAGGAAGATGTTGGAGGTCGCGGTCTCCGCGACATTGCCGAGCATGTCGAGCACCAGCGCATTGTCGAAGCCGGCGGCCTTGGCGGCGCGGAGCGTGCGGGCGTTGTTCGGGTAAAGGCAGCCGGCCTTGGCGTCGGTCGGAGCGGTCTCGATCGTGGGGCGGCGGAAGGTGCCCTGCGTCACCGAAAGCCCGGCACCGGGAGCGCCCATCGGCGCCTCGAACAGACACAGGCAGAACCGCGTCGAATCCTCGTCGGGAATGATGGTCGAGACGCCGTCGGCCTCGGCCCAGTACATCGGCTTGATGTAGAGCGCGACATCGCCGCTGAACTTCTTGATGCCCTCCCGCGCCCTGGCGATGATCGCATCGGGTGTCTCGGTCGGCTTCAAGCCCAGCGCCTGGGCGGAGCGGTTGACGCGGGCGGCGTGCAGCGCGAGATCCGGCGCGACGCCGTCGAACCAGCGGGCGCCGTCGAAGACAGTCGAACCCTGCCAGGACGCATGGCTGCGCGGCCCCATGATCGGCGGGTTGCCCTCGTGCCACTCTCCCTCGAACCAGGTCCAAGTCTGCGAATACCAGGCCATTCCGTGCTCCCGAGCTATCGGTGTCTTGATGGGCGCCACCGTCTGCCGAGCATGGACCTGCGTCAACATGCAGGCCTGCACAACCCGATGACGGGATGTGATGGAAGCGATCGGAAGGCGTGATGGATCAGAAGCCGAGCGCGCGCAGGGCAGCGATCGCGCTCATGCCGACGACCAGCGCCAGAAGTTCGCTGCGGCGGAGCACCATGCTGCCGATCGCGGCCAGCAGGGCAATCGCGGCGGCAAGACCGAGCCGCTCGATCAGCGGCAGGACTGTCGCCGCGATGATCGAACCCGGCAGCGCCGCAAGCCCGCGCCGGACATGCGGCGTCAGCGGGATGAAGCCCATCAGCACCACGCCGGAGATGCGGCACAGATAGGTCGCCAGCGCCATGGCCAGGATGGCGAGGATCGCGCCCCAGGAACCGGGATCAGGCAGCGTCATCGCGAAACGCTCCCACGAGTGCGCCCGAGAGCGAGCCGACGATGATGAAGGCATAGCCGTCGACGAGCTTGGCCGTGACGAGGGCGACGAGGCCAGCGACGACCCAGGGCACCGCGGCCCGCTTCCCGCGCCAGAGCGGCACGATCATCGCTGCGAAGAAGATCGGCATCACGAGGTCGATGCCGTATTGGCGCGGATCGGAGACCAGCGTGCCCAGCAGATGGCCGACCGCCGTCGCGACGATCCAGACGAGCCAGAGCAGGAGACCCGCCCCGATCAGGACGCCGAGATCGCGACCTCCCTCGGACTGGTAGCGCGTGCCGATGAGCCAGTTCGCATCGGTGAAGAAGAACAGGTGCACGGCGTTGAGCGTCTTCGAATAGCGCGCGAACCAGGGCTGCAGCGAGGCGCCCTGCAGCACCATGCGGGCATTGACCGTCGCGGTGACCACGGCGAGGGCCACGATCGCGCCCCAGCTCCATTCCGGCCGCCACAGTTCCATCGCGACGAGCTGGGCGACGCCGGCATAGACCAGCACGCTCATCAGCACCGTTTCGAACAGGCTCAACCCCTTGGCCGCGGCGGCAGCCCCGAACGCCACGGCGAAGACCACGATGCCCGGGATCAGCACCGAGACCTTGCGCAGGCCCAGCAGCATGCCGGCCGTCGAGACCGGAGCCGCAGCATTTGCCATCGGAACGTTCCTCCCTGACGCCGCGTCTCCGGCGCCCGCTTTCAGCTTGCTCCTTCCAAGGACGTCGCCCGCCCGAGGTCAACAGCACGCCGCGAGCAGGTCGCATGAGCCTGACACAGGACGGACGGCGCGGCATGGCGGCCAGGGTTGCGGGCACGGGCGACTTGTCTAACCTGCCGGCATGATCTGGCTGGACTCCCCCGAGGTGACCGCCACGGCCCTGCCGGCGGCCTGGCTCATCGTCACAACCGCGCGGCCGGCCAATCTGGCGGAACGTTCGCTGCTTCGGCGCGAGACGGCGCGCCGCGTCATCGCCCGGCAACTCGGGCTGCCGGCGGACGAGGTCTGCATCGACCATGACGGCAAGGGGCGGCCCCTGCTGGCGCGGCCCGCAGGCCGTGGGCTGCATCTGTCGCTGGCGACACGCGCCGGCGTCGTCGCGGTGGCCCTGGCCCAACGCTTCGTCGGCATCGATATCGAACGGATCGATCCAGCCGCGACGCCGCCCTTTGCGGCACTCCATCCAGCGGAAGGCGCGATGCTGCGCGCCTTGCCGGAGGCGACGCGGCCACTGGCCTTCGCGCGGCTCTGGAGCGCCAAGGAAGCCTATGTGAAGGCGCTCGGCACCGGCTTCGTCCGCGCGCCGGAGAGCTTTTCGGTCACGCTGCTGGCACCGGACCGTTTCGAGATCGACGATCCCCTGCGGAGTTCCAGGACAGCAGGAACCGGCCGCGCCATCGAAAACGGCGGCCAGGGAATCCTGGCCGCCGCGATCGTGACGCTCGACTGAAGCCGAAGATCAGCCCGGCAGGTCGGCCGGCTTCTTCTTCAGGACATAGGCGACGGCGCAGACCAGTGCAGCGCCGATGATCGAGCTGACATAGTGCGGCATCGCGGCAAGGCCGATACCGATGGCGCTGACATCGGTCGGCACCGCCTTGACCCAGGTCGGCATATTGACCTCGAGCCAGCGCAGCACGGCGATGTCGCCCAGGATCATTTCCGCCGCGATCCAGCCCAGCAGGCCCGCGCCGAGCCAGATCAGGATCGGGAAGCGCGCGATGATCGAGGTCAGGAACTGCGCACCCATGATGATCAGCGGGATCGACAGCAGCAGGCCGAAGATGAAGAGCTCGGGATGTCCGCGCGAGGCAGCCGCGATCGCGATGACGTTGTCGAGGCTCATCACCGCATCGGCGATGGCGATGGTGCGCACCGCCTGCCAGAGCGAGGTGCCGCCGTCGATCTCGGCATGGCTCTCGTCCTCGCCCATGGCGAGCTTCACCGCGATCCAGAACAGCAGCACGCCGCCCACGACCTTCAGATAGGGCACCAGCAGCAGATAGCTCACCACCAGCGCGAAGATGATACGCAGGCCGATGGCGGCCGAGGCGCCGAGCCAGATGCCGATCTTGCGCTGCTTTTCGGGCAGTTGCCGGCAGGCGAGCGCGATCACCACCGCGTTGTCGCCCGACAGCAGCAGATCGATCCAGATGATCTGGAGCAGCGAGACCCAGAATTGGGAGGATGAGAAGTCCATAGGTCGGTCAGTCCCTTTGTCAGAGGGCCGGATCTGGCCGGCGGTTTTTCAGGAGGTAGCCGAGGCCGAGCACCAGAAGCGCGCCGATCAGGGCTGCCGGGTATTCGAAGCGGTGCAGGGTCTCGGCGCCGAAGCGGGTGATCAGCCAGGGATCGCTGTCGAACATTTCGCCGGCGACCCAGCCGAGCAGGGCCGCGCCGGCCCAGACCAGGATCGGGAAGCGGGTCAGGAGGCTCGTGATCAGCGAGGCGCCGAGCACGATCAGCGGGATCGAGATGACGAGGCCCGCGACCAGCAAGGGAATCGAGTCCTTGGCGACGGCGGCAATGGCCAGCACGTTGTCGAGGCTCATGACGATATCGGCGATGGCGACCGTCTGGACGGCTTTCCAGAGCTTGCTGCTGGCGGTGATCGAATCCTCGTCGCTCTCGCCATCCTCGACGATCAGCTTGACTGCGATCCAGACCAGCAGCAACGCGCCGACGATATGCAGGAACGGCATGTTGAGCAGCGAGGCGATCAGCACCGTGAAGACGACGCGCAGCACGACGGCGACACCGGCGCCGAGCGCGATGCCCTTGGTGCGCTGAGCAGGCGACAGCGCCCGGCAGGCGAGTGCGATGACGACCGCGTTGTCGCCCGACAGGACGATATTGAGCGCGATGATCTCGGCCAGCTTGCCCCAGAGGGCAGGATCGAAAAGCGACAACGACGACAGATCCATCAGGACAGGTTCCTCACCGGCTCACACAATCAAAGGTCACCGGAGGGGCCCACAGAGCCGCTCCGGTGGAAGAGGGACGATCGAATGCCTCAATCCGGCCGCCTTGTCACGGCGCGGCCGAGGCAAACGGCAGCCTGTCAGCCCAGTGCCTGCTCGACCGCCTTGCCGGCGGCTTCGGTCCCGAGCAAGCCGCCGAGATCGCGCGTGCGGGTGCGGGCATCGCCCAGCGCCCGCTCGATCGCGGCCTCGATGCCCTTGGCCGCTTCGGTCTCGCCGAGATGGTCGAGCATCATCGCCGCCGACCAGATCTGGCCGATCGGGTTGGCGATGCCCTGGCCGGCGATGTCCGGGGCCGAGCCATGGACGGGCTCGAACAGCGAGGGATAGTCGCCGGTCGGGTTGATGTTGCCCGACGGCGCGATGCCGATCGTCCCGGTGCAGGCAGGGCCCAGATCCGAGAGGATGTCGCCGAACAGGTTCGAGGCGACGACCACGTCGAAACGGTCGGGATTCAACACGAAATGCGCGGTCAGGATGTCGATATGGTACTGGTCGACGGCGACGTCGGGATAAGCCTTCGCCATCTCCTTCACACGCTCGTCCCAGTACGGCATCGTGATGGCGATGCCGTTCGACTTGGTGGCCGAGGTCAGCTTCCTGCGCGGGCGGCGCATGGCCAGCTCAAATGCGTATTTCAGCACGCGGTCGACGCCGACACGGCTCATCACCGTCTCCTGCATGACGATCTCGCGCTCGGTGCCGGCATACATCCGGCCGCCGACCGAAGAATACTCGCCCTCGGTGTTCTCGCGCACGACGAAGAAATCGATGTCGCCGGGCTTGCGGCCGACGAGCGGGCCCGGCACGCCGGGCATCAACCGGACCGGACGCAGATTGACGTACTGGTCGAACTCGCGCCGGAACAGCAGCAGCGAGCCCCAGAGCGAGATGTGGTCGGGCACCTGGGCCGGCATGCCGACGGCGCCGAAGAAGATCGCGTCATGGCCGCCGATCTGGTCCTTCCAGTCGTCGGGCAGCATCTTGCCATGCTTGGCGTAGTAGTCGCAGGAGGAGAAACCGAACTCGTCCAGGCGCAGCTCGAAGCCGTATTTCTTCGAAGCCGCCTCGAGAATGCGCAGGCCCTCCGGCATGACCTCCTTGCCGATGCCGTCTCCGGCAATGGCGGCGATGCGATAGACGCGGTTGGTCCGGCTCATGACTGGTCTCCGAAGAATGCGATGAATTCGGCTGCGACGAGATCGGGGATCTCCTCGGCCAGATAATGCCCGCCGGGCAGGCAGCGGCCTTGGACGTTCTCCGCGCGCCGGCGCCAGAGTTCCAGCGGGTCGAAGCATTTGCCGATGATGCCGTTCTCGCCCCAGAGCGCCAGAAGCGGCTGGGTCAGCTTTCGCTCGCCATCCTCGTCGTCATGGCGGATGTCGATGGTGGCGGCGGCGCGATAATCCTCGCAACTGCCATGGATCGCAGCCGGATCGGCAAAGCAGCGCAGGTATTCGGCCATGGCCTCAGGCGCGAAAGGCGCCAGGCCGGCGGCGCCGGAACCGCATTTCTTGCGCCAATAAGCCTCCGGATCAGCCCCGATCATCCGCTCCGGGAACGGGGCCGGCAGAATCAGGAAGAACCAGTGCCAATAGGCCCGGGCGAAGGCATCGGTGGTGCCGGCATACATCTCGCGCGTTGGCGCGATGTCGAGCGTGGCGAGCCGGGTGACGCGGTCGGCATGGTCGAGCGCGAGGCGATGGGCGACGCGGGCGCCGCGATCATGCGCCCCCACGGCGAAGCGCTCATGGCCGAGCGCGCTCATCACCTGCGCCATGTCGAGCGCCATGTCGCGCTTCGAATAGGGGAAATGCTCGGCATCGGTCGGCGGCTTGTCGCTGTCGCCATAGCCGCGCAGATCGGCGCAGACGAGCGTGAAACGGTCCTTCAGGCGCTCCCCGAGCTTGTGCCAGAGTACATGCGTCTGCGGATAGCCGTGCAGCAGCAGCAGCGGCGGCCCCTCCCCGCCCGTCCGCACACGGATGCGCGCGCCCGACGTCGCGACGTCGAGCAGGCGGAAGCCAGGGAAGAGGGCATCTGCGACGGGGAGTTCGGTGACGGACATCACGACCGGATCATGAGCGGGACGTCAGGGCGATAGCCTGAATCCCATCGGATTGCGCGCGTCGATTATTACACAATCCTGATCAATGGTGGGGAGCGGAACCACAGCGGCCCCTTCCTTCTCCCGGGCGGGAGAAGGTGGCGCGGAGCGCCGGATGAGGGAAGGACGCTGCTTCAGGAGGCGCCACGGGGCTGTTGCGGCGCCACTCGGCGAGGGCAGGCCCTCATCCCTGCCCTTCTCCCATCAGGGAGAAGGGTTCCCCGCGCGCTACCCCCGCAGGGCCGCCCCATAGCGCTTGGCCATCTCGGCGACGATCCTGGTGCCGACCGCCTCGATCTCGGCCTCCGTCAGGGTCTTCTCGACCGGCTGGAGCGTGACCGCGAGCGCGACCGACTTCTTGCCGGCCTCGACGCCCGCGCCTTCATAGAGGTCGAAGACCGAGACGTCCGAGATCAAGGCGCGGTCGGTGTTCTGGGCCGATTTGACCATCTCGCCGGCGGCCGTCGCCTTGTCGACGATGAAGGCGAAGTCGCGCGTCACCGGCTGGAAGCCAGACAGCGCCAGCTTCGGCTTGACCTTGGTCGGCTTGTATTTCGGCAGCGGCAGCGCATCGAGATGGATCTCGAAGGCGACGAGCGGGCCCTTGACGTCGAGCGCCTTGAGCACGCGGGGATGGACCTCGCCGAAGGCGCCGATGACGCCCTTGGGGCCGAAGCGCAGCGTCGCCGAGCGGCCGGGATGGGCCCAGTCCGGCCCGCCGGCCACGACCTGAAGTCCGCCGACGGGCACGCCGAGCCCGGCCAGCAGCGCCATCACATCCGCCTTGGCGTCGAAGGCATCGACGGCCTTGGCCGCACTGTCCCAGTGGCGGCCGGCGCCGTCGAGGCGGGCCGTTCCCCGGCGCAGGCCGGCAGCGGCGATGAGCTGGCCTTCCGGCTCGTCGCCCTGGAAGACCTGCCCGACCTCGAACAACGCGACATCGGCAAAGCTGCGATCGGCATTGGCCTGGGAGGAGCGGATCAGCCCGGGCAGCAGCGAGGGCCGCATATCCGACAGGTCGGCGGCAATCGGATTGGCCAGCGCGAGTTGGCGCGAGCCGCCGCCGAAGAGCTTCGCCGCCTCCTGCGAGATGAAGGACCAGGTCACGGCCTCAACCATGCCGCGGCTGGCGAGCAGGCGCTTGGAGGCGCGGGTGCGCTTCTGCAGCACGGTCAGGACCGGCTTGACCACCTCGCCCCTGATGCGCGGCAGCGGCGTCGAGACGACCCGGTCAAGCCCCGTGATGCGCAGGATCTCCTCTACGAGATCGGCCTTGCCGCCGACATCGGCGCGCCAGGACGGCGCCGCGACCTTGACGCGCTCGCCAGCGCCCGAGACGTGAAAGCCGAGCTGGGTCAGCGCCAGCTTCATCTCGACCTGCGGCAGATCGAGCCCGGTCAGGCGTTTGACCTCCGTCCAGGGGAAATCGATGGCGCTGGGGCTGTCGGGCAATTCGCCGGCAAAGACCATCTCGGAGGCCTCGCCGCCACAGAGTTCCAAGATCATCGTCGTCGCGAAATCGAGGCCCGGTCGGCAGAAATCGGGATCGACGCCACGCTCGAAGCGATAGCGCGCGTCCGAGGTGATGCCGAGCGCACGGCCGGAGCGGGCGATGTTGAGCGGGTCCCACAATGCGCTCTCGACCAGCACGTCGGTCGTGGTCTCGTCGCAGCCTGACGCCTCGCCGCCCATGATGCCGGCGAGCGATTCGACGCCGGCCTCGTCGGCGATCACGACCTGCTCGTCGGTCAGGGTGTAGGTCTTGCCGTCGAGCGCGAGGATCGTCTCGCCTTGCCGGGCGCGGCGGACGACGAGATCGCCCCTGACCTTGGCGGCATCGAAGACGTGCAGCGGCCGGTTGCGGTCGAGCGTCATGAAGTTGGTGATGTCGACCAGCGTGTTGATCGGCCTGAGGCCGACCGCGCGCAGCCGGGCCTGGAGCCAGTCCGGCGACGGACCGTTCCTGACGCCGCGCACCAGCCGCAGCGCGAAGGCCGGACACAGCGCCTTGTCTTCAGGCGCGAGATCGAGCTTCACATCGACCGGACAGGGGAAGCTGCCGCGAACCGGCTGGACGGACGGCGTCTTGAGCTTACCGAGGCCGACGGCGGCGAGGTCGCGCGCGATGCCTGCGACACCGAGCGCATCGGCGCGGTTCGGCGTCACCGCGATCTCGATCACCGGGTCTCCGAGGCCGGCATAGGCGGTGTAGGACTGGCCGACCGGAGCATCCGCCGGCAGATCGATGATGCCGTCATGATCCTCGGAGAGCTGCAGCTCGGCGGCCGAGCAGAGCATGCCGTTGGATTCGACGCCGCGGATGACGCCCTTGCCCAGCGTGATGTCCTTGCCGGGGATATAGGTGCCGGGCGGCGAGAAGACGCTCTTCATGCCGGTGCGGGCGTTGGGCGCGCCGCAGACGACCTGGACCGGCTCGCCCTGCCCCGTATCGACCATGCAGACCCGCAGCCGGTCGGCGTTGGGGTGCTGCTTCGCCTCGATGACATAGGCGATGGTGAAGGCGGACAGAGCCTTGGCCTTGTCCTCGACAACCTCGACCTCGAGCCCGACGCGGGTCAGTGCCTCGCTGACGGCGTCGACGGTATCGGTCGTGTCGAGATGATCCTTCAACCAGGACAGGGTGAACTTCATGATCGTCCGTCACTTCTCATAATTGGCGTGGGACATGGGGGCCGGGACAGCGTTGAGCTGATCCTCCCCATCCGTCCTGATCTTCATGGAATTGCCGCGCCAGCTCACATCGCCGGCGACGAAGGCATAGGCCCAGACCGCCGGAAAGGTCAGGTCGCGGACAAGCAGCGCCAGCGGCGTCCGCCAGGAGAGAAACCAGCCGACGGCTGCGCTCAACGCGATCTCGCCGGCATACCAGATGGCGAGCACGGCCAGCGGGCCGAGCCAGAATGGCAGGCCGAAGCCCGGCGCGGCAAACGCAGCCAGCCCCGCCGCCATCAAGGGACCCGAGACGATCTCCGGCAGGAAGAAGGGCAGAAAGGTCACGCGCCTCAGCCGCGCCCAGCGGAACTGCCGTTGCAGGACATCGCGCAGGCGGCGCGCGCCGAGCGGTTGCTCGAAAGGCCGGCCGACGAGATGGACATGCTTGCCGGCGCGGCGCACCAGCTTGGTCGCGGCCGCATCTTCGGCGATCTCGGCGCCGAGCGCGGCGATGCCGCCACGGGCATCGAGGAAGGGCTTGTTCCATAGCATCGACTTGCCCTGCGCGAAGCCGATGCCCAGCGCCTCGGCAGCATACTGCCAGCGGGCCTGGAACGGGTTGAGATAGGCGCATTCCACCTCGGCGCCGAAGCAGCCCGGACGCGAGCCCGCCGGCGTCGAGCAGACCAGGCCGGTATCGTCCCGCCAGGATGCCAGCATGCGCTGGACATAGTCCTTCGGCATCAGCACGTTGGAATCGGCGAGGATGACCCATTCCGTCGTCGCCGCTTCCCAGCCCTTGACGCAGTTGTTGAGCTTGGGATTGGCGCTGACCGCGACGTCGCCGGTGATCAGACGGACCCGCTCCGGGCCGAAGCGCCCGATCAATTCCTCGATCAGCGGCACGACCGGGTCGTCGGCGTCGGCGACGCAGAAGATCGTGACATAGTCCGGATAGTCGAGTGCGAGCCCCGAGAGCGCGGTCTCGCGGCTGAAGACCTCGATGCCGCGCAGCGGGCGCACGATCGTCACCGGCGGCAGCGCCGCGAGCAGGGCCGTGGGCCGGTCCTTGCGGCGCAGGCGCACGGCAGCAATCGCCTGACAGAGCAGATTCATCGCGACGAGCAGCGCCGCGAACAGCCCCGCCCATCCCGCCGGGGTCATCGTGCCAGCCCTCGCCGTGCGAGCCTCTGCCGTGAACATTCCGGCGGCAGCGCCTCGATCATGACGACAGGCCGCCTGTCAGGGTCGGCAGGTCGAGCGGGCGGAAGCCATAATGCGCCAGCCAGCGCACATCCGCCTCGAAGAAGGGGCGCAGGTCCGGCATGCCGTATTTCAGCATGGCGATCCGGTCGATGCCCATGCCCCAGGCGAAGCCCTGATAGACCTCGGGATCGAGCCCGCAATTCTTCAGCACATTCGGGTGGACCATGCCGCAGCCGAGGATTTCGAGCCAGTCCTCGCCCTCGCCGAAGCGGATCTCACCGCCCTTGCGCGAGCACTGGATGTCGACCTCGACCGAAGGTTCGGTGAAGGGGAAGAAGGAGGGGCGGAAGCGCATCTTGACCGTGTCGATCTCGAAGAACGCCTTGCAGAATTCCTCCAGGATCCATTTCAGGTGGCCCATATGGGCCTTCTTGTCGATCACCAGCCCTTCGACCTGATGGAACATCGGCGTGTGGGTCTGGTCGGAATCCATCCGGTAGGTCCGGCCCGGGCAGATGACGCGGATCGGCGGCTCCTGCGCGAGCATGGTGCGGACCTGAACCGGCGAGGTGTGGGTGCGCAGCAGCTTGCGCTCGCCATTGGCGTCCGGGTGGAAGAAGAAGGTGTCGTGCATCTCCCGGGCCGGGTGCCCGACGGGGAAGTTCAGCTTGGTGAAGTTAAGGTCGTCGGTTTCGACATCCGGGCCTTCCGCGATCGAGAAGCCCATATCGCCGAAGATCGCGGTGATCTCATCGATGACCTGGCTGATCGGGTGGATGCGACCGCGTGCCTCGGGCCCCTCGCGCACCGGCAGCGAGACGTCGATCGTCTCGGCGGCGAGCTTGGCCTCAAGCGCAGCTTCCCCCAGCGCTTCCTTGCGGGCGGACAGCGCGGTCTGGACGGTGTCGCGCAGGCCGTTGATCAGCGGGCCCTTCTCCTTGCGCTCGTCTTGCGTCATCGCGCCCAGCGTCTTGAGCAGGGCCGAGATCGAACCGGCCTTGCCCAGCGCCGCGATCCTGACCTGCTCCAGCGCGGCTTCGTCCTGCGCGCTTGCAATATCGGCAAGGAGGCTCGCGCCCAAGTGATCGATCTCGTTCATGCCTGCTCTGGTCCGTTTGCGAGGCATCTTCTAGGGTGTCGCCAGCGTCGATGCTAGAGGCAATCACGCCGGCAAAGCAGCGCCGCGCCCGCAAAAGCGGGGCCTTTGGCCATGAAGGGCGCAGTTGCATGACAACCATGTCGCAATGCCGCAAGCCGCATCGTCGGACGCCGCGATGGCTGCCCCCGCTGGCCGCCGCCCTGGTCGTGGCATGCGCGGCCGTGCCGACCCTGGCTCAGGACGGGCAGCGCGTGACCGTCACCGGCGAGATCAGCGATACCTGGTGCACGATCAGCGGGCTGATGTTCGCCAAGGGCACGGCGCATCACCAATGCGCGGTCTGGTGTGCGCTCGGCGGCATTCCCGTCAGCATCCGCGACGCGAAGGGGGACCTCTATCTGATCCTCAGGATCGGCGATGACGCCGACAGCGCCGCCAATCCTCGGATCGCCCGGATGGCGACCCATGAAGTCACCGTCGATGGCGAACTGCTCGAACGAGACGGGGTGAAATACCTGCTGGTCGACCGCATCGCCGACGACAAGGGCGTCATCACCATGACCCATGAGGAATACGGCATCCAGCCGTTCGGGAACTGAGCGATGGCCCGCGCGATCCGCCTTGCCGAACTCTGCGCCATCATCGCCCTCGGCGCGGTTTCACCGACGCTGGCCGCGGAGCCCTGGGGCATCCCGCATGAAAAGCCGCTGGTGCTGAAGGGCCGCGTCGTCGATGCGCTGTGCCACCTGACCGGCCGCTGCGTGCCCGATTGCGGCGCCGGCAAACGCCAACTCGGGCTGCTGACGGCGAATGGCACGTTTCGGCTGATCGCCAAGGGCAATGTCGACTTCGCCGCCGCGATCCCCGATCTGATCGGGTTCTGCGGCAAGCAGATCGAGGCGGACGGCCTCCTGATCGAGAACCCCGCCATCACCCTGTTCTTCGTCCAGGGCATCCGTGCCGACGGCGACACGACCGAATTCGTGCCGGCCGAGCGCTTCAGGACCGAATGGGAGGCCCGCAACGGCAAGGCCGAGGAATGGTGGCGGGCCGATCCGGACGCTCATCGCATCATTGCCGAGGACGGCCCGCTCGGCATCAAGGGCCTGCTGCCGAAGCCGAAGCCGTGACGCGCCGGGTTCCGGACGCCATCGCGCGTCGCGCCGTCGTGACGGGGCTGGCCGCCTTCACCTGCCGGCGGGCATGGGCGCAGGGCCAGAGCGGCCACAGCCACGGCGCCTCCGCGCAACCCGGTTCGGACCCTCTCGCCGAGCGCTTTGGCGGACCGTTTTCGCTGACCGACCATACCGGGAAGCGCGTCAGCGACGAGGCCTATCGCGGCCGCTTCATGCTGGTCTATTTCGGCTTCACGCGCTGCGCGGACACCTGCCCGATCGACCTCCCGACCATCGCCCAGGCGCTCGACGCGCTCGGCCCGCTGGCAGAGCGCGTCGCGCCGCTGTTCGTCACGGTCGACCCGGCCCATGACAGCGTGCCGGTGCTCGCAGCCTATGTCGCGGCCTTCCATCCGGCCCTGATCGGGCTGACCGGCAGCGAGGCGGAGATCGCAGCGGTGGCGAAGGCCTACAAGGTGCATCGCCGCAAGCTGACGCAGCCGCATCACGGCGCGGGCGAATACGCCGTCGACCATGGCTCGCTGACCTATCTGATGGATCGCGACGGACGCTTCCTGACCCTCCTGCCACACAGGACAGGGGCGGAGCGAATGGCGGCGGTGCTGCGCCGCTATCTGGCGTAGACTCTCTGCCACGCCCCAACCGGATAGCACCATGCCTGACAGCACTGCCCAGAAGAATTCGCCCTCCTATCGCCTCGCGGCGCTCGACCCCGATTTCATCCTCGGCGATTCGACGCGCGGCGCGCGTTTCATGCTCGAATACCAGAAGGCGGAGGATCATCTGCGGGCGCGCGGTATCCTCTCGACCATCGTCGTCTTCGGCTCGGCGCGGGTGCGCGAGGGCCAGCCCTGGTACGAGGCGGCGCGCGCCTTCGGGAGATTGGCCTCAGAGCGCGGCGGTGCCCTCGCCGCCGGCGATCTCGGCCGCGACCATGTCATCGCGACGGGTGGCGGGCCGGGCATCATGGAGGCGGCCAATCGCGGGGCGACAGAGGCAGGCGCGCTCTCGATCGGCTTCAACATCACCCTGCCGCATGAGCAGGAGCCCAACGCCTGGTCGACGCCGGACCTGACCTTCCGCTTCCATTATTTCGCGATGCGCAAGATGCATCTGGCGATGCGGGCTTCGGCGCTGGTGGTCTTTCCCGGCGGCTTCGGCACGCTCGACGAATTGTTCGAGATCATGACCCTGGTGCAGACCGGCAAGATGCGGCCCGTCCCGATCGTGCTCTACGACGGTGCCTACTGGAAGGCGCTGCTCAACCTGAAGACCATGACCGATGCCGGGATGATCCGAGCCGAGGATCTGTCTCTGTTCTGCTACGCGGATTCAGCCGAAGAGGCCTATGCCCGTATCGTCGAGGGCGCCGGCGACAGCTGGCGGCCGGCAACGGAAGACAGCGTCCAAACCTGAGAGAGCGGGTAACCCATCTCCCGTAAGGAGTAGGCTCCCCGCGCTGTCCGAGCCCAGTAGGCAACGAAAAAGGCCGGCATCGCTGCCGGCCTTTTTCATTTCGTCGCGACAAGCGCAGCTCAGGCAGCCTTGGCTTCCGTGCCGAGCGCAGCCTTGACCGACTCGACCACCGCCGCAAACGAGGCGGCATCGTCGATGGCCATGGCCGACAGGGTCTTGCGGTCGAGCTCGATGCCAGCCTTGTGCAGGCCGTTGATGAACATCGAATAGACAAGGCCGTGCTCGCGAACCGCAGCGTTCAGACGCTGGATCCAGAGCGCGCGGAACGAGCGCTTCTTGTTCTTGCGGTCGCGATAGGCGTACTGCATCGAGCGATCGACGGCCGCCTTGGCGGCGCGGATCGTATTCTTGCGGCGGCCATAGAAGCCCTTGGCGGCCTTGAGTGTCTTCTTGTGCTTGGCGTGGGACGTTACGCCCCGTTTCACGCGAGCCATGTCATGATCTCCGGAAGTTCAGGGGGCGTCAGCCGTTGGGGAGGAAATACTTCTTCACGTTGGCCGCATCGCCCTCGAACAGGGCGGTGGTGCCGCGGTGATTGCGGAGCTGCTTATTGGTCCGCTTGATCATCCCGTGACGCTTGCCGGCCTGGGCGTACATCACCTTGCCGGTTCCGGTGATCTTGAACCGCTTTTTGGCGGCCGATTTCGTCTTGATCTTGGGCATTTCAGCTCCTCATAGGTCGCGAGCGCGCAAACTGCGCCGCTTCATGTTTTGCTTGCTGGAAGCAAAGAACGACCGCCACGGCAGCCCTTATCAGCCGGGCGATCGAAGGCCGGGCGTATGACAGAAAAGCCGCGCGGTGGCAAGCGAAGCGATGACGAACGCCGCATTTGCCCTCTGCCCGCCGCTGGGCGAGCCGGGACATCTCTCGCGACGTCACCGTCCGGCGCGCGCTCGGGACGAGGGTCGAAGCGCTGCAGCTCCGCCTGGCGGCCCCCGCAGCGTCATCTCGCCATGTGCCGTTGCGTGGAACCGCTGTCTAGCGTCTGCCCGCCCGATTGACCGGGCCACCACGGTTCATCGGCGTCCCCGGGCGCACGCCCACGCCTGGCGCACCGACACCCGGCGTCGCGGCGGCACGTGCGACCGGCCGCGGCCGCAACACGACACCCGGCCTGACGATGCAACCCGCGGGATAGTTGACGTATTGGCAGTAAGCGACGGCACCGGCCTCGCCGGTGCCGGTGGCCATGAAGCCCGCCACAAGGACGGACAATGTGATCAGTAACGTCATTTTCAGCTCCCTCAGCAGTCTTCGGGCAGGAACGATGAACGGATCGAGACGGCCTATTTGAATCGCCCGATATTGACGAGTTGGACGCGACGGTTGGCGGCCGCGGCAGGGTGTGCGCGATCCTGGAGCTGCTCCTCGCCGAGCCCGACGGCCTGGAGTCTGTCAGGAGGGACCCTGAAGGTCGTGACCAGCGCATTGCGGATCGCGTCGGCCCGCTTCTGGCTGAGCGTCAGGTTGGACTTCCGGTCTCCGACCGCATCGGTGTGTCCGACGACGAGAAATTTATACTCGAGCAGAGACGGGTGATGCAGCGAGTCGGCCATGACGCCGACCGTTCGGAAGGAGGCCGGCAGGATTGCGGCCGAGTTCAATTTGAACTGAATTTCGACCGTGAACTGGGAGAGGTTGTCGAGTTCCTGCGACAGCGGCTCGCGCAACGAGGCATCCGGCCCGCGGTTGGCTGCGACACTGTCGGTGGCTTTGCGCCGCAAGGCCGCCACATCGATCGAAGGGGCATTGTCGAGCACCTGAAGTGTCTCGATCAACTTGCTGTCTGTGAGGCGCTCCTGGGCACCTGCACCCGAAACGACGGCGAATAGCGCGACTGCCAACATGCCGAGGCCTGGAACCGTTTTCATGTGCAATGCTCCCGCTCAGCGCCAGCCGGCGTTGGTGATGACCTGGTTGCAGGCTGAACTGGTGAAGCGCTCTGCTTTGATCAGGCACTGAAGACGATGGCCGTCATGCGCAACAATACCCTGGCACAGGCGGCGCGCATCCGGGTCGCAGACCTTCAAAGCCGCGCTCTGCGCCGCCGCCCGCTTATCGAGCAACGCCAAGGTCTCCGACATCGTCGATTTACATGTCGTAGATACTTTCGCCTGATTTTTGGCCAAGCAGCTCCTGACGCCATTGTTCGCAAGGGCAACATTCGAGCAGAATTTCGCGACATCGGAACCGCAGGCCCGTGCGATCTTGTCATATGCGTCAGCGTACCCAATCGTTTGGGCCGAAGCACCAGACGCGGCAAAGAACAGAAAAAATAGAGGGAGGATCACTCCGGATCTTAGAATTTTCATTCTCTTGAGTCCCATAGAATTCAAAATTTGGCTGCCACACTCAATCGCGCTGAACGCATATTTCTTTGATTGTCCGCCGCATCGATTCTCTATTGAAACATCGACACGCGATACCAGCTTGTCTCCGGCATCAGGCCATGATCGCTCGCGCCAAAGCGATCGCATTGCTGATCTTCTTCTCCGGAAATTTGAAAGGAAGCCCGCATCGTACGATGATTCCGGCGCGCGCCATGACATCTGGCCGCAACCGCTATGCTGACGGGGCCGGGATGCCTCAACTATTGTCCCTAAGGACAATAGGGTCTCTCACCCGTCGATCTCCGACGTCTCGACAGGAATGAAGCGCCCCTGCGCTGCTGGAACCGACACGTGGCGGTCGCGCCAGGCGCGACGATCGCGTTTTCGGCCGGTGCGACGGCGGCTTCGCTGGTTCGGCACCATGCCGGTGCGGACGATCGAAAGCTGTGGCGAGCGCCCGCTCCCCTGAAGCGGCGGGCGCAAACCCGCCCGGCCTACTCCGCCGCCTGGATCAGCGCCGCCGGCCCGCTTTCACCCTGGAGGCGGGCGCCGAGGCGGTCGACATCCAGCAGCATCAGCATGCCGGCCGGTTCGCCGCGGGCATCGCGCGTCGCGACCACGCCGAGCGCGGGCACGTCGGTCTTCGAGGTCAGATCGCGCAGCGGCTGCAGCTCGGAGGCCGCGATCTCGGGAATCAGGCCGAGCGCATCGACGATCAGGCCCAGCGTCCGGCCGTCTGCCCGCACGATCACGATCTGCTGCTCCTCCGAAGAGGCATCGGGGATGCCGAGCAGGCGGGCGAGCCGCAGAACCGGCACCGGCTGGCCCTGATGCAGCTTGTAGCCGGCCAGGAGGCCGTCGCCCGCCTTGCGTGCCGACGGCTTCAGGCCGACGAGATCGACCGCCTCGATCACGTCGCGCGCCTTCACCCCGAGCCAGTGCCGGCCGATATGGAAGGTCGCGACCTCGAAGGCCTCGACGCCGTCCGCCGGCTTCTGGGCCGCCAGTGCGCCTTTCCCGGCGCTGCCGGGGGCCGGCCGCGCCAGGGCGTCCGTCGCGACCTCGCCCAGCGGCACGGCGCAGATCGCCACGACATCGGCGCGGTGCCCGTCGCTGGTCTTGTATTCGCGATAACCCTTCGAGAGCGCGGCGCCGACGGCCATGTGCTTGCCTTCGAAGGCGCGGATGCAGGCGAGGTCGCCGTCGCGGTCGAGCACCACGGGATCGACCGGCAGCGGGCTCTCGGAACCGATCGGGAAGCGCGGATCGCTCGAGGCGACGACATTCCCGTCGCTGCCGACCAGCACGGCGAAGGCGCCAGGCAACGCTGCCCCGTCCTCGTCGGTCGGCAGGCAATCCGCCAGGATCGCGGAAAATTGCGGGGTCGAGTCGAAGACGATGGCGATGCCGCCGAGCGCCTTGCCGCCGGACGGCGCCTGGACCGCCGCCGTATAGATCAGCGTCGAAGCTTCGTCATAGAGCGGCGTCGGCTCGAAAGAGGAGACCGCGTAGTGCTGGCCCGAGCGGAGGGCGAGCGTGCGCGCGACCCATTCGGCATCGAGCGCCTGGCCGACGAGATGCGACTGGGAGGGCTGCGAGACGGCGACGACGATGCCCTGCGCATCGAACAGGATGAGGTTGCTGTAGACGGTGTAGAGCGCGTTGATCGTGGCGAGAATCTCGCCGCAGAGCCGGCGGCCCTCGGGCGAAGGCGCGGCCAGCACGCGGGCGAAGCTCGCATTCAGCGCCCACCAGCGGCAATCATTGGCGCGCTCGTAGAGATTGCGGTCCATCACGTCGATGGCGAAGGCGGCGCGCGAGCGGCACTTCTCCATGATCGCGGCGACGACTGTGCGGTGCAGGTCGCCGATCGAGGCGTCGCAGACGGCCTGCGTCTTGCGCCCGGCGCTGGAGATTTCCCAGAGCAGGATCTTGGAGAAGGCGGCGTTGGCGGCGGTCGAACCGGCCTGCCGGATCGAGCCATTCCAGACGGAGCGGTTGAGATCGGCCTGGATCATCGCCGCCTGGCGGGAGACGCCGCGCAGTTCGGCGGAGAACAGCCCGGCCTGGCTGGTCACGGCGGCGAGCAGGTCCTCGCCGATGCCTTTGCTGAGCTCGCCGTCGTCCTGATCGAAGGCCGCTTCCAACGGGATCAGGCCGAGCCCGATCCAGCCCGGACCCATATAGCCCTGGTAGCCCGCAGTGCGGCAGGCCATGGCAAGGTATTGCCGCCCGCCGAGCCTGACCACCGGATCGCGCCCCTGCAGCGCCGCCGGCGACAGCTTCAGCCCGGCCGGCAACTGGATCGCGCAGGAGCCGGCGATGACGTCTCCTTCGGGCGAGACGCAGCCCAGCACCGTCCAGTCACGCTCCGGCAGGAGCTTGCGGAAGATGCCGGCCATCTCGTCGGCCAGCCGGAAGACCAGCACGAGCACGCCGAGCGGGCGCTTCGCGGCATCCTCGACCCGCCAGGCATAGACCAGCGCCTGCTCGTCGGAGACGAAATCCATGACGCCGTAATGCTCGACATAGGCACCGCTCGAACTCAGCGCCTCGTCGATGATCGCGTGCCGCGCGGTCTGCGCCTCATGCGGCGCGAGCCTGGCGCGAATCGCACCCTCGCGATCGACCAGCACGATGTCGGAATAGACCGAGTATTTCGCGACATAGTCGCGGAATCGGGCCTCGATCGCGGCGCGCGCGTCGGGCGAGGATTGAGCCTCGAGCATCTCACGGATGTCGGTGTCGGCGGCGAGGAAGCCGATATCGGCTGTCCGCTCGAACAGGTTGCGGACCAGCACGTCGATCGCGTTCTGCGCCTTGATGCGCAGATCGGTCATGACCTTGTCGCGCGTCTCCTTGGCGAGGTGGCCGAGCAGGCTCGCGGTCAGCCCCTCGAAGGCCGAGCGCGTACCGGACATCTCGGTGGCGTTGCCCGAAAGCTGCCCGAGCAGGGTCAGCGTATCCCAGGATGCCTGCAGGCGATCGAACACCTGACGATAATCGTCGATCGCCCGCATGTGCCGGATCAGGCCGGCGAGCGCCGGATCAATCTCGATTCCCTGATGCAGAGTTGGCAAGTCCGGTACCCTCTCGTCAGGCCGCCCCTCACCGCCAGAGCCGCAAGGAGCAAGAAAATCCGGGCATGACGAAGCTGCCCCCCGCGCGGAATCAGACCACCAACCGGAGTGATTCGCACCGGGTCGGCACGTCCGAAATCGCATAAATTTGCAGCAAATGCAGCGTTCATCCGCAGCACTCAAGCCGGAACGGCGGAATTGCCCCATTCCCGACCCAATCAGGCGCGGAGCGAGCCCCTGCCACGCCTCCCGCCAGTCGGGCAGAAGCGCGCCGACGCCGCCGCACGCGAACAGTTCCGAATGTTTCATTTTACCGCACAAGATATATATGTTTCATGCGTGTCGAATATCCGCTAAGGCTTCGACATGGATCAGACGGATCTCGTCACCGCGCTGGAGGCGCAATTCGATCGGCTGCCGACGCAGTTGCGGGCGGTGGCGCGCTGGGTGCTCGACCACCCTGCCGACGTCGCCCTGCTGACGACCCGCGAGCAGGCCCGGCGCGCCGGCCTTGCCCCAGCGACCTTCACGCGGTTGGCGCAGCGGCTGGGGCTTTCGGGTTACGACGCGATGAGGGCGGCCTATGCGACCTCGCTGCGCCAGAGGCCCGACGGCTTCGCCAACCGCGCCACGGAATTGCTGGCGCGTCACGGCGACGAGGGCGACAGCGCCATCGCGCAGGATATGTTCGCGGCGCTGGCCGAGCATATCCGCGCCCTGCGTGAACCCGGCTGCGTGGCGGGGCTCGAACGCGCGGCTGCGCGGCTGGCGGAGGCGCGCAGCGTCTTCTGCTTCGGCCTGCGCTCGGCCTTTCCGGCCGCCTACATGCTCGACTACATCCGTGCGCTGATCGGCGCCGACTCAACGTTGGCCGACGGAGCCGGCGGGCGCGGCATCGACGCGCTTCGCAGGATCGGCCCGGGCGATGTGCTCTTCGTCGTCTCCGTCTCGCCCTATACCCGCCTCACCGTCCGGGCCGCCGCCCATGCCCGCGACCGGGGCGCGACCATCGTCGCGCTGACCGACAGCGCGCATTCGCCGCTCGCCGCCCTCGCCGACGAGCTCGTTCTGGTGCGCACCGAGACGCCCTCCTTCTTCCATACGATGACGCCGGCCTTCGCCGCGGTCGAATGCCTCGCGGCACTGATGACGGCGCGGCGCGGCCAGCCGGCGCTCGACGCCATCGCCGCATCCGAGGCTCAGCTCGACGCCTTCTCGACCTTCGAGAACCCACGCCGCACGAAACGGAGACCCGCATGAGCCATCTGCTTCACCGCAGCGTGAACGGCACCTACCCCGTCGCCGTCGGCGGCAAGGGTGTCACCCTGATCGATGCCGACGGCAGGAGCTATATCGACGCCAGCGGCGGGGCCGCCGTGTCCTGCCTCGGCCATGGCCATCCCGACATCATCGCGGCGATGCATGCCCAGATCGACAAGCTGGCCTATGCCCATACCAGCTTCTTCACCTCGGCCCCGGCCGAGGAACTGGCCGACCACCTCATCGCCCGGGCGCCGAAGGGGCTGAGCAACGTCTTCGTCTGCAGCAGCGGCTCGGAGGCGATCGAGGCCTGCCTGAAGCTGGCGCGACATTACTTCGTCGAGACGGGCCGGGCCCGCCGGACCAACTTCATCTCGCGCCGCCAGAGCTATCACGGCATCACGGTCGGGGCGCTCTCGGTCGGAGGGCGGATGAAAGACCGCGCGCCGTTCAAGGAGATGCTGCTCGACGGCCACCATATCGCGCCCTGCTACGGCTATCGCGGCCAGCACGCGGACGAGACGCCAGAAGCCTACGGGCTGCGCATGGCCGGCGAGCTGGAGGCCAAGATCCTCGAACTCGGGCCGGACACCGTGGCTGCCTTCGTCGCCGAGACGATCGTCGGCGCGACGCTGGGTGCCGTGCCGCCCGCGCCCGGCTATTTTCGGCGCATCCGCGAGATCTGCGACCGCCATGGCGTGCTGCTGATCCTCGACGAGGTGATGTGCGGCATGGGCCGGACCGGCAGCCTGCATGCGTGCGAGCAGGAAGGCATCGCGCCCGACCTGATGGCCATCGCCAAGGGGCTGGGTGCCGGCTATGCGCCGATCGGTGCCATGCTGGTCTCAGGCCGGATCGTCGAGGCGATACGGCAGGGCTCGGGCGCCTTTCCGCACAGCCAGACCTATAACGGCCACCCGCTGGCCTGCGCCACGGCGCTCGCCGTGCAAAAGGTGATCGAGCGCGACGATCTCCTCGCCAATGTGCGTCTACAGGGCGGCCATCTCGAACGCCGGCTGAAGGAGCGCTTCGGCAACCACCACCATGTCGGCGACGTGCGCGGGCGCGGCCATTTCTGGGGCATCGAACTTGTCGCCGACCGCGCCTCGAAGACGCCGTTCGACGCCAGCCTGAAGCTCAACGCCAGGGTCAAGCAGTCGGCGATGGCGCGCGGGCTGCTGGTCTATCCGATGGGCGGAACGGCAGACGGCGTCTCCGGCGACCATGTGCTGCTGGCACCCCCCTTCATCGCCGACGCTGCGGTGATGGACACGATCGTCGAACGGCTCGGAGAAGCCGTCGATGCCGCGATCGCGGATGCGCGCTAGCGCGCCGCGAAATCTCTCAAAATCAAAAACAGGGGACTATCCATGACATCGAAACATTGGCTGACCGGCGCGTTGAAACACGGGCTGGCCGGCGCCTGCCTGAGCCTCGCCGTGACGACGCTTGCCAGCGGCGCCCATGCGCAGACCAGCACGCTCGACCGCGTCAAGGCGCGCGGCGAGCTGATCTGCGGCAACCACATCGCCTTGCCGGGCTTCGGCCTGCAAGGCCCCGACGGCCGCTGGGACGGACTCGACATCGACATGTGCCGCGCCGTCGCGGCCGCGATCTTCAACGATCCCAACAAGATCAAGTTCGTGCCGACGACACCGCAGATGCGCTTCGTCGTGGTGCAGGCCGGCGAGGTCGACATGCTCGCCCGCAACGCCACCTACACGATGTCGCGCGACACCTCTCAGGGCATGTCCTGGCCGATCATCAATTACTTCGACGGCCAGGGCTTCATGGTGAAGAAGGCCCTCGGCGTCACCGAGGCGAAGGGGCTGAACGGCGCCTCGATCTGCGTGACGCAGGGCACCACGACCGAGCTCAACCTCGCCGACTTCTTTCGCTCCAACAACCTGAAATACGAGGTCATCGGCTTCTCCACCAATGAGGAGGGTGTCAAGGCGCTGGAGGCGGGCCGCTGCGACGCCTTCACCACCGACTCCTCGGGGCTCGCAGCCGAGCGGCTGAAATTCTCCAAGCCGGACGACTTCACCATCCTGCCGACCCTGATCTCGCGCGAGCCGCTGGGGCCGGCCGTCAAGCGTGGCGACGAGAGCTGGTTTGCACTGGTGAAATGGGCTCACTACGCCATGCTGAACGCCGAGGAGTTCGGCGTCACCAAGGCCAATGTCGACGAGATGCTGAAGTCGCCCAACCCCGAGGTGAAACGCCTGCTCGGCGTCGAGGGCAAGTTCGGCGAGGGGCTCGGCCTGACCAATGACTGGGCCTATCGCATCGTCAAGCATGTCGGGAATTACGGCGAGAGCTTCGAGCGCAATGTCGGCATGGGCTCGCGCCTGCAGCTCAAGCGCGGCCTGAACGACCTCGCCTCGAGGGGCGGGCTGCAATATCCGCATCCGATCAGGTGACGAACGCGCCCATGCAAGCGTCGCGCTCCGGCGCCGGCGTCTGCATGGGCTCGTCGTGATCGAGCACGGGCTGTGAGCGGTGGCTCAGACGCCCTCGATCCGCTTCAGCGCCGCGAAATGCATCTCCGACTGGTGCACCAGCACCTGGCGCCATTCGCGCGCGGTCGCCTCGATCTCCGGCGCCGGGATCAGCTTCAGCGGCTTCCCGGTCGACATGGCGAGCACCTGCTGCCGGCAGGCGCGCTCGAGGAAATAGAGATCGTCGAAGGCCACCGCGACGGAAGGCCCGCCGATGGTGACGCCGTGATGGGCGAGGAAGACGATGTCCGCACCGCCATCGGTCTTGCCCTTGCTCGCCGCGACGATGGCCTCGCCCTCGCTCTCGTCGAGCGCCAGACCGCCGAAATGGTCGACATAGAGGGTGCGGCCATGGAAGCGGCAGGCGGTCTGGTGCGCCATCTCCAGCCTGACGCCCTCGACCATGGTCAGCGCCGTGGCATAGGGCATGTGGACGTGCAGCACGGCGACGTGGCGCGGATTGGCCTTGTGGGCGGCGACATGGATGTTGCGGGCGGTGGCCTCGACCTCGCCCTCCCCTTCCAGAACCTGGCCGCGATCGTCGATCAGCAGCAGGTCGGACGGCTTCATCTCCGACCAGTGCACACCATAGGGGTTGATCAGGTAGCGCGGCTTGCCATCAGGGCCGTCCGGCAGCGCCACGGAGAAGTGGTTGCAGATGCCCTCGTTCAGCTCGAATTTCGCGGCGAGGCGGAGAGCGGCGGCGAGATCGCGGCGCTGGCTGGTGATGCTGGGCTGGGTCATGAAGAACGGCGCTCGCGGGTCGAGGGATGGAGCACAAAGCCAAGCATCGCTGCGGCGGACATGACAAGGCCCGGCGCTGGGGCCGGGCCTGATGCAAATCGCATGACGCGATCGGCGGATGCCTATTTCGGCGCCAGACTTATCTCGGCGCCAGAACCATGACCATCTGGCGGCCTTCGAGCTGCCAGTCGCTCTCGACCTTCGCCATCTCGGCCAGATCCGCCTTGACGCGCTCGAGCACCTTCACGCCGAGATCCTGGTGGGCCATCTCGCGGCCGCGGAAGCGCAGGGTCACCTTGACCTTGTCGCCCTCCTCGAAGAAGCCGAGCATGGCCTTCATCTTGACGTCGTAGTCATGCTTGTCGATGCCCGGACGCAGCTTGATCTCCTTGATCTCGATGGTGCGCTGCTTCTTGCGCGCCTCGGCGGCCTTCTTCTGCTCCAGGAAGCGGAAGCGTCCGTAGTCGAGAATCTTGCAGACCGGCGGCTCGGAATTGGGGGCGATCTCGACCAGATCGAGACCGGCATCCTCGGCAATCTTCAACGCCTCGAAGAACGACACCACGCCACGGTTGGCGCCGGTATCGTCAATGAGCTGGACGTCGCGGACGCCGCGGATGTCGCGGTTCGAGCGCGGACCGTCTTTGGTCGGGGTCGGGGCAGCACGGAAAGGACGACGAATGGCTGTATTCTCCTGTGACTGGCGCTTCTGGCGCCCGTGAGCAGACACATTGCACAAAGATGCGCGTTGTCAATGGACGAGGGCGAAACGATAGGTGGTTAGCGCCCGAGCAGCGCGCAATAGACGTCCAGCGTATCACTGACCATCGTCTCGAGCGAAAAATGGCACTCGACATGCCGGCGCGCGCGCAGGGCGAGATTGTCGCGTGCCGAGGGACGCAAGCTCAGCGCGCCTTCGAGCGCGGCGGCCAGCGCCGCGGCGTTGCCCGGCTCGACCCGCCAGCCGGTGCGTTCGGCGGGGCTGGTCTGCGGCGGCGCCAGCACGGTCTCGGGAACCGCGCCGAGATCCGAGACGACGACAGGGGTCCCCATCGCCTGCGCCTCGACCGCGACCCGCCCGAAGGCTTCCGGCTCCGTCGAGGGCACCGCGACGACCGAGGCTGCGAGCAGCGCGGCCGGCATGTCGGCGCAATGGCCGACCCGCTTGACGCGGCCTTCCAGCCCGGCCTTGGCGATGAGCTGGTCGAGTTCCCTGACATAGCCCTCGCGGCCCTGGGGATCGCCGGCGAGAATGAAGGCGGTGTCGGTGTCGCCGGCATCGCGCAGGATGCGGGCGGCCTCGATCAGGACGCGCTGGCCCTTCCAGTTGGTCAGGCGGCCCGGCAGCAGCACGATGCGCTGATGCGGCTCGATGCCCCAGGCCCGGCGCAGCGCCTGAATCCGTTCCGGCCCCACCGCCTGCGGCGCGAAGGTCGAGAAATCGGTACCCCGGTTGACCACGCGGATGCGATCGCGCGCGAAACCGTGCTTCGCCAGGATCAGTTCGGCGGTGTAGGCCGAATTGGCGATCACGACGTCACCGCGCGCCATCACCGAATTGTAGAGCGTCTTCACGGCCGAGCGGCTGGCATAGGAGCCGTGATAGGTGGTGACGAAGGGCAGCTTGAGCAGGCGGGCCGCCGCGAGGCCGACCCAGGCCGGGGCACGCGAGCGGGCATGGATCAGCTCGACGCCCTCGTGCCGGCAGAGCAGCACCAGCTTGCGCACATTCAGCGCCATGGCGAGCGGGTTCTTCGAGGCGGCCGGGAAAGGCAGCCAGACGCCGCCCTTGGCCTGGAGTTCGGCCACGAGCCTGCCGCCCTCGGTCGCGACCAGGGCACGGGCGCCGACATCGGTGAGGCCCTTGGCGATATCGACCGCCGTGCGCTCGGCGCCGCCCGCCTCAAGATCGGGAATGATCTGCAGGATCGTCCGCCCGACGAGCGGATGGGCCTCGGTCGACGGCAGCGAGAGATGCGCGCCTGGCTGAAAAGACATACTCACCGTTCTGGAACAACGCTTTCGGTTTACGCGAGGACGCCGCGTGGCCTTCAGTTGCGCGGGAATGGCTGCGCCGCTTTAAGGGTTGGGCGAGTATGCCCGCCCGCGGCCGAAACGGGCAGCCAATATTCGCCCCCCGACGCCGATTCGTCACAGGAGATTTGAGTTGGAGCGAGACGCCCCGCAATGGCTGGAGGTCGGCGATGGCGCGGAACGCCGCCGTCTCGCCGTCCTGACGCAGGATGGAACGGCTGCGCCGGTGGTCTGGCTCGGCGGCTTCCGCTCCGACATGCGCGCGACCAAAGCCGAAGCGCTGGCGCAGTGGGCCGCCGAGGCCAGGCGGGCTTTCATCCGCTTCGACTATGCCGGGCATGGCGAGAGCGCGGAACCCGGCGAGCACGGCCGGGATTTCGCGCGCTGGACCCTGTCGCACTGGCTAGACGACGCCCTGACCGTGATCGCCGCCCGCTGCCAGCAGCCGCCGATCCTGGTTGGCTCCTCGATGGGGGGCTGGATCGCCCTGCTGGCGGCGAGGCGCCTGCTCGGCACCGCGCTCGCCCCGGCCGGCCTGGTGCTGATCGCACCCGCCGTCGATTTCTCGGAAGAGCTGATGTGGGCGCAGATGCCCGAAGCCATTCGCCAGACGATCATGCGCGATGGCGTCTGGATGCGGCCGTCGGAATATTCGCCGGAGCCGACCCCGATCACGCGGGCGCTGATCGAGGACGGCCGCAGGCATCTGATGTTCGGCGGGGAGATCCGGACGGGCTGCCCCGTCCATATCCTGCAGGGCATGCAGGACCCCGACGTGCCCTGGCGGCATGCGCTCAGGCTGGTCGAGCATCTCAGCGGCGACCCGGTCGTGCTGACGCTGGTCAAGGACGGCGATCACCGCCTCTCGACGGCGCAGGACATCCTGCGCCTGCAGGCGGCGGTCGCGGGGCTCGCGACCGCGCCTTAATCGGCGTCAGTGGACGCTGACCATCCGCAGATCATGCTCCCAGGCGTTGGCGGTGGCCGCCTCGCGGGAATCCGTCACCAGGATCGGAGCGCCATCGGCCGAGAGCAGCGCGAAGAGCTGCAACCCGGACTGAATCTCCGGAGCCTGCGGGAAAATCCGCAGCAGCTCGTCGGAGGTCATCGGCTTGAGATAGGCGACCTGGCCCGTGCCCAGCGCCGCAAACTCGGCTTGGGTCAGGGGGTTCGTCTGGATCATCGTCCTGTCTTCGTTCATCGCGCCCTCCTTCAGAGCAGTGCGAGTGCGGTTATCAAGATACGACTGCAATTATGAACGGATGCAAAAACCGCGCTCGCATCCTTCCAGGCTCTCTAATCGCGGCTCATGATATCGATACGCCGGATGAGCCTCTCCGGTTCCGGCCGCACCAGATCGATCGCCAGCAGACCGTTCGACAGATCGGCCCCCAGCACCTGCATCCCTTCCGCGAGCAGGAAGCTGCGCTGGAACTGACGGGCGGCGATGCCGCGATGCAGGAACTGCCGGCTCTTGTCGTCGCTCTGGCGGCCACGAATGGTGAGCTGGTTCTCTTCGAGCGTGATCTCGAGCTGTTCGCGCGAGAAGCCTGCCACTGCGAGGGTGATCCGGAGCCGGTCCGGCTCGTCGTCCGAACGCGGCAGGCGCTCGATGTTGTAGGGCGGGTACCCCTCGCTGGCGCCTTTGGCGACCCGGTCCAGCGCTCGTTCAATATCATCGAAGCCGAGCAGAAACGGATGCGACAGACTTGGCGTACGCGTCATTCCCAGGACCTTGCCCTGCCTTGCCGGAGCCCCCGAAGAGCGCTCCCTATCGACCGAGGCCCGCCAGCGCAGCACCCCGCGGGCGAAAGGCGAAGCCCTTCCGCTTGATCCAGATATGGCGAAGGCCGGGAGCGGCTTCAAGGGCCGGACAGTCCGCCGCGCCGGCAAAGAGACGGCGGCATGACGGCATCTGCGGCTGGGGGACGGGTGGTACAGCCACCCCGGCTTGAACGGGGGACCTCTAGATCCACAATCTAGCGCTCTAACCAACTGAGCTATGGCTGCCCGCACCCGGCGCTTGGCGATCGGTCGCTTTCGCGTGATCGGCGGCGGCGCGGAACCTAGAACCGACGCCACGCGATTGCAACCGGGGAATTGCGGGTTTTGCCGGACAATTCGGCGCGGCCCGCGATCGCGTCCCTTCAAGTCCCCGCTTCAGTCCTTGCCCAGCGCCTTGCTGGCGATCCGCGCCAGCTCCTTGAGATGGTCGGCGTAGGATTCGTAGGAGCGGCGCACAGCCTTGGCCTGCAGCGCGACGGCATCGGCGGCGCTGTCGGTGCGCGCCAACGTCTCTGCATCGCCGAGGGTAGCCTTCAGCTCGGCGCAGGCATGGTCCAGCATCTTGGCCTGGAGGGCGCCGAAGGCTTTCGCCATCACCAGGGTCTGCGTCATCACGGTCGCCGAGGTGATCGCGGCGAATTCGGGCGGGCGCGGCAGCGGCGTCGTGATCAGCGAGGGCGCCGCCTTGGCCTGGACCGGCGCGGCCGCCTTGACGACGGCCTCGGCGACCTGAGCGACCGCCTTGACGGGGGCAACCACGGCCTTCGCAACGGCTTCGCTCGAAACCGGCGCGGCGACAGCCGCAAGCGCAGGCTTCACGGCAGCGGGCTTGGCCGTGGCAGCAAGTTTGGGCGCAGCAACAGGTTTGGGAGTGGCAACAGGCTTGGCGGCGGCGACTGGCTTGGCAGCCGGCGCAGGCTTCTCGATGCGGACCTTCGCCGAGGCAACCCGCGATTCGGCCTTCGGCTTGATCGATCGCGCCGCCTGCTTCGCAGCGGGTGGCTTGGCCGCAGGCTTCGGCTCGACTGGCTTGGCGGCCAGAGGCGCAGGCGGAACGGGGGTGGTCGCCGCGAGGGCGGCGGGCTTCGCCTCCGGCGCCTTGACGGCGAGCGGCTTGGCCTCAGGTGGCTTGGCTTCAAACGGCTTGGCCTCAGGCGGCTTGGGCGCCACGGCCGATGCAGCGGGGGGAACCACCGCAACGTGCGGCTTGACCTCAGCCGGCTTGACTTCTGGCGGTTTAACCGCAGTCGGCTTGGCTTCTGGCGGCTTGGGCGCCGGGGCCGGCGCAACCGCGGGTGTCGCCGCGACGGGCGGCTTCGGCAGCGGCGCGCTGACAGCCGGCTTGATCGGCTCGGCCGGCATGGCGCCGGAGAGCGCCTTGACCGGAGAAAGGCTGATCGGGGCCTTGGATTTGGTCCGGGTGGGAGCAGGCTTGACCATCGCGGTTCTCCTTCGGCGCTGCAGCGGTCGACCGAACGGGCTTGTCCGGTCTTCCGCTCGTCATGGGGCGCGCCGGCGCTGTCCGGATGATCAGATCGGCGCAATCACTTCGCACGGACCGCTCTCGCAGCGGCCCGTTCCGTCACTGTTGCTTCCGCCAGGATGAGCTGGCGGTGCGAGATCACTTCGGCTTGGCGGCCTTCGTCACCGTCTCGGCTGCCTTTGCCGCGACCTCCTGCGCCGCCGCGCCGATCTCCTTGAACTGCGTCTGGAGCGCGGCCATCTGCGCCTTCATGAACTCGGACTGGTGCGTCATCACCTCGGTCAGGTCCTTCGACTGCACCAGCTTCTGGGCAAGATCGAAAGCCGCCGCGACATTGGTCTCGGCGTAGGAGATCGCCTTGCGGGCGGCGTCCTGCGTGTTGAAGCGCGCGGTTTCGGCCGAGCCATGGGCCGTATCGACGGCCTTATGGGCCGCGCCGATGAAGCCGTCGAAGGCCTTGCGGGCCTGCTCGACGCTGCGCTCGGCGAATTCGCGCATTTCGGTGGGGACTTCGTAAGGGGTCTTGGCTGCCATCGGGTCATCCTCCTGTCTGGGCCAGCTATGCCGGCCATCCGCCTTGGGCGTCTCGCGGCCACGCATTGCCTGATTATTCGCGTCGCCTGATTATTGTGCAGTGCAATATCATTGTTGCGCTGCGATGACAATCATAGCTTGAACGGCGGCTCGCGTTAACGCTGTTTCGACGCAGGCGGGGACGGCCCGGAACGCTGCATGGCTTTGCAGGGATTTGGCCGCTATTAAGTGTTTGTTAGCCATATTGGCGCGGACCATGATGGCGCGAACCAACAGCGGGCAGGCATGAGCGAAGCCGGACAGGACTGGGCGCGATTGGGTGCGGCGGCAGCGCGGGATGCCAATCTCGCCGCCTTCGCGGCCGGCGGCGCGCTGCTGCTCTGGGACCATGGCGCCGAGCGGGCGGGTTTCGCCAATGCCGCCGGCCATGCCCTGCTCGGTGGCGACGCCGGAAGCGCCGCCCTTCCCGCCGCGACGCGCCAGCGTTTCGCGCTGCTCGCAGGCGGCCTCGCCTCCCGCGAAGGTGTGCGGCTGGAGCGGCTGCGGCTGACGTCCGGATTCGCAGCCACGCTCGTCACCTGCGGCTGCAAGCTGATCGCCAATGGCGATGGCGAATCCGTGCTTGCGATCGCCGTGCAGGCGGCCGAACTGCGGCGTCTCGGCGTCGTCGTTCCGCCGGCCGTGACCGAATCGATTCCCGCCAGCAGCGTTGCCGCGCCGGCGCCCGTGCCGGAGCCCCGCGATAGCGCCCCCGCTGCGCCCATCCGCGGCACGATCCGTTTCCTCTGGCAGAGCGACGCCGCCGGGCGGTTGACGAGCCTGTCGCCCAATATGGCCGATCTCGTCGGCCCGGAGGCGGCTGCCGCGCTCCCCGGTCGCCACTGGGCCGAATTGATCGGCTCTGCCGTGATTGACCGCAGCGGCGCATTGCTGGCGCGACTGGCGGGCGGTGCCACCTGGAGCGGTCACGAGGTCTTGTGGCGGACGGCGACGCCCGGCGAAGGCGCGCGTGTCGAACTGTCCGGCGTGCCGGTGCTCGACGCGGCGCGACAGGTCGCGGGTTTCCGCGGTTTCGGCCTGGTGCGTCCCGACGCTCGCGAGCCTTTCCCGCTGCCGACGGACGAGGCGATCGATACGACCGATGCCGCAGCCGGCGACGACGCGCACGCTTCCCGAGACGCCCCAGCTGCGAATCGGCCCGAGATCGGCAGCGATGCCGCCGACACGGCTGTCGAGCCCCTGCCCGAGGCGGCGATGGTCGAGGCCCTCGATGCCGCCGTCGTCGCGGCGGCGCAGGATGCAGCCTCGCCCCAGCCCCAGAACGAGCCGGCCGGGGCAGAGCCCGAGGACCAGCCCGCGGCCGAAGCGATCGCGCCGCCCGATGTCGATGCCGACGCCGTGGAACAGCCCGCCACGCCTGCAGCGATCGTCCCGGAGCCTGCCGCCTCCGCCGCCAACATCGTGCCGCTGCGCAACGGGCATCTCGCTTCGGTGCGGCCCGTGCTCGAACCCTCGAAGGCCAATCTGAGCAAGGCCGAGCGCAACGCCTTCCGCGAGATCGCCAAGGCGCTGGGCGCGCGGATCGCCGGCGACGACGAGGCCGTGACCCCACGGCTGCCGCCGGTGGCGCCGCTGCGGTTGAAGGACGGGGAGACCGGCCTCTCCGCCGAGGCACCGCAGCCCCGGACCGATGCCGAGGGTGCTGCCGGCGCCACGAGGCCGCGCCTGCCCAACTCCCATGCCGACGTGCTCGACAAGCTGCCGATCGCAGTGCTGGTCAACCGCGGCGACGAGGCGCTCTACGCCAACCGGACGCTGCTCGACCTTCTGGACTACGCCGATCTCGACGATCTGGCGGCCGGCGGCGGCGTCAGCCGCCTGATCAAGGAAGCGACCCGCACCGATGGCGGCAGCATGATCCTGATCGACCGGCTCGGCCATCTCATCAGCGTCGATGCAGTCCTCTCCAGCGTCGCCTGGCAGGGCGAGCCGGCCACGCTGATGGCCTTCCGCCACCCGGATGGCGGCGGCGAGGTCAAGATCCTGACGCCGGAGGAGGCCGAAGACGCCGAGCTCGCGGCCGAGTTCGAGGCCGAGGACCGCGAGAGCGCGGCGCGCGTCGAGGCGCTCAGGCTCGATGCCGGCGTCCGCGATGCGCGGATCAACGAACTCGTCGCCATGCTCGACACGGCGACGGACGGCGTCGTCACCGTCGATGACCGCGGCCGCATCCTCTCGCTCAACAAGACGGCCGAGGCGCTGTTCGGCTACGACCAGCGCGAGGTCACGGGCGAGCTGTTCACGCTGCTCTTCGCGGCCGAGAGCCATGCGCCGGCGCTGGACTATCTCGAAGGGCTCAAGGGCGGCGGCGTCGCCTCGGTGATGAACGATGGCCGCGAGGTCGTCGGCCGCGTCCGGCAAGGCGGCAAGATCCCGCTGTTCATGACCATGGGCCAGATCGCCGAGGGGGCGGAGCGCCGCTTCTGCGCCGTGCTGCGCGACATCACCGCCTGGAAGAAGACCGAGGGCGAGCTGGTCGAGGCGCGCAAGACAGCCGAGAAGGCGAGCGCGCAGAAATCCGACGTGCTCGCCAAGATCAGCCACGAGATCCGCACGCCGCTGAATGCGATCATCGGCTTTGCCGAGGTGATGGCGGAGGAGCGCTTCGGGCCGATCGCCAACGAGCGCTACAAGGAATACCTGCGCGACATCCACCAGTCGGGCGGCTACGTCATCAGCTTGGTCAACGACCTGCTCGACCTCGCCAAGATCGAGGCCGGCAAGCTCGATCTCGACTTCGTCAGCGTCAACCTGAACGAGATCGCGCTGTCGGCTGTCAGCCTGCTGCAGCCGGAGGCGCAGCGCGGCCGCGTCGTGCTGCGCTCGGGTCTCTCGCCGAAGCTGCCGCCGGTCGTGGCCGACGAGCGCTCGATCCGGCAGATCGTGATCAACCTGCTGTCGAACGCCGTGAAGTTCACCGATCCGGGCGGACAGGTCATCATCTCGACGGCGCTCGGCGACCAGGGCGAGGCGATCCTGCGGGTGCGCGATACCGGCATCGGCATGGACGACAGCGAGATCGCGCTGGCGCTCGAACCGTTCCGGCAGGTGCCGACGACGCGCCGTGCCGGCGGCACCGGGCTCGGCCTACCCCTGACCAAGGCGCTGGTCGAGGCGAACCGGGCCGCGATGTCGATCACCAGCGTCAAGAAGGAAGGCACGCTGGTGGAGATCACTTTCCCACCGCAGCGCGTTCTCGCAGGATAGATATTCTTTTCGGACTGATGCGCAACGACGGTCTCTCCTGTAACGACAGGACCCGTCGCCCCCTGTCCGCAAAGGCCGCCTTCCCATGACACTGACGATCTATGGCTGCTACCGCTCGCGCGCCTCGCGCAACATCTGGCTTGCCAACGAAATGGGGCTGGCCTTCACCCATGTGCCGGTGATCCAGGTCTACCGCCTGCCCGACCCCAACGCAGCCGGCGCACCGCTGCACACGCAGAGCCCCGACTTCCTCGCCGTCAATCCGAAGGGGCAGATCCCCGCGATCGACGACGGCGGCTTCAGGCTGCAGGAGTCGCTGGCGATCAACCTCTATCTCGCCCGCAAGCATGGCGGGCCGCTCGCCCCGAAGGACGCCCAGGAAGAGGGCCTGACGGTGATGTGGTCGCTCTGGGCCGCGACCGCTGTCGAGCCCCATGCGCTGAACATCCAGTATCACATGGCGGCCTACCCGCCGGAGAAGCGCAAGCCAGAGCTGGTCGAGGCGGCGCTGGCGGCCCTGCCCGGCCCCTTCGCGGTGCTCGACAAGGTGCTGGCCGAGGGCGGCGGCTTCGTCATGGGCGGCCGCTTCACCGTCGCCGACATCAACGTCGCCGAGATCATCCGCTACGCCAAGCCGGCGACGTCCCTGTTCGAGGCGGCGCCGCATGTCAAAGCCTGGCTCGATGCCTGCCATGCCCGCCCCGCCTTCAAGGCGATGTGGCAGGCACGGGACGCGGAGGCGGCCTGACCTCGATAAGGCAGCTCAGAACAGGCTTCTGAGCTGCCTGTCGGAGGTGCAGTCCACGCGCTCGCCGTTCTCGTCGAAGAGCAGGTCTTCCTTGACGAGTTCGGCAGCACGCCCGCCGACATAGGTGCCCGTTGCTGACATGCCGATCGCAATCGCGACGCCCACCCAGCCGAAGGGGGTTGCCAGCACCATCGTGGCCAAGCCAACGCCTACGACAGTGCCGATCGCGCCTCCGGCCGTCTCGCCTGCCCAATCCACGAGCACGCCGATACGCTCTTCGCGCGTCTCGGCCGCCTTATATTCAAGATAGGTCGTGCCGAGATCGACGACCTTGAGCACGACCCCGCCGTATTTCGCGACTTTGGTGATACGCTCGATCTTATCGACCTCTTTGAGGATCGACGCGGCGCGGTTGGTCGCGTGTGGCTTGATGCGAATGACTTCATTCAGCTTGCGGTCAGGATAAACCAATTTTCGTAGTACGCCCATTTCCTTGGTCGCGCTGGCCAGAGAAACACGCCGCCTGTAATCGTATTGTCCTTTCGTAATTTTTCCACCTTTCAACTGGGAATATTGCCTAGTAACATCAATAATTCTGGGACCCGCCTCCCGCATTCTTTTTTCGACAAGGTCGACGAACCCACTTGCTCCGGATGAAACGTAGTCAAACGCGTCTTCGGTATTGATCGTCTTCAGACATTGCTTGGTGGCGTCGTCCTTCCTCAGGATTCCCCGCGAGATCGTGGCCGCGTTCGCGACAATCGTGACCGGGCAGCTCCCGCTCGTGTTCATGCTCGGAAGCATGATCACCTGCCCCGGGCGGATCTTGTCGATGTCGGTCAGCCAAGGATTGTTGCCGCGAATGAGGCCGATGATCACTTCCCTGTCTTTGCGGAAGGACGCCGCGCCGTAGTGATTTCGGGCAATGCGATACAGCTGTTCGCCAGACGCGACTGTGTAGAACGAGACCGTCATTTCTCGGATTTATCCAGTCGAGTTGGAATATAATCGATGCGATGCCGCGAAAGCGCCTGTCAAGGTCAACGCGATTGATTGGAAGCATCCGAGACGCGTCGCCGCGCGACGGCGTGGAAATCGGGTGGCGCCGGTCTGCGACCCGGTCTAACAGCCGGCGAACGGTGGAGTCTCCGCCGTCATCGAATCTAGGTCTGTGCGATGGCCTCCATATCCTCCACCACCCCTGCGATGGGCCTTCGCGAGTGGCTTCTCCTGCTGCTGCTCTCGGTGCTCTGGGGCGGATCGTTCTTCTTCGGCAAGATCGCCGTCGGCGAATGGCCGCCGCTGATGGTGGTGCAGGCGCGCTGCGCGCTGGCGGCCGGGGCGCTCTATCTCGTGCTGCGCGCGCGGGGCCTCGACCTCGCCGTGGGCGGCGCGATGTGGCGCTCCTTCTTCGGCATGGGGCTGCTCAACAACCTGATCCCGTTCTGCCTGATCTTCTGGAGCCAGACGCAGCTGCCGAGCGGGCTCTCCGCCATCCTGAACGCGACCACGCCGGTCTTCGGCGTGGTCGTGGCGCATGTCTTCGGCCGCAACGAGCGGGCGACGCCTCTAAAGATAGGTGGCGTGCTCGCGGGCCTGTGCGGCGTCGCCATCCTGATGGGGCCGGACGCCGTGTCGGGCTTCGGCGACTCGCTGCTGGCGCAGCTCGCCGGCCTCGGCGCGGCGCTTTCCTATGGCTTCTCGGGCCTCTATGGCCGCCGCTTCCGGGAGCTGCCGCCGCTGGTCACGGCGACGGGGCAGCTCAGCGCCACCAGCCTCATGATGCTGCCGATCGTCCTCGCCTTCGCGCCGCCCTGGGCCTTGCCGGTGCCGAGCTGGCAGGCGGCGGGCGCGCTTGTCGGTCTCGCGCTCATCTCGACGGCGCTGGCCTATGTGATCTTCTTCGAGATCATGCGGCGCGCGGGTGCGACGAATGTGATGCTGGTGACCTTCCTGATTCCGGTCAGCGCCATCCTGCTCGGCGTCGGGCTTCTCGGCGAGAGCCTGCTGCCGCGCCATTTCGCCGGCATGGCTGCGATCTTCGCGGGGCTCGCCCTGATCGACGGGCGGCTGTTCCGGCGGAGGCAAGCGGCCAGCGCGACCTGACGGCCGCGATCCCCATCGATCGCGCCGAGGTTTGTTGCCAAAAAATTATGAATTGTTCTAGGGTCGCTTTCGCGGCCTGAGCCGCTATCGGCTTCACGGTGACGACTGGAAGATATCGAGCCAACGATACGCCAGAGGGGATCAGAGGAACACCATGGATGTTCGGCAACTGCGATGTTTCATCGCGGTGGCGGAGGAGCTTCATTTCGGCCGAGCGGCCGAGCGGCTCGGTCTCGCGCCTCCAGCCCTTTCCCGGCAGATCAGTACGCTCGAGGAAGAGCTCGGCTGCGTCCTGCTGACCCGCACCACCCGGCAGGTGGCGCTGACCCGTGCCGGCCTGATCATGCTCGAAGAAGCCAAGGGCATCCTCGCCCGGATGGAGCACGCCTCGCGGGCCGTGCGCGAGGCCTCGCTCGCGTCGGGCAAGGTGTTGAGGATCGGGGCGATCGATGCCGCCTCGTCGAGCTTCGTGCCCGAGGCTCTGGTCGCCTTCCGCGAGCGCTATCCCGGCGTCGAGATCAAATTCGTCGAGGCGATGACGGCCCCCCTCATCCAGATGCTGGAGGCCGGCAAGCTCGACCTCGCCTTGACCCGGCCGCCGCGCAAGCCGACCGACTGCGCGTTCGAGGTGCTGCGCGTCGAACGTCCGATCGTGGTGCTGAACGAGACGCATCCGCTGGCGGCGCACGAGCACCTGACGATGCAGGATCTCGTCGGCCAGCCCTTCGTCGTACCCTCCAAGCGGATCCGGCCCTTCGCCTATGATCTGGTGATGGCCTATTTCGAGAGCGTGGGCACCGTGCCCAATGTCAGCATCGAGGCGACGGAGAAGCCGGCGATGATGTCGGCCGTCGCGGCCGGGCTCGGCATGGCGCTGGCGCCGGACTGGGTCTCGCGGCTGAGCTTTCCGGGCGTGGCGATGCGGCGCCTGCGCGGCGCCCTGCTCGATCCGCCGCCGCCCGGCGCGCTCGTCGGCATCGCCTGGCGGCCGCAGCAGCGGCTCGGCCCCCGCGACGATTTCCTCGCGATCCTGCGCGAGAGCGTCACCCTGATCGACGAACGCCATGTCCTGCCATTCGCCATTCCCGCCACGAAGCTGAAACGTGCGGCCCGCCTCGTCGGGTCGTCAGTCGGAGGAGCCTGATGAGTTTGAACCAAATCGAAAGGGCACAGGGCATTCGCGTCCGGTCCACCCAGGATCTGGCGGCAGGGCTGTTCATGATCCTGCTCGCGGCGATCGCCATCATCATGTCCTGGGAGCTCCCCATGGGCACGCTGCGCCAGCTCGGGCCGGGCATGCTGCCGAAGTCCTTCGCGGTGATCTGCGCGGGCCTCGGCGCGCTGCTGGTGCTGTCGAGCCTGCGCTTCCATGGCGAGGCCTTGTCGGGCTGGTCCTGGCGCGGTGTCTTCTTCGTCCTGGGTGCGGCTTGCGTCTTCGCGCTGTGCATTCGCGGCTTCGACTTCGGACCGATCCATGTGCCGCAGCTCGGCCTGGCCGTGGCCGGCCCGCTGGTCATCCTGATCTCGGGTCTGGCGGCCGACGATTTCCGGCCCAAAGAACTGGTGATCTTCGCGGTGGCGATGAGCACGGCCTGCGCGCTGCTGTTCAAATACGCGCTGTCGCTGCCGATCCCGCTCGCACCCTGGCTGCTGGGAATCTGACGCCGTGGATATGTTCTCCAATCTCGCTCTCGGCTTTGGCGTCGCGCTGTCGCTCCAGAACCTCGCTTTGTGCTTCGCCGGCTGTCTCGTCGGCACGCTGATCGGCGTTCTGCCGGGCGTCGGCCCGATCGCCACCATCGCCATCCTGCTGCCGATCACCTTCGGGCTCGACCCGGTCGGCGCCCTGATCATGCTCGCCGGCATCTATTACGGCGCGCAATATGGCGGCTCGACCACCGCCATCCTGGTCAACATCCCCGGCGAAGCGACCTCGGTCGTGACGACGCTGGACGGCCACCAGATGGCCAAGCAGGGCCGCGCCGGCGTGGCGCTCGGCACCGCGGCGCTCGGCTCCTTCTTCGCCGGCTGCGTCGCCACCCTGTTCATCGCGGCGCTCGGCGCCCCGCTGACCAAGCTCGCCTTGCTGTTCGGCCCGGCCGAGTATTTCTCGCTGATGGTGATGGGCCTGTGCTTTGCCGTCGTGCTGGCGCGTGGCTCAATCCTCAAGGCCTTCTGCATGATCATGCTGGGCCTGCTGCTCTCCACCGTCGGCACCGACCTCGAGACCGGCCAGGAGCGCATGACGATGGGCTTCGCCCCGCTCGCCGACGGCATCGACTTCGCCGTGCTGGCAATGGGCGTGTTCGGCTTCGCCGAGGTGCTGCGCAACCTCGAGAACACCGAGACCCGGGATGTGGTGCGCGCCAAGATCGGCCGGCTCCTGCCGGACTGGAACGACATCAAGCAGTCAGCCGCGCCCGTACTGCGCGGCACCTTCATCGGCGGCATTCTCGGCATCCTGCCGGGCAATGGCGCGGTGCTGGGGCCGTTCGCGAGCTATACGCTGGAAAAAAAGATCGCCAAGGATCCGTCCCGCTTCGGCAAGGGCGCGATCGAGGGCGTGGCGGGGCCTGAATCGGCCAACAACGCCGGCGCCCAGACGGCCTTCATCCCGCTGCTGACGCTCGGCATCCCGCCCAACGCCGTGATGGCGCTGATGGTCGGCGCCATGACGATCCACGGCATCATCCCCGGCCCGCAGGTCATGACCAAGAACCCGGAGCTATTCTGGGGCATGATCGCCTCGATGTGGATCGGCAACCTGATGCTGCTGATCATCAACCTGCCGCTGGTCGGGGTCTGGGTGAAGCTGCTGCAGGTGCCCTATCGCCTGATGTTCCCGTCGATCCTGATCTTCTGCTGCATCGGCATCTACTCGGTGAACAACCAGCCGGTGGACGTCGCCTTCACCGCCATGTTCGGGCTGTTCGGCTACCTGCTGATCAAGCTCGGCTTCGAACCGGCTCCGATGCTGCTCGGCTTCGTGCTCGGCAAGCTGATGGAAGAGAAGCTCCGCCAGGCGCTGATCATCTCGCGCGGCTCGTTCATGACCTTCGTCGAGCGCCCGATCTCGGCCGGGCTCCTGGTCGTCGCCGTGGCCATTCTGGTCGTCGCCTTGCTGCCGTCGATCAACAAGAAGCGCGACGAGGTCTTCACCGAATGACGGGGTTGCCGTGCCAAAGGTGCGGCCCCACTTTGCCTCCCAACGATAAAGAGGAAGGATCCGCCATGAAGAAACTTGCACTCGGCCTCGCGGCCGCGGTGTCGCTGGCTTTCGCCGGAAGCGCGACCGCACAGACCTACCCGACGAAGCCCGTCACGATGATCGTTCCGTTCGCCGCCGGCGGACCGACCGACATCATCGCGCGCATCGTCGGCGACCACATGTCCAAGACGCTCGGCCAACAGGTCGTGATCGAAAACGTCGCCGGCGCCGGCGGCACCACCGGCATCACCCGGGCCCTGACGGCGGCGCCCGACGGCTACACCATCGCGATGGGCCATCTCGGCACCTTCTCGGCGGCGCCCGCCACCTATCCCAACCTGAAATACGATCCGCTGAACGGCATGCAGCCGATTGGCCTGGCCGGCGGAACGCCGATCCTGATCGTCGCCCGCAAGAATCTCGAGGCGGCCGATCTCAAGGCCTTCGTCGCGGCCGTGAAGGCCAATCCGGACAAGTTCAACGAGGCCCATGCCGGCCTCGGCTCGGTCTCCTGGACGACCTGCACACTCCTGAAGGGGCAGCTCGGCGTGCCGAAGCTCAACGCCGTCGCCTATCGCGGCACGGGCCCGGCGCTCAACGATCTCGTCTCCGGCCAGATCGATTTCATGTGCGACCAGATCGTCAGCGTCGCCGAGCAGGTGAAGGCCGGCACGATCAAGGCCTACGCCATCGCCTCGGCGCAGCGCTCGCCGGCCCTGCCGGACGTGCCTACGACGACCGAAGCCGGCCTTCCGGAATACCAGATCGAGGCCTGGAACGGCATCGCCGCGCCGAAGGGCACGCCGAAGGAGGTCGTCGACCGGCTGGTCGACGCGCTCAACAAGGCGCTCAACGACGAGACCACCAAGAAGCGCCTGCTCGAGCTGGGCACCGTGATTCCGACCGCCGCCGAGCGCCAGCCGGACGGCTTCGCGGCCCTGATCAAGCGGGATGCGGCCAAGCTGGACCCGGCCCTGAAGGCCGCTCCCAAGTAAGCCGGCAGCGCCAAGGACATCCTGACGGCGGGCCCTGGCCCGCCGTTTTTCGTTTCGGGCCATGCTTTGTCGGCACAGCCCGCTGACGCGGCAACATCTTGATATGTCAGCGCTTCGCGCTGCCGCCTGACGCCCGCTAACAAGTCGTGACCGATTTTTGCGGAACCGTCGCGGCCTATGGCTGTTGTCCCCCCGAACTTTCTCTCGGAAGGAGAACAACCATGATCAAGAAGCTTGCTCTTGTTGCCGCCATCGTCGCCATCCCGGCCACGGCCTTCGCCCAGGCCCAGGTCCAGACGCAGCCCTCGGGCGGCGCCACGGGCGGTGCCGTCAGCGGCGCGACCTCGGGTGCCATCGGCGGCGCGATCGTCGGTGGTCCCGTCGGCGCGGCTGTCGGCGGTGTCGGCGGCGCGGTCGTCGGCGCGATCATCGGCGACGCTGCCTCGCCGCGATTCCGCACCTATGTCGTCGAGCAGAGCGTGCCGTCCTACCGTTACGCTGATCCGGTCGCGGTCGGCACCGTGCTGCCCGAGCAGGGCGTGACCTATCGCGAGGTTCCCGCCGAATACGGCGCGCAGGGCTATCGCTATACGGTCGTCAACGATCGCCCGGTGCTGGTCGAGCCGCGCACCCGCCGCGTCGTCCAGATCATCGAGTGATCGACAGAATCGGCGTCCCCGAACGCAGATTCACGGCCCGCCCCGGAAACGGGGCGGGCTTTTTTCATGTTTGCGTTCGATTGAGGCTCCCCCCTTGCAGTTTTGCCGGAACCTCAGCGCCGCGGCCTGGTTGGTTTGACAACCCCACGCTTTCAGGGAGAGCAACCATGATGAAGACACTCGCCTTCGCCGCCGCGCTGACCGTGCTTCCCGCCACCGTTTTCGCGCAGGGCAGCGGCCCTGTCGTTCGTGATCCGACCGGCGGTTCGACGCGCGATCCGGCGCTCGGTGTGGTGGCCCCCGGGCCGGCGCTGACGCGTGACCCTGCCGGCGGCACGATGGTCGACGATACGCCGCGCTTCCGGACCTATGTGATCGAACAGGGCCTGCCGTCCTACACCTATGCCCGCCCTGTCGCAGTCGGCACGATGCTTCCGGATGAGGGCATCGTCTATCGCGAGGTGCCGCCCGAGTATAACGTGCCGGGCTATCGCTACACCGTCGTGAATGAGCGTGCTGTCGTGGTCGAACCGCGCACCCGCCGCATCGTGCAGATCATCAACTGATCCTGCATGATCCGCCGCAGGGCCGCGTCATCGAGACCTGGCCGTGCGGTCGGATCGAAGCCCGCTCCTGCAGGGGGCGGGCTTTTCCTTTGAAGGCATCTCCTTTGAAGACATCAGCCTTCGCCGAAAACCGCACAACACTGTTGCGCCGGCGGTCCGGCCTCAACGCGTGCCGAACATGCGGTCGCCGGCATCGCCCAGGCCCGGCACGATATAGCCGTGGTCGTTGAGCCTCTCGTCGATCGCCGCCGTCCAGATGCGGACATCGGGATGGGCGCCGCGAAGGCGCTGGATGCCTTCCGGCGCCGCCAGCAGGCAGACGAAGCGCAGATCCTTCGCGCCGCGCTCCTTCAGCCGGTCGATCGCGGCGACGGCGGAATTGGCGGTCGCCAGCATCGGGTCCATCACCACGATCATGCGATCGGCGACGTCGGAGGGCGCCTTGAAGTAGTACTCGACCGCCTGCAGCGTGTCGGGATCGCGATAGAGGCCGATATGGGCGACACGGGCCGCGGGCACGAGTTCGAGCATGCCGTCGAGGAAGCCGACGCCGGCGCGCAGGATCGGCGCGAACACCATCTTCTTGCCGGCGATGATCGGCTGCATCGACTTCGTCAGCGGCGTCTCGATCTCGACCAGCTCGATCGGCAGGTCGCGCGTCACCTCGTAGCAGAGCAGCATGCCGATCTCGTTGAGGAGCTGGCGGAAGCTCTTGGTCGAGCGGTCCTTCTCGCGCATCAGCGTGAGCTTGTGCTGGACCAGCGGGTGATCGACGACGGTGACCCCGTCCTGGCTCTTCGTCATCTCGTTTGTCTCTCCCGGGTCGAAGCTAGAATACCGTGCCGTCGCTGATGATGGTCAGGGGCGGGCCGCCTCCCTCGCGCTTCTCGGCCGCGATACGCCGGCCCGCCGCCCAGGTGCCGCCCTCCAGCACCTTGGCGAGCGGCAGGTCCTCGCGGCTGCGCCCGAGCCGCTGACGGATCAGGCTGCCGATCTCGTCGAGCAGCGCCACCGTCAACGCCCGCCATTCGACGACGAGCACCGAGCCGACCTCATGGGCGCCGGCGGCATCCGCCTCGTTCTTCAGGGCGATGACGCCCGTGTCGAGGAACAGCCCGCCATTGCGATACTCCGGCAGGCCCGTGAGTTCGTCGATGTCGATGACCGCGATGCCGGCCCATTGCAGCGGCTCGATCAGCGAATAGGTCAGCCATTGCGACAGCTTGTGGAAGGGCACGAGGCCGGCTGTGGTCGCACCCGGCGCGATCAGGGGGTGGCGCCAGGTGTCGCCGAGCGCGACGCCGGCCAGCGTCAGCCGCGACGGCCAGATGCCGCCGAAACAGACGAGAACCTCTCCGAGAAGATGGCTGGCACGCAGCGTCCCGGTCTCGGCGGCGGCGAAGAAGCGGTCGAACAGGTCGCCCGGCCGCGTCATGCCGTGACGTTCCAGCTCCTCGCCCAGCCGGTTGAGCAGGGCGGCGCGGCCGTCGACGGCCAGGAGCGGATTGGCCGGGCCGGCCTGGAAGCCTGCGGCCAGCGTCGCCGGATCGAGCCGCTTCAGCGCGGCGGTGTCGACCCGCAGCGGCTGCGCCGGGTCGCTGGAGAACAGCCCGGCGGCGAACATGTCGAGCGAGGCCAGCGCCAGCCCCTCGGAGCGGCCGACCTGCCGGCCGCTGACCGCGTCGCGATAGGACCAGTCCGGCCCGGCGCCGGCATCGAGCAGAACACTGACGATCGCGAGATCATAGGCGGCACGCCCGCGCTCTTCTGCGTCGCCGAAATGCGCGGCGAGGTCGAGCACGCTCCAGCGGTCGATGCCGGCGACGACGAAATGGCGCCAGCGCGCGTGGAAGGGAATGTCGAGCGTCGGATAGTTCGCCCGGATGGTCTGGAGCACGTAGTCGGCACAGGCCTCCAGCCGTTCGGGATGGACGGTGAAATGCAGCAGCCGGCCCACGAGGCCGAGCTCCAGCATCTCCTGCGCACGGGCGCGGACGGCGGCGGGCTTCAGAAGAAGGCGCAGAGCCTCCGGATCGCGCTCGGGCATCAGAGACCGCACCAGATATTCCCTTCCCGCCACTTGTGGTGGGAAAGGGTTAGGGATGGGGGGCCAGAAAGCCGGAGCTCCGTCCTGAAGCGGCTTGCCGAGCGGCACTGCCCCCCGCCCCAGCCCTCCCCACCGCAGGCGCGGGGAGGGAGAAGCGCGCGGCCAGTCGAAGCCTTGTTGACGCTGGAGAAAAGCATGAGGGCGCCGCTCAAAACTTGTCGAGGTCGCGGCCGACGGTCGCCTTCAGGGCATTGTCGCCCGGCGCGCCATCCGGCGAATAATAGCCCGCCGCCTTCTTGGCCTCGATCTCGACGGAGGCGTCGGGCGGGATCAACTCGGGCGGGATCGCGACACGCTCGCCGATCTCGATGCCGCTCTCGACCATGGCGTCATATTTCATGTTCGACATCGACATCAGCCGGTCGATCCGGGTGACGCCGAGCCAGTGCAGCACATCCGGCATCAGTTGCTGGAAGCGGGCGTCCTGCACGCCGGCGACGCATTCGGTGCGCTCGAAATAGGTCGCGGCACTGTCGCCGCCCTCCTGGCGCTTGCGGGCATTGTAGACGAGGAATTTCGTGACCTCACCCAGCGCCCGGCCCTCCTTGCGGTTATAGACGATCAGGCCGACGCCACCGCCCTGCGCCTCCTTAACCGCCTCCTCGATGCCGTGGACGAGATAGGGCCGGCAAGTGCAGATGTCGGAGCCGAAAACGTCCGAGCCGTTGCATTCGTCATGGACGCGGCAGGCGACGCGCTTCTTCGGATCGGTGATGGCCGAGACCTCGCCGACGACATAGGCCGTGATCGAGCCGATCGGCGGCAGGAAGACGTGCAGGTCCGGCCGCGTCACCAGTTCGGGGTACATGCCGCCGGTCTGCTCGAAGAGCGTGCGACGCAATTCGTTCTCGCTGGTGCCGAAGCGCTCGGCGATGCCGGGCAGGTGCCAGACCGGGTCGATCGCAATCTTGGTGACGCTGACATCGCCGGAGGCGTGCAGGATGTGGCCGTCGGCCGCGAGCCGGTGCGCCGCCATGGCGGCAAGGATCTCGGGCAGGTTGAGCCGCGCCCTGGTGATGGCGATGGTCGGGCGGATGTCGATGCCCTCGCCGATCCACTGGCCGAAATCCTGCGCGACGCGATGGCCGAACGGGTCCATCGAGACGATCTTGCCGGGCTGGAACCATTGCGGCTGCTCGGGGATGTCGACTGTCGGATGGGTGTTGTGCAGGTCCGGGCGCTGGGAGGGGTTCATGGCGCGGGCCGAAATCGCGAGCGCGCGATAGATCGAATAGGAACCACCATGGGCGCCGATGACGTTGCGGTCTGCCGGGGTGGTGGTCGAGGCGATGACCGGCCCGCGCTCGGCGATCGTCCCGGCGCCCCAGCGGATCGGGAAGCGCGTCGCGGCGCTGCCGGGCTCGGGATGCGAGGTCAGCCGGATATGGGTCGTGCGGTTCGGCGCGTTCATCGCGATGTCGCCCTGCAATAGGAAAGGGCCCCGCGACGCGAAACGTCCGGGGCCCTTGGACCTATCGAAGTGTGCATGAGCGCAAGCGCAGCGTCAATTGGGGGCGCTTCGGCGCCCCCCGTCGAACCTCAGAACACCGCGAGATAGCGCAGCAGCGAGATGATGCCGATGACGATGACGATGATCTGGACGACGTTCTTGATCTGCGCATCGAGCGGCAGCATGCGCACGAGATAAAGCACAAGGCCGATGACGAGAACGGTGATCAGCAGCGAAATGAGAATGCCCATTGAAATGAACCTTTGAAATCGGCCGTCAGCCGGCCCCCCGGAGCCGATGCCGCGACGCATTCGCAGCACCCCAATCCGCTGACAGAACGTCGCAGGGCGGGAATAGGTTCCGTTACGCGGCAAAAAGCGGCGCGCTGGAGGGGCGAAACGCGGGGAACCCCTCTCCTGTAAGGAGAGGGGCAGGGGTGAGGTGTCGGCCCCTGGACCGGTGAGGTGGTGAGCTTACAGCGAGGCAGCAGGCCAGTCGGGCCACTGCCAAAGTGTCAAACGGCCGACCCCTCACCCTGCCCTCTCCCTATGGGAGAGGGTTCCCCGCGCGCTTCCCCAGACGCGGGAATTACCCCGCGATCCGCCCGAAATCCGCGACCGCGCGGGTCGCCTCGCGGAGCTGGTTCAGCAGCTTGAGCCGGTTGGCGCGCAGGCCCGGATCAGGATCGTTGACCGTGACCTTGTCGAAGAAGGCATCGACCGCGGGCCGCAGCTCGGCCAGCGCCGACATCGCGCCCTCATAGTCCTCGGCGGCGACAGCGGCCTCGGCCTTCGGCGTCGCCTGCGCGAGCGCGACAGCCAGCGCCTTCTCCTCGATCAGACCGGCCTGCGCGATCAGTTGGAGATCGGCACTGCCTGCAAAGGCGCCCTCGCCGTCCTTCTTCTCCTCGGCCTTGAGGATGTTGGCGGCGCGCTTGTAGCCGGCAAGCAGGCTTTTGCCGTCTTCCGTTTCGAGGAAGCGACCGAGCGCGGCGACGCGGCGGGTAATCAGGAGGAGATCGTCGGAGCCCCTCGACGCGCCCTCTCCCCCCTCGTGGGGGAGAGTTGGAGTGGGGGGGAGCTCCGCTTGGCGAGCGTCGGACCCAGTCGCCCGCCCCCCATCCCTGCCCTTCCCCACGAGGGGGAAGGGTTCTGCCGTCGCGCCCGCCAGCACCGCATCGACCAGATCATGCCGCGCGCCCTGGTCGCGAAGCATGACTTTCAGACGGTCGTGAAAGAAGGAGAGGAGGTCGTTGGCGATTCCATCTGGGTCCCCATAGCTCGAAAAAGCTCTTGCGCTGCGGCTTTCGAGCGGATCAATGCGATCCTCAGTTCGGAGGGCGTCATACATGCCTTGAGCGTGGGAGAGCGCGCTTTTGGCAGACTCAGCGTCCCGGTTTCGCATCCCATCAGCAATAACGATCTGCTGAATAGCCAACGGCTCTAAAAGCGGCAGCCTCACCCCATTCTCAACCACCAACCGAATAGCCCCCAACGCCGCCCGCCTCAGCGCATAGGGGTCCTTGCTCCCGGTGGGCTTCTCGTCGATGGCCCAGAAGCCGACCAGCGTGTCGAGCTTGTCGGCGAGCGCGACCGCCACCGAAACTGGATCGGCCGGGACACGGTCGGAGGGGCCGAGCGGCTTGTAGTGTTCCTCGATGGCGGCGGCGACGCTGGCGTCTTCGCCCTGCAACTCCGCGTATTTCCGGCCCATCAGCCCCTGAAGCTCGGGGAATTCGCCGACCATTTCGGTCGGCAGGTCAGCCTTGGCGAGCTTGGCGGCGCGCCCGGCCAGATCCGGATCGGCGCCGACGATGGGGGCCAGTTCGCGCGCCAGCGCCGCGATGCGCTGGACACGCTCGCCCTGCGTGCCGAGCTTGGCATGGAAGATCACCCCGAGCTTGTCGAGCTTGGCCATGCGCTGGTCGAGCGCCTTCGACAGGTCGAGTCCGAGCTTTTCGGCGCTGTCCTTCAGCGTGTCGAGATCGGGCAGATTGCCCTTGTCGGTCGCGAAGAAATAGGCGGCATCCGAGAGGCGGGCGCGCACGACGCGGCCATTGCCGGCAGTGATCGCCGCGCCGCCATCGCTGGCGATCAGGTTCGAGACGAGGACGAATTTGTTGGCGAGCCCCGACCTGCCCTCTCCCCCCTCGTGGGGGAGAGTTGGAGAGGAGGGGCGTGCCGCCTGGTGAGCGTCGGACCCGGTCTCCCGCCCCCCATCCCTGCCCTTCCCCGCAAGGGGGAAGGGTTCCGCCGCGGCGCCCGGCGACTGCCGCAGCACGAAGCATTTCTGGTTCGCCCGGATGGTGGCGCGGATCGCCTCAGCCGGAATGTCGAGAAAGCGCTCCTCGAAGGAGCCCATCAGCACGACCGGCCATTCGACGACGCCTGCGACCTCCTCCAGCAGCCCCTCGTCCTCGACGAGATCGAGCCCCTGCGCGAAGGCCAGCGTCCTGGCATCGGCGAGGATGATCTCCTTGCGCCGGTCGGCATCGAGCACGACCTTCGCCTTCTCCAGCGAGGCGACGTAATCCTCGAAGCGCCGGACCGTGATGGGCTGAGGCGCATGGAAGCGGTGGCCATAGGTGACATTGCCGGAGACGATGCCGTCGACCTCGAAGGGCACGATCTCGGTGTCCTCGGTCTCGGCGCCGAAGGTGCACAGGATCGCATGCAGCGGGCGGACCCAGCGCAGGCTGGCACCCGCAGCCGAGGCCTTGCCCCAGCGCATCGATTTCGGCCAGGGGAAGGCACGGATCACGGCCGGGACGATCTCGGCGATGGCCGCGACCGTTTCCTGGCCGGGCTTCTCGATGATGGCGACGTACGAGTCGCCCTTCTTGGGATCGCTGACGATGGTCGCCTGGTCGAGCGAGGCCAAACCCGCCGCCTTGAGGAAGCCCTGCACCGCGGCCTCGGGCGCGCCGACGCGCGGGCCCTTGCGCTCCTCGCGGATGTCGCGGCCGCGCACGGGCAGGCCGGCGATATGCAGCGTGAGCCGGCGCGGCGTGGCGAAGGCTTTCGCGCCCTCATAGACCAGCCCGCGCTCGACCAGCGCATCGGTGACGAGCTTGCGCAGATCGTCGGCCGCCTTGCGCTGCATGCGGGCGGGGATCTCTTCGGAGAAGAGTTCGAGGAGAAGATCGGGCATCAGTTGGCTCCCCCGCCCGCCGTCTTCAGCCAGGCGGCGCCGCAGGCCTTGGCGAGTTCGCGGACGCGCAGGATGTAGCTCTGGCGCTCGGTGACCGAAATCACACCGCGCGCATCGAGCAGGTTGAACATGTGGCTGGCCTTGATGCACTGGTCATAGGCCGGCAGGGCCAGCGCGTGGCGGGCGTCATCGGCGCCCTCGCCGGCCGCCAGCAGCGCCTTGCACTCGGCCTCGGCATCCGAAAAGTGGCGGAACAGCATCTCGGTGTTGGCGTGCTCGAAATTGTGCCGCGAGAACTCCTGCTCGGCCTGCAGGAAGACGTCGCCATAGGAGATGCGGTCCTCGCCCTCGCCGCCGTTGAAGTTGAGGTCGTAGACGTTCTCGACGCCCTGGACATACATCGCCAGGCGCTCGAGGCCATAGGTCAGCTCGCCCGCCACCGGGGCGCATTCGACACCGGCGACCTGCTGGAAATAGGTGAACTGGCTGACCTCCATGCCATCGCACCAGCACTCCCAGCCCAGCCCCCAGGCGCCCAGCGTCGGGCTTTCCCAGTCGTCCTCGACGAAGCGGACATCGTGCAAGGCAAGGTCGACGCCGATGGCGCGCAGCGAGTCGAGATAGAGCTGCTGCAGATCCGGCGGCGACGGCTTCAGGATGACCTGGAACTGGTAATAGTGCTGCAGACGGTTGGGGTTCTCGCCATAGCGGCCGTCCTTGGGGCGGCGCGAGGGCTGGACATAGGCCGCCTTCCAGGGCTTCGGCCCGAGCGCGCGCAGCGTCGTCGCCGGGTGGAAGGTGCCGGCGCCGACCTCCATGTCATAGGGCTGGAGCACGACGCAGCCGCGCTCGGCCCAGAAGCGCTGCAGGGTCAGCAGAAGCCCCTGGAAGGAGCGGGTCGGGTCCATCGCGGGCGAGGCCGCGGCGGCGGAATGCGAGGCGAGGACGGACAAGATGTCGAAGCCTTCCAAATGACGGGAATGGCCGCGTGCTTAGGGTCTGGCGAGGGCTCTGGTCAAGCGCGGGCCCGAATCCGGGCCGGACAGGTTCTGTTCATCCTTGGGGCGATAACGTCCCACCAACCGCACGATCCGCGGCGTTCGGGGCGAGCGCTTGAGCCGGATCGGCGGTCTTTGAAGTCGAGTAGGAGACCACCATGCTGTCATCCCGCATCGCCGCCGCGACCTTCGGCGCGCTGGCCCTGGCCGCCTCGGCCTTCGCTGCCGCGCCCGCGACGGCCGCCCCCGTTTCGGCCGGCACATTCCAGACCGCACCCGCCGAGGGCGATCTCGTCCAGCAGGCACAGTATTACGGCCCGCGCCGCTATTATGGCCGGCCGCGCTATTACGGCCGCCCGGCCTATCGTCCGCGCTGCTTCGTCACCCAGCGCCGTGTCTGGACCGGCTATGGCTGGGTCGTCCGCCCGGTGCGTGTCTGCCGCTGAGGCCAGCCAGCGCACCAGGATGGAGCCGCCGAGATACGGCCGCAATGTGAAGACAGGCTGGACGGCGCGGCATCGTGCCGTTCAGCTCCGGAGGCCCCGGCCTCCACTCAGGACGGCGGTTGACCGCACAGCGGATGCTGGCGGCGCCCAATCGAGGAGGATCACAGCCATGTTCCGCAAGACGCTTCTCGCCATCGCGACCACGGCGACCCTGGGCGGTCTTTCGCTGGCCGCAGCACCGGCCAGCGCGGCGCCTGTCGCCGCCAGCCAGGCCTTTCAGGCCGAGACCGGCCTGCTGCAGCAGGCGCAGTACTATTATGGCCCGCCGCGCCGCTATTACGGGCCGCGGCGCTACTATGGCCCGCCGCGCTATTACGGCCCGCGCCGCTATTATGGGCCGCCGCGCTTCTACGGCCCGCCGCCGCCGGTGTTCGTGCCGCCGATCGTGCCGTTCTACGGGCCGCGCTACTATTACTGATCGCGCGGCGGCGATGGCGGCGCGGTCTCGACCGCCATCGAAAGCGCCGCCTGGCCGCGATGCAGCGCCTCGCTCTCCGGCGTAAAGCCGCCATCGGGATGGTTGAGAACGAAAGCCGGCAGCAGCGCTGCCGGCTTTCTGCTGTTCAGCACGGCGGTCACGATGATCCGGATCGCCGGACGGTCGGCCAGCGCATGGACCGGCCGGATGGCAACATCGCCGAAGCCGGTGGCGAGAGCGCCCAGCATCTCCGCCAGTGCCTCGGCGCGGTGGATCAGCACGATCCGGCCGCCCGGCCGCAGCAGCCGGCGCGCCGCCCTGAACCAGGGATCGAGCGTGCCCTCAGCGACATGGGCCGCGCGCCGGTTCGGCACGGGCGAGGCCTTCGTCTCGCGCGGCGGATAGAAAGGCGGGTTCATCGCGACGCAGGCGAAGCTCGCCGCCGGCAAGCCGAGCGCCGCCGCAGGGCCAGCAATGTCCCCCGTCACGACCGAGACACGCTCCGCCAGACGGTTGAGCGCGGCATTGCCCGCTGCCAGCGCCGCGAGTTCGGGATCGCGCTCCAGCAGCACGACGCGCAGATCCGGCCGGGTCAGCGCGCAGGCGAGCCCGATCGTCCCGACGCCGGCGCCGATATCGAGCAGCGGGCCCGTGCCAAGATCCGGTACCGCGGCGGCGAGCAGGATCGCGTCGCTGCCGGCACGGTGGCCGCGCCGCGGCTGCCGCAGGACGAGCCGGCCATCGAGCAGCCGGTCCTCGACGACCTCGCCGAGGCCTGAAGACGCCTCAGCCATCGCGCAGCTCGCCGCCGAAGCCGGCCTCGATCAGCAGGGCGCGGGCGCGCATGCGGTCGACCTCGCGCACGAGCAGGCGGCGCGGGAAGACACCGATCATGCCTTCGAGCGCGCTGATGTGCTGGTCGGCGATCAGGCAATCGAGATTCGCCGAGGCCAGCAACGCCTCGATGGCGCCGAGCAGGACGATGTCATTGGTGCGGACGAGTTCGTGCATCGCGCGATGGAGCCCGTCCGGGCGCCGGCGCGCAAGCCCCCCGTCGTCATCCTTCGATGGGGCTGCGGCGTCATTGCCGATTTGCGGGGGCTGGTCACGCATGCGACGGTTGTGGCAAGGCTTCACGGCGCCGCAAGCTGCGCAAGCCGCCGGAGTGGATGGATATGGGCGTCGTCGTCGCGTTCGAAGACAAGGAAGCCGGCCAAGGCGTCAGCACGGCCCGAATCGAGACGCTGGTCGATCTGGTGCGCGCCGACATGGAACGCGTCAACGCGATGATCCTGTCGCGCACCGGCTCCGATGTGACGATGATTCCCGAAGTCGCGAACCATCTGATCTCTTCGGGCGGCAAGCGGCTGCGGCCGATGCTGACGCTGGCGACGGCGGAACTCTGCGGCTATCGCGGCGAAGGCCATGTCAAGCTCGCGGCCTCGGTCGAGTTCATGCACACCGCGACGCTGCTGCATGACGATGTCGTCGACCAGAGCGACATGCGCCGGGGCAAGCTCGCGGCGCGGATGCTCTGGGGCAACGAGGCGAGCGTGCTGGTCGGCGATTTCCTGCTCGGCCAGGCCTTCAAGATGATGGTCGAGGTCGGCTCGCTGCGCGCGCTCGACATTCTCTCCACCGCGGCGGCCGTGATCGCCGAGGGCGAGGTGCTGCAGCTCTCCGTCGCCAAGAACACGCAGACGACCGAGGACGAGTATCTCGCCGTGATTCGCGGCAAGACGGCGGAGCTGTTCGCGGCCGCCTGCGAGGTCGGCCCGGTGATCGCCAACGGCTCCAAGGCCGATGCCGCCGCCTGCCGCAGCTACGGGCTCAATCTCGGCATCGCCTTCCAGCTCATCGACGATGCGCTGGACTATGGCGGCGTCGCGACCAAGCTCGGCAAGAACACCGGCGACGATTTCCGCGAGGGCAAGATCACCCTGCCGGTCGTGCTCTCCTTCCGGCGCGGCAGCGATACCGAGCGCGCCTTCTGGAAGCGCACCTTGCAGGATGGCGACATCGGCGACGGCGACATCGAGGAAGCGCAGGCGATCATGAAGCGCCACCGGGCGCTGGACGACACGATCGAGCGCGCCGAGCACTACGCCAAGATGGCCAAGGACGCGCTCGGCCTGTTCCCGGCCTCCGCGATGAAACAGGCGCTGAACGAGACGGTCGATTTCTGCGTCGCACGGGCGCATTGAGCGGGCGGCGGCTCGTGCCACGCTGGGGCGGCAGGCCTCGCGCCAGAAGCCCCGTCCGGCCTTAGGCCGCGGGGTTTTCGGTGGGCGATCCCACAGGGGATGCGCGGAGCCGGGCGACGCGGCTCTTGCCGCGTGCCGATGTCGAGGGTCGGTGTCGAAGTGTCGATGCGACGCCTGCTGGGCGCCGCCCGGCTCCGCGCGCGGGTGTCTTTGGCCCGGCGCCGCTCCCCATCCTCGCCTAGGGGATGGAGGACCCTCGCCGTCTCCACGAGATCCGGCCTGCGACAGCCGCCCCTCGCGAAACCCGCTCCTGCACCCGGCCGCACGACGCCTCGCGACAGCCCCCTTGGTCGGGCACAGCACGGAGAGAATAGGCATGGGGTGGACAGGCGGGGATCGGGCGGCGCGACTATCCCCGCAGGAATGACGCGGCAGCGTCGGGCAGGCCTCGCCATACCGCGCGGTCAGTGCCGGAGTCTTGGAGACAGGCCATGCCTGTCCCCAAGGACAATGGATTATGTCGGATGGCCGGCGCATTCATGTCCTGAGTCGCCGTATCGATCTTGAGACAGACATCGCTTCGAACGTGGTGCCTGGCATCGGGGCGACGCAGGGGATGATCGTCGCAACGACACAATGGAGGTCTTCGCCGATGAGGATCATCGCTCTCGCTGTCCTGGCCCTCATGGGCCTGGCCGGGTGCGTCACGCCCGAAGCAGGACCTCCATCGGGTGGCGGCCCTCGCTACATGCAGGAGGATAACTGGCGCCCGACGCGGCAGACCGACCTTTTCGGAAACGGCCTGCGGCCCTAGATCGATGCGCGTCCAATCGGAGGCGAGGTCTCGATCCACCGCTCCCTGTTCCAGCATCGGGGCTTGCCAGGCCATGCCCCCTCACCGCAGCAGTGTCGCCTTCACCCACCAGCCCGGCTGAAGACGCGCCAGCGCCCTGCCCGCTGCGGCGCTTGCCCGGCAATCGTCGAAGATCGCGAAGCAGGTGGCGCCCGAGCCCGACATGCGGGCGAGACGGCAGCCGGGGAGAGCACAAAGCGCCGCCAGCACCGTGCCGACAACCGGCGCGACCTCGCGGGCCGGGGCTTCGAGGTCGTTGCCGCTCTCGGCCAGCGCCGCAATCAGGCCAGCGGTGGTCTCGGACGGGGCCAAGGCCGGGGAGCCGGCTCCTGGGGCCGCCTGCCCTGCCTGCAAGCCGAGCGCCGTGAAGACGGCCGCCGTCTCCACCGGCACGCCCGGATTGACCAGCAGCGCGAAGAGCGGCGGCAGCGTCAGGGGCGGCCCGAGGCGTTCGCCGATGCCGGCCATGATGCGGGTACGCGAATCGAGGCAGACGGGGACGTCGGCACCGATTTGCGCCGCCGAGCGATAAAGGCGCGGATCGTCCGGGGGCAAGCCGTTCAACCGCGCCAGCAGGCGCAAGGCGGCGGCAGCATCCGCCGAGCCCCCGCCGATGCCCGACGCAACCGGCAGGCGCTTGATGAGATGGAAGCGGCCGGAACGAAGCCCCGCGACCTCGGCTGCGAGCGTGCGGGCCGCGCGCAGGATCAGGTTGGCGTCGTCGACCGGCAGGCCTGCGCCCTGCGGGCCGCCGATCGTCAGGGCGAGATCGGGGCCGGGCTGCAGCGAAAGCGCATCGCCGATGCCGGCGAAAGCGACGAGGCTTTCGAGCTCGTGATAGCCGTCGGTGCGGCGGCCGTGCACGCGCAGCGTCAGGTTGACCTTGGCGCGGGCGCGGGTCGTCAGCGGTGCGGACACGCCAGGACCGGCGGCAGCGTTCAGCCGCCGTCCTTCTTCGGCTCGGTCTCGTCCTTCGGCTCGACCGCATTGGCGGACGGACCGTCCTCCATCCCGCGCTCGATCTTGCGCTTGATCTTGACCAGGTCCTCGGGTTCGGGGCTGAGGTCGCGGGCATGGTTCCACTGGAAACCCGCCTCGAGCTTGCGGCCGGTCTTCCAGTAGACATCGCCGAGATGGTCGTTGATCACCGGGTCCGAGGGGCGCAATTCCATGGCGCGCTCGAGCTCGCGCGCTGCCTCGTCATAGCGGCCGAGACGGTAATAGGCCCAGCCGAGCGAATCGGTGATGTAGCCGTCGCGCGGGCGCAACTCGACGGCGCGACGCAGCATGTCGAGCGCCTCGTCGAGCTTGAGGTGCTGGTCGACCAGCGAATAGCCGAGATAGTTCAGCACCAGCGCGCGCTCGCGGCCGAGTGGCTGGGGCAGGAGTTCGAGCGCCTTGCGCAGATCGGCCTCGGCCTCGGGCCAGCGCTTGATGCGCTCGCGGGCGATGCCACGGAAATAGAACAGATCCCAGTTGGCGCGGCCGGGCGAGGCGATCTTGGCGATGGCCTTGTCGTAGGTGTCGGCGGCCTCCTGGAAGAGCTTGCGCGAACGGTAGATGTTTCCCAGCGCAGACAGCGCGTCGATATCGTCCGGCCGCTCGGCGATCAGCGCGTTGAGGTGCTTCACCGCCTCCTCGGACTTGCCGAGATTCTCCAGCGCGAGCCCGGCCTGGATCTCGGCATTGGGACGCAGCGGCGAGGTCGTCGGCATCTTCTCATAGACCGCGACGGCGTCCTCGGGCTGGCGCGCGCGCTCCAGGATGTCGCCCAGCGTCAGGATGGCGAGGTCGTGATTCGGGTCGAGATAGATGGCGAGCCGCAGATAGAGCAGCGCAGCCGCCTCATCGCCCTGGCGGTTGCCGGCGCTGGCAAGCCCGTAGAGCACTTCGGCCGCGCCCTGCTGGGCGTTGCCGACCTGCCGGGGCGGAGCCTCCTTCGCGGCAATCCTGGCCAGGCCGTCACGGACGATCGGGTGATTCGGCAGCAGGCGGTCGAATTCGCCATAGGTCGCGGCGGCGGCCTCGAAATCGCCATTGCGCGCCTGCATGCGGGCCCAGAGATCGACCAGGCGGAGCGTCGTCTTCTCCGAATCATAAGCGCTCTTCAGGCGCTTCTCGGCATCGGCCTTGCGGCCGGCGGCATCGAGAATCAGGCCCGCATGATAGTCGCGGAAGAGATTGTAGGAGGTCTCGCCCTTCAGCCGCTCGAGCGTCTCGATCGCGCGCGTCGACTGGCCGGAACCGAGATAGGACCAGGCCGAGAGCAGCGTCGCGGTGATGTCGGCGGCACGGCCGCGGCCGCCGCGCTGGAGATGGTTGCGGGCGGTCTGGTAGCTCTTCTGCTTCAGCGCCCGGATGCCGACGGCGAGCTGGGCCAGGCCGTTGCTCGGATCGCGCTGGATCAGCTTGTCAGCGGCGCGGAAGGCGTCCTGCATCGCACCATCGGCCAGGAAGGCGACGAAAGCGCGCTCCAGAAGGTCGTTGTTCTGCGGATCGCCCTTGATCGCCTCGCGCAGATAGACCGAGGCCGCGCCGAGGTCGCGGCCCGCCCCGGCCACGATCGCGGCGAGATAATTGCCCTCGAGGCTTTCGGCGGTTTCCGGCGGTTCGCTGCTGCGGGGAGTCGCGCCCTGCGCCGCCGCACCGACCGGCAAGGCCAGGAGCAACGCCAAGGCAGCCGCCGTGATGTGACCACGGCTTTTCATTCCAAATACCACGGCTGCCATTCTCCCTCGGTCCGCCCCTCACCAGCGCGGGGGACGTGGTCTTTGAGCGGGACCGTGACCGTTGCGCGTAGAGGTGCAAGATGGCGGTTTCCAGGCGGGCCGGCAAGCCATCCGCCGGCCGAATGGCGCTTTCGTAGCGCCGATGTCACAGTGCCGTGAAACCGCGCTGCGCCGCAACGTCGGCAAGCATTCGTTATCGATGCATCAGGGATTCGAGCGCTACTCTGCTTGCGTTGCGCCACCGTCACCACGATTCGAATAGGATTGTTCCAATGAAGAAGCTCGTTCTCAGCGTTGCCGCCGTCGCTCTGCTTGCCGGTTTCGCTGCCGGCTGCGCCCAGCCCGAGAAGCCGGCCCCGGCCGTGATCCGCAAGGGCTGATCAGGCCTCCCGGCCGATCCTTCCAGGCGACCAAGAAAAAGGGCGTGCCATCTGCGGCACGCCCTTTTTTCGTCGGCCTTGCGGCTCAGTCGCACGAATCGGCCGCGATGATCGGCCGCATCACATATTCCCATAGCCCGGCCCGCCGCCGCCCTCGGGCACCGTCCAGGTGATGTTCTGGGCCGGGTCCTTGATGTCGCAGGTCTTGCAGTGGACGCAGTTCTGCGCGTTGATCACGAAGCGCGGCTCGGTCTTCGCCTCGGCATCCGCGTAGACCACCTCATAGACGCCGGCCGGGCAGTAGAGCCGCGCCGGCTCGCCATAGAGCGGCAGGTTCTTGCCGATCGGGATCGACGGGTCGGTCAACTTCAGATGCGCCGGCTGGTCCTCCTCGTGATTGGTCGAGGAGAGGAAGACCGAGGACAGCTTGTCGAACGAGATCTTGCCGTCCGGCTTCGGATAGACGATCGGCTTGACCTCGCTGAGCGGCTTCAGCGTCGCATGATCCGGCTTGCCGTGCTTCAGCGTGCCGAAGGGCGACCAGCCGAAGAGCTGGTTCAGCCACATGTCGATGCCGCCGAGCCCGATGCCGAGCAGGGTGCCGTATTTCGACCAGAGCGGCTTGACGTTGCGCACCGGCTTGAGATCCGCGCCGATGGCGCTCTCGCGCCAGCTCGTCTCGATCTCGACGACCTCGTCATGCGAGCGCCCGCCGGCCAGCGCCGGAACCAGCTTCTCGGCCGCCATCATGCCGGAGAGGACGGCGTTGTGGCTGCCCTTGATGCGCGGCACGTTGACGAAGCCCGCCGCGCAGCCGATCAGTGCGCCGCCCGGGAAGGTCAGCTTCGGTACGGACTGCCAGCCACCCTCGGTGATGGCACGCGAGCCGTAGGAAAGCCGCTTGGCGCCCTCGAACAGGTCGCGGATCAGCGGATGCGTCTTGAAGCGCTGGAACTCGTCGAAGGGCGAGAGCGTCGGGTTGGTATAATTGAGATGGACGACGAAGCCGACCGTGACCAGGTTGTCGTCGAAATGGTAGAGGAAGGAGCCGCCGCCGGTGCCGTTGTCGAGCGGCCAACCGAAGGAGTGCTGCACGCGCCCCTTGTGGAACTTCTCCGGCTTGACCTGCCAGACCTCTTTCAGGCCGATGCCGTATTTCTGCGGCTCGCGGCCGGCGTCGAGGCCGAACTTGCGGATCGCGATCTTCGAGAGCGAGCCGCGCGCACCCTCGCCCAGCAGGGTGTAGCGGCCACGCAATTCCATGCCGCGGGTGAAGCGCTCCGAGACCGTGCCGTCCTTGGCGATGCCCATGTCGCCGGTGGCGATGCCAGCGACCGAGCCGTCCTCATTGTAGAGCAGTTCGGCGGCAGCGAAGCCCGGATAGATCTCGACGCCGAGCGCCTCCGCCCGGGCGGCGAGATACTTCGTCACCAGGCCGAGCGAGCCGACGAAATTGCCGTGATTGTTCATCAGCTTCGGCATGCCGAAATTCGGCAGGCGGATGCCGTTGGGCTCGGTCAGGAAGTAGAAGATGTCCTCGCTGACCTCGGTCGTCAGCGGGCAGGCCTCGTCTTCGCGCCAGCCCGGCAGCAGCGCATCGAGGCCGACGGGGTCGATCACAGCGCCCGACAGGATATGGGCGCCGACCTCGGCACCCTTCTCGACGACGACGACCGAGACGGCTTCGTCGAGCTGCTTCAGGCGGATCGCCGCCGACAGCCCGGCGGGGCCGGCACCGACGATGACGACGTCATAGTCCATGCTTTCGCGCGGTTCGGCCTGTGCCTGTTCGAGATCCATCCTGCCCTCCGAAGGCCCTCGCGCGGCCTCAAAGCCCAATTAGTTTATATATGAACCATCTTGCCGGCCCGTTCAAGGCGGGCGGGCGACAGTCTGGAACCCCTCTATCCAAGTGCGCGCTGGAATTTGCAACCGCATCGGCTCGCGAAGTCGCCGGCTCCCGTGTTAGACAAGCGGCGATGTCCCTGACCGCCGCGCCCGATCCCGCCGAGCTTGTCGCCTGGTATGCCGATATGGGCATCACCGAGGCGCTGGATGAGGCGCCGCACGACCAATTTTCCGAACCCTCGCATTTCGCGCAACCGCAGCCCGCGAGCGACGCGCCGCGCGCTCGCCCCACGCTGCCGCCGCGCGCCGGGCAGGCTCCTGTCGCGATCATGCGCCCGAATGCCGCGGCCGCAACCGCGCCCGACGACGCCACGCTCAGCGCCAGGGTGCTGGCGCAGGAGGCAACGACGCTCGAGGCTCTGAAGGAGGCGCTGGCAAAATTCGAGGGCTGCGCGCTGAAGGCGACTGCGAAGAACCTCGTCTTCGCCGACGGCAATCCGGCCGGGCGCGTGATGATCGTCGGCGAGGCGCCGGGCGCCGACGAGGACCGCATCGGCCTGCCCTTCGTCGGGCGCTCGGGGCAATTGCTCGACCGGATGCTGGCGGCGATCGGGCTCAGCCGCAAGGACGACGTCTACATCGCCAATCTGCTGCCGTGGCGGCCGCCGGGCAATCGCACGCCGACGCCGCAGGAAGTGGCGATCTGCCTGCCCTTCATCCAGCGCCAGATCCAGCTCGCCGACCCCGACATCCTGATCTGCATCGGCGGGCCTTCGGCGCAGGGGCTGCTCGGCCTCAGCGGCATCCTGGCCTCGCGCGGCAAATGGCTGGAATACGACACCGGCACGCGGCGCATCCGCGCCATGGCGACGCTGCATCCGGCCTATCTGCTGCGCCAGCCGCTGCAGAAGCGCCTTGCCTGGCGCGACATGCGGGCGCTGAAGGCGGCGCTCACTGCGGCGGGGGCCCCGGAACAGACCGCGGCACAGCGGGTTGAATGACGGCTTGAGTTCCGGCCCTCTCTCGCTGAGATTGCCGGCAGGCCTGGAGATTGCCGGCAGGCTTACGGGGACGACGCCATGCAGTGGGAAGATTATCGCCAGTCCGACAATCTCGAGGACCGGCGCGGTGGCGGCGGTGGCGGCGGCGGTGATTTCGCCGGCCTTCCCGGCGGTCGCGGGGGCCTCGGCATCGGCACCATGGTCGTGCTCGGCCTGGTCGGCTGGGCGCTCGGCATCGATCCGCGCCTGCTGATCGGCGGGGCGGAACTGATCGGCGGCATCGGCGGGCGGCAGGCGCCGACGCAGGAAACGCGGAAATCCTCCGGGCCGCCGCAGGACGAGATGGGCCGCTTCGTCTCGGCGGTGCTGGCGCAGAACGAGGATGTCTGGTCGAAGCTCCTTCCGCAGCAGGCCAACATGCGCTACGAGCCGCCGCGGCTCGTGCTGTTCTCGCGCTCCGACCGCTCGGCCTGCGGCACCGCGCAGTCTGCGATGGGGCCGTTCTACTGCCCGCCCGACAAGCGCGTCTATCTCGACCTTTCCTTCTTCCAGGAGATGCAGCGCAAGCTGGGTGGCGGCGGCGACTTCGCCTATGCCTATGTGATCGGCCATGAGGTCGGCCATCACATCCAGAACCTGATCGGCATCCTGCCCAAGGCGAACCAGCTCCGCGAGCGCTCCTCGGAGCGGGAGGCCAATGCGATCTCCGTGCGCATCGAACTGCAGGCCGACTGCTTCGCCGGCGTCTGGGCCCACAATATCCAGGCGATGGGGCGCATCGACCAGGGCGACATCGAGGAGGCGATGAAGACCGCCGCCGCGATCGGCGACGACATGCTGCAGAAGGCCTCGCGCGGACAGGTCGTGCCCGATTCCTTCACCCATGGCTCGTCGGCGCAGCGCCAGCGCTGGTTCAACACCGGGCTGAAAAGCGGCTCGATGCAGAGCTGCGATACGTTCAAGGCGCAGCAGTTGTAAGGGCTGACGGAAGGGCGATTTGGGTGGGAAGCGGAAACGCCTGCGCCCTCATCCAGGCGGAGGTCGCCTCGATCCGATCTGCCCGACGGCAAGGTCAGCCTCCCCCACAGGATCGTTGAACGTCCAGCGCGGGATCGTGCGCATGCGGTCGAGGCCCGCGAAGACGCCCGCAAAGCCACCGTCCGGAGAGACCTCGCGGAGCGCGGCATCGAACGCCTCGCCGAACCCCTTGAAGCCGTCGGCTTCGACCTCGCAGAGATGGATTTGATTCCAGTCGATATCCAGCGCGGGATCACGAAGGCCGAGGGGGTGGTCAAAGGGATTTCCGCTCGCAGCAAATGGGTTTGCGCCGGCTGCTGCCTGACCACGAGTTCGGCGATGGCGCTTTCAGGAATGATATCCTAAAAGTAGCTCAGCTCGAGATGGCTCCACACGGGCGCTTCCGAAGTGCCTTGAAAAACCGATCGGTGCCGATAGAGCGCCTGCCCGAGGCATGTCTCGCCGAATCTGGCCCGGTTGGCGGCGCCGCCCTTCAAGGCCGCTTCCGATCCGGGCCCCTGCACCTGCATGGTTCTGGCAAGCACGACGACGCGCTGGCCAGGCTCAATCCGGGTCAGATGCGGCTCGTCGAAGGGATGGGTGCTTTCGGTCATTTGATGCCCCTCCCGCAACTCACCCCGGCCGAGGTGACGAACAAAGCATCGCCCGACTCCGCGACATGACTCAAGTCAGGGCGGGCCGCCGACAGGCGTGCGGCGGCGGCGTGCTTTCTACGGAGGGGGGTGGCTCCGGCATCGCGAGACCGACCCGCCGCGCCCGCGGCTTCGCTCAGCCGCTGTAATCCGCGTCGCTGACAAGCTCCAGCCAGTCGACGGGCGAGCCGTTCAGCTTTTCCTGAAGCGCGATATGGCTCATGGCCGTGGTCGCGGTGGCGCCATGCCAGTGCTTTTCTCCGGGTGGGAACCAGACGACGTCGCCGGCGCGGACCTCCTCGACGGAGCCCCCCTCGCGCTGCACCCAGCCGCAGCCCGCCGTCACGATCAGGGTCTGGCCGAGCGGGTGGGTGTGCCAGGCGGTTCGCGCGCCGGGTTCGAAGGTGACCAGCGCGGTCGCGATGCGGGCCGGCTCGGGCGGGTTGAACAGCGGGTCGATGCGGACGGCGCCCGTGAAGTACTCTGCCGGTCCCTTGCCGGAAGGCTGCGAGCCGCTGCGCTTGATGTCCATGATCGTTCTCCCGTTCGCACCTATGTTGCACGGGCCGCCGAGGGATTGAAACGCGGCCGTGCCGACGAGGTCAGACAGCTTTGCGGTAAAGCCGCAGCGTTCACCCCCCGGCGCGCTCGCGCCTGACCGTGAGGCGGCGCGGCGCGGCGCCGAGGCGCCCGGCCAGGACATGGCCCTTGGGGACGACCAGGCCCGGACGCAGGCGGCGAGGGCCGAAGGAGATGGCGGCGCGCTCGCGCAGCGAGCCGGCAACGCCGCGCAGCGGGATCAGGGCCGGCGTGTCCGGAGCCATCATGAGATGGCGCTCGACCGCCTGGGCCCAATGGAGCTGCGGGACATCGCCGGATTCGAGCAGGAACAGCCAGTCGCCGCGGGCCTGTGCCGCACCGAGATGCCATCCCTCGGCCCCGCCGCAACGCAGATAACTCGCGCCCGTCGCATCGGCGAGGCGCTCGATATCGGCCCGCCCCACGGCATCGACCACCACGGCATGGCCGAGGAAGCCGTCGGCGACGGCCGGAATCAGGACGGAAAAGGTCGCGGCGAGCGCCTCAGCCGAACCATCGACGCGTATGACCGCAGTGAGCATACGCAATCCCTTATGGCGCAGCGCAGCATGTCGCAATCCTGTCACTTGCAATCCGTTCTCTTTATGTTCACATAAGACAGCAAAGAAATCGCCGATTCCCGGCGATTTTCCGGGATGGTTCAGCGCCATGCGCCAGAGCAGACCCTCATCGCGGACGATTCCGGCCCAGCCGCTGAAACGGCAGGACAGCGCGCCGATGTCGGTTTCGGTGCGTGTCGCGCCGCTCGATCCGCTGGCCCATGCCGGCCATCGCATCGACCCCGAGCGGCGGCGCGGGCGCGGCGCGACGATCAATCCGGGCGGGCGCTACGAGGCCGAGCAGCGCATCAGTGAGGATGACGGCTGGGGTTCGCTCGGCGAGCTGCCAGCCTTCAAGACCGAGGTCACGGTCGAGAAGCCGCGCACGATCATTACGAGAAACGACTCGCCCGATATCTCGTTCGACCGCTCGATCAATCCCTATCGCGGCTGCGAACATGGCTGCGTCTACTGCTTCGCGCGGCCGAGCCATGCCTATCTCGGGCTGTCGCCGGGGCTCGATTTCGAGAGCAAGCTGACGGCCAAGCCCGATGCAGCCCTGCTGCTGGAGAAGGAATTGGCGGCGGCCTCGTACCAGCCGCGCACGATCGCGATCGGCACCAACACCGACGCCTACCAGCCGATCGAGAAGAAGCTCAGGATCATGCGTTCGATCCTGGAGGTGCTGGAGCGCTTCAACCATCCCGTCGGCATCGTGACGAAGTCCGCGCTGGTCCAGCGCGACATCGACATTCTCAGCTCCATGGCGGCCAAGGGGCTGGCCAAGGTCGCGATCTCGGTGACGACGCTCGACCCCAAGGTCTCGCGCGGCATGGAGCCGCGCGCCGCTTCGCCTGCCAAGCGGCTGGAGACGATCAAGGCGTTGTCGGACGCCGGCATCCCGGTGACCGTGCTGGTCGCCCCGATCATCCCGGCGATCAACGAACACGAGATCGAGCGCATCCTCGATGCGGCGAAGGCGGCAGGCGCGCGCGAGGCCGGCTATGTGCTGCTGCGGCTGCCGCTGGAGGTGAAGGACCTCGTGCAGGACTGGCTGCTGACCCACCACCCGGACAAGCTGCGCCATGTCGTCTCGCTGATCCGCTCGACGCGTGGCGGCAAGGATTACGACGCCGCCTGGGGGCAGAGGCAGGTGGGCTCCGGCCCCTATGCCTGGATGATCGGCCGGCGCTTCGAGATGGCGGCGGAGCGGCTCGGCTTCAACGGCGCGCGACTGCGCCTGCGCAACGACCTGTTCCTGAAGCCGGAGAAGGAAAAGGCGCAGTTGAGCTTGTTTTGAGGATGCGAGCCGCGTCGTCCTGCTCGGGCTTGACCCGAGCATCTCCTGCAGGAGATTCCCGTGTCTCCGCTGCGCTGCGCCCGACCGTGACGATCAGCTCTGGTCTCGCAGAGGCCACTCCTTCATAAGCCCGCCATGGTCGCCCATTTCCAGCGTGAGACGCATGCCATCGCGAAGGGGCTCTGGCCGCTCGCCGGGGTCGACGAGGTCGGGCGCGGGCCGCTGGCCGGGCCGGTGGTGGCGGCTGCCGTGATCCTCGATCCGGCCGCGGTTCCCGCCGGGCTCGACGATTCGAAGAACCTCAGCGCGGCCAGGCGCGAGGAGCTCTTCGCCGTCATCGCCGAATCGGCGCTCGCCATCGGCATCGCCAGCGCGACCGCCCTCGAGATCGACGCCATCAACATCCGGCAGGCGACATTGCTGGCGATGCGCCGCGCCGTGGCGGCGCTGCCGCTGCAGCCGGCGGGCGTGCTGGTCGACGGCAACGATCCGCCGGTGCTGGCCTGCCCCTGCGAGGCGATCATCGGCGGCGATGCGCTGGTCGCCTCGATCGCGGCGGCCTCGATCGTTGCCAAGGTGACACGCGACGCGATGATGGCGCGGTTGTGCCAGCGTTATCCCGCCTATGGCTTCTCGGCCCATGCCGGCTATGGCACCGCAAGGCACCGCGCGGCGCTGCTGGCGCACGGCCCCTGCCCCGAGCATCGCTACTCGTTCGCGCCGGTGAAGGGCGTCTGGCGGCGCTGAGGGGTCGTCTCTGCAGGGCCACGATCTGAGCGGGAATGGCGCCGTCATCCTGGACAAGCGGCGAAGCCGCGCCGATCCGGGATCCATCGTAGAGCAAGACCGCCACAGGATTGGCCCTCCGATGGATCCTGGGCGACCTGCGGTCGCCCAGGATGACGATACCCAGGCCAGACCCCAGAGATGCTCGGGTCTTCGCCCGAGCATGACGCTGCGGGACCTCCCGCCATTAACCGGACATTAGGAATTCCCCATATCCGCCAAGGGGCTGGGCAAAAACTGCAGCCCCAAAACGAGACGCATTTTTTTCATCGCGGAAACCCGGCTTTTACCCTGTCCGAGCAATATCGCGACTGTTCAAGTTGCGTAACGGTCTTGGGGCGTCATGGGTATTTTGCGTACCGGGACCACCAGCGCCGCCGTCCGGATTCAAGTTCCGCGTACCGGACGGCCCGCGCTGCAGTCACCGATCAAGTCTGCCCGGATCAAGGCTGCCGGGCTTCCGCCCGAACTCCCGCTCGATCAGGTCATCGTCGGCGACTGCGTCGCTGCGATCGAGCGCCTGCCGGCGGCCAGCGTCGACCTCGTCTTCGCCGACCCTCCCTATAATCTCCAGCTCGGCGGCGATCTGCGCCGGCCCGACGACAGTCTCGTCGATGCCGTCGACGACGATTGGGACAAGTTCTCGTCCTTTTCCGAATACGACGCCTTCACCCGCGCCTGGCTGGCCGCCTGTCGCCGCGTGCTGAAGCCCGACGGCGCGCTCTGGGTCATCGGCAGCTATCACAACATCTTCCGCGTCGGCTCGATCCTGCAGGATCTCGGCTTCTGGATGCTGAACGACATCGTCTGGCGCAAGGCCAACCCGATGCCGAATTTCCGCGGCCGGCGCTTCACCAACGCGCATGAGACGCTGATCTGGGCAGCGCGCGGCGAAGCCTCGAAATACACCTTCCATTACGAGGCGCTGAAGGGCGGCAATGACGACCTGCAGATGCGCTCGGACTGGTACCTGCCGCTGTGCACCGGCGAGGAGCGCCTGAAGGACGGCGCGGGCACCAAGGTGCATCCGACGCAGAAGCCGGAAGCGCTTCTGGCGCGCGTCATGCTCTCGGCCAGCAATCCCGGCGACGTGATCCTCGACCCGTTCTTCGGCACCGGCACGACAGGCGCCGTCGCCAAGGCGCTCGGCCGCCGCTTCATCGGCATCGAGCGCGAGACAATCTATGCCGAGGCGGCCCGCAAGCGCATCGCCGGCATCGAACCCCTGCCGCCCGAGGCCTTCGCGACCGCGCCCTCCAAGCGCAGCGAGCCGCGCGTGCCGTTCCTGAGCCTGGTCGAGGCCGGTCTGGTCAAGGCCGGCGAGGCGGTCACTGACGAGAAGCGGCGCCACAAGGCGATCATCCGCGCCGATGGCACCTTGATGCTGGGACCGGCGGTCGGCTCGATCCACAAGGTCGGGGCGCTGGCGCAGGGCCTGCCGAGTTGCAATGGCTGGACCTTCTGGCATGTCGAGCGCCCGGCCGGCCTGATGCTGCTCGACAATCTGCGGGCTGAGATCAGGGCACAGATGGCCGCCTGAGGCCGTCTTCTCCTTCGTTTGCATGACGGGGCGCCTGCCGAGCTGACCTATCGTCCTCGCCATCGAGACCGGGTTCTTGCCGGACCTCGGCTCTTGCAGGGAGGCGGCGATGGCGGCGATCCTGAAACTCGGCTCGACGGGTCCGGAGGTCAAAACCCTCCAGGACGCCCTGAATGCCAAACAGAAGCCCAAGCCGCCGCTCGTGCCCGACGGCCGTTTCGGCAACCTGACACGCACGGCGGTGAAAGCCTTCCAGAAGGCGAACTGGCTGGTCGAGGATGGCGAGGCCGGGCCCGCGACGAAGGCCTGCCTCTACGACACGGAAGCCTTCGCGCCGATCCTGCACAAGGTGCCCTTCATCGCCCAGCCGACGAACACGACCTGCTGGGCGACATCGACCGCGATGATGAAGAAATCGACGGTGCCGATCATCGTCGCCAGGACGCCGCCGGACATGATCGCCTCCGATGGCGGGCTGCTGAACTCGTCGGAAAGCGACCAGGCGATCGTCACCGGCACACGCTACGGCAAGGTCCACGGCCTGCGCTGCAACGCGCCGCAGTCTTGGTCGGTCGAGACGCTGAAACAGGCGCTGACACGCGGCCCGCTGATGTTCGACATGCTCTGGAATGTCGGCGAATACACCGCCGGTCGCGGCAGCCCGGGCCATATGATCGTCGTGGTTGGCATGCGCGGCGACGGCGAGGCGGACGGGACCGGAACGACACTGCGCATCCACGACCCCTGGCCGCCCAACCGCGGCAAGATCTACTCCAAGGGCTATGCGAAATGGGCCGGCGAGCTGCCCACGATGACCTATCGCGTCTTCGAACTGCTATAGGCGCCGGCCAACTCCAGCACCTTCAGCATTACGCTCGAAAGGGGCTCAGTGCCAAGGCCGGCGGCCGGCGTGAAGCGCATGCCCGGCGGTGCCGCCATGCCGGCCGGGGCCCGCGCCGTGAAAACCGTCAGCTCCAGCGGAAAATGCGTGAAGACATGCCGCACCGGCGGGGCAAGCTCGCGCCAGCGGGTGACCACCGGCGCATCCTGCGCGGCGCCGTCCAGCTCGTAATCGGCGCGCCATTCGCTGGTCGGCACCTCGGCCATGCCGCCGAGCAGGCCTTTCGGCGGGCGGGTGCGCAACAGCAGCGCGCCGTCCTGCCTCGACAGGACGAAGGCCGCGCCATAGCGGGTTGCGCCTGCCTTCTTCGCCGCCTTGCGCGGAAAGCTCTCCTGCGTACCCTCGCTGCGGGCAACACATGGCTCGCGCCAGGGGCATAGCCCGCAGGCCGGATTGCGCGGCGTGCAGAGGGTGGCGCCCAGATCCATCAGGGCCTGGGCGAAATCGCCTGGACGGTCCGGCGGCATCATCTCCATCACGCGCTCGCGGACCAGCGGCCGGGCGCCGGGCAGCAGGTCCTCGATCGCGAAGAGCCGCGTCATAACGCGCTCGACATTGCCATCGACGGCTGCGGCCGGCCGATCGAAGGCAATCGCGGCAACGGCGCCGGCCGTATAGGCGCCGATGCCCGGCAGGGCGCGCAGGCCGTCTTCCGTGTCGGGAAAGCGGCCGCGATGGTCCGCCATCACCGCCATGGCGCAAGCGTGGAGATTGCGGGCGCGCGAGTAGTAGCCGAGCCCGGCCCAGGCCTGCATCACCTCCTCGGAGGGAGCGGCGGCAAGCGCGGCGACAGTCGGAAAGCGTGCCATGAAGCGCTCGTAATAGGGTCTGACCGCAGTAACCGTGGTCTGCTGCAGCATGATCTCGGAGGCCCAGACCCGGTACGGGTCGGCCCGCTCGCCCGGCAAAGCGCGCCAGGGCAGCGCGCGGCGATGGCGGTCGTACCAGGCGAGGAGATCGGCGGCGGCGGGCGAAGTCATGGCGCTGATGTAGCGTCTCCACGGGAGCGGGCAAGCCGGAGGGGCTTGGCCGGCAGGGAGGACGCAGTTCAGGCTCGTGCCGGGTCCGGCCAGGCCCGCATGGCGTGGCGCGCGGCGGCCTCGAGCTCGGCGCGGCTGGCGCCGTCGCGCGCCAGGATCGACATGCCATTCTGCACCGCCACGACAAGACGCGCGAGACCGGGGATATCGCTGTCGGCGGAGAGTTCGCCTTCCGCCACGCCAAGGCCGAGGCGCTCCTCGACCCGCGTCACGGCCAGGGCGCGGGCAGCCCGCACCCGCTCGCCCAGTTCGGCATGGCCCTCGCTGCCGACCGCCGAGAGCGTTACCATGCAGCCAAGCGGATCGTTTTGCCCGCAGGAGCTGGTCAGCGCCGCGGCGGAATCCATCAGCAGCGCCGCGACGGCCTCGCGTGCCGTCGAAGCAGCGCGGAAATTTCCCCAGACGCGCGCCTCATAGCGCTCGCCGTAATGACGCAGCGCCTCGGCATAGAGGCCCTCCTTGGAGCCGAAGGCCGCATAGAGGCTCGGCGAGCCCATGCCCATGGCCTCGGTGAGATCCGAGATAGAGGTCGCGCCATAGCCCTTGCGCCAGAACAGCCGGGTCGCCGTTTCGAGCGCGGCCTCGCGATCAAAGCCGCGCGGACGGCCGCGCGCACGCGCCGCCCCATCCCCCGCCGCGACATCCAGATTATGTCCACCCGATTTCTGCATCGGTCGTTATATAATGCCCTTGACGGCACGAGGCAACGCGCTTAGCTATTTTGTATCGATCAATACAGAAAGATTCGACCATGACTGAACTGACTGGCAAGCGCGCCCTCGTCACCGGCGCGTCGCGCGGCATCGGGGCGGCGATCGCCCTGGCGCTGGCGGAGAAGGGCGCGGATGTCGCCATCACCTATGAGCGCTCGGCAGAGCGCGCGGCGGAGGTGGTGCGCGCCATCGAAGCCAAGGGCCGGCGCGGTTTCGCGATCCAGGCCGACTGCGCCGATGCGGAGGCGGTCAAGCGCTCGGTCGATGAGGCGGCCAAGAGCCTCGGCGGCCTCGACATCCTCGTCAACAATGCCGGCATCGCCCGCGGCGGCCCCGTCGCCGAACAGAGCCTCGCCGATATCGACGCGCTGCTCGCCGTCAACATCCGCTCCGTCGTGCTCGCCTCGCAGGCGGCCATCGCGCATCTGCCCGAGGGCGGCCGCATCGTCTCGATCGGCTCGTGCCTTGCCGAGCGCGTGTCGTTCCCGGGCGTGACGGTCTATTCGATGACGAAATCGGCGCTGCTCGCCTTCACGCGCGGGCTCTCCCGCGAACTCGGGCCGCGCGGCATCACCGTCAATCTGGTGCATCCCGGCCCGACCGACACCGACATGAACCCGGCTGATGGCGAGCAGGCGGACGCCATGCGCGCCCTGACCTCGCTGGGCCATTACGGCAAGGCGGACGATGTCGCGGCTGCCGTCGCGTTCCTCGCGGGGCCAAGCGCGCGGCAGATCACGGGAACAGGCATCGTGGTCGATGGCGGGGTGAACGCCTGACGCACGACGACGATTCGGTCGCCGTCAAAATCCGATCCGGCCGCGAGCTTGCGGGCGGATCGGCGCGGCCCCACAATACCCGCATGGCCGTGAAACCCCTTGCCGACCTGATCGACGATCTGCTGGCGCCCGCCCTCGCGGCGCAGGGCTTTGCCGGCCGCGCCATCGTCTCGCTCTGGCCGGAGATCGTCGGCGAGCGGCTGGCCCTGCGTACGCGGCCGCTCAAGATCGACTGGCCGCGCCGCCGCCCGGCGCCCGGCGAGGCGTCCGAGCCCGCGACCATGGTGGTCAGGGTCGAAAGCGCGTTTGCGCTCGAAATGCAGCAGCTTGCGCCGATCGTGCTGGAGCGGGTCAACACGCATCTCGGCTGGCGGGCCGTCGGCAAGCTCGTGCTGAAGCAGGGGCCGGTAGAGGCAGCCGTACAGAGGCGCCCGCCCGCGCCGCTCGACCCGGCAATCGCCGCGCGCGTCAGCCAGCAGGTCGCGGGAATCGAGGACCCTGCCCTGCGCGCCTCGTTCGAAAGGCTCGGGCGCCATGTCGCGCAGAGCACGAAACACCGGGCTATCGACACGGCTTCGTGAGCGCGCGCCACAAGGCGTGGTGCCGATCTTGCCACAATCGTCGCGGCCTTTATGGTCCCGAAAATCGATTTGGGTTCCGGCACCCGATTTGCGATCTGCACCAATGCGATTTCCAAGGACACGTAAGATGACGAACAGGCGACAGCTTCTGACGGCGACAGTCGGTCTCGCGGCAGCCGCGATGCTGAGCTCGCCCGCCGCCCAGGCCCAGGCCGATCTCGCCACGCCCGGCCCGCTCGGCGATGTCTGGCTCGGCCCGGCCGATGCCAAGGTCACGATCATCGAATACGCCTCGCTGACCTGCGGCCATTGCGCAGCCTTCCACAAGGACACCTGGCCGGCACTGAAGGCGAAATACATCGACACCGGCAAGGTGCGCTTCACGCTGCGCGAATTCCCGCTCGATCCGCTGGCGACGGCGGGCTTCATGCTGGCGCGCTGCAACGGCAACGACAAATATGTCGCGATGACCGACCTGCTGTTCGACCAGCAGCGGGCCTGGGCCTTCACCGACAAGCCGGTCGATGCGCTCTCGGCCATGGTCAAGCAGGCCGGTTTCACACAGGAATCGTTCGAGGCCTGCTTGAAAAGGCAGGATATCTATGACGCCGTCACAGTCGTGAAGGATCGTGGGGCCAAGGCCGGCGTGGATTCGACGCCGACCTTCTTCATCAACGGGCAGAAGCGTTCAGGTGCGCTCTCGATCGCCGAATTCGACAAGATTCTGGAGCCGCTTCTGGCGGGCTGAGGGCGGCTGCCTTCCTCTCTCCAACCTCGCGCTCATCCCGGACAAGCGGCGCAGCCGCGCTGATCCGGGCTTCATGCCTGAACTGTTCCGGAATGGATCCCGGGTCGATCTTCGATCGCCCGGGATGACGGGCGCGCTTGTTGCAAGGATGCGTCCATGCATCTGACGCGCCTCAAGCTCACTGGCTTCAAGACCTTCGTCGAGCCGACGGAGTTCCTGATCGAGCCCGGGCTGACTGGCGTCGTCGGGCCCAATGGCTGCGGCAAGTCCAATCTCGTCGAAGCGCTGCGCTGGGTGATGGGCGAAAGCTCGTTCAAGAACATGCGCGGCTCGGGGATGGACGACGTCATCTTCGCGGGCTCGAACGAGCGCCCCGGCCGCAACATGGCCGAAGTCGCGCTGACGCTCGACAATGCCGACCGCAAGGCGCCGGCGGCCTTCAACGAGACCGATGTGCTCGAAGTCACGCGCCGGATCGAGCGCGAGGAAGGTTCGACCTACCGCGTCAACGGCAAGGAGGTGCGGGCGCGGGACGTGCAGCTCCTCTTCGCCGATGCCGCGACCGGCGCGCGCTCGCCCGCGCTGGTGAGGCAAGGCCAGATCGCCGAGCTCATCTCGGCCAAGCCGCAATCGCGCCGCCGCATCCTGGAAGACGCCGCCGGCATCGCCGGGCTGCACAGCCGCCGCCATGAGGCGGAACTGCGCCTCAAGGGCGCCGAGGAGAACCTGACCCGGCTGGAGGATGTGCTCGGCGAGATCGACGGGCAGATCGACGCGCTGCAGCGCCAGGCCCGGCAAGCCGGACGCTACCGCAGCCTCGCCGCCGATATCCGCCGGGCCGAGGCGACGCTGGCGCTGATCGCGCATCACGAGGCACGGACGCAGGAGGCGCAGGCCGAGCGCGCGCTGGAAGCGGCACTGCGCGGCGTCGCCGACCAGACCGGCATCCAGGCGGAAGCGGCCAAACGGCAGGCGATCGCCGCCCATGAACTGCCGGCCCTGCGCGAGGGCGAGGCCTCCGCCGCCGCCGCGCTGGTGCGGCTCAAGCGCGGGCTCGACGAACTCGAGGCCGAGAACCGGCGTGCCAAGCAGCGGGCCGAGGAACTCGGCCGTCGGCTGGCCGAATTGCAGGGTGATCTCGCCCGGCAGGACAGCGTCGCGCGCGATGCGAGCGAGAGCCTGGCGCGGCTATCGGAGGAGGATGCAGCGCTGGAGCGCGATGGCGCGGACGCGGCCGGAGGCGCCGAGGCGGCCGCCGCCGTGCTGGCGGAGGCCGAAGACGCGCTGGCCAGAGCGGAAGCCGACCACAGCGCCGCGCAAGCCGCCCTGTCCGACCTCGCGGCAAGGCGCGGTGCGCTGGAGCGGGCCTTGCGCGAGACGAAGGAACGCGAATCCCGCGCCTCCGCCGAACGCGAACGCCTGCTGCGCGATCAGGCGGCACTCGATGCCAGCAGCGCGGCCGTGCCGCTGCAGGCCCTGCGCGCTGCGGTTGCCGCCGCGGAGACCGCGATGCGCGACGGCGACGCCGCCGCGGCCGCCACCCGATCTGCCCTGGCCGTGGCGCGCGAGCGCGAGACGCATCTGCGCGCCCCGCTGGCGGAAGCCGACCGCACGGCGCAGCGGCTGGAGACCGAGATCCGGACATTGCAGAAACTGCTCGCCCCGGCGAGCGGCGGGCGCTGGCCGGCGATCCTCGATTCGATCACGGTCGCCAAGGGGTTCGAGGTGGCGCTGGGCGCCGCTCTGGGCGACGATCTCGATGCCGCGACCGATGCCGCCGCGCCGACGCATTGGCGCGACACCGGAGCGGGCGAGACCGATCCGGCCCTGCCCGATGGCAGCGAGGCGCTGGCTGCGCATGTGCGCGGGCCGGCGGCGCTGCGGCGGCGGCTGTCCCAGATCGGCGTGGTCGCGCGTGCGGACGGCCCGCACCTGCGCGAGGCCCTGAAGCCAGGGCAGCGGCTGGTCTCGCGCGAGGGCGACATCTGGCGCTGGGACGGGTTCACCGGCGCGGCCGAGGCTCCCTCCCCCGCGGCACGGCGGCTGGCCGAAAAGAACCGGCTCGGCGATCTCGAGCGCGAGGCGCAGGCTGCGCGCGAAGCCGCCGAGACGGCGCGCGAGGCGCTGGATGCGGCGACGCGAGACGCAAGGACCGCGACACAGGCCGAAGCCACGGCGCTGGAGGCCGCGCGGCTGGCGCGGCGGGCTCTCGATCAGGCGCGCGAACAGCTCGCCGCCGCCGAACGCAAGGCCGGCGAAGCCGCGGCGCGGCGCTCGGCCCTGACGGAAGCGATCGACCGGCTCGGCCAGACCATCGCGGAAGCCGCGGCACAGGCGGCAAGGCAGGAACAGTCGGTCGCCGCGCTGCCACCCTCGGCAGAGCTCGACAGCACGCTGCTGAAAGCGCGCGTCGCGCTCGGCGAACAGCGCATCGCGGCGTCGGACGCCCGCGCCCGGGTGCAGACCCTGTCGCGCGAGGCGGAGCTGCGGATGCGGCGGCGCGCCGCCATCGCAGCCGACGTCAAGGCCTGGCAGGAGCGCGCGGCCGCGAGCGGCCAGACGGCAGCCGAAACCCGGCGCCGGATCGAGACGGTCGCGGCCGAGCGGACCGCGCTTCTGGAGGCACCGGACACCTTCCTGACCGAGCGGCGCCGGCTGGTGGCCGAGATCGAGAGCGCGGAAACGGCACGGCGCGCGGCGGCAGACCGGCTCGCCGTCGGCGAGGCCGCACTCGCCGAGGCCGACTGGCAGGCGCGCAGCGCGCTCGAAGGGCTCGCCGGCGCCCGCGAGATCCGCGCCGCGGCGGAGGCCAGGCTGGAGGCAGCACGCCAGCGCGTCGCGGACGTCGCCCGGCAGATCGAGGATGGGCTGGAGACCGGGCTCGACGGGCTGCACGCCATGGCCGGGCTGAAGGCCGGTGAGACCGCGCCTGATCAGGAGAGCGTCGAACAGCGCCTGGGCGGGCTGAAGGCCGAGCGCGAAAGGCTGGGCGCGGTCAATCTGCGGGCCGAGGACGAGCTGACCGAGGTGAAGGGCAAGCGCGAGGGGCTGACCTCCGAGCGCGACGACCTCAGCGAGGCGATCCGGCGGCTGCGGCAGGCGATCGGCGCGCTCAACCGCGAGGGGCGCGAGCGCCTTCTCGCCGCCTTCGAGATCGTCAACGAGCAGTTCCAGCGCCTGTTCGGCGTGTTGTTTGGGGGTGGCACGGCCGAACTCAAGCTGGTCGATGCCGAGGACCCGCTCGATGCCGGGCTCGAGATCTACGCGCGTCCGCCCGGCAAGAAGCCGCAGGTGATGACGCTACTCTCGGGCGGCGAGCAGGCCCTGACCGCGACCGCGCTGATCTTCGCGGTGTTCCTGACGAATCCCTCGCCGATCTGCGTGCTGGACGAGGTCGACGCCCCGCTCGACGATGCGAATGTCGAGCGCTATTGCGACCTGCTCGACGAGATGGCCCGCACCACCCAGACGCGCTTCATCCTGATAACCCACAACCCGATCACCATGGCACGGATGGACCGGCTTTTCGGGGTCACCATGGCCGAGCGCGGCGTCAGCCAGATGGTCTCGGTCGACCTCGCGACAGCCGAGCGCATCCGCGAGGCGGGTTGAAAAAACGCCACAATCGCCTTCGCAATGCGGCAAGAATGTCGCACTTGGCCTGAATTTATAGATATTCCAATGCGTTAGGTCACATCTGCCTGCCTTGACAGCATCGGGAGCGGGCAATAAAGGAGGCCGTGCTGACGACGGCTCGATGCGCGGGCTCGAACAGGGATCGTGTGGTTTTTTGCATGATCGTGGCCATTTCACGATCAAGCAGGAGCTGCTGCCATGTCCGAACCCGACAAAAACGCTTCAGACTCGGAGTTGCGCGCAAGACTGGGTTCTTTGAAGACCGCCCTCGGGCAGGCTGAAAAGAACGAAAAGCCGGGCGCGAGCCAGGCTGGACCGGACGGGGCCCTCGCAGGCGCCATGTCTTCAGGCTTTCGCGCGGCGACCGATCTTGCAGGCGGCATCATCGCAGGCGCCCTGATCGGGGTCCTCGCAGACCGATGGCTTGGAACGTCTCCGTTCCTGCTGATCGCGTTCCTGGTGATCGGGTCCATCGCTGGGCTGCGGTCCGTCTATCGGCTCGGTTCGCGTCCGACCTCCGGGTCGAAGGACAGCGCACCGAAGGACTGACCGAGGCTGGCGGCCGGATGGCCGCACGACAAGGGGCTGGAGAGACATGGCGGCTGGCGGCGGAATCGATCCGATCCACCAATTCGAGATCAAGCCGATCGTCGGCTTGCGGCCGTTCGGCCTTGACCTGTCCTTCACCAATGCATCGCTGCTGATGGTCATCATCGTGGCGGTGATCTCGATCATCATGATCTATGGCTCGAGCCAGCGTTCGGTCGTTCCGGGCCGGCTGCAGTCGCTCGCCGAGATGATCTACGAATTCGTCGCCTCCACCGTCACCGGCGTGATGGGCAAGGAGGGCATGAAGTTCTTCCCGCTCGTCTTCTCGCTGTTCATGTTCGTGCTGGCGAGCAACATGCTCGGCATGGTGCCCGGTTCCTTCACGGTGACGAGCCACATCATCGTGACGGCGGCCTTCGCCTTCCTGGTGATCGGCACCGTGCTGGTCTACGGCATCGTCAAGCATGGCAGCCATTTCTTCGGCCTGTTCGTGCCGTCAGGCGTGCCCGGCTGGCTCCTGCCCTTCATGGTGGTGATCGAGGCCGTTTCCTTCGTCTCGCGGCCGATCTCGCTCTCGCTTCGCCTGTTCGGCAACATGCTGGCCGGCCATATCGCGCTCAAGGTGTTTGGCGGCTTCGTCGTCGCTCTCCTCGCCGGCGGCAGCCTGTTCGGCTATGCGATCGCACCGCTGCCGCTGCTGCTGGCGGTCGCGCTGACCGCGCTCGAATTCCTCGTCGCCTTCCTGCAGGCCTATGTCTTCGCGATCCTGACCTGCGTCTATCTCAACGACGCCCTGCACCCCGGCCACTGAGCCGGGCAGGGTTCGCGAGAGTTCCCCATCACCCGTTTCCAACCCCGCATCTCACCTTTTCACACTGGAGAAAGACCATGGATCCCGTTGCAGCCAAGTACATCGGCGCTGGCCTCGCCTCGCTCGGCATGGGCCTCGCCGCCATCGGCGTCGGCACCATCTTCGGCAACTTCCTCTCGGGCGCGCTGCGCAACCCCTCGGCGGCCGACGGCCAGTTCCCGCGCGCCTTCATCGGCGCGGCGCTCGCCGAAGGCCTGGGCATCTTCGCCTTCGTCGTGGCGCTCGTCCTGCTCTTCGTGGTCTGACGCGTCCGACCACCGGCTTCCCGTCGCGCCCGAATACCCCTTCGCGGGTTCGGGCGCGGCCTCCATTTCCTTCCGCTGAAAGGCAGCCCATGCCGGTTCGATCTTCACGGTTCGTCAGGCACGGATGGGCCGGCCTCGTCGCCTCGGTGCTGCCCGTCACGCTGCTGACGGGCGCGGCTGCAGCCGCCGCGCCGCATCTGAGCGGCGAGAAGGCCGCCTTCCCTCCCTTCGACGTCGCAACCTTCTCGGGCCAGATCTTCTGGCTCGCCATCACTTTCGGCGCGCTCTACTGGCTGATGTCCAGGATCGCCCTGCCGCGTGTCGGCGCGATCCTCGAAGAGCGGGCCGACACGATCTCGCGCGATCTCGACAATGCCGCCAAGATGCAGGCCAAGGCGGAAGAGACCGCCCAGGCCTATGAGGCGGCCCTGACCGAGGCCCGCAAGAACGCACAGGCCATCGCACAGGCCTCCCGCGATGCCGGCGCCAAGGCGTCGGACCAGCGCCGGCATGCCGTCGAGGCCGAGCTTTCGGCCAAGCTCGCCCAGGCGGAAGCCACGATCGCCACCACCAAGGCCAGCGCCATGACCAATGTCCGCGGTCTCGGCAGCGAGGTCGCGGTCGCGATCGTCGCGAAGCTGACCGGCCAGGCCCCGAGCGCCGCTGAAGCGTCCGAGGCGGTCGATCAGGTTCTGGCCCGCGGCTGAGGAGAAGACAGATGGATACTTTCTGGGTCGGCGTCGCCTTCTTCATCTTCATCGGCATCCTCGCCTATTTCGGCGTGCCGAAGGCCATCGTCGCCGCGCTCGATTCGCGCGGCGAGAAGGTCGCGCAGGAGCTCGCCGAGGCGCGCCGCCTGCGTGCCGAGGCCGAGAAGCTGCTGGCGGAGTTCGAGGCGAAGCGCAAGGCCGCCGAATCCGAGGCTGCCGGCATCGTCGCGGCTGCCAATGACGAGGCCAAGCGGCTCGCCGCCGAGGCGGAAGCCAAGCTGAACGATTTCGTCGCCCGCCGCACCAAATCGGCGGAAGACAAGATCGCGCTGGCCGAGAGCCAGGCAGAGGCCGAGGTTCGCGCCGCCGCCGCCGAGGCAGCGACCCGCGCCGCCGAGGTGATCATCCGCGCCCAGGTCGGCGGCAAGACCGGCGACGCGCTGTTCGCCGCCGGGCTGCAAGAGGTCAAGACCAAGCTGAACTGAGGCCTGCCGCATCGATATGCCTGACGACGCCGCGATCCCCCGGGATCGCGGCGTCGTCGTTTCCGGCACAGCCCAACCGAAACGGATGCTGTCATGCGGTTCCTTCGCGGATTCGTCGCCCTTGCGCTCATCCTCGGCATCGCGACACCGGCTCTGGCGCTCGAACAGATCGCCTTTGTCTCCCGCGACGGGACCATGCTCTCGGGCTGGCTCTCCAGGCCGGCGGGTCCGGGGCCCTTCCCTGCCGTCATCCTCCTGCATGGCTGCGCCGGCCTGTGGAACGGTTCCGGCAAGCTCGCCGCGCGCGAGACCGACTGGACCGCGCGGCTCGTCGACGCGGGATACGCCGTGTTGTTGCCCGACAGCTTTCGCCCTCGCGGTGTCTCAGCCCTCTGTAACGATCGACGTCGCAGCCTGACGCCCGCCGACCGGGCGCAGGACGCGTTCGGCGCCCGCGACTGGCTGGCGCGGCAGGCCTTCGTCGCATCCAGACGCATCGGTCTCATGGGCTGGTCCAACGGCGGATCGACGGCACTGGAGGTCGCGGGAGAGACGGCCGCGGCGGGCGCCGACGGGTTTCGCGCGCTGATCGCATTCTACCCGGGCTGCCGTGTCCTGCTGAAGCGCGGCTGGATTGCGCGGGCCCCGACGACGATCCTGCACGGATTGGCCGATGACTGGACCCCGGCTGCGCCTTGCCAGCAACTCGCCAGCAAGGGCGATGCAAAGTTTGTCGGCTACCCCGACGCCTATCACGACTTCGACCACCCCAGCCTGTCTCTGCGCGAGCGCAAGGCGGCCTATTCGGAACGTGCGGACGGGCTGGTGACGCTCGGCACGCAGGCCGAAGCTCGCGCGCAAGCGATCGCCGCGACAATGGCGATCCTGCAAGGGATGTGACAGGCCTCAGTTCGAGACGGTCAGCGTCTTGGCCGGAATGGCCTCCGTCCTGGCGGGCCGCACAGGCGGAGCAGCCATCGGCTTTGCCTCAAGTCCCGATTGCGCAGCCTTCGGCCTGGCCTTGCGCGCCACGATCGTCGAGGTGACGATGCCCTGCGGCGTGTCGAGACCGTAGATGTCCTCGCGGAAATGGATCAGGCCATCAGCCCCCTGCCAGCCGGTGAGATAGACCCAGGCGACCGGAACGGCCTTCTTCAGCGAGATGTTCTTGCGTTCGCCCTTGGCGATCTCGGCCTCGATCGCCGGCAGGGTCCACTCCGTCCCCTCCAACAGCCAGGCGCCGAGGTCGCGCACGCCCTCGATGCGGGCGCAACCGGAGGAGTTGAAGCGGACATCGTTGCGGAAGAGCGCCTTCTTCGGCGTGTCGTGCAGATAGACGGCTTCCGTGTTCGGCATGTCGATTTTCATCTGGCCGAGTGAATTGTCGGGGCCGGGATCCTGCCGCACGGTGAAATAGGGCGAGGTCAGGCCGGCCCAGTTGACCGTCGCCGGATCGATCTCGCGATTCTCCGCCCCGAGCAGGCGCATATGCGACTTCGTCAGGAAAGCCGGGTCCTTGCGCATATGCGGAATGATGTCTGCCTTGACGATCGAGGTCGGCACCGTCCAGGTCGGGTTGAGGTTGACCGAGGTGATGTTGGCCTGAAGCACCGGCGAGGGCCGGTCTGCCCGGCCGACGATGGCGAGATGGCGGCGCTGGACCTTGCCGTTCTCGACCGCCTCGACGCTGGCGCCAGGGATATTGACCACCACGTAGCGCTCGGCGAAGGAAAAGCCGTTGCCCTTCAGTCGCTCAAGCGTCGCGGTGAGCTGGTTCAGCCGCACCTCGACCGGCGTATTCATCGCCTTCAGCGTAAGGCGGCCCACCGTTCCGAGATCGGACAGGCCGTGGCGGATCTGGAAGCGCTTCACCGCCGCGACGACGGCGGCATCGTAGAGATCGCCTGGCAGCGCGTCCGGCGGCAAGTCGCCGCTGAGCATCAGGCGCTGCTTCAATGCCACGACATCGGGCCCCTGTGCGTCCGGCTTCAGCGCGGTGGCGCTCGCCGGCACCTTCGGCCAGCCGCCGCGACCGGCGATGTCCTCATGCGCGATCAGCGCCTCGAGCGTGCGGTCATAGGTGTTGGGGCCGTAGCTCGGCTCGTTGGCGCGCGCAGTCGCCGCCCCCAGCAACAAGGCGAGAGCAGCGACGGTAGCTTTGACGAAACGCACGGCCATGGACGTAAAATCCCACACTGCGTCAGTGACGCATGACGGAAGCATCCCTCGCACATGGTCAAGGAAGCCTTAAGGCAGCGCGGGGATTTCCGTATCGGAATGTTGCTGGCGGCCTGCGCCGCCAGCAAGATCGCAACTTACTCCGCGGCTTCCGCGACCGGCGCAGGCCTGACCCATTTCAGCACCGGCTGGCGGGCAGCGCGGGTCTCGTCGAGGCGGCGGATCGGAGCGTGATGCGGGGCGGCCGTGAAGCGCTCCTTGTCGTTGCCCTTCGCGGCCATGGCGAGATCACGCAAAGTCGCGATGAAGAGATCGAGCGAGGCCTTCGATTCCGACTCGGTCGGCTCGATCAGCATCGCGCCGTGGACGACAAGCGGGAAATACACCGTCATCGGATGGTAGCCCTCGTCGATCATCGCCTTGGCGAAATCGAGCGTCGAGACGCCCGTGCCCTTGAGCCATTCATCGTCGAACAGCGCCTCGTGCATCGAGGGGTGGTCCGGGAACGGCAGCGACATCAGATCCGACAGGCCGGCGCGGATGTAGTTGGCGTTGAGGACGGCGTCCTCGGAGGCCTGCTTCATGCCGTCGGCGCCGTGGCTCAGCATGTAGGTCAGAGCGCGGACATACATGCCCATCTGGCCGTGGAAGGCGGTCATGCGGCCGAAGGGAGCGTTGCCCTGCGGGGCGTCGGCCGCGTTCTCGACAAGGCGCGGCGTGCCGCCCTCGACATGGATGAACGGCACGGGCGCGAAAGGCGCGAGCCGCTCCGAGAGCACGACGGGACCGGCACCCGGGCCGCCGCCGCCATGGGGCGTCGAGAAGGTCTTGTGCAGGTTGATGTGCATGGCATCGACGCCGAGATCGCCCGGCCGCGCCTTGCCGACGATCGCGTTGAAGTTGGCGCCGTCGCAGTAGAAATAGGCGCCGGCCTCATGCATCGCGGCGGCGATCTCGACAATCTGCGGCTCGAAGATGCCGCAGGTGTTGGGGTTGGTCAGCATGATCGCAGCGATGTCGGGCCCGAGCAGGGCCTTCACATCCTCGACCGCGACGGTGCCGTCCGCACGGGCCGGCACGGAGCGCACCGAAAAGCCGATCAGGGCTGCGGTCGCCGGGTTGGTGCCATGGGCCGATTCGGGAACCAGCACGACGGTGCGGGTGGCGCCCTCGCCCTTGGCGGCGATGGCGGCCTTGATCGCCATCATGCCGCAGGCCTCGCCATGGGCGCCGGCCTTCGGCGACAGCGCCACCGCCGGCATGCCGGTCAGCGTCATCAGGTAATGCGAGAGTTCGAGCATGACCTCGAGCGCGCCCGGCACGGTCGAGACCGGCTGCAGCGGGTGCACGTCGGAGAAGCCCGGCAGGCGCGCCGTCTTCTCGTTGAGGCGAGCATTGTGCTTCATCGTGCAGGAGCCGAGCGGGAAGAGCCCGGTGTCGATGCCGTAGTTCTTCTGGCTCAGGCGGACGTAATGGCGCATCGCCTCGGGCTCGGAGAGGCCGGGCAGGCCGATCTCGCCCTGGCGGGCATGCTGGCCGAGACGCGCCTTGAACGGCGCCGGCTTGTCGATGTCGACGCCCGTGGTCTCGTGATGGCCGATCTCGAAGATCAGCGGCTCGATCTGCTGGAGCGCCTTGTTGCCGGTGAAGGTGGGGTGTTGCTCCTGGGCAGACGCGGTGCCCTGGGTGGGACGTCCCTGACGGTTCAGCATCACAGCACCTCCGCGAGCGCCGCCACGAAGGCCGCCCGATCTTCATCCGTGTTGATTTCGGTCGAGGCAACCAGCAGCAGGTCGTCGAGACCCGCGGTCGGCAGCAGGCGCGAGACCGGGACGCCGCCGAGGATGCCCCTGGCCGCGAGCGCCTCGACGACCTGCGCCGCCGGCTTGCCCAGCTTCACCGTGAACTCGTTGAAGAAGCTCTCGTTCAGCACCGAGACGCCCTTCACGCCCGCGAGCAGATCAGCGAGCTTGACCGCATTGGCGTGGTTGACCTCGGCGAGGCGGGTGAAGCCGGCCTGGCCGAGCAGCGTCATGTGAATGGTGAAGGCGAGCACGCAGAGGCCGGAATTGGTGCAGATGTTCGAGGTCGCCTTGTCGCGGCGGATATGCTGCTCGCGGGTCGAAAGCGTCAGCACGAAGCCGCGCTGCCCATCGGCGTCGACCGTCTCGCCGCAGAGCCGACCTGGCATCTGGCGGATGTATTTCGACTTGGCGGCAAAAAGCCCGACATAGGGGCCGCCAAAATTCAGCGCATTGCCAATCGACTGGCCCTCGCCGACGACGATGTCGGCATCCTGCGCGCCGGGCGGCACGACCGCGCCGAGCGAAACGATTTCGGTGAAGACCGCGATCAGCAGGGCGCCATGGGCATGCGCCTTGTCGGCGATCGGCTTCAGGTCGCGCAGATTGCCGAAGACATCGGGCGACTGCACGACGACGCAAGATGTCGTGTCGTCGATCTGCGAGAGGATGTCCTCATTGGCGGCGACATCGGGCTTGAGCGCGACGATATCGTCATTCGCCATCTCCGACAGCGTCCGGACGACCGCGGTGTAGTGCGGGTGCAGGCCGCCCGACAGCACCGCCTTGCGGCGCCTCGTGACGCGATGCGCCATCAGCACCGCCTCGCCGGTGCCGGTCGAGCCGTCATACATCGAGGCGTTGGCGACCTCCATGCCGGTCAGTGCCGCGACCTGGGTCTGGAACTCGAAGAGATATTGCAGAGTGCCCTGCGCAATCTCGGGCTGGTAGGGCGTATAGCTGGTCAGGAACTCCGAGCGCTGGATCAAGTGGTCCACCGTCGCCGGGACATGGTGCTTGTAGGCGCCCGCCCCGACGAAGAACGGCACCGAGGACGCCGCGACGTTGCGCGCCGACATCCGGGCCATGATGCGCTCGACCTCGAGCTCGCCCTTGGCGCGGGGCAAGTCCAGCGGCGCCTTCAGCAGCTTGCCGTCAGGCACATCGGAGAACAGCGCGTCGACATCGGGCACGCCGATGCGCGCGAGCATGTCCTCGCGGTCGGTGTCGGTCAGGGGGAGATAGCGCATGAGAGCTTTCCGGGACGATGTGAAGTGCTGGCGTCTTGTCGATCTGCAATGTCATCCCGGACGGAGCGAAGCGGGGAGCCGGGATCCATTCCTGAAGCGTTCTGGAATGGATCCCGGATCGGCGCAGCTTTGCCGCTTAGCCGGGGTGACCAAACTGCCGTCGATCAGAGCGTCTTGATGTAGTTCTGGTACTCGGCCTCGCTCATCAGGCCTTCGAGTTCGGCCATGTCCTTGAGCTTGAGCTTCAGGAACCAGCCCTTGCCGGCCGGGTCCTCGTTGACGGCGCCGGGCGCGGCCTCAAGCTCGCCATTGACCGCGACGACCTCGCCGGAGACCGGCGCATAGACCTCGGACGCCGCCTTGACGCTTTCGACCACGGCAGCCTCGCCGCCCTTGGCGACGGCCTTGCCGATCTCCGGGAGCTCTACGAAGACGACGTCGCCGAGCTGGCCCTGGGCGTAGTCGGTGATGCCGACCGTGCCGGTGTCACCCTCGATGCGGATGTATTCGTGGTCCTTGGTGTAGCGGGTCTCGGCCATGGGATCAGTCTCCGGAAAGGACAGCGGTTGTTTGGGGATCAGCGCTTGTAGCCGTTGGGCACGAAGGGCATCGCGGCGACGACGGCCGGCAGCGGCTTGCCGCGCACGATCAGATCGAGCCGGGTGCCGGGCGCGCTGTGGGCCTTGGTGACATAGCCCATGGCGCAGGGCGCGTTCAGCGTCGGGCCGAAGCCGCCGGAGGTGACCTTGCCGACGATCTCGCCCTCGGGCGTGGCGATCTCGGCGCCCTCGCGGGCCGGCGCCCGGCCTTCCGGCAGCAGGCCGATGCGGATGCGGGTGACGCCTTCCGCGAATTCGCGCTGGATGCGCGCAGCGCCCGGGAAGCCGCCTTCCTCGCGCCGGCGCTTCTGGATCGACCAGGTCAGCGCGGCCTCGACCGGAGAGGTCGTGGTGTCGATGTCGTGGCCGTAGAGGCAAAGCCCGGCCTCGAGCCGCAGCGAATCGCGCGCGCCCAGCCCGATCGGCTTGACAGTGGCGTCGAGCAGCAGCGTGTCCCAGATCTCGCCGATCTTCGCCGCCGCGGCGGAAATCTCGTAGCCGTCCTCGCCGGTGTAGCCGGACCGGCTGACATTGGCCTTGATGCCGGCGACCTTCATGCTGCGCGAGGTCATGAAGCCCATCCCGGCGGCTTCGGGCGCGATGGCCGCCAGAGCCGCTTCGGCAGCCGGACCCTGAAGCGCGATCAAGCCGCGGTGCTCGGCCTTGATCAGCTTCACATTGGTGGGCAGTCGCGCCTCGATATGGGCGTAGTCTTCGGTCTTGCAGGCTGCATTGACGACCAGATAGAGCGCGCCGTCCTCATCGGGATCGATCGACCGCGTCACCATCAGATCGTCGAGGATGCCGCCCTCCTCGTTCAGGAGCTGCGAGTAGCGCTGCTTGCCCGGTGCGAGATTGACGATGTCGGCGGGTATCAGGGCTTCGAGCGCACGCGCCGTGGTCTCGTGATCGGGCCCGACCAGAAAGCACTGCCCCATATGCGAGACGTCGAACAGGCCGGCCTTCTCGCGCGTCCAGTTGTGCTCGGTCAGGATGCCGGTCGGATACTGCACCGGCATGTCGTAGCCAGCGAAGGGCACCATGCGGGCGCCGAGCGCGACATGGCGCGAATGCAGCGGAGTCTTGAGAACGATGGCCTCAGGCGCAGCCGGGACGGCGGCAACATTAGCATCGGCAACATCGGCGTCGGTAGCCATGGACGGCCCCTTCCAGAGTCGAGCGCAAGCCCCGGACGGAACTGTCCGGAACGCGCCCCCTCTGTCTTGGAACCTGAGAGATTTCCCCGTGCCGGCATGGTGGCGCCGGACAGGTTACACCCGTCGGTGGGCGGAGTTTCCCCCGCCGCTTTCCAGAGTGCCAGTTCCCACGCGGTCCGTTTGCCTGAGCGTTTCCGGGGCGGTTGCGCCTTCGGCGCCGGGCTCGGACGACGTCCGGACCCGGTCTCTCCCGCGGGGATGTTGCGGCTATTGGCAGAGATACAAGACGCCGCGTCTTAGTCAATCGCGGCGCTGCCTCGTTTGGCGGCAATCAACGCCAGTCTTCGCGTTGCGGCCGTCTCGCGCCGCGCCTAACGGCGGCGCGAACGCGCCGGCGTGGCCGCGCCGGCGCCCAGCCCGACGATGATCTCGACGTCGCCGCGGCCGGCGGGAACCACGATGCCGTCCTCGACATGCGAGAAATCGACGCCGCCCTGGCCGGAGGCCACAGTGCCGCCGACGCGGGCGGAGCGGCGGGCGATCTGCGTCGTGCCGCGCGAGACCAATGTCGTCAGCGTCGCGCCATAGCTGCCGGCGCCGCCGGCGGGCCCGAGCAGGACGCGCCCCTCGACGCCGACCTTGAGGCGGAAGCCGCCATTGCCGGTGGGCGTGCATTCGCGCGCGACGTTGAGGATCGAGATCTGGTGGCGCAGGCTGCCGCTGTCGGGGCCGGACTGGGCGCGGACCGCGGCGCCGCCATCGGCGATGATGACCTCGGGGCAGATGAACTGCTCGTCCGGGTCGTCCTTCGGCAACTGGTCGGGCGGCGGCGGCGTCGTCGACTGGAACATCAGGACATTGCCCAGCGTCTGCATCGTGCTTGGCTGGCCGGAGGAGGAGCCGGAAGAACCGCAGCCGGCGAGGCCGAGGCAGAGAAAGGGCAGAGCCAGCAGGCTCGGCCGACGAAGCAGCGCATCACTCACGGCAGGGTCTCCACGCCGGGGCCAAAGCCGTTGAGGGAAACGGGCACGCCCACCCCCTCTTCCGGCGTCTGAAACACGATGAAGGTGGCGCTCTTGCCGCCCTTGAGCTGGCCGAGCAGGGCATCGTCCATCACCACCTCGGCAACGCAGCCCGTGGTCAGGCAGCGCACGAAGCCGGCGCGGCCGATGTCCTTGTCGTCGATCTTGAGGCCCAGCCCCGACGGCAGCAGCACGCCGAGCGGCGCGACCACGCGCAGGAGCCTGCTCTTCTGGTCGGCCGTCTTCAGCACGATGACGAGAAGCGTCAGATTCGGCCTGTCCTCGGCCGCGACGTTCTGAACGAGCGCGCATTGCTCCGTCTTGGCGCCGGGCGGCACCTCGCAGCGCATCTGCCAGTCGCCATGCGTCGACTTGACCGCGCCCTGGGCCAGCGCCGGGCCGGCGGCCAGAGCGGCGCCAGCCAGCGCGAGAGCCGCCGCGCAGACAGGTCCGATGATCCTACCCATCCTTGCGATTCCTCCAAACCGACGCCCTGCCGCCGGACATACAACCGAAGTTAAGAGCGGAATTCAGGCGGAAAGCCGGCTCCCCGCCGCGAAATCCCGCTTTGCCCCCGCAGTGGATTGCGTTGGGACCATGCAGGCCCGGTCCTGTCAAGGAGAGAGCGGCCATCACCGGGCCACCGCGGGCCGACCTCGCGCGATTATGCCGCACGGGATGCGCCGGCACCCCGCATTGCCCCACTGGCGCAAGCGTGATCTTTGATTTATCGCAATCCCGAAGAGCAAGGTGGCCTCGCGGTCGCACTCGCCACGCATGGAACAATTCCCGTCATCAGCGCCCCGGTGGACGCTTCGTGATGGGCGGCCCATGCAGGGCATGACAAGGAGCTATGTCGGATCGATGCGATTTCTGAGCAGGACCCTAGCCACCGTGGCCGCATCGGCCCTCGCCGCCGCCGCGGCGACGATGCTCCCCGACAGCGCCATGGCCGGAACCGGCATGCCGAGCCCCTGGCAGTTGAACCTGCAGGGCGCGGCGACCGAGGTCGCGCACTACATCCACTGGTTCCATGACTGGCTGAACGTGATCATCTTCGTGATCACGATCTTCGTGCTCGGCCTGCTGCTCTACGTGGCCTGGCGCTTCAACGAGAAGGCCAACCCGGTTCCTTCCAAGACCACGCACAACGCCCTGCTCGAGGTCGCCTGGACGGTGATCCCGGTGCTGATCCTCGTCGTGATCGCGATCCCCTCCTTCCGCCTGCTGAAGCTGCAGCTCGAGATTCCGCAGGCTGACATCACCATGAAGGTGACCGGAAAGCAGTGGTACTGGTCCTATGAATACGCCCAGGACGGCGGCGCCTTCGGCTTCGATTCGCTGATGCTCGACGAGAAGCAGCGCGCCGAGGCGATCGCAACCAAGAAGATCGCGGCCGAAGAGGCTCCGCGTCTGCTCGCCGTCGACAACGAGGCGGTGGTTCCGGTCGGCAAGGTCGTGCGCGTGCAGGTCACCGGCGCCGACGTGATCCACAAGTTCACCGTGCCGTCCTTCGGCATCAAGATCGACGCGATCCCGGGTCGCCTCAACGAGACCTGGTTCAAGGCCGATCGCGAGGGCATCTATTACGGCCAGTGCTCGTTCATCTGCGGACAGAACCACGCCTATATGCCGATCGCCTTCCGCGTCGTCAGCCCGGAGCGCTACGCCGCCTGGCTCGCCGAATCGAAGCAGAAATTCGCCAATGCCGGCGATGCCGCCGGCAAGGTCGCCGCCGCGACCAAGTGAAAGCCGTTAACGTGCTGCGGGCCGCAAGGCCTGCGGCGAACCTGATTTGACTGACTGTCGCGAAGCGATTTCGCACGAGGAGACCAAGGCGATGGCAACAGCGGCTCCGCACGCTCACGCCCACGGACATCACGACGAGGAACACGCCCATCCGACCGGATCGCGGCGCTGGCTGATGTCCACCAACCACAAGGACATCGGCACGCTCTACCTGATCTTCTCGATCATGGCGGGCCTGGTCGGTGGTTTCCTCTCGATCATGATGCGCATCGAACTGCAGCAGCCCGGCCTGCAGATCTTCGCCAACGGCCAGAGCTACAACGTTTTCGTCACCGGCCACGGCCTGATCATGATCTTCTTCATGGTCATGCCCGCCGTCATCGGCGGCTTCGGCAACTGGTTCGTGCCGCTGATGATCGGCGCGCCGGACATGGCGTTCCCGCGCATGAACAACATCTCGTTCTGGCTGACGGTCGCCGCCTTCGTGCTGCTGATCATGTCGATGTTCATGGAAGGCGCCCCGGGCGCGCATGGCGTCGGCACGGGCTGGACGATCTACCCGCCATTCTCCTCGGCCGGGCACCCCGGTCCTTCCGTCGATTTTGGCATCTTCGCGCTGCATCTCGCCGGCGCGGCCTCGATCCTAGGCGCGATCAACTTCATCACCACGATCCTGAACATGCGCGCGCCCGGCATGACGCTGCACAAGATGCCGCTGTTCGCCTGGGGCGTGCTGGTGACAGCCTTCCTGCTGCTGCTGGCGCTGCCGGTGCTGGCCGGCGCCATCACCATGCTGCTGACCGACCGCAATTTTGGCACGACCTTCTATGACCCGGCCGGCGGCGGCGACCCGATCCTGTACCAGCACCTGTTCTGGTTCTTCGGCCATCCCGAAGTCTACATCATGATCCTGCCGGCCTTCGGCATCGTCAGCCACATCATCTCGACCTTCTCGAAGAAGCCGATCTTCGGCTATCTCGGCATGGCCTACGCCATGGTCGCGATCGGCGTCGTCGGCTTCATCGTGTGGGCGCACCACATGTACACCGCCGGCCTGTCGCTCAACACGCAGCGCTATTTCGTGTTCGCGACGATGGTCATCGCGGTGCCGACCGGCATCAAGATCTTCTCCTGGATCGCGACGATGTGGGGCGGCTCGATCCGTTTCACCGCGCCGATGCTGTGGGCAGTGGGCTTCATCTTCCTGTTCACGGTCGGCGGCGTCACCGGCGTGGTGCTGGCCAATGCCGGCGTCGACCGCTCGCTGCATGCGACCTATTACGTGGTGGCGCATTTCCACTACGTCTTGTCGCTGGGCGCCGTGTTCGGCATCTTCGCCGGCTTCTACTACTGGTTCCCGAAGATGAGCGGCTACATGATCCCCGACTGGATCGGCAAGCTGCACTTCTGGATCGCCTTCATCGGCGCCAACCTGCTGTTCTTCCCGCAGCACTTCCTGGGCCTCGCCGGCATGCCGCGTCATTATGCGGACTATCCGGACGCGTTCGCGGGCTGGCATTTCTGGTCGTCGATCGGCTCCTACATCTTCGCGGCCGGCCTGCTGGTCTTCTTCTACGGCGTGTTCGTCGCCTTCTCGAAGAAGGAACTCGCCGGCGACAATCCGTGGGGCGAAGGCGCGACCACGCTGGAGTGGACCCTGTCCTCACCGCCGCCCTTCCACCAGTTCGAGACGCTGCCGCGCATCACCGGCTCGGACCACTGATACGAGGAGGCGGCGGGCCCCACCGGCCCGCCGCCACCCCTCTCCCGAGCGCCCTCCGCCAGGGCTTTCCGGAGACGGGCGGCCCAGCCGCACACAGCCGACGGCGCATGCGTGCGCTTTCAGGAATCGAGACGACGAAGTTCATGTCCGCTGCCTTCGACACCCGCACCGACGGCGTTGCCCTGACCTCCACCGGCGAGGCGCGCGATTTTTTCGCGCTGCTGAAACCGCGGGTGATGTCGCTCGTCGTGATCACGGCGCTCGCCGGCATGGCGACGGCGCCGGGCTCGGTGCATCCGGTGATCGCGCTCGCCTCGCTGCTCGCGATCGCGGTCGGCGCCGGAGCCTCCGGCTGCCTCAACATGTGGTACGACGCCGATATCGACGTGCTGATGAGCCGCACGGCCAAGCGCCCGATTCCGGCCGGCCGCGTGCTGCCCTCCGAGGCGCTGGCCTTCGGCCTGACGCTGTCGATCGGCGCTGTGCTGGTGCTCGGGCTCGTCGCCAATGTGCTGGCGGCCGGGATGCTGGCCTTCACGATCTTCTTCTATGCCGTCGTCTATTCGATGTGGCTGAAGCGCTGGACGCCGCAGAACATCGTCATCGGCGGCGCGGCCGGGGCGTTTCCGCCGATGATCGGCGAGGCCGTCGTCACCGGCGATCTCGGCTGGCACTCGGTCGTCCTGTTCGCAATCATCTTCCTGTGGACCCCTCCGCATTTCTGGGCGCTGGCGCTGGTCAAGTCGGCCGATTATGCGCGCGCCGGCATTCCGATGATGCCGAATGTCGCCGGCCCGGCCGCGACGCGCCGGCAGATCGTGGCGTATTCGCTGGTGATGGCGCCGGTCGCCGTGCTGCCGGCCCTGATGGGTTTCGGCGGGCTCGCCTATCTCGTCGTCTCGGTCACGACCGGGCTGGCGATGATCGCGCTTGCCATCCGCGTCTGGCGGACGACCGAGGGCGAGGCAGCGGTCAAGGCCTGCTATTCGCTGTTCGGCTTCTCGATCCTCTATCTCTTCGGGCTTTTCGCCGTGCTGCTGGTCGAGAACGGTCTCGGCCTGATGTGGGCTCTGCCAAAGGTGTTCGGATGAGCGAGCCGCGCAAACAGCCGGTCGCGCCCGCCGCCTTCTCGCCGGAGGATATGGCGCGCCGCAGACGCCGCTCGATCGCTCTGGCGCTCGTGCTCGGCGGGCTCGTGGTGTTCTTCTTCGTGGTGACGCTGGTGAAGACCGGCCCAGCCATCATGAACAGGCCGCTGTGATGAGCGCCGCCCGTCCCGCCCCGCAGACACCAAAAAATCTCGGCCGCACGGCGCTGATCTGCGCCGGCGTCGCCATGGGCATGACCGGGCTCTCCTTCGCGGCCGTGCCGCTCTATGACATGTTCTGCAAGGCGACGGGCTTCGGCGGCACGCCGATGACGGGAACGGCCGGCGCGGGCACGATCCTGGACCGGACGATGTCGGTGCGCTTCGATGCCAATGTCGCGCCGGGGCTGGGCTGGAAATTCGAACCCGAAAGCCCCGAGATCAGCTTACGCGTCGGCGAGACCAAGACGGTGTTCTACAAGATCACCAACCGCACCGACCGGGCCTCGACGGGGATCGCGAGCTACAATATCGCGCCCGAGAAAGGCGCGGCCTTCTTCGTGAAGATCCAGTGCTTCTGCTTCACCGAGCATACACTGCAACCGGGCGAGAGCCTGGAAGCGCCGGTCGTGTTCTATATCGACCCCGAGATCGCGGCGAATCGCGAGCTCGACGGGCTGAAGGCAATCACGCTGTCCTACACCTATTTCGCCTCCAAGGCGGGGCAGCCGCTCGCCCAGAGCGGGGGCAACCCCGGCAAGGGTGAGCCAGGCAAGGGTGACTCGGGCACGGGTGACTCGGGCAAATCGAACCTGTAAATATCGGCGCCGGAAACGAGCGCTGCAAAGTCGGACGCGGAGACTGATTACGATGGCCGGGGCCCATACCAAGAACCACGACTACCACCTCGTCGATCCGAGCCCCTGGCCGCTCGTCGGCTCGATCAGCGCGACGATCATGATGACCGGCGCGGTGATGTGGATGAAGGCGATGACGCTGGGCGGCATGAAGCTCGGCCCGCTCGTCTTCGGCATCGGCCTGCTCGGCGTGCTCTACACCTTCCTCGCCTGGTGGATGGACGTGGTGCGGGAGGCCGAGCACGAGGGCCACCATACCCGCGTCGTCCAGATGCATCACCGCTACGGCATGATGATGTTCATCGCCTCGGAGGTGATGTTCTTCGTCGCCTGGTTCTGGGCGTTCTTCGATGCGAGCCTGTTTTCGGGCGAGCACATCAACTATCTTCGCTACGATTTCACCGGCGGCGTCTGGCCCCCCAAGGGCATCCAGACCTTCGACCCCTGGCATCTGCCGCTGCTCAATACGCTGATCCTGTTGACATCGGGCACGACCGTCACCTGGGCGCATCACGCGCTGATCCATGGCGACCGCGCCGGGTTGAAGCAGGGCCTGTGGCTGACCGTGATCCTCGGCGTCCTGTTCACGATCTGTCAGGTCTACGAGTATTCGCACGCCTCCTTCGCCTTCAGCGGCCACATCTATGGCGCGACCTTCTTCATGGCGACGGGCTTCCATGGCGCGCATGTGGTGATCGGCACGATCTTCCTGGCGATCTGCCTGTACCGGGCCTATCTCGGCCACTTCAAGCCGGAGCAGCATCTCGGATTCGAGTTCGCCGCCTGGTACTGGCACTTCGTCGACGTGGTCTGGCTGTTCCTGTTCGCCGCGATCTATGTCTGGGCCGCGGGCGCCGGCGGCCCCGCCGCGCACTGAGCCGGCGAGACGCCTGACAGCTTTATGGAAAGGCGGCCTCGGCCGCCTTTCGCATTTCGGGAGGCCGCCATGGCCGACGACCAGCACAGCCTGCCCTCGCCCTATTCGACCGGCCTTTCCGGCCGCTGCCCGCGCTGCGGCGAAGGCAAGCTGTTCGACGGCTTTTTGAAGGTGCGCCCGCGCTGCTCCGCCTGCGGGCTGGATTTCAGCTTCGCCGATTCGGCTGACGGCCCGGCCGTGTTCATCATGCTGATCGCCGGGTTCACCGTGCTCGGGGCCGCGCTTTATGTCGAGATCGCCTATGAGCCGCCGATCTGGCTGCATCTGGTAATCTGGCTGCCGCTCGCCGTGATCGTCTGTCTCGCCCTGCTGCGCCCGATGAAGGGGCTCGCCGTCGCCTTGCAATATGCCCACAAGGCCGAGGAAGGCCGGCTCGACAAAGGCGGGCCCGACGCGTGAGCGACGTCGCCCCACGCGCCGGAGCCGGGCGGCGGCTGTTCTGGCCGGCTCTGCTCTCGCTCATCGGCGTCGCGATCCTGTGCACGCTGGGCGTCTGGCAGATCGCGCGCATGAGCGAGAAGCGCGTCTTCATCGACCGGCTCTCCGCGCAAGCCGCCGGCGCGCCTGCCGCAATGCCCGCCGCGTCCGGATGGGCAGCGCTCGACCCAGCCGCGCTCGACCTGACGCGGGTGACCGCTCAGGGCAGCTTCATCGACGGGCCCGTCGCCGGCGTGCGCACCACCATCGCCGCCGGCGGGCCGGGGACGCGCCAGCTTTCGGGCTTCGGACGCTGGATCTTCCAGGGTTTTCGACTGGCCGACGGCGGCGTCGTGCTGATCAATCGCGGCTTCGTTCCGGAGAGCCGGCTCGGCGAGATCAAGCCCGCCAGCGGCCCCGCGACCGTGACCGGCTTCCTGCGAACACCGGAAGGACGCGGCTCCTTCACGCCGTCCGACCTGCCGGCGCAGCGCGAATTCTACACGCGCGACCCGACCGCCATCGCCGCCTCACTGGGATTGGGACCAGCCGCGCCGTTCTATCTGGAAGCCGAGCGCCAGGGCGACGGGCTGACCCCGCCGGCCGGCGTCAATGCAAAGGAACTGATCGCCCGCATTCCCGATAATCACCTGTCCTATGCGCTGACCTGGTTCGGGCTGGCGGCGACGCTGATCGGGGTATTTGCGGCGTTTGCCTGGCAGGGCCGGGGTGCGAGCGATGGAAGCGGTTCCTAGCCTGCTCTTCCCGTCATGGCCGGCTTATTCCGATCATTCACGTCTTCGCCGGTCGGGGCCTGAGTTCAGGACGTGGATGCCCGCCACGAGGGCGCGCTCATGATGGTGCGCTGCACCAACGGCTTTCCGCGCTGTGCCTTTTGCCCAAACCGGCGGAGCGGCCTATAGCTTCTGGCACGATCACCGAAAGCCCAGACCACCGAGACCCGACGCCGTGCTGCATGTGTCCACCCGCGGAGAGGCTCCTGCCCTCTCCTTCTCCGACGCCCTGCTGGCCGGGCTCGCCCGTGATGGTGGGCTTTATGTCCCGAAGGCCTGGCCGACGCTGTCGCCCGACGAGATCGTGGGCTTCTCCGGCCAGAGCTATGCTGAAGTCGCAGAGCGGGTCATCGGCTCACTCGCCGATGGCGACATCGAGGACACGGCGCTGTCGGCGATGATCGCCGAGGCTTACGCCACCTTCCGGCATCCGGCCGTCTGCCCGCTCAACCAGATCGGCGACAACCTGTTCGTGCTGGAGCTGTTCCACGGCCCGACGCTCGCCTTCAAGGATGTGGCGATGCAGTTGCTTGGGCGGCTGATGGACCATGTGCTCGGCTTGCGCGGCGAGCGCGCGACCATCGTCGGCGCGACCTCGGGCGACACCGGCGGTGCCGCGATCGACGCCTTCAAGGGGCTGAGCTGCGTCGACGTCTTCATCCTCTATCCGCAGGGCCGCGTCTCCGACGTGCAACGCCGGCAGATGACGACGGTCGAGGCCGACAACGTTCATGCCATCGCCGTCGAAGGCACCTTCGACGACTGCCAGAACCTGGTGAAGGCGCTGTTCAACCACCACGCCTTCCGCGACGAGATCGGGCTGTCGGGCGTGAACTCGATCAACTGGGCCCGGATCGCGGCGCAGGTGGTCTATTACTTCACCTCGGCGGTCTCGCTCGGGGCGCCGGGCCGCAAGGTCTCCTTCGCCGTTCCCACCGGCAATTTCGGCGACGTGCTCGCCGGCTTCGTCGCCAAGCGGATGGGCTTGCCGATCGAGCGCCTGCTGATCGGCACCAACAGCAACGACATCCTGGCCCGGACGCTGGCCAGCGGCTCCTATGAGATGAAGGGCGTGCACGCCACGACCTCGCCCTCGATGGATATCCAGATCTCCTCGAATTTCGAGCGGCTGCTGTTCGAGGTGCATGGCCGCGACGGCGCCGCCGTCCGCCGGCTGATGCAGTCGCTGCAGCAATCCGGCCGTTTCGAGATCGCGCCCGGTCCGCTTGCCGCGATTCGAGCCGAGTTCGACGCGGTCGGCATCGACGAAGCCGCGACCACAGCTGAAATTGGCCGGACCTGGCGCGAGGCCGGCTATCTGCTCGATCCGCATACGGCTGTCGGTGTGGCTGCCGCGCGGGGAGGTCTCGCACGCGATCCGTCGACGCCGATGATCGTGCTGGGCACCGCCCATCCGGCCAAGTTCCCCGCGGCGGTGAAGGCCGCGAGCAGCGTGACACCCGCTTTGCCCGCCCATCTCGGCGATTTGATGGAGCGCCGGGAGCGCTTCACCCTGCTGCCGAACGACCAGAGCGCGATCGAGGCCTTCGTGCGGGCGAAAGCCCGCGCCGTCCGGGGAGTGGCGGCATGAGCGACGGCAAGAGCGAGGGCGAGGGCAAGAGCGCAGGAATGAGCGCGACGGGACCGGCCGAGATCGCCGAAGTCCCGGCCGCCGGCAGGCAGGGCGCGCATGACCCCGATGTCGGGCTGACGACGCTGCCCTCCGGCCTGCGCGTCGTCTCGCAGCGCATGGAGCATGCGGCGACGGTCTCGCTCGGGATCTGGATCGGCTCGGGCTCGCGCGACGAACTGCCCCATGAGCACGGCCTCGCCCATCTGCTCGAACACATGGCCTTCAAGGGCACGGCGCGGCGCAACGCGCTCCAGATCGCCGAGGAGATCGAGAGCGTCGGCGGCGATCTCAATGCCGCGACCAGCGTCGAATATACCTGCTACACCGCCCGCGTGCTCGGCTCGGACCTGCCGCTCGCCGTCGACATCCTCGCCGACATCCTGACCGCGTCATCCCTCACCGAGGAGGAGTTGAAGCGCGAGAAGGGCGTGATCCTGCAGGAAATCGGGGCCGTCCAGGATACGCCGGACGATCTCGTCTATGACCGCTTCCTGCAAGCGGCTTTCCCGGACCAGCCGCTCGGCCGCCCGATCCTCGGCACGGCGAAAACGGTCAAGGGCTTCACGCCCGACGCCATCCGCGCCTATCTCGCCCGCAACTACCACGCCGGCAACATGGTGCTCGCGGCGTCCGGCGCCGTCGACCATGACGAGCTCGTCAAGCTGGCCGAGACGCATCTCGCCGCATTGCCGAAAAGCCCGGCGACCCCGCCGGCGCGCGAGGATGGCCACTATCTCGGCGGCGAGGCCCGGATCGGCAGCGACGAGGAGCAGGTGCATCTCGTCCTCGGCTTCCCGGGACAGGCCTTCAAGGACGGCGCGCATTATCCGCTGCAGATCTTCTCCTCGGTGCTCGGCGGCGGGTTGTCGTCACGACTGTTCCAGGAGGTGCGCGAGCGGCGCGGGCTTGCCTATGCGATCGACGCCTTCCATTGGCCCTTCTCCGATTGCGGCGTGTTCGGCATCGGGGCCGGCACGGCGCCGGAGGATGTCGGGGAGCTGATCGAGGTCGCGCTTGGCTGCCTGCGGCAGGCGGCGGAGGACACGACCGAAGCCGAGGTCGCGCGGGCGCGGGCCCAGATGAAGGTCGGACTCCTGGCCTCTCTGGAAAGCCCCGGCGGCAAGCTCGAACAGATGGCGCGGCAGGTCCTGCTGTTCGGGCGCGCGATCCCCCGCGAGGAACTCGCCGCGCGGCTGGATGCGGTGACGCTCGCGGATGTGCGGGCGGCCGGGCGATCGCTGCTCGGCCACCAGCCCACGGTCGCAGCCGTCGGGCCGCTTCAGGGCTTGCCTCCGGCCAAACGGCTGCGGCACGCGGCCCGGGCAGCGGATTGAGGCCATGGCGCTCTTCCGCTTCTCGACAGAGCCGCCGACGCGCCCCCTGCTACGGACACAGAAGCTGATCCTGCGAGCGCCGCAGGCGAGCGATTACGCCGCCTGGGCCGTGCTGCGGATGGAGAGCCGCGAGTTCCTGACGCCTTGGGAGCCGACCTGGAACGAGGACGACCTCACGCGAACCTCGTTCCGCCTGAGGGTCAAGCGGGCCGCGCGCGAGATCGCTGCCGACGAGGCCTATTCGCTGTTCATCGTCGACGGGCGTTCCGAGGCGCTGCTTGGCGGGCTGACGCTCGGGCTCGTCCGGCGGGGCGTCGCGCAGGCCTGCACGCTGGGCTACTGGATGGGCCAGCGCCATTCCGGCAAGGGCTATATGACGGAGGCCGTGCGCGGCGCGCTGCGCTTCGCCTTCCAGGATCTGGCGCTGCACCGCGTCGAGGCCGCCTGCCTGCCCAACAACGAGCCCTCCCGCCGCCTGCTCGAACGCGTCGGCTTCCATAAGGAGGGCATGGCACGGGCCTATCTCAGGATCAACGGAAGCTGGGCCGACCACCTGCTCTACGGGGCGCTCGCGAGCGACAGGCTGCCGGGCGAGGCTCCGTGAGCGGAGACGGTGCATCGCGCCCCTGCGGGGCGCCGGGTGCCTTGCCCTCGCCACGAGCCGCCGATAGGACTGTCGCCCGATACCGCATGAACTTTTCCAGCCCCAGATTCGAGCGCCGCTTGACCCTCCCCGACCGACTTCTCCGGTTCGGCCTCGCCATTGCCGGGCTCGCGCTCTGGCTCGTGCTCGCAGCGGCCGAACCTGCCGCAGCGGTCGAGGCGGTGCGCGTGCCGGTGGATGCGACCGTGCTCGACCTCACCAACGTCGTCGAGCGCAACAGGTCCGACGGCGACGTCATCCAGATCTCGACCGCGCCGGGCCCCGACGGCATCGTGCGCCGCATCGCGGTGCGTGCGCGCGAATCCGGCGCGCGGCCGGACTGGATCGTGTTCGCGCTGACCAACGATTCCGATGAGCAGATCGACCGGCTGCTGGTCGCGCCCTTCCACCGGCTGATCGGCTCGGGCGTGATCTGGCCCGATCTCGGCGACAGCCGCATCGAGGCCGTGACCGCAAGCCAGGGCCTCTCCCCGGAGCGCGAGGCGAGCCCGGACGCCGACGTCTTCCTGATCACGCTCGACCCCGGCACCACGGTGACCTTCGTCGCCGAGCTGAAATCGCCCAATCTGCCGCAGCTCTATCTCTACGAGCAGGAGGCCTATCGCCAGAAGACCAACGGGCTGACGCTCTACAAAGGCATCATCATCGGCATCGCCGGGCTGCTCGCGCTGTTCCTGACGATCATCTTCGTGGTCAAGGGCGCGGTGATCTTTCCGGCCGCGGCAGCGCTCGCCTGGGCGGTGCTGGCCTATGCTGGTCTCGATTTCGGCTTCTTCCAGCGCATCTTCCCGCTGACGCCGGCGATCGAGCGAATATATCGAGCGGGCGCCGAGGTCGTGCTGGCGGCAACGCTGCTCGTTTTCCTGTTCGCCTATCTCAATCTGGCGCGCTGGCATGTGCGCTACAGCCACGTCACCATCGTCTGGATGCTCGGCCTGGCGGCGCTCGTCGGGCTTGCGGTATTCGACGCGCCGATGGCGTCCGGCATCGCGCGCATCTCGATCGCGGCCGTCGCGGCGGTCGGCTTCGTGCTGATCCTGCATCTGGCGACGCATGGCTACGAGCGCGCGGTGATGCTGATCCCGACCTGGTTCCTGCTGGCGGTCTGGGTGACAGCGGCGGGCTTCACCGTGACGGGGCAGTTCCAGCGCGATCTCGTGGCGCCGGCCCTGCTGGGCGGCCTCGTCCTGATCGTGCTGCTGATCGGCTTCACCGTGATCCAGCATGCCTTCGCCGGCAGCGGCCTGTCGCAGGGCCTGGTCTCCGACACGGAGCGACGGGCGCTGGCGCTGTCTGGATCGGGCGACCTCGTCTTCGACTGGGACGTCAGCGCCGACCGGATCTTCGTCTCGCCGCAGATCGAGACCCTGCTCGGCCTGTCGCGCGGCGCGCTCGAGGGCTCGGCCGCACGCTGGTTCGAGCACATGCATGTCGCCGACCGCGACCGCTACCGCGTCTCTCTCGATGCCGTGCTGGAGCAGCGCCGCGGCAAGCTCAACCTCGACCTGCGCCTGCGCGCGGCAGGGGGCAACTATCACTGGTTCAACCTCAAGGCGCGGCCGGTGATCGGCTCCGACGGCGAGGTCATCCGCGTCATCGGCACGCTCGCCGACGTCACCGAGCAGCGCACCGCGCAGGAGCGCATGCTGCACGATGCCGTCCACGACAACCTGACCGGGCTGCCAAACCGCAAGCTGTTCCAAGACAGACTTGCGGCCGTGTTCGGCTTCACCCGCGCCGACGAGACCATCCGTCCGACCGTGCTGGTGATCGACATCGACCGCTTCAAGCAGGTCAATGAATCGGTCGGCTTCTCGGCCGGCGATTCGATCCTGCTGACGCTGGCGCGCCGGCTCGGCCGGCTCTTGCGGGCGCAGGACACGCTGGCGCGCATCGGCGGCGACACCTTCGCGATGATCCTGGTCTCGGAGCGCGACCCCGAGCGCATCCTGGCGCTGGCCGAACTGGTGCGCCGCGCCGTCTCGACGCCGATCACCTTCGCCGAGCGCGAGATCCTGCTGACGCCCTCGGTCGGGCTCGCTCTGTTCGATCCGGCGCCCGCCGCGCGCAAGGACGACGCCCTCAAGAACGCCGAACTCGCCATGGCCCATGCCAAGCGCCAGGGCGGCAACAAGATCGAGGTCTTCGTGCCGGCGATGCGGACCGACCGCAACGACCGCCTCGCCCTGGAAAGCGACCTCCGGCGCGCCATCGAGCGCGGCGAAATCCAGGTGATGTACCAGCCGATCGTCCGGCTGGAGGACCGCACCATCGCCGGCTTCGAGGCGCTGGTGCGCTGGGACCATCCGCGCGAAGGCCGGCTGATGCCGCAGGATTTCCTCGCCATCGCCGAGGAAACCGGACTGATCGTCGATCTCGGCGTCTATGTGATGGACCGCACCGCGCGCGAGCTCGAAGCCTGGCAGGCCGCGCTGGATGTCGATCCGCCGATCTTCGCCAGCGTCAACGTCTCCAGCCGGCAGTTGCTACGCCACGACCTGCTGCATGACGTGAAGACCGTGCTGGCGCGCCGGCGCATCCTGCCCGGCACGCTGAAGCTCGAGATCACCGAGAGCCTGGTGATGGAGAACCCGGAATATGCCGCGCAGATGCTGTCGCGCATCCGCGATCTCGGTGCCGGCCTCTCGCTCGACGATTTCGGCACGGGCTATTCCTCGCTGTCCTATCTGCAGCGCTTCCCCTTCGACACGATCAAGGTCGACCAGAGCTTCGTGCGCCAGATGGGCAACGGCAAGCCGCCGGTGATCCTGCGCTCGATCGTCCAGCTCGCGGCCGATCTGCGCATGGACGTGGTCGCGGAAGGCGCAGAGAGCGAGTCCGATGCGATCGAACTCTACCAACTCGGCTGCCAGTACGCGCAGGGCTACATCTTTGGCCAGCCGATGAGCGCCGCCGAGGCGCGGAGGCTGATGGGCGCCGCGGCGGCGAGCTCCAGCGAAGCGGCATAAACCCTTCTCCCCTCGAGGAGAGGGCTAAGCGTGCCCGGCCTCGCTCGACAGGAATGCCGGATCGATGCCGATCTTGCCGAGCGCGCGGTTGTATTTCGTCTCGATGCCGTCGTCGAAGAGCAGCGCGGGGTCGGCGGCGCAATGCAGCCAGCCATTCGACTGGATCTCCGCTTCGAGCTGGCCCGCGCCCCAGCCGGCATAGCCCAGCGCCAGCACCGCGTTCTCCGGCCCGCTGCCGATGGCGATGGCGCGCAGGATGTCGAGCGTCGCTGTCAGGCAGATGCCGTCATCGATCGGCAGCGTCGCCGATTCGAGGAAGAAATCGGCCGAGTGCAGCACGAAGCCGCGCTTGGTCTCGACCGGACCGCCGCGCAGCACCTGCAGACGCTCGGCCTGGCTCGGCAGGCGGATCAGCTCCTCGGAGGGAATCACGTCGAGCTGGACCAGAAGATCGGGAAAGCGGGTGTCGGCCGCCGGCTTGTTAACGATGATGCCCATCGCCCCATCCTCGGAATGGGCGCAGACATAGACCACGCTGCGGCTGAAGCGCGTGTCGGCCATGCCGGGCATCGCGATCAGGCACTGCCCGTCGAGATAGCTGCGACCGCTGACACGCTGATTTGAGCCGATCTTCATTCGTGCATGCTAGATCACTTTTACCCGCGCTGGGAACCGGGTGCGACGTCGGAAAATCCGCGACCGCGATTGTGCCGCAATGCGGCGCCAACCTGACGACCGTCAGCCCCATCACGCGATTGTTCGGCGAGGCTCGATGGTTTTGGTCGCAATTTCCAACCGCAGCGCATAAATATCGAGCGTGAAACGCATTCTTTCCCTTCTGGCGTTCGTCGCCGCGGTGCTGACCGCCCCCGCGAGCGCGCAGGAGGCTGCGATGTCGCCCTGGGCGAAGACCGATCACGCGGCGCTGCGCCTGATCGCCGGCGCGACCGCCCCGTCCGGCAAGCAGCGCGTCGGTGTCGAGATCGTGATGGCACCGGGATACAAGACCTATTGGCGCAGCCCCGGCGATTTCGGCGTGCCGCCGATCTTCGACTGGAGCGGATCGACCAATATCGGCGGGCTCGACGTGCGCTGGCCGGCGCCCGAGCGCTTCAAGGACGGAAACGGTTACTCGATCGGCTATGTCGGCGAGGTCGTGATCCCTGTCTCGGTGCAGCCGGTGGATCCCAACAAGCCGGTGATGCTGGTCCTGAAGCTCGACTATGCGGTCTGCGAGAAGATCTGCATTCCGGTGAAGGGCGAGGCGCGGCTCTGGCTGGAGCCGGGCGTGACCGCGGTCACCTCGCCGCGGCTCGAGAGCTTCGAGGCGCGCGTGCCGGTTCCCGTGAAGCTCGGCCCGCACAAGGGGAAGCTCTCGGTTCTGGAGGCAAAGCTGGACGAGGGCGCGATCGATCCGGGCCTGCGTCTCGTGCTGCAGGCACCGCCGGACGGCACCGTCGAGGACGTCTTCATCGAGGGTGCCGGCATGTGGTCCTTCGGAAAGCCGACGCTGAGCCGGCAGGCAGACGGTACGACCGTCGCGCTGATGCGGATCATCGAGCAGCCCAAGGGCGCGGCCGGGCCAGTGCCCTTCATCATCACCGTGCGCGGCAAGCCATCGGCGATCGAGACGCGTCTCGAACTCGACATCCCCGCCGCCAAGCCCTAATTCGTGAGCCTCGCGGCAAGCTGCCGCAGGCTTCACGGAGTACAGGCGCAATGACCATCAAGGTGGGTGACAAGCTTCCGCAGGCGACGTTCCGCGTCATGACGGCCGACGGACCGGCCGCCAAGACCACCGACGACCTGTTCAAAGGCAAGAAGATCGTGCTCTTCGCCGTTCCCGGCGCCTTCACGCCGACCTGCCACAAGAACCATCTGCCGGGCTATCTCGGCAAGGCGGCCGAGATCAAGGCCAAGGGCGTCGACGCGATCATGGTGACGAGCACCAACGACGTCTTCGTCATGGACGCCTGGTCGAAGGCAACCGGCGGCGCCGGCGTGATCGAGTTCCTGTCGGACGGCAACGCCGATTTCGCCAAAGAGATCGGCCTCTCGCTCGACGGTTCGGGCTTCGGGCTGGGCACCCGCTCGCAGCGCTATTCGATGATCGTCGATGACGGCGTCGTAACCTCGCTCAATGTCGAGGAAGGCCCGGGCAAGGCGGAGATCTCCGGCGCCGAGGCGCTGCTCGCGCAGCTCTGAGCCCCCCATGCGCAAACCCTGCGTCGACCGACGAGGCCGGCGCAGGGTTCGAGGCCGTGCGATGCGCGCGGCTAGCTCGCTACCGGATCAAATACCCGGCGCGCCCGTCAGGTAGTTCCGCTGCAATTGCTGACTGCTTGACGGAGCGATGGCCTGGCACTCCGCCCAATAAGTCGATGTGGGATCCTGCGTAAGCGGATCGGCACAGAGCGTGGCTAGCTGCTCCTGCCGCGATTGGGAACTCTGGCAGGCTGACAGAAGCGTGGCCATTGCAATCGACAGCAAGATCGGCCCGACGTGTCGCATCATCGTGGTCCTTTGGCAGCGCTGCATCGGTTCGCCCGGCGTGCAGCGAATTTCTGGCATTTGGCGCTCAAGGCGACAAGTCACCGCGCCCGGGCACGGGTCGCGACGGCTGATCGATGCGATATCGCCTTGTCATGAGACAGCTGGCATCGTCGGCGTTAGGTTCGGTGCTTCCGCCGGAGCCTGCCATGACCGACATCACCATCCGCCCGCTCGCCACCTCGGACCGCTCCCAGTGGGAGCCGCTCTGGCAGGGCTATCTGACTTTCTACAAAGCCTCGCTCACGCCCGACATCAGCGATTCGACCTTCGCACGGCTGACCGGCGGAGCCGAGCCGATGGGCGGCTTTGTCGCCGAGCGCGACGGCAGGCTGCTCGGCATCGTGCACTGGGTGATCCACCGCTCGACCTGGAACATCCGCGACATCTGCTATCTGCAGGACCTGTTCACGACGCCGGACGCACGCGGCACCGGGGCGGGGCGCGCGCTGATCGAGGCGGTGAAGCAGATGGCGCAGACGAAGGGCTACTTTCGCGTCTACTGGCAGACGCATGAGAGCAACGTCCAGGCGCAGGTGCTTTATGACAAGGTCGCGGACAAGTCCGGCTTCATCGTCTATCGCCAGCCGCTCGGCTGAAACGCTACAGCTTGCATCGGCTTTTCCCGAAAACCGCGGCCCGCCTTTCGGGCCGATGCGCTACCACTGCGCCGGAGCGCTGCCGAGCGGACATGCCGGGAGGCCCCATTGCAGGGGCAGGCCAGCGATAGCGACCGGCGAGCGGAGGCGACGCAGGGGGCCCCAGACCGTCGTTTCCGGCATCGGAGCCTGATCCTCGGCCTGCGCCCCGGGTGAGGCGCCATGCAGGTCGCCCTCCCCGCGCGTGGTCGCCAGCAGGGCCGCGACCCGGGCGAGCGAGGTGCGGGCGCGCCAGCCATGTCCGGCCCGACGCTCGGCGAGGCCGCGCAGCACCGCGGCGGCCATGATGTAGCCGGCGGCGTGGTCGAGCGCCTGGACGGGCAACGGCTTCGGGCCCGGGGTGCCGAAGCGGCGCATGCCCTCCTCGGCGATGCCGCTGCTCATCTGCACCAGGCTGTCGAAGCCGCGCCGTCCCGCCCACGGCCCCGTCCAGCCATAGGCATCGAGCGAGACGTCGATCAGGCCCGGCCGGATGCGGGCGCGTTCGGCGGCGCCGAAGCCGATGCTGTCGAGGGCAGCGCGGCGATAGCCGTGAACGAGCACATCCGCCCGCGCGAGCAGGCCGGCCAGTTGCGCGCGGCCCTCGGCGCTGCGCGCGTCCAGACGGGCACAGCGTTTGCCGAGGGTCATCTCGGGCTCGTTGCCGGGCTCGTCCCATCCCGGCGGGTCGATGCGCAGGACATCGGCCCCAAGCCCCGCAAGGAAGCGCGTGCAGACGGGGCCGGCGAAGACGCGTGTCAGATCCAGCACGCGCAGGCCGGCGAGCGGACGCGTCGGATCGACCGGGCCCGGGCCGGGTTCCGCTGCGGTGCGCTCGAACCAGACCAGCGGCTCCGCAGCGACGGCCTGCCCCTGCGGATGGGCTGCCCAGGCTGCCATCGGGCGCATCGTCGCGGCGGCACCGCCCGCGGCGACGATCGCGGCCTCCAGATCGTCCGCAACCCAGCGGCGCACGGCGGTGGCCACGGAAGTGCGGTCGGGAGGCGCACCCAGCACCGTCAGGGCCGCCGCGAGATGATGCCGCGCATTGGTGTGCAGGCGGATCCAGCCATCGGCCGCCTCGTAATCACCCGTGACCGGATCCGACGAAGGCGGGGCCGTCCAGCCTTGCGGGCTGAACGACCAGCCGAACCAGAGCGAGACGAGCCGGCGATCGACCGTCACGGCGCGACCGGAAGAGCCGAGATAGTCGGCACCGGCCAGCGCGGCTGCAGCCACGCTCGCGGCCATGAGGTCGTCGACGCCGAAGGCGCAAGGGTAGCTGTGCGTGCCCGTGAAGGTCAGGCCGTCGAGCAGCGCGGCGTCGCCGTCCAGCGCGGCCCAGATGTCCTGCAGGAGGCGATGCGTCGTCGGGATGCCTGTCATGGCCTTTTGCTCGCTGTTCGAATTCGCCTGAAGGCTCGGCGCGGCTCAGCGCCCCGGCTTGAACGGTGCCATCCCCGCGCGCGCCAGCGCGTCGGCGCGCTCGTTCATCTCGTCGCCGGCATGGCCCTTGACCCATTTCCACTCGATCTTGTGCTTGCCGAGGGCTGCGTCGAGGCGCTTCCAGAGCTCCTCGTTCTTCACCGGTTTCCGGTCGGCGGTCTTCCAGCCGTTCTTCTTCCAGCCATGGATCCAGGCGGTGATGCCCTGACGCAGATACTGGCTGTCGGTGTGGAGCGCGACGGTGCAGGGGCGCGTCAGCGTCTCCAGCGCCGCGATCGCGCCCATCAACTCCATGCGGTTGTTGGTGGTCATCGCCTCGCCGCCGCAGAGCTCCTTCTGCTTGCCCTTGAAGGACAGGATCGCGGCCCAGCCACCGGGGCCGGGATTGCCCGAGCAGGCTCCGTCCGTCCAGACTTCGACGGTGTCGCTCATGGCTGGCCCCGGCGACAAAAAGATGTGCGAATGGGGCAAGCCCCAAGCGCGCCGGGGCCGGGATTGCCCGAGCAGGCCCCGTCCGTCCAGACTTCGACGGTGTCGCTCATGGCAGGCTCCTCCCCTCCCCCTCGTGGGGAGGGGCTGGGGGTGGGGGGCGGAAAGCCGAAACGCTATCGCAAAACGTTTCGCCTGCGGCGCCGTTGCCAGCGTGTCCAACTGCGCCAGCACGCATCCAGTCGCACGCCCCCCACCCCCAACCCCTCCCCACGAGGGGGAGGGGAGCCGGCCTGCCCGGATCGAAAGACGGGATCATCGCCTCAGCCCGTAATCGCGTGCGTCGGCGACGCGCTGGTGGAAGGCGAGCTTGCGGTCGTATTCGAGCGGGTCATGCGGTTTGACCAGAGCGCCCGGCGGCACATTCAGCCAGTCGACGAGCCGCGTCAGCAGGAAGCGCAGCGCCGAACCGCGGCAAAGCTGCGGCAGGGCCTCGACCTCCGGTGCCGTCAGCCGGCGCACGCTCTCATAGCCGGCGAGCATGGCCTGGCCCTTGGTCAGGTTGAAGGAGGCGTCCGCCTCGAAGCACCAGGAATTCAGGCAGATGGCGAGGTCGTAGGCGAAGGCATCGGTGCAGGCGAAATAGAAGTCGATCAGCCCCGACAGCCGGCTCTTGAGGAAGAAGACGTTGTTGGGAAAGAGATCGGCATGGATGACGCCGCGCGGCAGCCCGTCCGGCCAGCCAGCCTCATGCACGGCGATCTCGGCTGCGACCCGGCCCGCCAGCCCGGCCGAGACCGTATCGGCCGCAGCACCCGCCTGCTCCGCCAGCGGGCGCCAGCCCGGCACCGAGAGCGCATTGGCGCGCTCCATCCCGAAATCGGCGCCGGCCTGATGCAGCAAAGCGAGGCCGCGCCCGAGTTCCTGGCAATGAGTCGCGGTCGGGCGGCGCACCGACAGCCCGTCGAGGAAGGTGACGATCGCTGCCGGACGCCCGGCGAGCCGACCGAGCATCTCGCCGCGGCTGTCCCTGACCGGCTGGGGGCAGATCAGCCCGCGCGCCGCCAGATGTTGCATCAGCCCGAGGAAGAAGGGCAGATCGTCGGGATTCACCCGCTTCTCGTAGAGCGTCAGGATGAAGAAGCCCTGCGAGGTGTGCAGCAGGAAATTCGAGTTCTCGACGCCTTCGGCGATGCCCTTGGCGGACAGCAGATCGCCGATGCCATAGCGAGCGACGAATGCCGCCATCTCGTCATCGGGAACTTCGGTGTAGACGGCCAAGGATGTTCTCGCTCACTCGGCCGCTGCGGGCGCGTCGCGCAATTCGCGCGGCAGCGGGAAGAAGACATTCTCGTCGGCGGTCGAGACCGTCTCGACACGGACCTCATAGCGCTCGGCGAAGGCGTCGATGATCTCCTCGACCAGCACCTCGGGCGCGCTGGCGCCAGCGGTGATGCCGAGGCTGCGGATGGCGCCGAAGACCGACCAGTCGATCTCGTCGGTGCGCAGCACGAGCCGCGCCACCGGGCAGCCGGCGCGCTCGGCGACCTCGCGCAGGCGCTGCGAATTCGAGGAGTTCGGCGAGCCAACGACGATCAGCGCCTCGACCTGCGGCGCGACGCGCTTCACCGCTTCCTGGCGGTTCGTCGTGGCGTAGCAGATGTCCTCCTTGTGGGGGGCGATCAGCTCCGGGAAGCGCTGCTGCAAAGCCTCGACGATGCCGCGCGTATCGTCGACCGAGAGCGTCGTCTGCGTGACGAAAGCGAGCGGCACGCCCGCGGGCGGAGCGAGCACGGCGACATCGTCCAGCGTCTCGATCAGCGTGATCGCACCCGGCGGCAACTGCCCCATGGTGCCGATCACCTCCGGGTGGCCGGCATGGCCGACGAGGAGGATGTGACGGCCGCGCTTGTAATGCACCTCGGCCTCGCGATGGACCTTGGTCACCAGCGGGCAGGTCGCGTCGATGGCGAAGAGATGGCGCTGGTCCGCCTCGGCCGGAACGGATTTCGGCACGCCATGGGCGGAGAAGATCACCGGCCTGGTCGCATCGGGAACCTGCGACAACTCGGAAACGAAAACCGCGCCCTTTCGCTTGAGCGATTCGACGACGTATTTGTTGTGGACGATCTCATGGCGGACATAGACTGGCGCGCCATGCAGCGTGAGCGCCTTCTCGACCGCGTCGATGGCACGCACGACACCGGCGCAGAAGCCGCGCGGCGCACAAAGCAGAATGTCGAGCGGCGGCTTGGTCACGCGTCTCGCGGGGCTCCGATGGTCGAGCGCCTTCTTTCGGCGTGGCGCGGGCGATGTCAAGAAACGGCGGTGCCGACCTGCCATACCGGCATGGCGAGGCGCGGGGACGCCGGGCAGGGGACGCGCGGGTTGCCTCTCGCCTGATCGGCCGTGCCATCCTAGACAGGGCGCCGGTCGGCAGCGCGCCCTGCCACCCCTCGATCGATCCGGTGAACCGCCATGGCCCACGCCTTCCTCCTGCGCCTGCCGCTACAGTTGCCGATCTACGGCGGCGCCTCGACGAGCGACGGGAGCCCCGCTTGAGCATGGCAGCCGGATCGAAGTCCGCGATCTTCGTCAGCGGCTCGCTGATGCGCCATGTCGCGGTGATGACGGGAACGGGCGCGATCGGCCTGATGGCGATCTTCGTCGTCGATCTCCTGTCGCTGCTCTACGTGTCCTGGCTCGGCAGGCCGGAAGCCACGGCCGGTGTCGGCTTCGCGACCATCGTTCTCTACCTGATGATCTCGATCAATATCGGGCTGATGATCGCGGTGACGGCGCTGACCTCGCGCGCCCTGGGGGCCGGCGACCGCGCCGGTGCGAGGCGGCTCGCCGGATCGACCCTGACACTGATGGCACTCGCGGCGCTGGCTCTGACGGCGGTCGCCCTGCCCTGCCTGCCGGGACTGCTACGCCTGCTCGGCGCGCAGGGCGAAGCGCACCGGGTCGCGCTGTCCTTCCTCTGGATCGTCCTGCCGTCAAACGTCCTGATGGCGCTTGGAATGGGGCTTTCGGGCGTGCTGCGCGCTGTCGGCGATGCGCGCCGCGCCATGTTCGTGACGCTCGGCGGCGGGCTGGCGACGGCCGGCCTCGATCCGCTCTTCATCTTCTGGTTCGGCCTCGGACCGGACGGCGCCGCCTGGGCGATCGTCCTGTCGCGCGTCATCATCGTCGCGACCGGCGTCCATGGCGCGGTCCGCATCCACGACATCGTGGCGCGACCGAGCCCCGCCGGGCTGCGCGCAGACGGCGGACGGACCTTCGCCATCGCCGGCCCGGCGATCCTGACCAATCTCTCGAACCCAATCGCCAATGCCGTTTTCGCCAGTATCTTTGCGCGCTTCGGCGACGGGGCGGTCGCGGCGCTCGCGATCATGGACCGGCTGGTGCCGGTCGCCTTCGGCGTGCTGTTTGCGCTGACGGGCGCAGTCGGGCCTATCCTGGCGCAGAACTGGGGCGCCGGCCGGTTCGACCGGATGCGCGCCGGGCTGACGGCCTCGGCCGTGTTCGGGATCGGCTGCGTCGTGGTCTCCTGGCTCGTGCTGACGCTGCTGCGCGGGCATATCGCGGCCGCCTTCGGCGCGACGGGACTGACGGCGGAGCTGGTGATGTTCTTCTGCCTGATCGCTGGGCCGATGTGGCTCTTCGTCGGGCTGCTCTTCGTCGCCAATGCCGCCTTCAACAATCTCGGCATGCCGTTCCTGTCGACGATCTTCAGCTGGGGCCGGGCCACGCTGGGCACGATGCCGCTCGCCTGGCTCGGCGCGCACTATGCCGGACCGAAGGGGGCGCTGGTCGGCTCGTCGCTCGGCGCCGTCGCATTCGGCATCCTCGCGCTGGTCTTCGCCTATCGCGGCATCGCCCGGCTGGAGCGGGAGGCCCGGCCCGGCGCCTGACACCCTCCGGATACGCGGCTTGCCTCGCCCCCCGACGCTGCTATCGTCCGGGTTCAGGCGGCGGGAGACCGCGCAGCAGCCGGAGGCACGCCATGATGAACCTCTTCGAGATGATGCAGCAGGCCCAGAACGGCCAGGCGATGCAGAACCTCTCCCGGCAATATGGCCTCAGCCAGCAGCAGACGCAGGCCGCGATCGAGGCGCTGCTGCCCGCCTTCTCGATGGGCCTGCAGCGCCAGACGAACGACCCCTATGCCTTCGGTTCGCTCGCCCAGATGATGACGGCGCAGCCCTTCGGCCGGATCTTCGACGCCAATGGCGACGGCATCCCGGACAATGCCAGGGCCGCGGGCAATGACGTGCTCAGCCAACTCTTCGGCTCGAAGGAGGTCAGCAACGCGGTCGCCGCGCAGGCGGCGGCGACGAGCGGCGTGGGCCAGGCGGTGCTGAAGCAGATGCTGCCGGTGATCGCCTCGATGGTCATGGGCGGGCTGTTCAAATCGGCGAACAGCCAGGGCATGGGCGGCATCCTCGGCCAGTTCTCCGAGATGATGCGCGGCCAGATGCCGGGCATGCAGCCGGCCCCGCCGCCACAGCAGCAGGCGGCCCCAGCCAATCCGCTCGAGGCGATCCTCGGCGGCCTGTTCGGCAACGGCCAGGCGCCGACCGGCGGCCAGACACAGGGTGGCGGCCCCTTCGGCGGCGGCCAGATGCCGGGCGGGCAGATGGGCATGGACCAGATGGGCGGCATGCTCGGGCAGATCCTGACCGGGATGCTGGGCGGCGGGCAGCCGCCCCAGGCCGAGCCGCAACCGCGCGCGGCGCCCTCCCCGCGCCGTGCCCCGGAGCCCGAGCCGGAACCCGAGGAGGCACCGGCCTCGTCAGGGACGGGCCCGGGCTCGATCGGGCTCGATGCGCTGAACCAGATGTTCGAGCATGGCCGCAAGGTGCAAGACAGCCATCAGGACGCGCTGAAATCGATCTTCGACACGATGTTTGGCGGACAGAAGGGGCGCTGAGTCCGTTCGACAGGCATAAAAAAGGGCGGAAGCACGAAGCCTCCGCCCGCAGGAACGTGCAGCCCCAAGGGGTCAGGCGCTGCACGCAACCGAATTGGCAGCCTCAGGCCTGCAAGGCCAAAGGCTTGGTCGAGACCGGCCGGGCGGCGGCAGAGTTCTGCACCTTGGCGCCCGGCGCTGCCTTCACCGGCCGTTGAAGGCCGGCCTCGCGCCGCGTCGCCGCCACGCCCGACCGGGCGCTGGAACGCTCGGCCAGCACGACCGAAGGGTCGGACAGCCACGACACGGCGAGCGCACCGTCGAGATCGGAACGGACGAGGCCGATATCCTTCAGGCTGCGCTCGTCGAGCTCGCCGAGGCGCAGAACCTCTCGGCGGTGAATCAGCGCTTTCACGAGGGCCACGACCGGCGTGATCGTAAGGGCGGCAGCACGCGTTGCGCCGGCCGAAACGGACGAGAGCGACTTCGTTGCGAATGTCATGAGCAGCATGACGGCCTCCTGTGGATCAGAGCGACGGGCATCCCCCGAGCTTGCCTGGACGCGCCGCTGGCAAGAACCGGAAACTGACGTTTGGATAGCTTTGCTCTGGTCATAAGCCAAACGAATGCTTATGATGCTTCACAACACGGATATTGATGGACCGATTGCCGGGGGTTCCGATGGCTCATGTGCTCGACGCCGACCAGCTCAAGACCTTCGTGGCGATCGCCGACACAGGCTCCTTCACCCGCGCCGCCGAGATCGTCTTCAAGACGCAGTCGGCGGTTTCGATGCAGATGAAGCGGCTGGAGGAGCGCGTCGGCCGGCCGCTCTTCGGCCGCGACGGGCGCCATGCCAAGCTGACCGAGGATGGCGAGCGGCTGCTCGACTACGCCCGCCGCATCGTCAGGCTGAACCTCGAATGCGTCGCGAGCTTCACCGATGCCGATCTGAAGGGGCGCATCCGGCTCGGCGTGCCCGACGATTATGCCGACCGCTATCTGCCCGAGATCCTTGCCCGTTTCGCGCGCTCCAACCCGCGCGCCGAGGTCACCGTCGTCTGCGAGCCGACACCGATGCTGGCCGAGCGGATCGCCACCGGCGACATCGACCTCGCGATCATCACCCATGTCGAAAGCCGTGGCCAGGGCGAGATCATCCGCATCGAGCCGCTGCTCTGGGTGACCTCGGCGCGCCATGCCGTGCATGAGGAAGATCCGCTGCCGCTGGCACTCGGCCGGCCGACCTGCAACTGGCGGCAGGCGGCCGTCGATGCGCTGGAAACCAAGGGCCGGCGCTTCCGCGTGCTCTATGCGAGTTGGAATTCGACCGCCGTCGGCGCCGCCGTCGTCGCCGGGCTCGCAGTCTCGGTGCTGCCGGAAAGCGCGGTCAGGCCGGGAATGCGGATTCTCGGGCCCTCGGAGGGCTATGCGACGCTGCCATCCTGCAAGATCGGATTGCTGCGGACACGCTTCGATCCGTCGGTTTTGTCGAATGCGCTGGCCGAACACATCATCCAGAGCCTGGACAATCTGGCGAGCTTCAAGACCGCGGCGGAGTAGACCGGAGAGGCGCGTATCGGAGCCGCCGGATCAGCGGAGGCCTTCCATGACGCCCTCTGTCAGATCGCTGACCCTGACGCCGATCTGGGCCATGAACGTCATCGTCGCAATCGACATCAGCGCGGCGATGAAACCATACTCGATGGCTGTCGCGCCGCGCTCGTCGCGGACAAAACTCACAAAAAGGGCAGTCATCTGACGCATGGGCAGGACCATAGAGCGCAACTGCCGCCAAAACGTTAACGCGAAATCCGCAATCCTTCAAAAGCTGCGCATTTTTCGAGCGGGGCCGTCAGGCTCAGCAGCAGCGACCTTGTCCGGGCGCCACGCGCTGTTCTTGCCCTGAACCGAGCGCAGCGACGCTGAAGGCAGACAGCAATCTGCTTACAGGACCAACTCCGGGAACAGCGGGGCGATCTCGCCGCCCCAGGCGCCGCGATAGCGCTCTGCCAGGTTCTGGGAGACCGTGCGGTCGGCGGAGACGATCGCGTCGAGCGGATCGAGGAAGCCGGTTTCGTCCGCGCCCGCGCCGTTGCGACGGGCCCGGCGCACCAGGCCGGCACGCGACAGGGCCAGCACCTCGCGGGCGATCTCGCGCAGGCTGCGGCCGGCCACCATCGCGGACAGGCCTGCCTTCGGGACGGCATCGCGGAGCGCCTGGCGCTCCTCATCGCTCCAGCCCTTGACCAGATCCCAGGCGGCATCCAGCGCCGCCTGATCATAGAGCAGACCGACCCAGAAGGCCGGCAGCGCGTTCAGCATCTCGGGCGGGCCGGCATCGGCGCCGCGCATCTCGAGGAAACGCTTGAGCCGGACCTCGGGAAACAGCGTCGAGAGATGGTTGGCCCAGTCGGAGATCGTCGCCTTCTCACCCGGCAGTTGCGCCAGCTCTCCGGCGAGCAGGTCGCGGAAGGAGGCGCCGGCGACGTCGTGATAGGTGTCGCCGCGCTTGACGAAATACATCGGCACGTCGAGCGCCCAGTCGACATAGGCCTCGTAGGACATGCCCTCGTCGAAGGCGAAGGCGATCATGCCCGAGCGGGCCTTGTCGGTGTCGCGCCAGATCTCGGAGCGGGTCGACTGGAAGCCGTTGAGCCGGCCTTCCGTGAAGGGTGAGGTGGCGAAGAGCGCGGTGGCCAGCGGCTGCAGCGCGAGCGAGACCCGAAGCTTGCGGACCATGTCGGCCTCGGTCGCGAAATCGAGGTTCACCTGGACGGTGCAGGTGCGGAACATCATGTCGAGGCCGCGCGTGCCGACCTTCGGCATGTAGTTGGCCATGATCTTGTAGCGGCCCTTGGGCATCACCGGGGTCTGCGCCCGCGTCCAGAGCGGCGAATGGCCGAGCGAGACGAAGCCGATGCCGTGCGGCGCCGCAACCACCTTGACGTCGGCGAGATGCTCGGCGAGTTCGGCCGCCGTCTGGTGCAGCGTCTCGACGGGCGCACCCGAAAGTTCGAACTGGCCGCCGGGCTCGAGCGAGATCGCGCCGCCGCCCTCGGGGCCGGCGAGACCGATGATGTGACCGGCATCGACGATCGGCTCCCAGCCGAGCTTTGCCTGCATGCCCTCGAGAAGATGGCGGATGCCGCCGGCACCGGGGCGACCCTCGGCAGCTTGGCGCCCCTCATAGGGAACCGGCGAAAGATCGTCGCGATAGAACGGGAATTTCTCGTGCTCGGTGCCGATACGGAAAGCCGAGGACGGCTTCTCGCCAGCGGCGATCCAGGACATCAGTTCGTCCTTGGAACCGATCGGGGTCGAATCGGACACATCGCGAGCCATGGGCGCTCCGGCAGAACAACAAGGCGGCCAGGCTTCCGCCCGCGCGCTGCCGCGCAGGGGATCAGGCTCCAGGAGCGCCAGACATAGGCGAGCGGCGAACGCTCGACAACGACCTCCGCTGCGCGTTGGCGGACAATCGACGAACGGTCGACGCAGGGCGGGGCCGACCTGTCTCAGGCAGCGCCGCGCCGACGCGCCTCCTCCAGGTCCCAGCCGGGGCGGTCGAGCCTCGTCTCGGAGGCTATCCAGTCGACCACGGCGGAAAGACCCGCGGCCTGTCCGCCCTCGCGGGTGCGCGCCTCTTCATAGACCGCGAGCTGGACATCGGCACTGGTGCCTGCCCCGGCGATCTGGCGACAGGCGTCGAGTTCCGGCCGGCAGCCGAGCGCGGCTGCGTCCTCGGCGAGTTCTGCGACGAGATCGTCGAGCAGGCCGGGCACGCCGCGCATGCTGCGGCTCTCGGCATCGACCAGCCCGCCATGGATGCCGTAACGTTGGGCGCGCCAGAGATTTTCCGCCGCGATGGCGCGCGAGGCCGCCGTCAGATCCGCGTTCAGCGTCGGCCGGCGCAGCAGATGGCGGACAAGGCAGCGATAGAGGGCAGCGATCGCAAGCGTATCCTCCAGGCGGGTGCAACTGTCGGCTATGCGCAGTTCCAGCGTCGGGTGCTTGTCTGAAGGGCGGATCGCCCACCAGATGTAGCTGGCATCCCGGATGGCGCCGGCCGCGACCATGGTCTCGATATAGGCGCGGTAATCGTCCGGATCGGTGAAGAGCTCGGGCAGCCCGGTCCGTGGCAGTTCGCCATAGGCGGCGAGCCGATAGCCCATAAGCCCGGTGCGCCGGCCCTGCCAGAAGGGCGAGGAGGTCGAAAGCGCCAGCAACAGCGGCAGAAATGGCATGATCCGCGCCATCAGCCGAATGCGCTCGTCCTCGTCTTTCACCTCGACATGGACGTGCAGGCCGCAGAGCTGGTTGCGGCTGCCCAGCATCTGCAGGTCGCGCATCAGCGTGTCGTATCGGGAGGCGTCCGTCGCACGCTGGCGCGACCAGGCGGCACTGGGATGGGTGCCGCAGGCGAGCAGCAGCATGTCGTGTTCGAGGGCAAGACCGGCCAGCCCGGTCCGCAACGCCATGAGAGAACGGCGCGCCTGATCCATCGAGTCGCAGACCGGGGTCGCGACCTCGATCTGCGATTGCAGCATCTCGCGCTGGACCTCGTCGGGAAACTGCTTTTGCGCCACCTTGATGAAAGCCGGCGAGACCTTGCGGACGATGCCCCTGCTGCCGGCATCCGACAGAAAATACTCTTCCTCGATTCCGAAGCGGCAGGCTTCGTTCATGGCATCATCCTCATCCGGCAAGTCATTTGGGGCGGATCGCTTCAGACATGCGGGCAATGAATCGCCCGCGACCCGGCCGCGAGGCCGGTGCGCCAGACTGCCCCCGAATGAGTCGAGAATGCGGCCCCCGGCACGAGCGGGAAACGCCCGAGGCCGGGCGACGTTCCGTGCCTATCCTCCCGTGCCTATCCGCGCGGCCAGTCGCCGAGCACCGCCTGGACCAGCGCCAGCGCCGCGACCGCGGCGGTATCCGCCCGCAGGATGCGTGGACCGAGCGAGATCGCGAGCGTCGCGGGCCGGGCCAGGATGCGGCGGCGTTCGGCCTCGTCGAAGCCGCCCTCCGGGCCGATCAGCACCGCGAGCGGCCCGGGCTCGCGGCCGGAGAGCGCCGCGACCGGGCTTTCCTGCGCCATCGCCTCGTCGCAGAAGACCAGCAGCCGGCCGGGTTCGAGCGCATCTAGCGCCGCATCGAGCGCCTGCTCGGGGCGAATCTCGGGCAAGGTCAGAATCCCGCACTGCTCGGCCGCCTCGATCGCATTGGCACGCATCCGGTCGAGATTGAGCCGCGAGACCTGGGTGCGGCGCGTCAGCACGGGCTGGATGATTCCTGCCCCCATCTCGACCGCCTTCTGGGCGATATAGTCGAGGCGGGCATGCTTCAGCAGCGCGAAGAGATAATGCAGGTCGGGCGCCTGCGGCTGCGGACGCGTCTGGCTCAGCACGGTCAGGCTCGCCTGCTTGCGACCCTCGACCGTGATCGCGGCGAGCCATTCGCCGTCGCGCCCGTTGAAGACGAGGACCGTGTCGTCCTGCTTCAGGCGCAGCACGTTGAGCAGGTAGTTTGCCTGCTCGCGCTCCAGCGGCAGCCGGGTGCCCTCCGTAAGTCCAGGCTCCAGACACAGCCGGTAGCGGGCGAAATCGGGACTCGACATGGGCGGCAAGGCCTCCTGCGGGCGGCGGCGACTGGGCCGCGCGCCTGTTGACATCGCGACGGTGGCGGGCGCCCGGCGCGAAAACCGCCACAATCCCGGCCTATCGGCAAGCCCGGCCGGCAGGCAACGCATGGACTCGCAATGGTCCTTGGCGCTAACACGGCCTTGCTGGTAAGGAAATCGCGGAGGGGCGCAAGCGCCCGCGCAGGCAATTCGGAGCAGGACATAATGCGGCGAAGGATGGCTTCCGGAGTGATCGCGACGATGGGCCTCGCAGCGGCCGCGTTCCTCGACGCCGCTCCCGCCCAGGCGCAGGCCTCGGGCTGCGAGAAGATGCAGACGCTCCTGCAGGAGCGGCAGTCGCTCGTCGCCTCTCTGAACTCCGCGCAGAAATCCAAGCGCAAGCTGACCCCGCAGCAGGCCTGCAGCACGATGGGCCGGCTCGTCAGCAACGGCGCGACGACCGTGAAATTCGCCACCGACAATCAGGACTGGTGCCAGATTCCGCCGTCCTTCATCGAGGGCATGAAGGCGGACAACGAAAAGGCCGCCGGCATCCGCAACCAGGCCTGCAACGCGGTGAAGCAGCAGGCCGAGATGATGCGCAAGGCCCAGCAGCAGGCCCAGGGCGGCGGCAGCAGCAACCCGTTCAGCGGTGGCGATGCGATCACCGGCGGCGGCATGCGCGTTCCCCAGGGCGCGCTTTAAGCCCCTGTCGTGACAGCCACGCCCGCCCCTGTGCCTGCTTCACACGGACCGGGGCAGAATGCCCGCCTGCCCGACGCTCGCTTGCCCGACGCCCCCCAGCCTCACGCTCCCTTGCCCGACGCCCTGAACGACCATTGGGTCGACACGCGCGCGCCGCACCGGCTCCGGCCCTATCTCAAGCTCGCCCGGATCGAGCGGCCGATCGGGTGGCAGCTTCTGCTGCTGCCATGCTGGTGGTCGGCCGGGCTCGCGGCCATCTCGTCCGGACGCGCCTTTCCCGATCCGTGGCACTGCGTGCTGTTCCTGATCGGCGCGATCGTGATGCGCGGCGCCGGCTGCACCTTCAACGACATCATCGACCGCAAGCTCGATGCGCAGGTCGCGCGCACGCGCGGCCGGCCGCTGCCCTCCGGTCAGATCACGACGAAGGCCGCCGCCCTGTTCATGGTCGGGCTGTCATTCGTCGGCCTGCTGATTCTGCTGCAGTTCAACCGCTTCACGATCCTGGCCGGCATCGCCTCGCTCCTGATCGTTGCGGTCTATCCGTTCATGAAGCGGATCACCAACCTGCCGCAATTCGTGCTCGGCCTCGCCTTCTCATGGGGCGGGCTGCTCGGCTGGAGCGCGGTGTTCGGACGGCTCGATGCGCCGGCCTATCTGATCTATGCCGCCGCGGTGGTCTGGACGGTGGGCTACGACACGATCTATGCGATGCAGGACATCGAGGACGATGTCATCGCCGGCATCAAGTCGAGCGCGCGCTATTTCGGGGAGCATGGCCGCGAGGCGATCGCGCTGTGCTTTGCGCTCGCGGTGGCGCTGGCCGGGCTCGCGGCCTGGACGGCCGGCGCCGGGCCTGTTGCCTTCGCCGGTCTCGCTGCCTTTGCCGGGCATCTCGGCTGGCAGGTCTCGAGGCTCAAGGGCGCGACCTCGCCGGTCGCGCTCGCATTGTTCCGCTCGAACTGGCACGCCGGGCTTTTGCTGGCGGCCGGCTTCGCGCTCGACGCGCTCGGCCGGTACGCGCTTCAGACTTAGTCCGTCAGCCTCTCGCCGCCGACCACCACCGGGCGCTCGGCGAGCCGGCCTGTCTTGCGGCGCATCAGGAAGCGCGGGCGACGGCCGTTCAGGAAGCCGTGGCGGCGCCTGATCCGGATCGGGCCGAGCGCGAGCCGGCCGAATTGCGGGAAGGGCTCGGAAACCTCGCCATCGCTGGTCTCGAGCAGCAGCGGCAGGCCGCTGGCCCGGCCGCAATCGCGCCAGAGCGCCACTGCATCGTCCTGATCCACCGTCGCAACGGCAATCGAGCGGCCGTCGCCGGCCGTCAGCGCGAGCTGGAAGATCTGATCGTCGCCGGTCGCATTCGCCAGCCGCAAAGCGATACCACGCCAGCCGGCACCGCCGCGCAGGATGCGCACGGAGCCGATCCGCTCGATGCGGGGGGCATCCGGCTGCGCCGGCATCGGGTTTCGCGGAACGGTCGCGGGGTCGGTCGCGCCGCCGGGAGCGTTCGGCAAGAAACCGAACTCCCCGGCGGCCGGCGTGACTCTGGCCATCGGTTTAACGCCTCTCTCTAATCCCTGCCGCAACCGAGCCCTCTGTGAAGTCCGGGGCTCTCGTGCTTGCCGGCTGAGATTGCGTCGCAGGCCTCTCCGAGCACTTAAGCGGTTGGGTTAAAGGAGGGTGTTTTCGGTCTTCCAATGGCCCCAATGGCCTGTTTCATGCATGATGATTGACGGAATCTTTCGGTGCGCGGAGGCATTTTCGACTCCCGCGCTTGATATGGAACGAGCATGAGCATGCCCCCACTACCCATTGCCCCGGATCTGCTCAGAGCCGTGCGCGAAAGCTGCCTGGAGGCCGGCGAGATCGCGGTCGACCTGTTCCGGCCCGGCGCGAAGACCGCCGCCCGGACCTGGTCGAAGAGTGGCGGCTCTCCGGTCACCGAAGCCGATATCGGCGTCGACACCTTCCTGCGCATCCGCCTTTCGGCGCTGCTGCCGGAAGCGGCGTGGCTGTCGGAGGAAACCGTCGACGACGCGCTGCGGCTGTCGCGCCGCTTCGTCTGGGTCGTCGATCCGATCGACGGCACGCGTGCCTATATGAGCGGCTCTCCGGACTGGGCCGTGTGCGTCGCGCTGCTCGACGAGGGCGAGCCGATCCTCGGCGTGGTCCACGCTCCGGCTTGCGACGCGACCTACCAGACCCTGCGCGGCGGCGGTGCCCAGCGCAACGGCGCCGTCATCGCCGCCTCGCAGACCACGACCCTCGACGCCGCCCGCATCGCCGGCCCCAAGCCGATGCTCGATGCGCTGGCGCGGATCGAAACGTTCGAACCCGCCGACAAGATCCCCTCGCTCGCACTCAGGCTGGCGCGGATCGCCGACGGCACGATCGATGCCGGGCTGATCTCGGCGGATGCGCGCGACTGGGACCTCGCGGCGGCCGACCTGATCCTGCAGGAGGCGGGCGGGCGGCTCAGCGGCGGCAGCGGAGAGACGGTGGTCTACAACCGCGAGACGCCGGTCCACGGCATGCTGATCGCCAGTGGCGGCGGGCTGTCGGAGCCGCTGCTCGCGGCGATGCAACGCATGCGCGACGGACAGCCGCAGCGCATCTGACGGCTTTTTGCCCACATTGTCGGTAGGTTGCACGCGACTGCGCCGTTCGGCACTCGCACACGGCGCGCGGATGGCTTAACTGGTGCCGCGCGGTTCCCGAACCGGACCGCTCGTGCTGGAGGGATTCATGGCCGCGGAACCAGAACAGAAGCAGCTTCTCCACCTCGTCTTCGGCGGCGAGCTGAGTTCGCTCGAAGGCGTGACCTTCAAGGATCTCGCCAAGCTGGACGTGGTGGGCGTGTTCCCGAACTACGCGACCGCGCACACCGCCTGGAAGGCGAAGGCACAGGCGACCGTCGACCAGGCGCAGACACGCTATTTCATCGTGCATCTGCACCGCCTGCTCGATCCCGAGACAGTTTAGGCTCCGACGCAAACGTCATGGGCTTTTCGATCCTCAAGACGCGCGTGGCGCAGGAAGCGCTCGGCCGGCTGCTCGCCGGTTACTTGCGTCTCGTGCAGCGCACGAACCGTTTCGTGGTCGAACCGGCCGACATCTATGAGCGCGTCCGCCCCGAATTGCCGCTGATCATCGCGATGTGGCACGGCCAGCATATCATGATCCCGTTCTCGCGGCCGGACTGGATGCCGGCCTGCTCGCTGGTCTCGCGCCATGGCGATGGCGGCTTCAACGCGGTCGCCCTGCGCGAACTCGGCATCGGTGCGATCCGCGGCTCAGGCGCGCTCGGCAAGAAGATCCGCGAGAAGGGCGGCGCCAGCGCCTTCCTCGCCATGGTCAGGCGGCTCGCGGCGGGCGAGACCATGGTGCTGACCGCCGACATTCCCAAGCGCGCGCGCATCGCCGGGCCGGGCATCATCCAGCTCGCGCGGGCTTCGGGCCGGCCGGTGCATCCGATCGCGGTCGTGACCAGCCGGCGCATCGACTTCAAGAGCTGGGACCGGGCCTCGATCGGCCTGCCCTTCGGCCGCGGCGCGATCGTCGTCGGCGAGGCCATCCATGTCGCCCGCGAGGCGGACGAGGCGACCTGCGAGGCGGCGAGGCTCGCGCTCGAGGCCGGGCTCGACGCCGTCCATGCCCGCGCCTATGCGCTGGTCGGGGCGCAGGATCCCGGCGCCGGACTGCGGCAGGCGCACCTCGCCGCGACCGGCAGCGTGTCGTAATGGGCAAAGGCCCGATCCTGACCGGATACCGCGTGCTGACCGGCCTGCTCGAGCCCGTCGCGGCGGGGCTGCTGGTCTGGCGGCGGCGGCGCGGCAAGGAGGACCCGACCCGCCTCGCCGAGCGCCGCGGCTATCCCGGCGTCAGGCGGCCGAACCGCTCGCTGGTCTGGCTGCATGGCGCGAGTGTCGGCGAAACCGTGACGCTGCTGCCGCTGGTCGCGAGGCTGCAGAAGCGCGGCCTCACCGTGCTCGTCACCTCCGGCACCGTGACCTCGGCCAAACTGCTCGCGGCGCGGCTCCCCGCCGGCGTCATCCACCAGTATCTGCCGCTGGACGTGCCACGCTACATGCGGCGCTTCCTCGACTACTGGCGCCCCGATCTCGGACTGATCTGCGAATCCGAGATCTGGCCCAACCTGCTGATCGAAGCGCGCCGGCGCGACGTGCCGATGGTGCTGGTCAATGCCCGCATGTCGGAGCGCTCCTTCGCGCGCTGGTACAAGGCGCCGCGCACCTCGCGCTTCCTGTTGTCCTGCTTCGATTCCTGTCTCGCGCAGTCGCGCGGCGATGCGGAGCGGCTGGCACAGCTCGGTGCGCCGCGCGTCAGCGTCGCCGGCAATCTCAAATTCGACGTGCCGGCGCCGCCGGCCGATGCCGATACGCTGGCGATCCTCGACGGGCTCACCACCGGCCGGCCGGTCTGGATCGCCGCCAGCACGCATCCGGGCGAAGAAGAGCAGGTGATCGCCGCCCATCTCGGGATCAAGCCCTATTTGCCGAACCTGCTGACGATCATCGCCCCGCGCCATCCACAGCGCGGCGTCGAGATCGAGGCGCTGGCGCAGGCCAACGACATCGCCGTCGCGCGGCGGGCCGCCGGCGAGATGCCGGAACGCGATGTCGAACTCTACATCGCCGATACGGTCGGCGAACTCGGACTGCTCTACCGGCTCTCGCAGGTGGCCTATCTCGGCGGCTCGCTCGTACCGGCGATCGGCGGCCACAATCCGATCGAGCCCGCCAAGCTCGGCTGCGCGCTGCTGCACGGGCCCTTCGTGCACAACAACGCCGACATCTTCGCCGCCTTCGACCAGGACGGCGGCGCGCGCCAGGTCGCCGATGCGCAGGGGCTGGCGGGCGCCGTGCATCGCTGGCTGAGCGACCCGGCGAGCGCGCGGCAGGCCGCACGTGCGGCGGCGCAGACCAGCGCCCAGCTCGGCGGCGCCCTGGGCCGGACCATGCAGGCTCTGGAACCTCTCCTGATGCGCGTGGCGCTCGGCCAGCGCGACGCCGCATCCTGATGCGCGCGCCGGGCTTCTGGTGGCGGCCGCCCGGCGTGCTCGCCCGGCTCCTGTCCCCCCTCGGCCAGCTCTATGGCGCGATCACGCTGCGGCGGATGCGTCGCCACGGCGTCGATGTCGGCGTCCCGGTGATCTGCGTCGGCAATTTCGTCGCGGGCGGCGCCGGCAAGACGCCGACCGCGATCGCGCTGGCGGCACTGCTGACACGACGGGGCGAAACGCCCTTCGTACTGATGCGCGGCTATGGCGGGGCGCTGGCCGGCCCTGTCGAGGTCCACGCCTCGCATCACGCGGCGCGTGCCGTCGGCGACGAGCCGCTGCTGATGGCCCAGCACGCGCGCACCGTGGTGGCGCGCGACCGGGCGGCGGGCGCCTCCCTGGCACGGGCGCTCGGCGCAAGCGTGATCGTGATGGATGACGGATTGCAGAATCCGGCCCTTGCCAAGCGGCTGCGGCTCGCCGTCGTCGATGGCGCAACCGGGGTCGGGAACGGCCACTGCCTGCCGGCCGGACCGCTGCGAGCCCCGCTGGCCGGGCAATTGGGGGAGACCGACGCGGTGCTCGTCATCGGTGCGGGCGCGGCCGGAGCAGCCGTCGCGGCGGCAGCCGAGGCGCGCGGGATCGCGGTGATGCAGGCACGGCTGGAGCCCGCGCCCCAGGCCGTCGCGCGGCTTCGGGGACAGGCGGTCCTGGCGGTCTCGGGGATCGGCCGGCCGGCCAAGTTCGCCGCCACCTTGCGGGAAGCCGGGGCACGGATCATCGCGGAACGAGCCTTCGGCGACCACCATGCCTATTCGGCGGCGGAGGTTGCGGCGCTCGTCGCGGAGGCAAGCGCGCTGGATTGCCTGGTCGCCACGACGGAGAAGGACATGGTGAAGCTCGGGCCGCTCTGGCCCGATGCGGAGCGCGGCCGCCTGCTGCCCGTGCCGGTCACGCTCCTCTTCACGCAGCCGGAGCGGATCGCGGCAACGATCGCCGCCGCCCTGACGGCGCGTTCAGGCGCGGCTGGCCCGGCGCAGCCTTAGCTGCACGGCCTCGGGCGAGGCATAGGCCTCCTGCCAGTCGACCGACCAATAGCGCAGGTCCTCGATCCGGATCGGCGCCCCGGTCACGGCGCAGCGCACGAAGGCGCCGGGCCGCACGACGCGGAATTCGCCATGGCCATAATCGAGGGCGGCTTCGGGGCCGGGCATCGGGAGGCGTTCGCTGATGTTCATGACGATTTGTCTAAAATGTTGATCGAAGAGCGATTGTCGAGATAATCCAACTTCGTGATAGCGTTCCCGTCGATGATGTCCAGCCTCGTGCGCCTCGCCGCAGCCCTGATCGGGCTTGCGCTCGTGACGACCGCTGCCCTCGCAGGCGGCTACGAGCGCGTGCGCGTTCCCAGCTACGATACCGACCTCGATGCCGTTCTCTATCTGCCGCAGGGGCCGGGGCCGTTTCCCGCGGTCGTCGCACTGCATGGTTGCGGCGGCCTGTGGCGCGACAGCGGCAAGCTCTCGATGCGGCATTCGGACTGGGGCGAGCGCCTGGCGCAGGAGGGCTTCGCGGTGCTGATGCCCGACAGCTACGGCTCCCGCAAACTCGGCTCGCAATGCGGGGTCAAGGAACTGACCGTGCGCGCGAGCCGGGAACGTGTCGCCGATGCCGCCGCGGCGCGCTACTGGCTGCAGTCGCGCAGCGATATCCGGCCGGACAAGGTTGCCCTGCTCGGCTGGTCCGGCGGTGGCTCGACGGTTCTCGCCGCCATCCGCAAGGATCGCCGGCCCGCCGATGAAAGGCCCGATTTCGCCCGGGGCATCGCCTTCTATCCGGGATGCCGGTTGCAACTGGAGTCGAGCAGCTTCGCCGCGCGGCTGCCCCTCCTGATCCTGATGGGCGATGCCGACGACTGGACCCCAGCCGCACCCTGCGACTATCTCGCCAAGGCCGCGCAGGCGCGTGGCGAGACCGTCGATCTGGTCGTCTATCACGGCGCCCTGCACGATTTCGACCACCCGCGGCTCGAGGTGAAGGAGCGCAGCGACATCGCCTATTCCGCGACGGGCACCGGCAAGGCGACGGTCGGAACCAATCCCGCCGCGCGCGAAGACGCGATCAGGCGGGTGAAGGCATTTCTCAAGGGGCTTTGAGGTTTTTCAAGGTGCTTTGAGCCGGTCCGGTCTCAGAACAGATCGCCCTGCCTTGCCGTCGGGTTCTCCCGCCGCAACGGCCGCGCGGGGCGCGGTGGCGTCTCGCCGCCTCCCGCCACCAGAACGCCGAAGCGTCCGTCGCTGACCTGCACGCTCAGGGCCTGTCCCGGCCGCGCCTGCCCCGTACCACGCACCAGCGCGCCGGCCTCATCACGCACCAGCGCATAGCCGCGCGCCAGAACGGCGTCCGGACCGAGCGACGCCAGCAGCGATGACCGCGCGTCCAGCGATGCTCGCCCGCGCGCGACCTGCTGCGCGAAAGCACGCAGCGCCTTGGCGATCAACTGCTCCGGCTTGTCCGCCCGCGCCGACAGCGCGCTCGCGAACAGCCGCCTGCTGCGTTCACCCAATTCGTCGAGCCTGCGCCGCGCTTCGGCGATCCGCCTGCGCTCGGCCGCGAGGGCGGCCATGCGTGCCTGCGCCAGCACGCGCCCATAGCCAGCGATTTCCGCCTTGAGCCGCGCGAGTCGACTGCGCGGCGATTGATCGATGAGCCTGCGAGCAGCCACCCCCAATTGCTGCTCATGGGCACGGGCGTTGCGGGCCAGCGCCGGCGCCAGCCGCGTCGCGGCGAGATCGAGCCGCTGGCGCGGAGCGGAGAGCACCGCCTCGGGCCCCGGCAGGGCACGGGCGAGCGCGCGCAGATCGCTGCGGCGACGGTCGGACAGGCGGCGCATCGCGCCCGCCTGGCGGCGCGAGAGGTCGGCCAGCGTCGCCATCAGTTCGGCCCGCACGGGCACGACCTTCTCGGCTGCGCCGGTCGGCGTCGGCGCACGCAGATCGGCGGCGTGGTCGATCAGTGTCACGTCGGTTTCGTGGCCCACCGCCGAGACCAGCGGAATCAGCGAAGCCGCGGCGGCACGCACCACGACCTCCTCGTTGAAGCCCATCAGGTCTTCGAGCGAACCGCCACCGCGCGCCACGATGATGACGTCGGGGCGCGGGATGCGCCCGCCCTCGGGCAAGGCATTGAAACCGGCGATGGCGGCGGCGACCTCGGCCGCGCTGGTCTCGCCCTGCACCCTGACCGGCCAGACCAGGACATGACGAGGGAAACGATCCTCCAGCCGGTGCAGGATGTCGCGGATGACGGCGCCCGTCGGCGAGGTGACGACGCCGATCACCCGCGGCAGGTAGGGGATGAGCTGCTTGCGCTCGGGCGCGAAGAGGCCCTCGGCCCCGAGCCGCCTGCGACGCTCCTCAAGCAGCGCCATCAGCGCGCCGATGCCGGCGGGCTCGAGCGAATCGATGATGATCTGGTAGCTCGACTTGCCGGCGAAGGTGGTGATCTTGCCGGTGGCGATGACCTCCAGCCCTTCCTGGGGCCTAGTCTTCAGCCGTCCGAAGACGCCCTTCCAGATCACTGCGTCGATCTTGGCGTTGGCGTCCTTCAGCGAGAAATAGACATGGCCGGAACCGACCGGCCCGCGATAGCCCGAGATTTCGCCGCGCACGCGCACGAAGCCGAAGGCATCCTCCAGCGTGCGCTTGAGCGCGCCCGAGAGGTCGGAGACCGACCATTCCGGGGCATTGCCGACGGGCTTATCCGATTCGCTGTCCATGAAGGGACCATAGCGACGTGGCCGGACGAGCAGAAGCGTTGCTCCGCTCGCGCTCGACCGCTATTGCCGCCTTCTGATCCCAGTTCCGGAACCTGTGCGGGTCATCCCGGACGGAGCGAAGCGGAGATCCGGGATCCATGCCGGAACCGTTCCGGAATGGATCCCGGGTTTCCCTCCGGTCGCCCGGGATGACAAAGGTGGACGGATGTCCGCACGCAAGGAGACGACGATGAACATCCTTCTGATCGGCTCGGGCGGTCGCGAACATGCCCTCGCCTGGGCGATCTCCCGCTCGCCGCTCTGCAAGCGCCTCTATGTCGCGCCGGGCAATCCTGGAACCGCGCAGTGCGGCGAGAACGTCGTGCTCGACATCGCCGATCACGGCGCGGTCGCGTCCTTCTGCACGCTGCAGGGCATCAGCCTCGTCGTGGTCGGGCCGGAGGGTCCGCTCGTCGACGGCATTGTCGACGATCTCACGTCCGCCGGCATCAAGGTCTTCGGCCCGTCGAAGGCCGCCGCCCAGCTCGAAGGCTCCAAGGCCTTCACCAAGGAACTCTGCGCCGAATTCGGCATCCCGACCGCCGGCTTCGGCCGCTTCCGGGACGCCGCAGCCGCCAAGGCCTATGTCGCCAGCCAGGGTGCCCCGATCGTGATCAAGGCCGACGGGCTCGCCGCCGGTAAGGGCGTGGTCATGGCCGAGACCTTGGCCGAGGCGAACGAGGCCATCGACATGATGTTCGCGGGCGGGCTCGGCTCGGCCGGCGCCGAGGTCGTGATCGAGGAGTGGATGATCGGCGAGGAAGCGAGCTTCTTCGCGCTCTGCGACGGCGCGCATGCGCTGGCGCTCGCCTCGGCGCAGGACCACAAGCGCGTCGGCGACGGCGATACCGGCCCCAATACCGGCGGCATGGGCGCCTATTCGCCGGCCCCCGTGATGACGCCCGCGATGGAGGCGCGCGTCATGGACGAGATCGTGCGGCCGACGCTGGCCGGCATGGCCCAGCGCGGGACGCCGTTCACCGGCGTGCTCTTCGCCGGACTGATGATCACGGCGCAGGGGCCGAAGCTGATCGAGTACAATGTCCGCTTCGGCGATCCCGAATGCGAGGTGCTGATGCCGCGGTTGACGAGCGACATCGTGCCGGCGCTGCTCGCGGCCTGCGACGGCAGGCTCTGGTCCGCCGAGCTGCACTGGTCGGACGAGGCGGCGCTGACCGTGGTGCTGGCGGCACGCGGCTACCCGGCCAAGCCGGAAACCGGCAGCGTCATCCGCGGCATCGACAAGGCGGCGGCGCTCGACGGCGTGCTCGTCTTCCATGCCGGCACGAAGCAGAATGCGACCGGCATCGTCGCCAGCGGCGGGCGCGTGCTCAACATGGTCGGGCTCGGCAAGACGGTGGTGCAGGCGCAGGCGCGGGCCTATGCGGCGGTCGATGCGATCGACTGGCCGGAGGGCTTCTGCCGCCGCGACATCGGCTGGCAGGCAGTGAAGCGCGAGCGCGAAGGCTGACAAGCCGGCGCCTCGCGTATATATGGATGCGAGATCGATATATACGGGAGGCGTTCCATGGTGTTGATGATCAAGAACGCCCGCGCCGATCGTGCGGTGCGCGAGCTTGCCCGCCGTACGGGCGAGACGATCGCCGAGGCCGTCACGATTGCGGCCGAAGAGCGATTGGCAAAGCTACCGGCTGCCGAAGAGCGCCGCTCCGGTTCGGTCGACAGGGTCCGGCTTGAAGCGATCCTGGCCAAATTCCGCGCCAATCATGTCGACGACCCGCGAACTGACGACGAGATCATCGGCTACGATGAGAACGGCCTGCCTTCGTGACGCAAGGCCCCCTCGTCGTCGATAGCTCCGCCATCGTCGCGATCTTGACGGAGGAGGCCGAGGCCTCGGCCTTCTCCGACCTGCTCGATGCGAGGCCCGTCAGCTACTGCTCTGGCGTTACCTTCGTCGAGACTTTCATGGTCCTGACATCGCGCATCGCGAGTATTGGCGTCGCAGATCTGGCAGGAGCGCTGCAGACTCTGGCGATCGAACAACAACCGGTCGATCCAGAACAATCAGCCCTGGCTTCCGAAGCCTTCCTCCGCTTCGGCAAGGGCCGTCACCCGGCCAAGCTCAATCTGGGCGATTGCTTCTCCTACGCTCTTGCCAAATCCCTGAACGCACCCTTGCTCTACAAGGGCAGCGATTTCAGCCAGACCGACATCGTCTCCGCCTTCGCTATCGGAGTTCCGCGTCCATGAGCAATCTCGACAGCCTGTTCCCCGGCTTCAAGGCCCATTGGATCGACGGTCCCGTCGGCAAGATCTTCGCGCGGGTCGGCGGCGAGGGGCCGCCCGTCGTGATGATCCACGGCTTCCCGCAGACCCATGCCGAATGGCACAGGATCGCCGGTGAACTGGCGAAGACGCGTACCGTCGTCTGCCCGGATTTGCGCGGCTATGGCTGGTCGGCGGCACCGCATGGCGATGGCGGCACGCAGACCTACAGCAAGCGTGGCATGGGCGAGGACATCGTCGCAGTGATGCAGGCGCTCGGGCATCTGCGCTTTGCCGTGGTCGGGCATGATCGCGGCGCGCGCGTCGCCTATCGGCTGGCGCTCGACCACCCCGGCCGCGTCGAGCGGCTGGCGCTGCTCGACATCCTGCCGACCGTCTCGATGTGGGAAGGCATGAGCGCGGCGCGCGCCATGCAGGTCTATCACTGGACCTTCCTGGCCCAGCCCGAGCCCGTGCCGGAGAACCTGATCAAGGCCGATCCGCTGGGCTGGCTCGACCACACCATCGCGAGCTGGACGCGGGCGAAATCGCTCGACCTGTTCGAGCCGCTGGCACTGAAGGCCTACGGCGAATCCTTCAACGACCCGGCCCGCATCCACGCCGCCTGCGAGGATTATCGCGCGGGGGCGACCACCGATGCCGCGCATGACCAGGCCGATCTTGCGGCCGGAAAGCACATCCTCTGCCCGACCCTGATCCTCTGGGGCGTGGCCGGCATCCCGGCCAAGGGCGCGAGCCCGCTGCAGGTCTGGCGAGAGACCTTCGCGCCACAGGCCGAGGGCCGGGCGATCGACAGCGGCCATTTCCTGCCGGAGGAGAATCCGGCGGCGACGCTGGCGGCCCTGCTTCCGTTTTTGTCCAAGACGGTCGCCTGACCGGCTTGCGAACATCCCGGCGGTAGGCTTCGCGCCAGCCCTGACCGAAGCGACCCGGAGCATCCGATGAAGCTGACCGATTTCAACACCCTGACCTTCGACTGCTATGGCACGCTGATCGACTGGGAGAGCGGCATGGTCGCCGCGCTCGCGCCGCTCGTCGCGAAGGTCAGCAGGCCGCGGAGCCGCAATGCGGTGCTGGAGGCCCATGCCCGGCATGAATCGGGCCAGCAGCGCCATACGCCGACGAAGCGCTACAGCGAGCTGCTCGCGATCGTCTACAAGCGCCTGGCCGAGGAATGGGGCGTGCCGGCGGCCTGGGAGGAATGCCAGGCCTATGGCCGCTCGGTCGGCGACTGGCCGGCCTTTCCAGACACCGCCGCCGCGCTGCAGGTGCTGAAGCGGCACTACAAGCTCGTGATCCTGTCCAATGTCGACAACGAGTCGTTTTCGCTCAGCAACCGCCGTCTCGGCGTGACCTTCGACGCGATCTGCACCGCCGAGGACATCGGCAGCTACAAGCCGGCGGCGGCGAATTTCGACTACATGCTGGAGGCGCTCTCCGCGCAAGGCATCGGCAAGGGCGACATCCTCCACACCGCCGAGAGCATGTTCCACGACCACAAGCCCGCGAACGCGGCCGGGCTCGCCTCCTGCTGGATCTACCGGCGCCACGGCGACGAGGGCTTCGGCGCGACGATGAATCCGGGCGACATGCCGCATTACGATTTCCGCTTCGACAGCCTCGGCGAGATGGCGCAAGCCGTTATGAAGGAGCGCGGCGAATCCTGAATGCGGCGGGGCGGAACAGCACGATGGCGCAGGCGAGCAGAAACTCCGTCGTCCGCCCGGCTGCGATCGAGCCGGAGCTCGTCCTCGTTCTGGGCGCAGGCGGGGCGCGTGGCCTGAGCCATATCGCGGTGCTGGAGGCGCTCGACGAGCTCGGTGTCAGGCCAAGCGTGATCGCCGGCTGCTCGATGGGCGCGATCATCGGGGCGGCCTATGCGGCCGGTCTTTCGGGCCGCGACCTGCACGACCACGTCATCCGGAGCTTTCGCGACCGGGCGCGGGTGATCGCGCGGCTGCTCGACGCGCGCGTCGGCAAGTTCACCGACCTGATGCGCGGGCTCGGCAATCCGGTGCTGATCGACGGAGAGCGCCTGCTCGACCTGTTCTGGCCCGACGCGGTGCCGGATCGGTTCGACGGGTTGGGAATTCTGTTCATAGCGACGGCGACCGATTATCACCTCCATGCCGAGGTCTCGCTGAACCAGGGACCGCTGACGCCGGCGGTCGCCGCCTCGCTCGCGATTCCGGGGCTGGTCCGGCCGGTCGTGATCGAGGGTCGCGTGCTGATCGATGGCGGTGCGATCAATCCCCTGCCCTATGACCGGCTGATGGGCCCCGGCCGCATCGTCATGGCGGTCGATACCAGCGCGCCCGCGACGATCAGCGAAACGCGCGTGCCCGGGCCGCTCGAGGCGATGGTCGGGGTCAGCCAGATCCTGACCCGGACCATCGTCCAGCGCATGATCGAGCGGCAGCCGCCGGACATCCTGATCCGCGCCGGGATGGACGGCATCGGCGGGCTCGACTTCTTCAAGGCGAAGGCAATCCTCGACGCCGCGCAGCCCGTCAAGGACGAGGTCAAGCGAAAGCTGGCGCAGGCGCTCGACCGGCGGAACTGACGAGCTCCGGCTCGTCGCAGCGGAAGCCCGGCAGCGCATCGGCGAGAACGGCCTCGCCAACGTCCGTCAGCGTCACCGCGCGGCTGTCCTTGCGACGCAGGACCCAGCCCATGTCGAAGCAGCGGCAGGCCAGTGCGGCGGCGAGATGGCCCGCCAGATGCGGTCGGCGCTCGCTCCAGTCGAGGCAGGGTCGCAGGGCGGCGCGCCGGCCGCCCGGCCGCGACGAGACGATGCCGAGCGTCGCAAATACCGCTTCTCCCGAGCCCGTCAGTCCATAGCCGCCCTCGGCGACGCGGAGATGCCCACCCGCAACCATCGCATCATGGATGCCGATGCCGAGCCGGCCGGCGAAATGGTCGTAGCAGGTGCGCGCCCGGCTCAGCTCCGCACCGACGCGCGAGGGGAGGCGGCGGCGCGTGCCCTCCGTGCCGGCAAGCACCATCAACCCCTCCAGCGCCTGCGCGACCTCGGACCCGGCCAGCCGGTAATAGCGATGGCGCCCCTGCACCGCGACGGCCAGCAGGCCGCCATCCATCAGCTTGGCGAGATGTCCGCTCGCCGTCTGCGGCGCCACGCCGGCGAGCCAGGCCAGTTCCTTGGCCGTCAGGGCGCGGCCGTCCATCAGCGCATGCAGCATGTTGGCACGGGCCGGGTCTCCCATCAGATGGGCGATTTCGGCGAGATAGGGGCCGTTCGTGCTCATCGTCATCTGCTCCCAGCGTCATCTTGCGCGGCCGGCCGCCATGGGCAAGCACGAACACTACGGCGCGGACCGTAGCGTGGGTTGACGACAACGGCGCCCGGCGATGGCAGAAGCGAGGCATGGAAAACGCACAGCTCCTCCTCTTCATCGCCGCGACCTTCCTGCTGGCCGGCTTCGTCAAGGGCGTGATCGGGCTGGGCCTGCCGACCATCGCGGTCGGTATCCTCGGCGTGGTGATGGCCCCGGCACAGGCCGCCGCGCTGCTGGTCGTGCCCAACCTGATCACCAATGGCTGGCAGATCGCGACCGGCCCGGGCCTGAAGGCGATCCTGGCGCGGCTCTGGCCGATGCTGGCCGGGATCGGCGCCGGGACATGGGCGGGGGTGGGCCTGCTGGAGCAGCAGAAGGACGGATCGGCCACCCTCTGGCTCGGCATCGCGCTGGTGCTTTATGCGCTGGTCGGGCTGAAGGCCGCGAAGCTGCGCGTTCCGGCCGCAGCGGAGGGCTGGCTCGGGCCGCTGATCGGGATCGCGACCGGTATCGCGACCGCCGCGACCGGCGTCTTCGTGCTGCCGGCCGTGCCTTATCTCCAGGCGCTCGGGCTCGACAAGGACGAGCTGGTGCAGGCGCTGGGCGTCTCCTTCATCGTCTCGACGCTGGCGCTCTCGGTCGGGCTGCTCGGCACAGGCGCGCTCAACCCGAGCGTCGCCGGGCATTCGGCGCTGGCCCTACTGCCCGCCCTCGCCGGGATGGCGGCCGGGACGGTGATCCGCAACCGCATCTCGGCCGGGGCGTTCAAGCTCTGCTTCTTCGCAGGGCTGCTGGCGCTGGGCAGCTATCTCGTGCTGCGCGCGGCCGGCTAGCCTCAGCGGCGGGCGTTGTAGGCGTAGCGGCGGCTGGCGCGCTTGTGCCCGAACCAGGACAGCTCCCGGTCGCCGACATCGACATGCACGATGCCATTCGGGTAGGAGCCGACGCCGCCGGTTGCGTCGAGCGTCTTGGCCACGGCGACCGCCTTGCGGGCGGAGGTGGCGAGCGGCCGGAAGTCGATCGCCTTGCCGCGATAGTGCTGGGAGTGCCGGGCATGGCGTCCGCCGCAGGTCGAGGTGATCTGGATGGCACCGATCCTGTCGGTCAGTTCCTTGATCATGGCGACCGTGTCGGGCTTGAGACAGCCCAGCCCCCTGACCTGGGGCTGGAAGGACACCTGCTTGATCGCCGAGTCTGCATGGGCAAACACAGGCAGGGCGACCGTCAAGATCAACGCCACAACAATACTACGCATTACTTACCTAACGACATCATGTGAATGGAAGGCTACAGCCACCATCACATGGTCTGGCTGTGCGGTTCACGCGAGCCATTAGATTATCCAGAGGACCAAAACAAGGCACGCCGCAATCAAATGAGCTGCAACTATATCCACGCAGCTAGGCGTTCGAGATATCCATATTTGCAATTCGGCAAAACGGCGGGAAAATACGCCCTCTCTCGACCTTGTCTTAATTTTATGTCGCGAATTACTGTCCTATCGTCTCCATTTTCGGCATTTATCCGCCTCGATGACAAAACGACATTCGGCCTTTGCAGGCATCATCTTTTCCGCCCGCGATCGATTGCAGACAGGCAGACGACCCGGCGCCACGGCGGCGCCGGGCAGCGCTTCGATCAACCGGCCTTCTTCGTCACGATGGTCAATTCGCCCGCATCGTCGATCTGGGCGATCACCACGTCGCGAGATGAGAAGCCCTTGGCTTCGAGCGCGGATTTCGCGGCCGGCGCGCCTTCGATGGCCTTGCGAAGGCGCTCGAGCTGGTCTGCCGTGCGGGTCGCGAGAAGCTGATTGACCTGGATGCGGGTGTCCTCGGGAAGCTCGCCGAGTTCGACCACACTCACGGTCTTGATCGCAGGTGCTGGCGCGGGAGCCTGCGGGTTCGGCGCAGCGGGCGCCACCGCGGGAGGTTGGGCATTGGGAGCCTGGGCATTGGGAGCCTGGGCATTGGGAGCCTGGGCGCTAACGGGGCCGGCCAGAATGAAGGCGGTTCCTGCCGCCGCCAGCATGATCATGCGCATGACGTATCCTTCCATCGGTTGCGGATGAGCGCCGATCTAGCCGCGCGAATGGGCCCTGAAGCTGGACCGGATCGGGTCATTCCATGGCGATGTCGCGTTCGGAATGCGTTAGGCCGCATGAGACGGCACCGGCCGGCAACACAGCGCGATGCCGAAACCGCTATGATTTTTGCGACTGCATTGACGGCTGGCTAACCGATCAACGCGTCGACCCACGCAGCCCCGTCTACCCTATGGTAACGTCGCCTGGATACGTACGTTCCGTCATGGAGGCGTGGATGGCCGACGAGGTGCAGAACTATCTGACATCGGAGATCGAGACGCTGCGCAGCACCGTCTTGCGGGCTGGCGTGCTGAACGCCAAGGCGCTCGGCCCCAGCGCCGAGACGCATGTCGAAAACGTGCTGCGCTTCGTCGTGATCTCGCCTGAGCTGGAAGACGCCACCTATCTCGCCGTCATGCGCGTCGCTCTGTTTGCGCGCGCGCTCTACGCCCAGGCGCAGATCGCCGAGATCGAGCAGGCGCGGCGCGAGGCCCTCGCCGCGATCGACACTCTCGCCATCGTCGTGGACGGATCGGAGCGGATCGAGACGGGCGCGATGGCCAGACATCTCGATGCGGGCAGCATGCCCGAGCCGATGGCGCCGGTCGCCAACTGACGCCACCGCCGGATCGATGCTGAAGTTCCTTGTTCTTGCATCGGCTTTTCCCGAAAACCGAATTCCACTTTTCCGGCCGAGGCTCTAGCGCCGGCCCTGAAAGAAGCTGCGCAGCAGGTCCGCCGCCTCGCTCTCGCGCAGGCCGCCATAGACCTCCGGCGCATGGTGGCAGCTGGGGCTGGCGTAAAGCCTGACGCCGTTCTCGACCGCGCCGCCCTTGGGGTCGCCCGCGCCGAAATAGAGCCTGCGGATGCGGGCGAAGGAGATCGCGGCCGCGCACATCGGGCAGGGCTCGAGCGTGACGTGGAGATCGCAGCCGATCAGCCGCTCGGAACCGATCTCCTGGCAGGCCAGGCGCAGCGCCAGCATCTCGGCATGGGCGGTCGGGTCCTTCAGCTCCAGCGTGCGGTTGCCGGCACGGGCGAGCACGACGCCGTCCCGCGTCACGACGGCGCCGACCGGCACCTCGCCCCGCGCCGCCGCGGCCCGCGCCTCATCGAAGGCGAGCGCCATGGCGTCAGGCAGCTTGGCCCCAGACACCGGCATTGGGCGCGATTGCGGCATCGGACCTCCGTTTTGGCGCTCGCAGGCACGGGAGCGCTCTGCTACAAGCGCCGGCTATACCAAGAATTCGAGCCTGTCCCTTTCGCGAAAGTGCAAGTCACTTTCGGCGCGGCACGCTCAGGAGCGATCATGAGCGACGACAACAATCAGAAAAGCCGGGGCCCGCGCAAGGGCGGCGGAACCGGCGGCCGTGGTGGCGGATCGGGCGGCGGACGCGATGGCGGCGGCTTCGGCGGCAAAGGCTTCGGCGGCAAGGACCCGCGCTCCGGCGCGTCGGCAGGCGGCGAACGCAAGCCATTCCGGGGCCGCAGCGACAGTGCCGAGCGGCCGGCGCGCGCGGATGGCCCGGCGCGGCCGTTCCGGGCACGCCCCGAGGGCGAGCGCAGCTCCAGCAGGCCCCCGCGCGAGGGCGGCGAACGGCCGTTCCGGGCACGCCCCGACGGCGAACGCGGTTCGAGCCGGCCTCCGCGCGAGGGCTTCGCGCCGCGTGGCGAGCGTTCCGGCGGCGCGGGCGGCAAGCGTTTCGACCGTCCCCGCTCCGACAGGCCCGAGCGGCCACGTCGTTCGCGCGAGGAGGCGCCCGTTTCCGAAGCCAAGCTGCTGCCATCGCTGGTGCAGGAGCCCGAGCGCATCGCCAAGGTGATGGCGCGCGCCGGCGTCGCCTCGCGCCGCGACAGCGAGGCGATGATCGCCGAAGGCCGCGTCAGCGTGAACGGCAAGGTTCTGGAGAGCCCGGCGCTCGATGTCGGCCCCGACGATGTCGTGCTGATCGATGGCGAGCCCATGCCGGTGCGTGAGCGCACGCGGATGTGGCTCTACCACAAGCCTCGCGGCCTCGTGACGACCAACCACGATCCCGAAGGCCGGCCGACCGTGTTCGACGCGCTGCCGGAGGATCTGCCGCGCGTGCTGTCGATCGGACGGCTCGACATCAACACCGAAGGCCTCCTGCTCCTGACCAATGACGGCGGACTGGCCCGCATGCTGGAACTGCCCGAGACCGGCTGGCTGCGGCGCTACCGCGTGCGCGCCTTCGGCTCGGTGACGCAGGACAAGCTCGACACGCTCCGCGACGGCGTCACCATCGAGGGCATCTCCTACGGCCCGGTCGTGGCGCGCTTCGAGCGCCAGCAGGGCTCGAACACCTGGCTGACGGTCGACCTGCGCGAGGGCAAGAACCGTGAGGTCAAGACGGTGCTGGAGCATCTCGGCCTCGACGTGAACCGGCTGATCCGGGTCTCGTTCGGGCCATTCCAGCTCGGCGACCTGCCCGAGGGCGAGGCGGACGAGATTCGCTCGCGCGTGCTCAAGGACCAGCTCGGCGAGGAGCTGATGGCGAAGGCCGGCGTCGATTTCGAGGCGCCGCGCCGTGACGAACTCCCGGCCGCCCCGCCAAAACCTCGCCCAAGCCAGGCTGCGCCGAGCGGCGACGACCGGCCGCGCCGGCGCGAGTCGGGCGACCGCGACGGCAAGCCGGAGCGCGAGCGCTGGCAGAGCGACGCCGTCCGCACGCCCTCGCTCGACGACCGCAGCGACAAGCCGTGGAAGCGCACCGTCTGGCGCGATGCCGAGGCCGAGCCGCAGCGCGAGCGCAAGGCGCCGCCACGCCGCGGTGCCGATCCGAAGGCCGAGCGCCAGACACGCGAAGCCAGCGGCGAGGTCGTGCGCCGGCGCGGCAAGGCGATCGAGGACCCCAGCGGCCGCCGCGTGCTGGTCGAGCGCGTCAGCGCTTCTGCGCGCGAGGAAAGGGTTTCCCGCGAGGAGCGCCCTGCCCGTGAGGGCGTGAATCCCAAGCGCAGGCCCGACCGCCTGCCCCGCAGCGAGCGCGGCGCCGCACAGGCACGCCCGCCGCGCACGCAGGAACGCCCGGCGAGCCGCGAACGCCCGGTCCACCGCCCCCGCATCGAGGGTGGCGAGCGCGACCGGACGCAGGAGCGGCCCTGGCAGGACGCGGCACCACGCGCCGAGCGGCCGGAGCGCAGCCCCCGCGGCGACCGCCCCGAGCGCGCCCCGCGCGAGGGTGGCGAGCGCCCTCCCCGCCGCTTCAGCGAGCGGCCGGGCGAAGAACGCGGCGGCGACAGACGCCCGGCTGCGCGCGGTTTCGGCGACAAGCCCGGCGGTGCCGGAAAGAGCTATGCGGCGCGCTCCAGCGAACGACCGGCGGGACGAAGCGGCACGGGTGAACGCAGCGGCGGAAAATCCTTCGGAGGCAAATCCTTCGGCGGCAAGCCGTTCGGTGGCAAGCCCGGTGGCGGCGGTCGGCCGGGTGGCGGTCGTCCCTCCGGCGGCGGCAAGGGCCCGCGCTCCGGCGGCGGCCCTCGCTCCGGCGGCAAGCGCGACTGAGGGCTAGCCGATGCGGATCGTCGGCGGACGCTTGCGCGGGCGGGCTCTGGCCGGCCCGAAACCGGGGATCGGGAGCATCCGCCCGACCTCGGACCGGCTGCGCGAATCGCTCTTCAACGTGCTGGCCCATGCCTATGACGACCCGCTCGACGGGGCGCGCGTGCTCGACCTGTTCGCGGGCACTGGTGCGATGGCCTTTGAGGCGCTCTCGCGCGGCGCGGGCTTTGCGTTGCTGGTCGATGACGGGACGGAGGCGCGCGGGCTGATCCGCGAGAACCAGACGGCGCTTGGCCTCGCCGGCCACAGCCGCATCTTCCGGCGCGACGCGACCAAGCTCGGCGCGATCGGCCCGATGGCGCCCTTCGGCGTGGTCTTCTGCGACCCGCCCTATCGCAGGGGACTGGGTGAGACCGCGCTGCTCTCGGCCCGCGACGGCGGCTGGCTGGAGCCGGGCGCGCTGGTCGTGCTGGAGGAGGCCGGCGATGTCGAGATCGCGCTCCCCGCGGGCTTCCAGACGCTGGAACGCCGGACATATGGCGAGACGCAGGTGATCTTGCTGCGGGCGGCCGAGACCGCGAGGTCCTGAACAGGACCTCGCGGCGAAGCGGAAAAACAGGAACGCCGCCGAGAGGGCGGCATTCCCTGGTCATCCTCGCCCGACAGCGCAGAACAACGGCTTGTCGCGAAGGCGGCTCTCGCTAGGCCGCCTTTTTGCCTGCCTCGAACGGGATCTCGATGTCGACGGCCAGCGTCGAGACTTGGGCGCCGCGCTCCATCTTGACGCTGACCTTGTCACCGTCGATCTGTACGTGCTTTGCGATGGCGCGCAGGATTTCGTCCCGCAGCTTGACTAGGAGATCGGGTCCGCCCGCCGAAGCGCGCTCATGGGCGAGCAGCAGTTGCAGGCGATCCCGCGCGGCCGGGGCCGACTGGGAGCGGGTGAAGAAGCGACGGAGGTTCATGCCGCTTTCCTTCCGAACATCTTGCCGAAGAAGCCGCGCCTTTCGCCCGGAATGGTGATCGGCAGATCTTCGCCCTTGAGGCGGCGAGCCGCCTGGAAATAGGCAACGGCCGGCACGCTGCGCTCATCGGCAAGCGTCACGGGTGTGCCGAGATTGGAGGCCCGCAGAACCTCCATGCTTTCCGGGATGATACCGAGCAACGGGATCGACAGGATTTCGAGAACGTCGTCGACCTTCAGCATGTCGCCGCGCTCGGCCCGGGCCGGGTCGTAACGGGTGAGAAGCAGATGCTTCTCCATGCGCTCGCCGTTCTCGGCCTTGACCGTCTTGGAATCGAGCAGGCCGATGATGCGGTCGGAATCGCGCACGGAGGAGACCTCCGGATTGGTCACGACGATGGCCACGTCGGCATGGCGCATGGCCAGCGTCGCGCCGCGCTCGATGCCGGCCGGGCTGTCGCAGATCACCCAGTCGAAGACGCTCTTCAGGGCGGCGATGACCTTCTCGACGCCGTCCGCGGTGAGATTGTCCTTGTCGCGTGTCTGCGAGGCCGGCAGCAGATAGAGCGTCTCGAGCCGCTTGTCGCGGATCAGGGCCTGCGTCAGCTTGGCCTCGCCCTGGATCACGTTGACGAGGTCATAGACCACCCGCCGCTCGGCGCCCATGATCAGGTCGAGATTGCGCAGCCCGACGTCGAAATCCACCACCACGACCTTGTCGCCGGTCTGTGCAAGGGCCGCTCCGAGTGCGGCCGACGACGTCGTCTTGCCGACGCCGCCCTTGCCCGATGTGACCACGATGACCTTGCCCATAGACCTCTCCTGTTGATGTCGGATGCCGTCGGATCAGGCGAGTGATCCGGATTTGAAAGTGTCGCCTTCCAGCCAGAACTGGACGGCCTTGCCGCGCAGATCGGCCCCGAGGTCCTCGGCTGTCTTGTAGTAGCCGTCGATGGCGACCAATTCCGCTTCGAGCTTGCGGCAGAAGATCCGCGCTGAGGCGTTGCCCATCGTGCCGGCCATCGCGCGGCCTCTCAGCGTGCCGTAGACGTGGATCGATCCCCCGGCGATGACCTCGGCCCCGGATGCAACCGATCCGACGATGGTCACGTCGCCTTCGATGAAGATGAGCGATTGCCCCGAGCGCACGGGCTCGGTCACGACGATGGAGGGCGCGGCCTTCGCCGGCAGCAGAGCCGGAGCCGCGACGCTTTCGACGGTCGCAGATTGGGCCGCCGCTTCGGCGACGGGCGCCTCGATGTCGGAGGTCGGCCGACCATCGGCCATCGCCGGCGGCAGGCTCGAATCGAGCAGCGAGGGTCGCGCTCCTTCGATGCCCATGATTCGGACATGGCGTGTACCGAGCTTGTCGACGAGGTCGCGAAGCTGCGACCGATCGATCTCCAGCCCGCCGATATCGAGCACCACCGGCCGGCGCATGAAGAAGCCGGTGGACCGGGAGGCCAGATCGTCGAGGCGCGCCAGCCACTCCTCGAAGGGGAGTTCCGGGGTCAGCGCAAGCGCAAGGAAGCTTCGCCCCTTGAGGCGAATGGGCCGGGGTTGGGTTAACACGCTGGTCATCTTGGTAAATTTTCGGTTGATTCTGTGTAGGGCCGGATTGGTTAACAGAGGGTAAATCGCCCCGTCGTATCCCCGGGAGAGCACGCGCGGAAATTCTCCGCAGGAAAACAAAATACTCTTATCTTTCAATGTGATAATGATTTTCAAACGCGAATGCGATAACTCACGGCCTGTACCGCCGCCGACTTGCAACAGATGAACGCAGATCACGGCAGCTCCCGCTCACCGCCGCCCGAACAGCTTCTCGATATCGCTGAGCTTCAGTTCGACATAGGTCGGCCGGCCGTGGTTGCACTGGCCGGAATTCGGCGTGACCTCCATCTCGCGCAGCAGGGCGTCCATCTCCTCCGGGCGCAGGCGACGCCCGGCGCGGACGGAGTTGTGGCAGGCCATCGTCGCCAGCACATGATCGAGCCTGCGTTCGAGCGAGCCCGGTGTCGAACCCATCTGGCCATGCTCCGCCAAGGCGTCGGCGACGTCGCGGACGAGCTTCTGGAGATTGCCGCCGGCCAATTGCTGGGGCGCCTCCCGAACCAGCACGGCGCCCGGCCCGAAGGGCTCCAGCCGCAGGCCCAGCGTGTCCAGCTCTTCGCTCGCCGCATTCAGGCGATCGGCGTCGACGGGATCGAGTTCGACGACCTCCGGCAGCAGCAGCGGCTGACGGGCGATGCCGTTCTTCGCGCGTTCGGCCTTGAGCCGCTCATAGACCAGACGCTCATGGGCGGCGTGCTGGTCGACGATGACGACGCCCTCACGGGTCTGCGCGACGATATAGGTTTCGTGGAGCTGGGCCCGAGCGGCACCGAGCGGACGGTCGAGCGCATCCGGCGACGGCTCCGCGACATGGGCGCGGGCATCGGCCGAGGACACGTTGAAGCCGGCGAAGCCCGGCTGCGGGCGAGCCTCGAAGCCTGCCGCAGGCGTGGCCCAGGCCGGCGTGCCGGGCAGGTTCGGACGCATCGGGGCATTCGGGTTGCCGGTGCCCGCAAAGACGGCGCGGAAGGCCTCCAGGGTCCGGGCACCGCCGGTCGTCGTGGCACGGTGGCCGGCTTCGGCGAGCGCGCCCTTCAGGCCAGAGACGACGAGACCGCGCACCAGCGTCGGATCGCGGAAGCGGACCTCGCTCTTGGCCGGGTGAACGTTGACGTCGACGAGGCGCGGATCGCAGGCGACGTCGAGGAAGAGCACGGGATGCCGGTCGGAGGGCACGACATCGGCATAGGCGCCACGCACCGCCGAGAGCAGGAGCTTGTCGCGCACCGGGCGGCCGTTGACCGCGAGATGCACGCCGGCCGAGGTGCCGCGATGGAAGGTCGGCAGGCCGGCAAAGCCGGTGACGCGGAAGCCCTCGCGCGCCGCATCGAGCCTGAGCGCATTTTCCGGGAAATCGCGCCCGAGCGCCCGGCCGAGCCGGCGCAGCTGGCCGTCCTCGCCCAGGGCCTCGGCCGGCCAGTCGAACGGGGAGACATGCTCGCCCTCCAGCGAAAAGCGGATCGCCGGATGGGCGATGGCGAGACGGCGCAGCATCTCCGAGACGGCCTGCGCCTCGGCCCGGTCGCTCTTCAGGAATTTGAGGCGCGCCGGGGTGAAGGCGAAGAGATCGCTGACCTCGATGCGCGTGCCGGGTGCGGCGGCGACAGGACGCACGACGCCCTTCTCGCCGGCCTCGACGACGAGGCCTGCTCCTTGCGGCGCGTCATGGCGGCGGGTCGCAATCGAGAGCCGCGCGACGGAGCCGATCGAGGGCAGCGCCTCGCCACGAAAACCGAGCGTGTCGATCGCGAAGAGATCGCCATCCGGGAGCTTCGAGGTGGCATGGCGCTCGACGGCCAGCGCCAGATCCTCCGGCGTTATGCCGGCGCCGTCATCGACGACGCGGATCAGCTCGCGCCCGCCGGCCGCAATCGTGACCGAGATGGCACGCGCGCCGGCGTCGATCGCGTTCTCGACCAGCTCCTTCACGGCGGCAGCCGGCCGCTCGATCACCTCGCCGGCGGCGATGCGGTCGACCAGGACGGGATCGAGGCGGCGGACGGACATGAAGGTTCCGGGGCGGAGAGGTCAGCGGCGGCGAATCGTGCTGCTGCTGTCAGCGACAATAGCGGGTGGGAGCTTTTGTCGCTCGCCATCCGCGCCGTCATCCCGGACAAGCCGCGTCAGCGGCGCCGATCCGGGATCCATACCGGAGCATTTGCAGGTTAGGTTCCGGAATGGGTCCCGGGTCTCCCTGCGGTCGCCCGGGATGACTCGCGCTTTTCAAATCATGCCGCGCATGACCGTTCCGGCCAATTCAAACCAGATCGACCGGCCGCCCGACGGCCTGCACCAGCAGGCGCGGATCGCCGAAGAGGCGCCCCGCCACGCGCTTGACGTCGGACAGCGTCACGGCCGCGAAGAGTTCGTTGCGCTGCGCCAGGAAGTCCGGCTCGAAACCGTTGATCGCGAGGCCGAGCAGTTCGGAGGCGATCTTCGGCGAGGTGTCGAAGCGCAGCGGATAGGAGCCGATGATGTAGCGCTTGGCCTCGGCGACCTCGTCCTCGCTCGGCCCCTCGTTGGCGAGCTTGGCCATCTCCTCGCGGATCACGGTCATCGACTCGGCCGCACGGTCGTTGCGGGTCGCGGTGCCGCCGACCAGCATGGCGCTCTCGCGCAGCGGCATCAGGCTCGACGAGACGCCATAGGCGAGGCCGCGCTTCTCGCGGACTTCGAGGAACAGGCGCGAGGTGAAGGCGGAACCGCCGAGGATGTGATTCAGCACGCTGCCGGCGATGAAGTCCGGATCATGCCGCATCAGGCCGGGGCCGACGAAGCGCAGCACCGTCTGCGGCACGTCGAGATCGATGACATGGGTCTGGCCGAGGCCCTGGATCGGCAGGGGCTCGCCCGGCAGCGCGCGCGGCAGGCCCTCCGGCAGCGCGCCGAAAAGCTGGTCGAGGCGGCGCGACAGTTCGTCGGCCGTGATGTCACCGACGACGACGACCTTCAGCCCGGCGCGGGCAAGCAGGCCGCGCGAGAGCGCCTTCAGGCCGGCAGCTTCAAGCCGCGAGACGCTGTCGACATCGCCCTTCTCGGGACGGGCGTAGGGGTGGCCAGCAAAGGCCGCCGCATAGAGCGCGTTGCGGCAGAGCGTCTCGGGGTTCTGCGCCTGGCGCTGCAGGCCGGAAATGACCTGCCCCTTCACCCGCGCCACGGCATCGGCATCGAAGCGCGGCGCGTTGACGGCGAGCGCGAGCAGCTCGAAGGCCGTGTCTCGATGGCTCGACAGCGTCTGGATATGGCCATGGAAATCGTCGCGGCGCGCGTCGAAGCCGAGGCTGATCGCGTGGTCGGCGAGCTTGCCGTGAAAAGCTTCGGCGTCGAGATCGCCGGCGCCCTCGTCGAGCAGGCCGGAGACCAGATAGGCGCTGCCGGCGGCGTTGTCGGGATCGCGCGTGGCGCCGCCATCGAAGGCGAAGTCGACCGCGATCAGCGGCAGGCTGTGCTCCTCGACCAGCCAGGCCTCGATGCCCGCGGCGGAGCGGACCTTCTGGACGGCGACGGAGGGGCCGGCGAGGCTGGTGGCGGCAGCGGGGATGGGTGCGTTCATGTCATGTCATGTCCTGACGGCAGGCCGGCGAAGCGACCCTGTCCAGAAGGGAGCGGCTGATTCAGGCCGACGGCAGCAGCAGGCCGGTGACGCAGCGGTCCGGCCTCAGATAGCGGCGCACGGCCTCGATAACGGCCTCGCGCGGCACGGCCTCGATCCGGGCGGGCCAGGCCAGCACGTCCTCGACGCTTTCGCCGACGGCGAGCGAGGCGCCAAAGATGCGGGCGAGCGAGGACTGGCTGTCACGGGCGAAGATCGTCTCGGCGACAAGCCGCGTACGGGCGCGGGCGAGTTCGAGCTCGCTCGGCCCCTCGCTCAGGAAGGTGGCGAGCGCAGCGTCGAGGCCGGCCTCCAGAGTCGCCATCTCGACGCCGGGGCGCGGGCTCGCCGAGACCTGGAAGGCAGCGCGATCGACCATCGAACCCATGAAATAGGCGCTGGCGCCCGCGGCGAGTTCGTCCTCGACGCAGAGCTTGCGGTAAAGCCGCGAGGTGGTGCCGCCGCCCAAGATCTCGGCCGCGATCTCGAGCGCGAAGACCTCCGTCGAGTCACCGCTGAGATAGGTCGGAGTCAGCCAGCCGCGCCGCAGCGAAGGCTGGCGCACGCGCGGATCGGAGAGCGAGACGCGGCGCGCGGCACGCGGATCGGGCTCGGCCGGACGCTTGCGGACGGGTGTCTCGCCGCGCGCTGGAATGGCGCCATAGGTTTCCTCGGCGAGGCGGCGCACGGTCGTAGCATCGGTGTCGCCGGCGACGACCAGAATGGCGTTCTCTGGCGTGTAGAAGCGCTGGTAGTAGGCGAAGGCGTCGTCGCGGTTGAGTTCCTCGATCTCGTGCTCCCAGCCGATGATCGGCGTGCCGTAGGGGTGGTGCACGAAGAGCGCCGAGGAGAACTCCTCGCCGAGCTGGGCGGCCGGGTCGGAATCGACGCGCATCTTGCGCTCTTCCAGCACGACGTCGCGCTCGGGACCAACGACGCTCTCGTCGAAGGCGAGGCCGGTCATGCGGTCCGCCTCGTAATCCATCATCGCGCGCAGATGCTCCTTCGGCACGCGCTGGAAATAGGCGGTGTAGTCGAAGGAGGTGAAGGCGTTCTCCTGCCCGCCATAGCCCGCCACGATCCGGGAGAACTCGCCGGCCGGCCATTTGGCCGTGCCCTTGAACATCAGGTGCTCGAGAAAATGCGCGATGCCGGACTTGCCGGCCGGGTCATCGGCCGAGCCGTTGCGATACCAGACCATATGGGTGACGACCGGCGCGCGATGGTCCGTCACGACGACAACATCCATGCCATTGGCGAGCTGGAAGGACTCGACCGGCTGGGCGGCCTTGGGCTGCTGCGAATGCATGTTCACCTTGGGCCGTCTCCATGACTGGCGCGGATGCGGAGGGCTCGCGCGGAATCACCCGCACAGATGGACAAAAGGCGCGAGCAGCGAAGCCCGCGCCGGAATATCCGGTTCCCACGAGATAGGGAGGCGCGGCGTAGAACGCCAGAGCCAAGCCGTTCTGCCTAGCCGGGCGCCTTTCCCGACTCCGGCATCGCGGCCTCACTGCATCGGGATCTGGCCGGTCAGGAACTCACGCTGGCCGACGGCCTGCTTGTCCTCGACAGGGCCGCCCTGGCCGGGGCCGAGCGCAGCGGAACCGGCCGGGCGACGATAGCCCACCGGCGGCTCGGAAAGCAGGCGCCGCGGCGGCTCCTCGCCATAGGTGAGCTGATCGAGCGCCGCCTGGTTGTGGCGGGTCGCCAGCTCGCGACCGACGCGGATCGGGGCGATCTGGTTGTTGTAGTTGTTGTGATCCTCGGCAACGGCCGGGCGGCCGGCGTCGCGCGTGGTACGGCCGCGGCGCAGCTCCTCCTGGCTGAGCATCGGATTGTTGCGCCAGTTCGGATTGGAGCCAGCCGGCGCGCGGGCGCCCTGCGCCTCGGCGCGGCGGGCGGCGACGTCGGGATCGTTCGGCCAGGCGGCGTTGCGGGTGCTCGCCGGCTCCTGCGGGCGCGGCAGGACCGAGCTCGGGGGCACGACCAGCGGCGGGCGCTGCCGGTACTCGATATCGTCGCCCGGCCGGCCACCCATGACGCCCTCCATCAGGTTCTTGAAGAGCATGCCCTCCTGAGCCAGCGCGGGCTGGGCCGCGAGCAGAAGGCCGCCGGCCAGAAGCAGATGCGTCACGCGGATGCGGTGAGCCATGTCAATCCTCCCTCGGGGATATCTCTTCCCCGTCTCAAACCCCAGGCGAACGGCGAAACGATGGCGAAGACGCAACTATGCCGTCTTTTCCGCGCCCGGACGGAAGGACTCATATAGCAGACCTGCCACCCCGACAACGATTGCGGCGTCGGCGATGTTGAAGATGTACCAGCTGAAGCCGCCCCAATGCAGGTGCACGAAGTCGACAACGGCGCCATAGACGGCGCGGTCGAGCCCGTTGCCGAGCGCGCCGCCGATGACCAGCGCGAGGCTGACCACCGTCAGGGGGCGCTGCTCGCGCCACATCCAGCGCCAGAGCCAGATCGCCGCGACGAAGGAGACTACCACCAGCGCCCAGCGCCCGATATCGGTGCCCTGCTGGAACAGCCCGTAGGAGATGCCGCGGTTCCAGGCGAGCACGATGTTCATGAACGGCGTGACCGCGAAGGGCCCGGTCTCGGCGAGGCGCAGGCCGAAGAGCAGCCAGAGCTTCAGCGCCTGGTCGGCCAGGAAGACGACGAGAACGACGGCGACGCCGAGACGGCGGGCGGCGTTCACGGCGCACCCCGGCCCAGTTCGCGCAGCGCCTTCGCGTCACGCGGCGTCACCGCCGGATAGGCGGCATCCGCCGTCGCCGGGTCGAAATATTTCCAGGAGCGGGCGCATTTGATGCCGGCCGCGCGATGCGGCACCACCGCGACGCCCGGCACCTCGGCGAGGCGGAAGGCCTCGGCCGGCCCCTCCGTGCTCTCGATGCGGATGCCGGAGGTGATGCCGATCTCGGCGAGATCGACCCCCGACAGCGCGGCGCCGAGATCGGCATCCGTGACGAAGACCTGCGGAGCGGCCTCGAGCGAGGAGCCGAGCCGCTTGGCGGCGCGCTCCAGTTCGAGCGCCCCGGTGACGACGCGGCGGACCTTGCGGATCTTGCTCCAGCGCTCGGCGAGTTCCGGGTCGAGCCAGTCGGCCGGCGCCTTCGCGAAGAGTTCGAGATGCACGGAACCGTCGAGCGCCTTCTGTTCCGGATAGCGTTCGAGCCAGGCTTCCTCGGCCGTGAAAACCAGGATCGGAGCGAGCCAGGTCGTCAGGCAGCGGAAGAGATGGTCGACGACCGTCAGCGCGCTCTTGCGGACATGGCTGGAGAGCGGATCGCAATAGAGCGCGTCCTTGCGGACGTCGAAATAGAAGGCCGAGAGTTCGGTGTTCATGAACTGCGAGAGCAGGGTCACGACCTTCTTATAGTCATAGGTCCGATAGGCTTCCTCGACCTGCGGGCCGAGTTCGGCGAGCCGGTGCAGCATCAGCCGCTCCAGCTCCGGCATGGTCTGCGGGTCCGGGACGCGGATGTCCTCGCTGAAATGGGCGAGCGTGCCCAGCATCCAGCGCTGGGTGTTGCGCAGCTTGCGATAGGTCTCGACGAAGGTCTTGAGGATCTCCTTGCCGATGCGGAGATCGTCGGAATAGTCCGCAGCCGCGACCCAGAGGCGCAGGATGTCGGCGCCTGAGTCCTTGATGATGTCCTGCGGGGCGGTGACGTTGCCCTTCGACTTCGACATCTTCTCGCCCCTCTCGTCGAGGCAGAAGCCGTGCGTCAGCACGATGTCGTAAGGCGCGCGGCCGCGCGTGCCGCAGCTTTCGAGCAGCGAGGAATGGAACCAGCCGCGATGCTGGTCGGAACCCTCAAGATACATGACGCGGTCATTGCCGCCGTCGCCGCGCCGCCGCGCCCGCAGATCGGCGCGCTTCTCCAGCGTGAAGGCGTGGGTCGAGCCGGAATCGAACCAGACATCGAGCACGTCGGTGACGCGCTCATAGGCCGCCGGATCGTAGCCGAAGGGCTTCAGGAAGCGGGCGCCGTCAGTGTCGGTGAACCAGGCATCGGCGCCCTCAAGCTCGAAGGCTTCGGCGATGGCGGCGTTGACCTTCGCATCGACGAGGATGTCCTTGGTCTCCTTCTCGACGAAGACGGTGATCGGCACGCCCCAGGCGCGCTGGCGCGAGACCACCCAGTCGGGGCGGTTGGCGATCATGCCGTTGATGCGGTTCTCGCCGGCGGCGGGGACCCATTCGGTCTCCTTGATCGCGCCGAGCGCGACCTCGCGCAGGGTGCGATTGCCGAGCGTATCGACGCCCTTGTCCATCGCGATGAACCATTGCGGCGTGTTGCGGAAGATGACCGGCTTCTTCGAGCGCCAGCTATGCGGATACTGGTGCTTCAGGCGGCCGCGCGCGACGAGGTTGCCGCTGGCCGCCAGCGCCTTGATGACGACGTCGTTGGCGTCGCCCTTGCTCCCGGTCTCGGTGATGACCTGCGCGCCCTCGAAGCCCGGCGCCTCCTTCGTGAACCGGCCATCGGCATCGACGGTGTAGGGGATGCGGGTGTCGATGCCGCGCCGGGCGAGCATCTGGCCGTTCGCCATCCAGACGTCGAAGTCCTCGCGGCCATGGCTCGGCGCGGTGTGGACGAAGCCGGTGCCGGCCTCGTCGGTGACATGGTCGCCGTCGAGCAGGGGGACGTCGAAATCGTAGCCCTGGCCACGCAGGGGATGGGCGGCGGTGAGACCGGCGAGCTGATCGGCAGGCACGTCCATGACCAGCTCGAACGCATCGACCTTGGCTGACTTGAAGACGCCTTCCGCAAGGTTCTTGGCGAGGACATAGGTCGCGCCAACCTTGGCCCAGTTGTTCTCCGGTGCTGCGGTGACGCGATAAAGCCCATAGGCGACCTTGTTGTGAAACGAGATCGCGCGATTGCCCGGCATCGTCCAGGGCGTCGTCGTCCAGATGACGATGGCGGCTCCAGCCAGCGGCCCCGTGCCGGACACCGGAAACGCCACGAACACCGTGTCGCTGACGTGCTCCTCGTATTCGACCTCGGCCTCGGCGAGCGCGGTCTTCTCGACCACCGACCACATCACCGGCTTGGAGCCGCGATAGAGCTGGCCGCTCTCGGCGAATTTCATGATCTCGCGGGCGATCTGCGCCTCGGCCGGATAGGCCATGGTCAAATAGGGATCGTCCCAGTCGCCCTCGACGCCCAGGCGCTTGAACTCCTCGCGCTGGACCGAGACCCAGTGCTCGGCGAAGGCGCGGCATTCCTTGCGGAATTCGACGACCGGCACGTCGTCCTTGTTCAGCCCCTTGGCGCGGTACTGCTCCTCGATCTTCCACTCGATCGGCAGCCCGTGGCAGTCCCAGCCCGGCACGTAGTTGGAGTCGTGGCCGAGCATCTGCTGCGAGCGGGTGACGAGGTCCTTGAGGACCTTGTTCAGCGCATGGCCGATATGGATGTTGCCGTTGGCATAGGGGGGGCCGTCATGCAGGACGAAGCGGTCCCGCCCCTTCCCGGCCTCGCGCAGCTTGCGGTAGAGGTCCATCTTCGCCCAGCGGGCGAGCAGTTCGGGCTCGCGCTGCGGCAGGCCGGCCCGCATCGGGAACTCGGTCAGGGGCAGGAACAGCGTCTGGGAATAGTCGACGGTTTCCGCTTTTTCTGGGGTCTTGTCGGTCATCGTGCTCGGCTCGGGCAATGCGGAGGGGCGGGCCATGGTCGTGGCGCTGCGCCGGTCCATCGTGAGATGAAAGGATAAGCGGTGGTCATCCCGGCCTGCGCATGCTCCCACGCGTCAGCGCAGGGCGGCAGCCGGGCCCGTAATTCGCCGAAGCGGGATGGTCGACGTAGCACGAAATGCGAGCATGAGCGGCTTCTAGCAGGCGCGCGCTACGGAAGGAAGGGCGGCGTCCCGGCGAGGATGTCGCGCGCCCGCAGGCTGTCGGCGTCCATCTGCGCGACCAGTGCGTCGAGCGAGTCGAACTTCGCCTCGCCGCGCAGCCAGGAGACGAAGGCGACATCGACCTGCCTGCCGTAGAGATCGCCCGAAAAGTCGAAGACGAAGGTCTCCAGCCGCGGCGCGCCGTCATCGAAGGTCGGCCGGCTGCCGAAGCTGGCGACGCCGTCATGCCAGACGCCGTCGATCTTCATGCGCACCGCATAGATGCCGTGCTTCAGCCGGCAGTCGCGGGCAAGATGCATGTTGGCGGTGGGGTAGCCGAGATCGCGCCCGCGCTTGTCGCCATGGGCGACTACGCCACGCACGAACCAGGGCCGGCCGAGGAATTCTGCGGCGCGGGCGACATCGCCCTGTTCCAGCGCCGTGCGGATCAGCGTCGAGGAGACCGTCTCGCCGGCAAAGGCATAGGGCGGCACGACCACGACGGGGGCCGCATCGACCATCGCACGCGCCTCCAGCATCTCCGGCGAGCCACTGCGCCCCTGCCCGAAATGGAAATCGAAGCCGCAGACCAGCCCGGCCGCCCCGAGTTTGCCGAGCAGCAGATCGTCGACGAAGGCCTCGGCATGGATCGCAGCGATGTCGCGGCTGAAGGGCAGCACGAAGGTCAGTGGCAGCCCGAGCTGCGCCAGCAGCTCCGTCTTCACTGCCGGCGGCGTCAGCCGGAAGACCGGCTGCTCGGGGCGAAACACGCTGCGCGGATGCGGCTCGAAGGTCAGCACGGCCGGCATGCGCCCCAGTCGCTCCGCAAGTTCGACGGCCTCGCGGGCGAGTTCGGCATGGCCGCGATGGACGCCATCGAAATTGCCGAGCGCCATGACCCGGCCGCGCAATGCGGCCGGGATCGGCTTGTCGAGTTCGAGCACGAAGCTTGAAGGTGCGTCGGCAGGAGAGATCATCGGGCAGGACGGTCCGGACGCCCGGGCGAGCGCCGGGCAGGCCCCGTCATTGGCCAGACGCGGCGAGGCGTCAAGCCGGACGCGTTCAATGCCCGGTCTTCAGTTCCTCGGCCGGGGCGGCGGCAGGGCGACCCAGGCCTCGCCCTCCAGGACGGCCTTGCCGTCGACCAGACACTCGCAGAACAGCCGCGCGCGGCGGCGCTCGGCCACCAGCTCGATCACCTCGACACGGGCTGTGACGACGTCGCCGATCTTCACCGGCGCGAGGAAGGTCAGGGTCTGCGACAGATAGACCGCGCCGGGACCGGGCAGGCGCGTGCCGAGCAGTGCCGAGACGAGGCTCGCGGTCAGCATGCCATGAGCGATGCGCTGGCCGAACTTGGTCGAGGCGGCATAGCGGTCGCAGAGATGGATCGGATTGGCGTCGCCCGAGAGGTCGGCGAACAGCGAAACGTCGCGCTCCATCACCGTGCGCATCAGGCTTTCGCTCTGGCCGATAGCCAGATCCTCGAAGGCATGGACGGTGTAGAGCGCGCTGGTCATCGGTGTGGGTTGCCTTCGTCTCCGGCGCGGCGCGAGGCTCGGGGCCGGGATCGATCCGTCTTGAGGCGACCCTGTCACAGCCGGGACAGGCCGGCCATTGGACTTTGGTGGCCTCACGGAACGATCTATTCCCTTGCGTCACTCCGCCATTGAATTAACCGCTTTGAAACACCGGCGCGCTATCACTTCGACGATCAGCCGCTGCCCGCCAAGGGCGCGGCGCGGGCGCTGCGCCCCACGCCTTCACCAATTTGCTTGGAGCACCGTAATGGCTCTCGACCCGTCCATGCCGATCCTGGTGGTCGATGACTACCAGACGATGGTCCGGATCATCCGCAATCTCCTGAAGCAGCTCGGCTTCGAGAATGTCGACGACGCCTCGGACGGCCAGGCCGCGATCGCCAAGATGCGCGACAAGCAGTACGGGCTCGTGATCTCCGACTGGAACATGGAGCCGATGACCGGCTTCGAGCTGCTGCAACGCGTGCGCCAGGAGGATGCCCTGTCGAGCACGCCCTTCATCATGGTCACCGCGGAATCGAAGACCGAGAACGTCATCGCCGCCAAGAAGGCCGGCGTGAACAACTACATCGTGAAGCCGTTCAACGCCCAGACGCTGCGCTCCAAGATCGAAGCCGCCTGCCCCGTCTGAGACGGACGCCGCCTCTCACCAGACGAGATGCGGCAGCGCATAGACCGGGCGATGGCTCTGCCGGCGAAACCAGCCATGGCGCTGGTCCCATGAAGCCTCCATCAGATCCTGGGCATGGATGCCCGCCAGCACCATGATGCCGGTCGCGCCGAAGGCGTCGGCGCCGGCGATGTCGGTACGGATCGCATCGCCGATGGCGCAGATCCGGTCCCGCGCGATCGGGGCACCACGCTTCTCCTCGGCGATGGCGAGCGCCGCCTCGTAGATCGGCCGGTGCGGCTTGCCGGCATAGACCACCTTGCCGCCGCGTTCCTCATAGGCCAGCGCCACCGAGCCCGCGCAGGGCACGATGCGGCCGCCGCGCTCGACGACGAGGTCGGGATTGGCGCAGATCATCTCGAGGCCGCGGGCCGCAAAGCCGTCGAGAAGCCCGGCATAGGTCTCGGCCGTGTCGGTCTCGTCGTCGCGCAGCCCGGTGCAGAGCACGTACTCCGCCGCCTCCGGCGCGACTTCGGGCGCGTCGAGGCCTGCGACCAGCGGCAGGTCGCGCTCGGGCCCGAGCCTGAACATGGGCCGGCCGGCGCGCTCCCGGATCAGGGCGCGGCAGACATCCCCCGAGGTGACGATCTCATCCCAGGCCGAGGCCGGCACGTCGAAGCTCGCCAGTTGCTCTCCGATGACAGAGCAGGGGCGCGGCGCATTGGTCACCAGCACCACGGTGATGCCCCGCTCGCGCATCGCGACCAACGCCTCGACCGCGCCCTGGAAGGCGGCGACGCCGTTATGGACGACGCCCCAGACATCGCAGAGGCAGAGATCGAAACGATCCGCGATATCGGAAAAGCCCGGCAGGGGGCGGGTGGCGGCGATCTCGGATGGCGGCAAGGCGTCTCACTCCCTCTGGGAGGGTGCCCTCTGGATGGGCGCCCTCTGGCTGCATGCCCTTTGACTGGGAGCCCGTCGCTCTACAGCATCGGGCGCGATCCCGCACGCGCGGCGATGCGATGGCACCCTGCCCCGGCCGCAGGCGTTACCGGGTGGATGCGTCACCGGGCCGAAGCGGTCCAACCGATGCGTCAGGCGCTGGCCCGGCGCAGCACCGAGCGGAACGACTGCCGCTCCGGCGGCGCCTCCCGCATCGGCGCGGGCGGAGGCGCAGGATAGCCGACGACCTCGGCCGCCTGAGGCTGCGGCGCGGGTTGCGGAGGCGGCTCGGGCGCCGCAGCCACCGGGGCGGGTTCGGCGAAGACGTCCGGCTTGACCGGCCGCGGCGGCGAGAAGACCAGCCCTTGCCCCATCATGACGCCGAGATCGATCATGTCGGCGACCGTCGGATCATCTTCGACCTGCTCGGCGATCAGGACCACCGAGGCCCGCGCCAGCAAGGTCGAAAGATCGCCCGCGGCGATATCGGCGGCCTGCGCATCGGCATGCTCCAGCAGCAGCGCTGCCGGCGCCTTGACGAAGCGGATGCCGCGATCGAACAGCGAGACCGGATCGAGCCTGAGATCGACGAGTTGGTCGAGCGCGAAGCGCACGCCATTGGCCGACATCGCCCCGAGCAGGCCCAGACTCGTCGGATCGAGGCCGCGGAAGACGCTCTGCGGCATCTCGATGATGAGATGGCCGGTGTGGTCGCGATATTTGTCGAGGATGCGCGACAGGGTCGCCAGCGCCTTCGAGGAACTCCAGGTCGCCGTGCTGAAATTGCAGGAGACGAAGAGATCACCCTCCTTCGAGCCGAGATGGCGGGCGATGGCGAGCGCGCGCGTCAGCACGAGCGCATCGAGCGTCGGCCCGAAGCCGCGCTCCTCGATGACGGCGAGGAATTCGTGCGGCAGCAGCAGCGTGTTCTCGTCGAGCCGCAGGCGCACCAGCGCCTCGTAGCCCCGGGTGCGACGCTGCGGCAACTGCACGATCGGCTGCAGATGAACCTCGACCTTGCCGTCGGACAGCGCGGCGCTGATGACGGCGGCACGCTCCGCCGCCGTCTTCTCCTGCGCCTGCCGCGCCGCTTCGGCCCGCTCGGCCGCCAGTACACGCAGGCGCTCCTGCCGGGCCGCCTCCGGGTCGATCACCACGATGGGCGCTGCCGCAGGCACCGCCTCGGGCGCCGGGGCCGTCCGCGACTGCACCGCCGCCAGCGCGGCGTCGTGATCGGAGAGCGTCGTCGCGACCTGGTGGATCAGGTCGCCGAGCAGCCCGACCTCGGCGGTCAGTTCGTTGATGGCGGCGCGCGCCGGGGCGGCATCCGCCTCGCGCATCGGCATCTGCTCGACGCGTTGCGACAGGGCGTCGAGCCGGATCGCATTGGTCGCCAGCCTGACCTTGACCTCACCGACGGCGGCCAGCACCTGCTCGCGCTGGGCGAGGCCGCGCCGCTCGAACAGCCAAAAGGACCCGATCGAGCCCGCGCCGGCCAGAAGCAGCCCGAGCGCGGTTCCCAGCGGCGTCGGCAGCAGGATCATCAGGACCGCGCCCGCCGACAGCCCGGTGACGGCGCTGGCGAGAGGATGCAGGGCATTCGGTCGAACAGGGGCCAAGGCAGCGATCGCGCAAGGGGTTGATCGGGACAGGACGGCGAATCACACCACTTTGGCGAGAGTACCCTTACGCCGGCCCGCAAGCGAGGCTTTGCCCGTACTCCATGCCCGTCCGCGCCCCGGAAGCCGTGGATGAGGGCTGCCGGAGCGCGATCCGGCCGACTCAGGGCGTGGCGATGCCGAGATCGGCGAGGATGCGCTCGATCACCTCGATGCCGAAGCCCTTGCGCATCAGCCAGAGACGCGGGTCTGTCTCGAAGAGCGAGGAACTCTGGCGCAGGGCGGCAAGCGCTTCCGCCTTGTCGGTATCGCTGCCCTTCTGTGCAGCCTGGAGCGCCCGGCCGAGCAAGGCATAAGGGTTGGAATCGGCGCCCAGAAACTCGCCATGGCCACGCGAAAGCTGCCCGGCGCCCAGCAGGCGCCCCCCGAGCAGGGCGAAGAAATCATAGGCTGGCGGGCGGCCGGCACTGAGTTCGATCGCCCGCTCCACGAGGGGAAGTCCCTCGGCGGGGCGGTTCAACTGGATGTAGCGCGCGCCCACACCAGCCATGATGTCGGCATCATACGGGTTGCGGACCAGCGCCTCGCGCCCGGCCCTGATCGCTTCGTCGGTTGCGCCGCGCGCGAAGAGGGCGTCCATCATCGCCTGCTGGGCCCGGGCACTGGAGGGGGCCAGCCGGACCGCCATCAGCGCGGTCGCCAATGCCCGCTCGAGTGGCGAGCCCGCCTGCGGGTTCAGGCCGGTGGTGTATTCCGCCAGGGTGAGAAACGTCAGTTGCGTCCAGGCAGGGTGGAAGGCGGGATCGTGTGCGATCAGATCCTGGATGCATTTGCGCGCGGCGAGATGGTCCTCGGGCTTCATGGTGCGGCGGACATCGAGGGCCTGGTAGATGCAGCGCATCGGTCCGGACGCCACGTTCTGCCGGATATCGGCGTGGATGATACCGAAAGGCTCGGCCAGCCGGATCGCCAGACGGCGGGCGATATCGGGCAGATCGGCATCGTCGACGCTCATCGGCCGTGTCGACGAGGCCGACCAGACGATGCGGCCATCCGCGACCGAACGGAGGCGCCCGAAGCTTTCCAGCGTGCCGTCGACCATCTGGCCCGTCATCTCGAAGACATAGGCGGCATCGGCCGGGGCAGCGTCGCCCATCGGCGGCACCTTGACCGTGACGAGATCATCGAACCGCGCCAGGGCGTCGACCAGAAAGCGGGAGAAACGGCCCGCGAGAGCAGCGAGCTTCGGGTCACCGCTCAGGTCCGGAATCGTCACCGCCACGATCGTCGGCTGCGACGGCACGGCCGGTGACGCGGGCCGGGCAACGGTCACAGGCGCGCGGGACGGCGCGATGGCGGCGACGTCCGGCTCCGGCGCGGTGCCGGGCACGCCGAGATACCAGGCGCCCAGCGGCACCAGCGCGATGCCAAGCGCCGCGCCGGCAATAACCGGCCAGCGTTTCGACAGCCAGCGCTCCGGCGGCGATTCCGGCGGAGGCTCCGGCGCGACGGGCGGCTCGAACGCCGAACCGTCGATCGCCGCCGGCACCGTGACCTCCTCGCGATCCGGCATCGCGGCCGGCTGCTGCCCGGTCCTTTCGAAGACCGGGACATAGCCACCGACCGGCATCGCGATCCGTACCGGATCGTCGGCGCCTTCGCCGGCATAGTACTGGGCGAGCGTCCGGCGCAGGCGGCCGGCCTCGACGCGCACGATCGGGTCCGTCTGCGGATCGAAATCGGCGGGGCGGCCGAATGCCTCGACCGCGATCGTATAGCCCTTCAGCTCCGAACTGCGCCCTTCGATGGCGCGTTCGACGATGAAGCCGAGAAAAGCGGAAAGCTGCGGAGCAGCGCGAAACGCATCCGACGCCAGAGCGCGCGCGAGTCCAGCGCGGATCAACGCCTGGAACGCGTCGTCCGCCGGCTCCAAAGCTGCGCCGCTTTCGTCCATGGGGGTCCGGTTCAGTTTGCGCCCCTTTGTCAAACTACGCCAAAAGCGACGCTACGTCACCTTTCCCGAGAAGCGCCCCCGCCCTTCTCGTTGCGCGCATGGATGCCGCGTCGCCGCGACGATTTACAGTCCGCATCGCGATGTTAGGTTGAGGGAAGATTAATCACAGGATCGTCCGATGACCTCAGCACCGTCCCCGATCGCGACCCCCAACGACCTTGAGGCCTTCTGGATGCCGTTCACGGCGAACCGGGCCTTCAAGAAAAACCCGCGGATGATCGCGCGGGCGGACGGCATGTATTACTACACCCCCGAGGGCAAGCCGATCATGGACGGCACCGCCGGGCTGTGGTGCTGCAATGCGGGACACAAGCGGCGCCCGATCATCGAGGCGATCCAGGCCCAGGCCGAGGAACTCGACTTCGCGCCGAATTTCCAGTTCGGCCACCCCAAGGTCTTCGCCGCCGCGGCCCGCGTCGCGGCGCTGGCGCCTGGCGATCTCGACCATGTCTTCTTCGCCGGCTCGGGCTCGGAAGCCGCCGACACGGCGCTGAAGATCGCGATCGCCTACTGGAACGTGCTCGGCAAGGGCTCGAAGACGCGGCTGATCGGGCGCGAGCGCGGCTATCACGGCGTCGGCTTCGGCGGCATCTCGGTCGGCGGCATCGTCTCGAACCGGAAGTTCTTCGGCTCGCTGCTGGCGGGCTCCGACCACATGCCCGCGACCTATGACCGCGAGAAGCAGCGCTTCACCAAGGGCGAGCCGGACTATGGCGCGCATTTCGCCGACGAGCTCGAGCGTATCGTCACGCTGCACGACGCCTCGACCATCGCCGCCGTGATGATCGAGCCGATGTCGGGCTCGACCGGCGTGCTGCCGCCGCCCAAGGGCTATCTCAAGCGGCTGCGCGAGATCTGCACCAAGCACGGCATCCTGCTGATCTTCGACGAGGTCATCACCGGCTTCGGCCGTCTCGGCCACGCCTTCGCGGCCGAACGCTACGACGTCGTCCCCGACATGATCACCTTCGCCAAGGGCGTGACCTCGGGCGCCGTGCCGATGGGCGGCGTGATCGTGCGCAAGCCGATCTTCGACGCCTTCATGAACGGGCCCGACAACGCCATCGAGCTGTTCCACGGCTACACTTATTCAGGCCATCCGCTGGCGGCGGCGGCCTCGCTGGCGACGCTCGACATCTACCGGGACGAAGGCCTGTTCGAGCGGGCCAAGACGCTGGAGCCGATCTGGGCCGACGCGGTCATGGACCTCAAGGAAGAGCCCAACGTGCTCGACATCCGCACGCTCGGCCTCGTCGCCGGCATCGACCTCGCCTCGCGGCCCGACGGCGTCGGCAAGCGCGGTTACGAGGCGATGGAGCACGCCTTCCACAATGAGGGGCTGATGGTGCGCCTGACCGGCGACACGCTGGCCCTGACGCCACCGCTGATCGTCACCGAAGAACAGATCGGCGAGATCGTCGAGAAGACGCGTAGGGTGATCCGGGCTGTGGCGAACTGAACCAGAAAGCCTCGCCTTCTCTCGGAGGCGAGGCTTTCGCGATCAATAATGATACCGGCACTGCGCGATTTCGAGCCGATCCTCGATGACGCGATAAACCAGACGGTGTTCGTCGGTGATGCGGCGAGACCACCAGCCGGCCTTGTCGTGCCGCAATGGCTCGGGCTTGCCACGGCCGGTGAATGGCGTGCGAATGCATTCGTCGATAAGTTGAAGAGCCTTCAGCGCCGATTTGAGCTCATGAGCGGCCAGAGCGACCAACTCGTTCATCGCTCGACGCGATATGACGACATTCATTCGGCAGCGTCTTGGCGCTCAGACACCGCTTTCTCGACAAAGGCCTCAAGCTCTTCGAGCGAACCGAAGCTGATACCTTCCCCCCGATCGAGTTCGGCAATCGACTCTTCGAGCGCCTTCGCGTTGGCAGGGCTGGCATTCAGATAGCGCGTCTCCTCATAGGAGCCGAAATCTTCCAGCGAGAGCAAAACCGCCGCCTTGCCGTTGGCGCGGGTCACGATGACCGGGTCATGATCGTCCGCCGCCTGATCCATGATCTTGGCGAGGTTGGCGCGCAAATGGGAATAGGTCACGACTTTCATAAGCGGCATTGTACCAGATGTTGGACAAGCATGCTATGAGAGTCGCTAGCTCCGCTGCAGCTTGCCGTAGCGCGAGATCACCCTCTCGCGTTTCAGGCGCGAGAGGCGTTGCAGCCAGAAGATGCCGTCGAGCTGGTCGATCTCGTGCTGGTGGCAGACCGCGAGGAAGCCGTCGGCCTCCTCGGCATGCTCGGCACCGTCGAGATCCCGATAGCTCAGGCGCACCCTGGCCGCGCGCTCGACCTCCTCGGTGACACCTGGCATCGAGACGCTGCCTTCGGTGGCGCGGCTCGTTTCCGGCGACAACCAGAGGAGCGTCGGATTGACGTAGCTCCGGACCTCGCCCGGTGACAATTCGAGGACGACGAGGCGCAGCATCACGCCGACATGCGGCGCGGTGATGCCGACGCCGGGCGCCGCCCGCATCGTCTCCAGCAGATTGTTGGCGAGACGGCGCAAATCGGCGTCGAAATGCTCGACCGGCTCCGCGACCGCGCGCAGGCGCGGATCGGGGAACCGGACGATCGGCAGGACCGTCATACCGACCTCAGGCCGCGGCCTTCGCGGCCGCTGCGCCGTAATAGCTCTCGCCGGTCTTGGCCATGCGCTTGAGCTGGCGGTTGGGCTTGAAGCGTTCGCCATGCTTCTTCGCCAGCGCCTCGCAGAGCTTCACGAAGGCAGCGGCACCCATATTGTCGATGAAGGAGAGCGTGCCGCCGCTATAGGGGGCGAAGCCGAAGCCGATGATCGAGCCGACGTCCGCCTCGCGCGGATCGGTGACGACGCCTTCCTCATAGGTGCGCGCGGCCTCCAAGGCCTGCGTCACCAGCAGCCGATGCTGAAGCTCCTGCATGTCGACCGTCTCGGGATCGAGTCGCTTGCCGACCAGATCCGCCAGGCCGGGCCAGAGCCGCTTGGGGCCGGCTTCCGGATAGTCGTAGAAGCCCTTGCGGTTCTTGCGACCGAGGCGGCCATGCTTCTCGACCATGTCGGAGAGCAGCTTCTCCTGCGCCGGATCGACCGCGCCCTCCCCGAGCTGCGCCTTGGTCGCCTTGAGAACCTTGAAGGCGAGATCGACCGCGACCTCGTCATTGAGGGAAAGCGGGCCGACCGGCATGCCGGCCTGCTTGCCGGCCTGCTCGATCATCGCCGGCGGCACGCCCTCCATCAGCATGAGGTGACCCTCGCGGATGTAGTTGCCGACGCAGCGATTGGCGTAGAAGCCGCGCGTGTCGTTGACGACGATCGGCGTCTTCCTGATCGCGCGGACGAAATCGAGCGCCATGGCGAGCGCCTTCTTGCCCGTCTTCTTCGCCATGATGACCTCGACCAGCAGCATCTTCTCGACCGGCGAGAAGAAATGGATGCCGATGAAGTTCTGCGGCCGCTGGCTCGTGGTAGCGAGGCCGGTTATCGGCAGCGTCGAGGTGTTGGAGCCGAAGATGGTCTTCGGCCCGACAACGGCCTCGACCTTGGCGATGACCTCGGCCTTGACCTTGGGATCCTCGAAGACGGCCTCGACGACGAGATCGCAGCCCTTGAGCGCCGCATAGTCGGCGGTGGCGGTGATGCGGGAAAGCAGCGCATCACGATCGGCGGTCTTGGCGCGGCCCTTCATGATCTGGTCGGAAACCAGCTTGTGCGAATAGGCCTTGCCCTTGTCGGCAGCCTCCTGGTCGCGGTCGACGAGCACGACATCGAGCCCGGCCAGCGCCGAGACATAGGCGATGCCGGCGCCCATGAAGCCGGCGCCGACGACGCCGACCTTCTTCAGCTTCGAGGGCGGGATATCGGCCGGGCGGCGGGCGCCCTTGTTCAGCTCCTGCATCGAGACGAAGAGCGAGCGGATCATCGACGCCGCCTCCTTCGTCCGCAGGATCTTGGCGAAGTAGCGGCTCTCGACGCGCAGGCCGAGATCGATCGGCAGCTGCAGCCCCTCATAGACGGCCGACAGGATGGCGCGCGCGGCCGGGTAGTTGTCGTTGGTCTCACGGCGATAGATTGCATTGGCGGGCGGCCAGATCTGCATGCCGGCCGGCGAATAGACCTTGTTGGAGGGTAGCTTGAAGCCCTTCTGGTCCCAGGGCGCGGTTGCGGCCGGGTTGGCCTTGAGCCACTCCTTCGCATTGGCGACGAGCTCTCCGCGCGGCACGACGGCATGGACGAGGCCGGTGTTGCGCGCCGGGAGCGCCTTCACCTGCTCGCCCTTGAACATCATCTGGAGCGCGTCGCCGGTCTGCATCAGGCGTGCGACGCGCTGGGTGCCGCCGGCGCCGGGAAACAATCCGACCTTGATCTCGGGCAGGCCGACGCGGGTCGATGCATCGTAGGAGACGACGCGATACTGGCAGGCGAGAGCCAGCTCGAAGGCGCCGCCGAGGCAGACGCCATGGATCGCGGCGGCGAACGGCTTCCCGCAGGTTTCGAGCTTGCGGTAGAGCAGCGACAGCTTGCGGCTCTCGTCGAAGAAGCTCTGCATCGCGACCTGCTCGCCCTTCTCCGCGGCCAGGCGGATGTAGAGATCGCGCAGGCCTTGCAGCATGGTCAGGTCGGCGCCGCCGGAAAACGCCTCCTTGCCGGAGGTGATGACGCAGCCCTTGATGGCCTCATCCGAGGCGACCTTGTCGATGATCTGGTCGAGCTCGCCCATCAGCTCGGGCGTGATGACGTTCATCGAGCGGCCGGGCATGTCCCAGGTCGCGGTGGCGATGCCGTCAGCGTCGATGTCGAAGCGGAAATTGACGAGGTTCATGGCCGTTCTCCTCAAACCCGTTCGATGATCGTTGCGACGCCCATGCCGGCAGCGACGCAGAGCGTCACCAGCGCGGTGGTCTTGTTCGTGCGCTCCAGCTCGTCGAGCACCGTGCCGAGGATCATCGCGCCGGTGGCGCCAAGCGGATGGCCCATCGCGATGGCGCCGCCATTCACGTTCAGCACGGCGTCGTCGATGTCGAAGGCCTGCTGATAGCGCAGCACCACCGAGGAAAAGGCCTCGTTCAGCTCGAACAGGTCGATGTCCTTCGTGGTCATGCCGGCCTTCCTCAGCACGAGTTCGGTGACGTCGACCGGGCCGGTCAGCATCAGCGCGAGGTCCGAGCCGATGGTGGCGAAGGCGCGGATGCGGGCGCGGGGTTTCAGGCCGGCCGCCTTGCCACCCTTCTTAGAGCCGACGAGCACAGCGGCGGCTCCGTCGACGATGCCCGAGGAATTGCCGGCATGGTGGACGTGGTTGACGTATTCGACATCGGGATGGGCCGCGGTCGCGACCGCGTCAAAACCACCCATCTCGCCCATCTGGACGAAGGAGGCCTTCAGGCTGGCCAGCGTCTGCATGTCGGTGGCGGGGCGGATCGTCTCGTCACGGTCGAGGATGATCAGGCCGTTGACGTCGGTGACCGGGATCACCGAATTCCTGAAGCGGCCCGCCTCCCAGGCGGCGGCGGCACGCTTGTGCGAGCGCACGGCATAGGCGTCGACGTCGTCGCGGGAGAAGCCGTATTTGGTCGCGATCAGATCGGCCGAAATGCCCTGCGGCATGAACCAGGTGTCGATGGCGACGGAGGGGTCGACCGCGATGCCGAAGCCCGAGGCGCCCATGCCGACGCGCGACATGCTCTCGACGCCGCCGCCGATCGCCATATCCTTCTGGCCCGACATGACCTGGGCCGCAGCGAGGTTCACCGCATCGAGCCCGGAGGCGCAGAAGCGATTGATCTGGATGCCCGGCACCTCCTTGCCATAGCCGGCCTTGAGCGCGACGGTGCGCGCAATATCGCCGCCCGCTTCGCCGACCGGATCGACGCAGCCGAAGACGACATCCTCGACCAGCCTGGTGTCGAGCCTGTTGCGATCCTTGATCGCGCGCAGGGCCTGCGTGCCGAGCTCGATCGCCGTGACCTCGTGCAGGGAGCCGTCGGCCTTGCCCTTGCCGCGCGGCGTGCGGACATGGTCGTAGATGAATGCGTCTGCCATGAGTGAGCCTCCCGGGCCGGCCGCTGCGTGGCGGCTTATTCTGGTGCCGGACGTCATGGTCGGGCTTGACCCGACCATCTCGTCATCCAGCGGGTTCTGCAAGAGATGCTGGGTCTGCAAGAGATGGTCGGGTCAAGCCCGACCATGACGCGCCGCCTGCGCGTCAGAACTGTTCGGCGCTCAGCGCCATCGTCGAATCCGCGCCGCTGGTGATCCGCGCCAGATGCGCGCCCGTTTCCGGCAGCGAGCGCTCCATGAAAAACCGTGCCGTGACCAGCTTGGCGTTCATGCGCTCGGCCGCGCCATCGGCGCCGGCCGCGAGCTTGTCCTGCGCGACCCGAGCAATCTTCGCCCACATATAGCCGAGCGAAACGAGGCCGAGCAGGTGCATATAGTCGGTCGCGCCGGCGCCGGCATTGTCGGGCTTGGCCAGCGCGTTGTTCATGAACCACATCGTCGCATGCTGGAGATGGCCGAGCGAGGCCATCAGCGGGGCCAGCAAGGGCTTCATCGCCTCGTCCTCGGCATTCTCCTTGAGGAAGCCACCAACCTCGTTGAAGAAAGCCATGATGGCGCGGCCGCCGTCGCGGCCGAGCTTGCGGCCGACGAGGTCCATCGCTTGAACGCCGTTGGCGCCCTCATAGATCATGGCGATGCGGGCATCGCGAACGAACTGCTCGACGCCGGTTTCGGCGATGTAGCCGTGGCCGCCGAACATCTGCTGGGCCTTGACCGCATTGTCGAAGCCGACATCGGTCAGCATGCCCTTGAGCACCGGCGTCATCAGGCCGAGCTGATCGTCGGCGGCCTGACGCTCGGCGGCATCGTCCGAGCGGTGGGCGATATCGGACTTCAGCGCGTTCCAGAGCACGAAGGCGCGCGCCGCCTCGTTGAAGGCCTTGATCGACATCAGCGTGCGGCGGACATCGGGATGGACGATGATCGGGTCGGCCGGCTTGGCCGGGTCCTTCGCGCCCGTCAGCGCGCGGCCCTGGAGGCGGTCCTTCGCATAGACGACGGCGTTCTGGTAAGCGACCTCGGACTGGGCCAGGCCCTGGATCGCGACGCCGAGCCTGGCCTCGTTCATCATCACGAACATGGCGTTGAGGCCCTTGTTCTCGGCGCCGATGAGCCAGCCTTTCGCGCCATCATAGTTCATGACGCAGGTGGCGTTGCCGTGGATGCCCATCTTGTGCTCGATCGAGCCGCAGGTCACGCCGTTGCGCGCACCGACCGAACCGTCCGCGGCGACCTCATGGCGCGGCACAACGAAGAGCGAGATGCCCTTGACGCCGGCCGGGGCTCCCTCGATGCGGGCGAGCACGAGATGGATGATGTTCTCGGTGATGTCCTGCTCGCCCGCCGAGATGAAGATCTTGGTGCCGGTGATGGCGTAGGAGCCGTCGCCCTGCGGCAGGGCTTTCGTTTTGATCAGGCCGAGATCGGTGCCGCAATGCGGCTCGGTCAGGTTCATCGTGCCCGACCAGGTGCCCTCGATCATCTTCGGCAGGTAGGTGCGCTTCTGCTCGTCCGAACCATGGACGTTCAGCGCCGCGATCGCGCCCATGGTCAGGCCCGGATACATCGCGAACGCCATATTCGCCGAGGAGGCGAACTCGTTCATCACCGCGCCCAGCGTATAGGGCAGGCCCTGCCCGCCATATTCGGGGTCCATCGCCAGGCCGATCCAGCCGCCCTCGGCATAGGCCTTGTGCGCGGCCTTGAAGCCCTTTGGCGTGGTGACGCTGCCATCGGCGTTGCGGGTGCACCCCTCCTGGTCGCCGGACTGGTTGAGCGGCTGAAGCACCCCCTCGCAGAGCTTCGCACCTTCGCCCAGCACGGCCTCGACCACATCGGGCGTCGCCTCAGTGAAGCCCGGCAGGTTGTTGTAGCGCTCGATACCGAAGACGTCGTTCAGCAGGAACAGCGTGTCCTCGACGGGTGCCTTGTAGACCGGCATGGCGTTCCTCCCTCTCGTCGCAAAACCATTTCCGCAATCCCGAGCGGCGCTTGATGGTTCATATATAAACTATCTTTCTGGGTTTGGCAAAGGAGGATCGGGCGTTTCGCGCGGCGGCCCTCAGAGAGCGCGCACGCCCGAAGCAGACCGCACGAAAAACGCCCCGGCCGGGAGGCCGAGGCGTCAAGACGAATGCGGGTGCGCGACCGTGGCCGGACGCACCGGCCTATCGGGCCGGCGGCGCGTCAGGCCTTGGCGAAGCGCGCCGAGGAAGCTTCGAGCTCGGCGATGGCTTCGTCGATCTCGGCACGCTGGGCGCGCAGCAGTTCGAGCTGCTCGAGAACCTGCTCATGGCTGAGCTGGAGGCCGCCGACAGAGGCCGAGCCGGACTCGCCGCTCTTCTTCTCCTCATTGGCGAGCATGGCGCGAATCTCGACCAGCGTGAAGCCGAGCTGCTTGCCCTTGAGAATCAGAGCCAGGCGAGCCCGGTCGCGACCCGAATAGATCCGCGTCATACCGGAGCGGGCCGGTGCGATCAGACCGCGCGATTCGTAGAAGCGCAGGGTGCGCAACGTCACGCCGAAATCGCGGGCGAGATCACTGATGGTGAAGCGGCCGGTCATGTCCGATTCGGCGGGCGTGGATTTGGTCTCGGCGGGCTCCGACCTCGAAGAACGATCTTCATGATTCGAAGCGGCCGCCATAGCGAGGCTTTGGCGCGGCATTGGGGTTCATTCCTTGAAAACAGATATCAGCACGCCTGTCGGCGACGAGGCGGCGATCGATGGCTGGCAAATAGCCCAGCGCATCACCTAACGTCAGGTAATGTGCCGCTTCCGTCAGGTAAGTTACGGTTACGCGTGTCTCCGGCTCGATTCGCCGGGCGGCGCGTTCGCAGAAAATTAACGGATGGCCGCCGAATTTTAACCGGCTGTTTACCACGCCAGCCAAAAAGTCGGGCTTGCGGATCGGCATCGTCGTGACGGCAACGTTATCTTCAGGCGTCGCCAAGCCCGCAAGGAAGGCCGCGGCGTTCAGGGGCCTGCGCCTTCCGATCAAGGACAAGCCCCGTAGGCGAGCGTCATCATGGCCACTAGCTTGCCCTGGAGCGTGAAGGGCGTCGATCCCCGCACCCGCGACGCCGCGAAAGCCGCGGCCCGCCGCGCCGGGATGACGCTCGGCGAATGGCTCGACCACAAGCTGAACGACGAGGCCCCGGCCCCATCGACGCCGCCCGAGCAGCTCGACATCGCGGCTCTGTCCGAACGCCTCGCCCGTCTCTCTCAGGGCCAGATGGACACCGCGCCGCAGCAGGCCGTCAGCGCGCCCCGGAACGCGCCCCTGCCCTCGCGCGGCGAGATCGACGCCGTTCTGGCGCAGGCCGCCAGCATCGAGAAGCTCACCCGCGAATCCAGCGCCAAGACGGTCGGCGCACTCGATTCGATCGCGCGCTGGATCGAGAAGGCCGAGAACCGGATGAGCACCGGCGAACGCGCCGCCGCAGAACGCCAGGAGCGCGCAACCAACGTCATCGCCGAGGCGATCAAGACGATGGGCGAACGCCTGACCGACATCGAGCGCAAGTCGAGCGAGGCGCCGCGTGCGTCGTCGCGACCGGAGCAGGCGCCGCGTCTCGCCTTCAGCCGCGACGGTCTCGCAGCCGCCGTGACGGATATCCGCAGCCGCCAGCGCATGCTCGACGACGACGAGGCGCCAGCCGCCACGCACCGGCCGGCCATGGCCGAGAGCCGCATCTCGGCGCTGCGCGACGATCTGCGCGAACTCTCCGCCCGCATCGCGCCTGCCGCTCCCCGCAGCGAGCGCCCGGCGGCGCCGGCGCGGTCCATGCCGGTCGAGCGCGAGCCCCAACCTAGCCAGATCGAGGCGATGCTCGCCGATCTCGCCTCCCGCCTCGACCGTCTCGACACGCGCGACCGGCTGGAGCCGGTCCTGAAGCCGCTGGCGCGGATCGAATCGGAGGTATCGCGCCTGTCGCAGGACCGCTCCGGCGAAAGCTACCAGCGCTTCGAACTGGAGATCGCGCATCTGGCGGCCAAGGTCGATGCGCTGGCGGCGCGTGGCGGCGACCATACGATGCTCGCGCCGGTGCTGCGCGAGATCGCGGATATGCGCGACATGCTCGCCTCGAGCAGCGGTGAGGCGCGGCTCGGAGAGCTTTCGCAGCAGATTTCGGGGCTTTCCTTCGAGATCGACGGGCTGCGCGGCAACCGGCCCGACAGCCACGAACTGCACACTCTGACGCTGGCGATCGACGAGATTCGCAACGCCATCCTCACCGATCGCGGCTCGGCGCGGCTTCAGGATCTCGAACCCCTGGCCTCGCTGTCGCTCCAGATCGAAAGCCTGGCGAGCAAGATCGAGCTGCGGCCAGGCCGCGCGATCGAGGACCGGATCGACGCGCTGCAGGAGCGCATCGAGGCGCTGGCCGAAAAGGGGCCGGCCGCCGTGACGCGGCAGATCGAGGCGCTGGCCGGGCGCATCGAGAACCTCGCGGCCTCCAGCAACCTCGCCCAGCTGGTCAATGAAAGCCCGGCCGTGCAGGTCGCGCATGTAGACCTCGGGCCGGTCGAAGAGATGCTGCGCAACCTCGCCGAGAAGATCGACGAGGCCGGCCGGCCGGGCGCGGAAACGAGCGCCTTCGATGCGCTCGAACAGCAGATTTCCGGCCTCGCCCAGCGGCTCGACTCCGCAGCCGCGACCCGCTCTGCCGAGACCGGCATGGAGCGGACGCTGCAGGACCTCGTCGTCCACCTGCGCTCGCTGCGCGAGGAGACGACCGAGGCTGCCGAACGCGCCGCCCGCGCCGCCATGTCAGACCATCTCGACCAGGCGGCACAGCCCGCGAGCGGCATCGCCGAACTCAGCACGCTGGTTTCGGGCCTGCACCAGAGCCATGTCTCGAGCGGACGCGAGACGCAGGACGCCATCGGCGCCGTGCACCAGACGCTCGAGACCATCATCTCGCGGCTCTCCAGCCTCGAGGCCGAACTCGTCGCCGACCGGCAGGCCGCGGCGCCCCCCGCTCCCGCCCGCACGCCGATGCCGCCGCGGGTGGCCGCGGCCGAGCGCATGGCGGCCAGGCCGCCCGTCATGCCCGCCGCCATGGGCCTGGCGATGGAGGACCGGATCGGAGCCCCCGAGGTCACGGCCCCGGCCCGGACCGAGGCGCCCGCCACTCCGGCAGCCGTGACCGCCACTGCCGGAAGCGCGCCGCTGACGGCCGCGCTGGACCTGCCGCTGGAGCCCGGCTCCGGCCGGCCGCGCGCCGATGCCGTTCTTGCTGGCGGACATGACACGCAATCGATCCGGCAGAACCTGATCGCGGCTGCCAGGCGCTCCGCCAAGGCCGCGACGGAGGCCGCCTCCGCGCCCGCGGCCGGCGCCCCGGAGCCCGCAAAGAGCGGCGGCCGGCTCAAGGAGATCATGGAGAAGCGCAAGCGTCCTCTCCTGCTCGGCCTGGCCGCCCTCGTGCTCGCTCTGGGAACGGCGCATCTCGTCACCAACGCGCTGAAGGGCCCCCGCACGGCAGCCGTCGGCGAGGCCGTGCAGAGCCCGATCGTCCCGAAAGAAGAAGCTCCGGTTGAAACGCCGGCCAAGGCACCGGCCAAAGACCAGAGCTCGGCGCTTCAGCCCGCACCGGCCAGCCCGGCGCAGCCGATGCTGGCCGCTGCGCCTCCGCTGGCTGCGGAAATCACCGGCTCGACCACACAGCCTTCGGCCTCTCCGGCCCCGGCCGCTGCGCCGTCCCTCGGCGAGCCCGTCGAGGCCGTGACTGGCATCGGCGAGCTTCCCGCCGGGCTCGGCAGCCCCGGCCTGCGCAAGGCGGCGCTCGATGGCAATGCACGGGCGGTCTACGAACTGGCGAGCCGCGCCGCCGACGGCCCGGCCGCCTCGCGCGACCCCAAGCTGGCGCTGCGCCTGTTCGAACGCGCCGCGGTCGCCGGGCTCGCCCCGGCGCAGTTCCGCCTCGGCAACATGTTCGAAAAGGGCCTCGGCACCGCCCGCGACCTTTCGCTGGCGCGGGTCTGGTACATGCGCGCCGCCGAGCGCGGCAACGCCAAGGCGATGCACAACCTCGCGGTGCTGCATGCGGAGGGCGTCTCCGGCAAGCCGGACTATGCCACCGCGACCGACTGGTTCCGCCGCGCCGCCGAGTTCGGCGTGCGCGACAGCCAGTACAACCTCGCGGTCCTGCTCGGGCGCGGGCTCGGCGCGCCTGCCGATCTGGCGCAGTCCTATCTGTGGTTCTCGGTGGCCGCGAGCCAGGGCGACGACGACGCCGGCAAGAAGCGCGACGAGGTCGCCCAGCGGCTCGGCGCCACCGATCTCGCCGCCGCCAAGGCTGAAGCCGCCGGCTGGAAGCCGAAGTCCCTCGATGCCGCCGCCAACGAGGTCACGCCCCCCGCCAAGGGCTGGGACGAGACGCCGACCGCCGCCGCAACGAAGAAGCCGGTCAAGCCGGCGCGGAGCTGACTCGCCACCAGCCTCGCGACAGGCCGGATCGTCATGGTTTCGACGCGTTGGCAGGCCATCAGGACGAATGGCCTGCCGCTCGTCGGCGGGGTCGCCATGGCATCTCCGCCAGCATCTTGCCTTAACCGGATCGGTGCATAGTCGGACGAGCCGGCGCCAGCCCGTCGTTCGGCCCCGCCGCGCATGAGGAGCAGAGGTGCAGATCTACCTACCGATCGCTGAACTGCCGATCAGCATCCTCACGGTGCTGGGCCTCAGCGGCGCGGTCGGTTTCATCTCGGGCCTGTTCGGCGTCGGCGGCGGCTTCCTGCTGACGCCGCTCCTGATCTTCCTCGACATTCCCCCGGCTGTGGCCGTCGCCACCGTCGCTGCGCAGGTCGCAGGCTCCTCGACCACCGGCGTTCTGACCTATTGGCGACGGCGGGCGCTCGACTTCAAGCTCGGCGGCATCCTCGTCGCGGGCGGCATTCTCGGCACGGTGCTCGGCGTGCTGTTCTTCAACTCGATGCGCCGCCTCGGCCAGCTCGAGCTCGTCATCACCCTGTCCTACGTGACGCTGTTCACCATCATCGGCGGGCTGATGCTCTATGATGCCGTGCGGGCGCTGATGCGCGTCAGGGCCGGCAAGCCGGCGCGGCTGAGGCGCCGGGCCGGCACGCATCCCTGGTGGATGGGCCTGCCCTGGCGGATGCGCTTCCCGCACTCGCAGCTCTATTGCAGCATCATTCCGATTGCCTCGCTCGCCGTCGTGATCGGCTTCATCGGGGCGGTGCTCGGCGTCGGCGGCGGCTTCATCCTGGTGCCCGCGCTGATCTATTTCTTCCGGATCCCGACCGCCGTCGTCGTCGGCACGTCGCTGTTCCAGATTCTGATGACGATGACGGGCGCCACCATCCTGCACGCCCTGACCAACCAGTCGGTCGATCTCGTGCTGGCGGTGCTGCTGCTGCTCGGCGGCGTGATCGGCGCGCAGTTCGGCGGACGCGCGGCGCGCAATCTCAATGTCGAATCCTTCCGGCTGCTGCTGGCCCTGCTGATCCTCTCCGTCGGCCTGCGCTTCGCGATCGAGCTGTTCATTCCGCCCGGCGAACCCTTCTCGGTCGTGCTGACGGAGGGCACGCGATGAGCCGGCTCGCACGGATCGCCGCGACGCTGGCGCTCCTCGCCTGCGCGGCCCTTCCCGCGCGAGCCGAGTCGCTGATCGCTGCGATGTCGAGCCACCAGATCCAGATCACCTCGAACTACACCGGCAGCCAGCTCACCGTGTTCGGCGTGGTCGAGCGCGACGGGCGCACCGTCGCCCGAGGCGACCCCTACGACATCGTCGTCACCGTCCGCGGGCCCCGCCGCATGCTGCTGGTGCGCGAGAAGGAAAGGCTGGGCCCGATCTGGATCAACCGCACGCAGCGGCGTTTCCCCGACAGCTCGATCTTCATGACGGTGGCAAGCAACCGGCCGCTGAACGAGATCATGAGCGCGGAAACGGCGCGACGCGAACGCATCGGGCTCGAAAACGCGAAGCAGTTGAAGGATGCCGGGCTCGATCTCGACGTGACGACGGCACGGTTCCAGGAGGGGTTGATCCGCATCCTGTCCGACAAGGGGCTCTACTCGACCGAGGAGCGCGGCGTCACCTTTCTCTCGAACACCCTGTTCAGCGCGCCGATCGACGTGCCCGCGACGGCGCCCACCGGCTCCTACGAGATCGACATCGTGCTCTATGCCGGCGGCGTGCCTCTGGCCCGCCAGACCACGAATTTCGAGGTGGTGAAGAGCGGCATGGAGCAGCGCCTTGCCTCGGGGGCTCACGAGATGCCCCTGCTCTACGGGCTCGTCACGGTGATCATGGCGCTGCTGCTGGGCTGGCTCGCCAGCGTGGTGTTCCGGCGCGACTGAGCGAGACGCTGCCGTCTCAGCCGACCAGAAGCCCATAGGCCAGGAAGGGCACGACCGTGCCCTCCGCGATCGCCGTCATGTCTTCGGCCAGTTCGACGAGGCCGTCGGTGCGGGTCAGCGAGGTCAGGACCCCGGCGCCGTCCTGCGGATGCTTGCGGGCGACCATGACACCGTCGGCTGCGGATTCCAGAGAGACGCGGACATATTCGCGCCGCCCCTCCTTCTTGCGATAGGCAAAACCGAGCCGCACCGGCAGGGCGACGGGCGGGGCCTGCTGCGTGCCCGCCAGCCGCGCGATCATCGCCCGCGCCACGAAAGCGAAGGTCACGAAGACCGCGACCGGATTGCCCGGCAGGCCGATGAAGGGCGTCGAACCGACGCGGCCCAGCGCCACGGGCCGGCCGGGCTTGATGCCGATGCGCCAGAAGGCCAGTTCGCCGACCTGCTCGACCGCCGCCTTGACGTGGTCCTCCTCGCCGGTCGAGACGCCTCCCGAGGTCAGGACGAGATCGCAGGCGTTCGCCGCCTCGGCGAGACGCCGCGCCAGGCTGTCGCGCTCGTCGCGCAGGATGCCGAGGTCGATCACCTCAGCCCCCGCCCGAGCAACCATGGCGCGCAGCAAGGCGCGGTTGGCGTCGTAGATCGCGGCGGGCGCCAGCGGCTGGCCCGGCTCCGTCAGCTCGTCGCCCGTCGAAAACACCGCGACCCGTGGCCGGCGCCGCACCGCGACCCCGGTCAGGCCGAGAGCCGAGAGCAAGGCGAGATCCTGCGGACGCAGGCGCTGGCCGGCCGCCGCCGCGACCGCGCCGCGCGCGATGTCCTCCCCGGCCGGGCGGGCATTCGCGCCCTGCACGAGGCCGGGCGGCAGGATCGCGACGCCCGCCTCCAGCGCGACATCCTCCTGCATGAAGACGGTGTCGGCGCCGGGCGGCATCGGCGCCCCGGTGAAGACGCGCACCGCGACGCCTAGCGTCGTCACGCCGACGGCATCGGCACCGGCCGCGACGCGGCCTGCAACCGGCAGCCGTGTCGAGCCTGCGGTGGCGAGGTCGGCGAAGCGCACGGCATAGCCATCGACCGCGGAATTGGCGAAGGGCGGCAGGTCGAGCGGAGCCGCGATGTCATCCGCCAGGACGCGGCCATCGGCCTGCGCCAGCGCGACGACCTCCGTGCCGGCGACCGGGCCGACCAGCGCCAAGACGCGCTCCCCCGCCTGTTCCAGCGTCATCAACGCGCCACCGAAGGCTTCGACATCCCGGCTCAGTTGCGCCATCGCCCGATCACTCCCGCTGGCCGGCACGCGCCAGCATCGGCGCGAGCGGCTGCGCCCGCACCAGCATGATATCGGCAATGGCCGCGATATCGTTGATATCGATCACCGGGCGCCCCGCATCGGGAAAGGCGGTGTCGCTCGCAACGGCGACGATCGTCGGGTCACCTGGATGCAGCGGCGGCTTGCCGTTGCCTGAGCGATGGATCTCGATCTTGACGTGCGGCTGGCGCTTGAAACCCTCGACGATGACGAGATCCACCGGCGACAGGCGGGCGAGCAGGTCCGGCAGCGTGGCCTCGGGCTCGCCGCGCAATTCGCGCATCAGCGCCCAGCGGCGTTCAGACGAGATCAGCACCTCGCGCGCGCCGGCCTCGCGATGGGCGTAGGAATCCTTGCCCGGCGTGTCGAGATCGAAGGCGTGATGGGCATGCTTCAGCGTCGAGACCGAGACGCCGCGCGCCGACAGTTCGGGAATGAGGCGGGTCAACACGGTGGTCTTGCCCGCGCCGCTCCACCCCGCCAGACCGATCACGCGCATCGAAAACCTTCGTCCAGAAACAAGACCGGCCACGAAAACAAAACCGGGCGCCTGAGCGCCCGGATGTCTTCGGTCAGGTTGCCCCGCCGGGTCAAGCTGGCTTCATTCGGCCGGCTGAAGTCTCGGCCCGTCGCCGACATGCCCCTTGCGAAGCTCCTCCTCGACCCAGAGCGAGTGATGCGCCCTGGCCCAGTTGAGGTCGACCTCGCCGGAGCCCATCGCGTCGAAGGCGCCTTCCATGCCGATCGTGCCGATATAGATGTGGCCGAGCATCAGGGCGACCATGAGCACCGAGACAATGCCGTGCACGACGTTCCAGAACTGCAGGTTCAGGACGCCGCCGGCCCATTGCGGGAAGATCAGGTAGAAGCCGGAGACCGACAGCGCCGCGCCGCCCAGGACGACGCCCCAGAACACGATCTTCTGGCCGCCGTTGAAGCGCCGCGCCGGCGGATGCCCGCTGCCGACGATGCCGCCACCAGCCGCGAACCAGCGCAGATCGATCATGGTCGGGATGTTGTCCTTGATCCAGACCAGGAACATCAGCACGACGCCGAGCATGAAAGGCCAGGCCAGGAAATTATGAGCCCACTTCGCCACCACCGAGATGTTGGTGAAGGCCTGCGGGCCGATCAGCGGCAGGAGCAGGAGCTTGCCGAAGGTGACGTTCAGCCCCGACAGCGCCAGCACGATGAAGCAGGCCGCCGTCAGCCAGTGCATGAAGCGCTCGAAGGCGTTGAAACGGGTGATGGTGCGTCCGGCAGGGCCGCTGGCCGTGCGGATGCGACCGCGAATCAGATAGAACGCCACCAGCGCGACCAGCGTGCCGAGAACCGCGATGGCGGCGATGCGCAGCATCGTGCCCTGATGGAAGGCGCGCCAGTCGCGGCCGGCGGGCCGCTCCAGCGTCGCGGCCCTCTGGTCGGGAATCGTGATGCGGCCCTGCAACTCGGCCGAGGGATTGCCCTTCAACGCCTCGAGGAACTGCTGCTCCCGGACGGAATCGGCGGTCGGATTGATCTGCTGGGCCAGGACCGGGCCGACAGTGACAGCAGCGAAGGTCAGCAGCAGAACCGCGACCAAGGCAAGGAGTTGAGCGCCGCGACGCATTTCGATGATCCTTCTTCTCAGCCCTCATCCTGAGGAGCCATCTTGTCTCAAAATGGCGTCTCGAAGGATGATCCAGCGATCTCTGGAGCATCCTTCGAGACGCCGCTGCGCGGCTCCTCAGGATGAGGACTGAGCTTCCAAACGGCTTCCTAGATCGCGATGGTTTCCTTGTAGGCGGTCTGCCAGCCCCAGGCGCCCGAGCCGTAGCCGCGCTTCACCACCCGCTCCTTGTAGATCTGGGCGATGATCTCGCCGTCGCCGGCGAGCAGGGACTTGGTCGAGCACATCTCGGCGCAGAGCGGCAGCTTGCCCTCGGCCAGACGGTTCGAGCCGTATTTCTGGAACTCGGCCGGCGAGAGGTCGACCTCCGGGCCGCCCGAGCAATAGGTGCACTTGTCCATCTTGCCGCGGGTCCCGAAGTTGCCGATCTTCGGGTATTGCGGCGCGCCGAACGGGCAAGCGTAGAAGCAGTAGCCGCAGCCGATGCAGAGATCCTTGTTGTGCAGGACCACGCCGTCGGCGGTGTTGTAGAAGCAGTCCACCGGGCAGACGGCCATGCAGGGCGCGTCCGTGCAGTGCATGCAGGCCATCGAGATCGAGCGCTCGCCGGGCTTGCCGTCATTGATCGTGACGACGCGCCGCCGGTTGATGCCCCAGGGCACCTCGTTCTCGTTCTTGCAGGCGGTGACGCAGGCGTTGCACTCGATGCAGCGGTCGGCGTCGCAGAGGAATTTCATCCGGGCCATGATTCAGTTCCTCCTCACGCCGCCGCGATCTGACAGAGCGTGACCTTGCCTTCGTGCATCGCCGTCACGGGGTCGTAGCCATAGGTGGTGACGATGTTGACCGACTCGCCGAGCACGATCGGGTCCGTCCCCTTCGGGTAGTTCCCGCGCTGGTCCGTGCCCTGGTAGAAGCCGCCGAAGTGGAAGGGCATGAAGGCCACCCCCTTGCCGACGCGTTCGGTCACCAGCGCCTTGACCCGCGCCTTGGAGTTGTTCTCGGGGCCGGAGACCCAGACGAAGGCACCGTCCTTGATACCGCGCGCCGTCGCGTCGGCCGGGTTGATCTCGACGAACATGTCCTGCTGCAATTCGGCCAGCCAGCGGTTGGAGCGGGTCTCCTCGCCGCCGCCTTCGTATTCGACGAGGCGTCCCGAGGTGAGGACGATCGGGAAGGACTTGGCGATGCCCTTCTCGACCGCGGCCTTCTGGACCGAGGTGTGCAGGTTGGGGATGCGCAGGGTGCGCTCGTCCGGGCGAGCCGGCCATTTGGCGACGAGATCGACGCGCGGCGAATAGATCGGCTCGCGATGGGTCGGGACCGGATCGGGCAGGTTCCAGGCGTTGGCGCGGGCCTTGCCGTTGCCATAGGGCACGCAGCCATGGGCAAGCGCGACGCGCTGGATGCCGCCGGAGAGGTCGTTGGCCCAGTTCACCGCATCGATCGCATTGCCGCCGATCCAGGTGATGGTCTCGAGTTCCTTGGGCGTCAGGTCGGCATCCCAGCCGAGTTTCTTCAGCACGCCCATGGTGAATTCGGGATAGCCGTCCCGGATTTCCGAATTGAGCGAGTAGGAACCGTTCTCGGCCAGCAGCGTATCGTTGACCTTGCTGCCATCCGGCAAGGTGCGCTCGCGGGTCAGGCCAAAGCGCGGCCGGAAGGTGCCGCCGCCGTTATTGGCCGCCAGCGAGGTGTTGTAGAGGATGTGCGTGCCGGGATGCTTCAGCTCCGGCGTGCCCCAGCACGGCCAGGGCAGGCCATAGAAGTCGTTCTCGACCGGCGAACCGACAGCGCCGCGCAAGGATACCAGGTCGAACTTGTCCTGGTGCTCCATGTGGAGCTTGAGGCGCTCCGGCGACTGGCCGGTATAGCCGGTCGACCAGCCACCCCGGTTGATCTCCTTGAGGATCGACTCGGCCGACGGCTCGGCGCCGTACTTGCCCTGGATCATCTCGAAGTTCTTGTGCATCGGCTCGGCGAAACCGAGCTTCTGCGCCAGCTTGTAGATGACGAAATAGTCGCTCGCGGCCTCGAAGATCGGTTCGACGATCTTCTCGCCCCATTGCACCGAGCGGTTGGAGCAGGTGCGCGAGCCCGAGCATTCGAACTGCGTGCCGATCGGCAGCAGATAGGTGCCATTCTTGCGCCCGCCGAGCGAGACGAAGTTGGTCGGGTGCGGATCGGCGACGACGAGAAGCTCGAGCTTCTCCAGCCCCTTCACCGCATCGGGCATGCGCGGGATGGTGTTGCCGCCATGGCCCATGACGAACATGGCCTTGAGGTTGTCCATCTGGTCGACCTGCTCGGCCGGCAGATTGGCGGCGTCGAACCAGCGGGTCGAGGTGTGGCCCGAGGTCTCCATATTGGCCTTGCGGGTGCGGGCCGGGCGACCGCCCTTGGCCGGAACCTCGTCGAAACGCGTGACGAAATCGTCGTACGGCACGTCCCAGACACGGGCCCAGTGGCGCCAGGCGCCTTCGACCAGGCCGTAATAGCAAGGCAGATTCGAAATATCGAGGCCGAAATCGGTGGCGCCCTGGACGTTGCAGTGGCCGCGGAAGATGTTGGCGCCGTTGCCCATGCCGCCGACATTGCCCGTGGCGAGCAAGAGGTTGCAGATGGCGCGGACATTGGCCGTGCCGACCGAATGCTGCGTCACGCCCATGCACCAGATGAAGGTCGCGGGCTTGACCTTGGCGAAGGTCTCGGCGGCGCGCTTCATCTGCGCTTCCGGCACGCCGGTGATGTCCTCGACAGTCTTGGGGTCGTATTTCTCGACCTCCTTGCGGACGTCGTCCATGCCGTAGACGCGGGCAGCGAGGAAGTCCTTGTCCTCCCAGCCGTTCTTGAAAATGTGCCACATCATGCCCCAGATCACCGCGATGTCGGTGCCGGAGCGGATGCGGATATAGTCGGTCGCATGCGCGGCCGTGCGGGTCAGGCGCGGATCGAAGACGATGACGTTGGCGCGGTTGAGCTCCTTGCCGGACAGGATGTGCTGCATCGAGACCGGGTGGGCCTCGGCCGCATTCGAGCCCATGAACAGGATCGTCTTGGAGTTCCGGATGTCGTTGTAGGAGTTCGTCATCGCGCCGTAGCCCCAGGTGTTGGCAACACCCGCGACCGTGGTGGAGTGACAGATGCGCGCCTGGTGATCGACGTTGTTGGTGCCCCAGAAGGCCGCGAACTTGCGGAACAGATAAGCGCCCTCGTTGGAGAACTTGGCCGAGCCGAGCAGGTAGACCGAATCCGCGCCGGACTTGGCCCGGATCTGCATCATCTTGTCGCCGATCTCATTGATCGCGACGTCCCAGGAGATGCGCTGCCACTGGCCCTCGACCAGCTTCATCGGATATTTGATGCGGCGGTCGCCATGGACCAGCTCGCGCACCGAGGCGCCCTTGGCGCAATGCGAGCCACGGTTGATCGGGCTCTCCCAGGCCGGTTCCTGGCCGACCCAGACGCCGTTGTTGACCTCGGCCTTGACCGTGCAGCCAACCGAGCAATGGGTGCAGATGTTCTTGATGATCTTGGTGCCCGTCGAAGGGCCAATGCCGGCAGCCTCCGCCTTGCGGACCGAGCCGATCTGGAGCGCGCCAGCGGCCACGACGCCGCCCGCCACGAGGCCGGAGCGGCGCAGGAAGGCACGGCGGTCCATGACGCCGGAAGACAGGCCGGCGATCGCCGACTGGAGGCGGCCGCGCTGGACATCGGCCGTTTTGCGCTTGATCAGCATGGTTCTCGGCCTCTCAGTAACGGTTGACCCGGTAGAAATCCTTGACGTGCTCCGACTCGCGGTAGCGCGCCTTGGTCTCGTCCTTGCCGGGGTCGACGGCGGCGGCGGGCGTCACCATGGCCGGCGTCGCGGCCAGCGTGGCACCGGCGCCGAGCGCCTTGAAGAAGCTGCGCCGGTCGACCGCGGGCTTTGCGGGCTCTTTGGTCTTCGACATCGTCGTCTCCCACGCATGGTGCTTCGCGATCTTCGTCGTCATGCCGGCAGCCTCGCCGCCTGCGTCTCGATCGACAGGAACAAGCTGCCGAGACGGCCGACAGCCTTGTAGAATCTCGCAGCCTTCGCGACCTCCAGATCGGCGAAGAAGCGCTCGCCCCAGGCCTCGATATGCCGGGCGAAGAAGCGCTCGGCATCGACGCCCTCGGCCGCAACCTCGCCGCGGATCAGCTTCGCGACGATGTCGAGCAGGACGGCGATATGGTCCTCGGGCTCGCCGGCGCGCTCGGCCCGCGCCAGGCCAAGCTTGCCCATGTCCTCGCGCACGAGAGCGAGCGGCCGCTCATGCAGGAAGCCGGTGAGGTAATAGGACGCATAGGGCAGAAGCTCGCCGCGGCCGACGCCGATGAAAAGCTCGAAGAACTCGTCGCGCAGGCTCGCGGGGGTCGCCTCCTCGGCGGCCTCGGCCAGGGCGAGATGCGCCATGCCCAGCGGCGAGGCGTCGCCCTGAAGGCCGCGCAGCGCCGCCATAGTCTCGGCGGTCGGCGCGCGCCAGAGCAGAGCGCCGATCAGTTCGCATTCACGGGCGCGCGCCTCGTCGATCTCGTCGAGCGCTTCCGGCCTTGCGATCTGGGACCGGCCTGCAGGCGGATAGATGTCGGGACGCAGGTCGCTGCGGGAGATGCCGGTGGTCGCCTCGACGGAGAGGACGCGATCGGCCGGGACACGCTTCCAGCTCGAGATCGCGGGCTGCGAAATGCCGAGGCTGCGCGCCAGAGCCCTGACGCCACCAACGCTACCGATCGCTTTTTCCAGTGCCGGGTCGCGCATCAGGCTAGGCCATCGTCCTCTTCGCGATCGTCGGCGAAAGCAGCCGCCCGATCCTTGAGCAGTGATAATGCCTGCTTATCACTCATAAATACAATCATTCCAATCTCGATTCAGATTGGAATTGCCCCACCTCCACGCTTGCGAATCCGCACGGAAACGTCCTTCGGCTCGGGCGAATTTTGCACCGCAGCATAGACCGGCGGCGCTATTTCCGGTGCAGCAGAGCCGGTATCGCCAGCGCTTGCAGCGTCGCCGCTCAATCGGACGGCCGCCAACTCTGCGTGCGAAGACCCGTCTTCTTGCGCTGCAGCATCCAACTTCACACCTTCGTCATTAGACGAAAGTTGATGCGGCATCACGCCGCCTGTCGCTTCGTCAGCGGCGATGACGGGTGCTTCCGGCTCGGGAGCCTCGCCGAAGATGCCGCGCACCATCGCGGCGACATCGTCCGATTCCGTCAGGGGGCCGTAGCCGGGCGCTCCGCCCGGCGTGTTCCAGTCGAGCGCGTAGTCACGGGCCGGATTTTCGAAGCCGGCGATCGCGGGATCGCTCTCCCAGGCCCGCCGCAGCGCCGCCAGCTTCCAGGTCTCCGGCACGTTCTGCTTGAGCCACGGCGCGAGGTCGAAATCCTTGTCGATGAGGTCGAGCGACGGCGGCTCGGCGACGTCGGCCGTGGCGGCCGGCATCGTTGCGTCCTCGGGCAGCCCGGCCGCGCATGGTTCCGGCAGAGCCTCAGGCTCGGCCACCGCGCGCTTGCGGCGCGACCAGCGGCTCAGGAAGCCTTCATCCTCGGGCGCATCGGCGCTCATGCTTCGTCCTCGCGCCGGCGCGTTCCCGGGTCGGGGCGCGGCGCGGCGCCCTTGCGCGGATCGTGCTCGGTGCGCTTGCGCTTGATGAATTCGCGCTCGACATGATGCGCCTCGAAGAAGGCCAGCACCTGCTCGGCGATGGCCTGCGGCATCGGCAGCGCCTCGACGACGTCGCCGACATTCTCGGCATAGACCTCGCCCTCGAACGGGTCCGCCGTGACGCCGACGAACTCGATCTCCGGCTCGATGCCGGTCGGCCGGATCGCGACCCAGAGCCTGGCGCGACCGGCCTGGAAATTCTCGCGAAAATGGGCGGTGTCGACCGAATGCAGCGTCAGGGTGGCGGGGCCGAGATAAATGCTGCGCCGGTCGGGCGTACCGGGCAGCTCGGTCCAGGGCGCGAGCGCCGGCGGCTCGGGCAGGATGGCGAGCGGCGTCCAGGCGTGATCGATCCAGGGCGAAACGACCGTGCGACGCTCGACGACGATGCCGACCTCGATGTGCTGCTGGGTCATGCTTCCGTCCTCAGTTGGCCATCTCGCGGATCGCGAGCGGCAGGCCGGTGACGAGGTTCTGCGGCTTCAGCCGCATGATCCTGTCCGGCGACATCGCCATGACCAGATAGATCGGCTTGCCTTTGGCCGCCGGCAAGACCGGGACGTCGTCAGGCAGGGTCATCCTGTAGAGGGCGAGCACGCGCGACAGCGCCTCCTCGCTCACCGTCTCGCCCTGCCACAGCGCGTTGCCGATGCCCGTCGCCTGTGCGTCGAGCCCGACGAACCAGCGCCAGTCCGCGTCCTTGACCTTTTCCAGCGGCGTGATCGCGACATCGAAGCCATGGATCTGGCGGACCCAGTGGCGCAGCGCCTGGCCGAGCGCCGCACGCCCCGACGGCGCCCCGCCGAGATCGAGCACCATGTCGAAGCCGTCCGAGCGCTGCCAGTACTGGTCGGCATTGGCGGCTTTCAGAATGTCGAGCGAGGTCGCGGCCGGACCTCCCAGCATCGCGAGCAAAGGCGAGGCGTGGCGATCGGCCTCGTGGCCCTCGATGATGTCGGCATCGGCGAGCAGGATCGTGTTCTCGTGATGGGTGACACGCTGCGGCCGGAACAGGCATTCGGCGGCGCGCGCGACATAGGGGTCGTCGACCTCGTCGAGCGCCGCGCGCAGGATGACGTGGACGAGCTGGTCGAGGAACAGCGGCGGAATGCTGACAGCGCCTTCGCGGATGATGCCGGCATAGGCGGCCTCCAGCGTCGGCGCGGCCAGGAGCCGGTCGCGCCAGCCCAGCATGAAGCGCCAGTTCTCGCGGGCATCCTCGTCGAGGATGCCCGCGACATCGGCGGGCGCGATCTCGGCCTGCGGCTCCTGCATCAGCTTCGCATGCAAGGCGCGCTCGGCGTCGCAGGCTTCGTCCGGCGGCAGCAATTCGGGCCGCGCCAGATAAGCCTTGAGGAAATCATCGGTGACCCGCAGGCCGCCGCCAGGCTCGCGGTCCAGCAGCAGATGGCCCGATGTGGCCCAGAAATGCGTCATGCCAGCCCGGTCTCTTCGCGGTTCATCGAGGCTTTCCAAGGCTCAGGAGATCGACCTGCTCGGCGGGCCCGTCATCTTCGCCCGCCACCTCCAGGAACTCGAAGGCGCGGAAGCCCTCGCTCTGGCCCGCGTCGCGCGGCGTCAGGGTGCGGAAGCGCTCGCGGATCTCGCCATCCTCCTGCGTCCGGTGCAGCGCGAGCAGTGTCTGGGCCGGATGATCGCAGAGCGAGGCGGCAAAGGCGATCTCCTCGGCCGCCGCCGCGCGCGCCGTGGCGAGATCAGGCGCGCCGAGCTTGTCGATGAGATGCCCGGCGAGCTGGGCGATGGCGGCCTCGCGCTCGGCTTCGGTCGCATCCGTCACCACCGCCAGCGTGCTCCAGCCGAAACTCGCGACGCCGAGGAAGCCGGAGCGGAAGGCCGCCCGCGCCTTCGGATCGAGCCCGGTCGGGTCGGCCTGACCGAACAGAAAGGAGCCGGTCACCAGCCATTCGCCTGGCTCGGCCGCGCGGCGAAACACGAAGGTGTCGGACGGGTCGAGCCGGATGGCGCGGGGCAGCTTGACGGCGCTCACAGCTTCGGCCCGCCGCTCTCGCGATCGAGCCAGTCAACCCGCGCCAGCGCCTCGACGAGGCTGCGGCGCCCGGTGCCGGCCTGCGTCGTCACGACGAGGTCGCCATTGGGGTCGATGCCGTGGCGGGTGCCGGGAACCTTGTCGAGCCGGTCGAGCCAACGCAGGGCCGTCGCCTTCGCGCCGTCGCTCTGCCAGCGCGTCACGCTGAGCATCAGATGGCGGGCGAAGGCCTCGATCAGATCGACCGCATCGACCTCCTCGAATCCTTCCTCGGCCATGCCGACGCCGACATGCCCTGCCGCGAAGGGCGTCATCGTCGTGGCGCGCAACATCGCCCCGAAGACCAGCCAGTCCGGCACAGTGTCCTCGCCGCAGCCCTCCGGCCAGGCCAGCCTGCCGCCGCCGATCAGGCCTAGATCGTAGATCAGCGCGTCCGGCCAACGGAACAAGATCGGCCGCTCGGGAGGGCTGTGGACGGCCAGCGCGTCGGCCAGTGCATTCATCGCGAGGTATTGGGCGAGCCGCGCCTCTCCGAGCGGGCTCTCCGGCTCCAGCACGACCGCGAACTCGACGATGTCGAAGCGCCGCGTCCAGACCAGCGTCGCAGCGCCAGCTTCCGACGCGATGGCGCAGGCATGGGCGAAGGCATCGCCCGATTCGCGCAGAGCCACGAGCGAGAAGCCCGGCGGCAGAACCGGCTCGCGGCGCAGATCGTCCGGGCGCTGGGCGCTCACCGCCATGATCGCAATATCCTCCGAGGGCGCGACGAATTACTCATCGTTCGTTTCTTTTGAACCACTCCAATTCCATATAAGCATGGATTATCGCAAGAGAGGCGACACAACGCCGCCACCCGAGGATGCGCCGACGATGCAAGACGCCACCCGCACGCTGATGGTGTGCTCGTGCGAGGATACGATGCCACTCGATGGCGCGGCGCTGGCGCGCGGCTGCAAGGGTAGCGACATCCGCACCGCCAGGCATCTCTGCCGGACGCAGACGGAGCTGTTCACGCGGGCGCTGGCCGAGAGCGCCAACATCACCGTCGGCTGCACGCAGGAGGCGCCGCTCTTCGAGGAGATCGCGGCCGATCTCGATTATGCGGGCGAACTCGTCTTCGCCAATATCCGCGAGAGCGCCGGCTGGGCGCGCGAGGCGAAGGCCACCGGGCCGAAGATGGCGGCGCTGCTCGCCGCCGCCGCCGAGCCGATGCCTCCGGTCTCCTTCACCACCCTGACCAGCAAGGGTGTCGCCCTGGTCTATGGCCGCGACGAGGTCGCGCTGTCGGTGGGCCAGCGGCTAGCCGAGCATCTCGACGTCACGATCCTGCTCAGCCGCCCGGGCGAGATCACGCCGCCGCGCGTGATCGAGACGCCAGTGCTGAAGGGCACGATCGCGGCCGCCAGCGGCTGGCTCGGCGCCTTCGAATTGCGGATCGACGACTATGCGGCGCCTGCGCCGTCATCGCGGGCAAGGCTGGTCTTCGGCGAGCCGCGCCAGGGCGCAACCTCGCATTGCGACATCGTCATCGACGTCTCGGGCGGGACGCCGCTGTTTCCGGCCGGCGAATTGCGCGCCGGTTATCTGCGCGCCGACCCCGGCAGCCCGGCCGCGATCGAGAAACTGGTCGCGGAGGCCGGCCATCTCGTCGGCGAGTTCGACAAGCCCGCCTATGTCCGGCTGAACGACGATCTCTGCGCGCATTCCCGCTCGCAGAAGACCGGCTGCACGCGCTGCCTCGAACTCTGCCCGACCGGCGCGATCACGCCCAATGGCGACCATGTCGCGATCTCGGCCGAAATCTGCGCCGGCTGCGGCGCCTGCGCCGCTGTCTGCCCGACCGGCGCCGTGACCTATGCCCTGCCCCCGACCGACGCGCTGCTGCGCCGGCTGCGCACGCTGCTTGCGACCTATGCCGAGGCCGGCGGGCGCGAGCCGGTCGTGCTGCTGCATGACGGCGAGCATGGCGAGGCGCTGATCGACGCGCTCGCCCGCTTCGGCGACGGCCTGCCGGCCCGCGTGCTGCCGCTGCGGGTCAACGAGATCACGCAGATCGGGCTCGAGACCTTCGCGGCGGCGCTGTCCTTCGGGGCCAGCGCGGTGCGCGTTCTCGGCCGCGCCCGGCCGAAGCACGATCTCTCCGGCCTGCAGCGCAATCTTTC